>NZ_QTXO01000003.1:0-353582 GCF_003461685.1 Clostridium sp. AF12-41 | reverse complement strand
AGTAAAAGATAGAAAATTATATATAATAAAGAAAACGATCAGGGGAATGTGCTTCTGATCGTTTTCTTGCGTAAGGATAATTTAAAGTTATCTAAGGAAGGAAAGAGTCAGCTACGCCGGTATGCTGCAGGCTCTTTCCTTGTACTACCGGATAGAGCACTCTATATTACCGATCGTTCTTCCGCAGCGCCTCCACCCGTCCATATCTCCGATACATTAAAAGCTCAAATATTACCATACAAGCCCATCCAATCGTCGTACCAATCGCCACAGCCTGAATCCCCAGCCGTCCAAACAGCGCATAACTGATCACAACGCGGATTGGAATCTGCACCAGAGTCGCGAACAGGGTGATCATCAGGTGCCCGATTCCACGGTAATATCCCTGAAAGGTATTGGTGATACCACTGATGAAGTAAAAACCAGCCATCGGCGCCAGATAGGACATGCCCTGACGCAGCGCTTCCGTTTCGTTTGGTTTTAAGAAAATACCGAGCAGCGGGTGACGGCAGAACAGCACGACCACCGCTGTCAAAATAATATAAATTTCTGCAATCACCAGCATTTTCCGAAGCCCTTTCGGAATCCGGTCATACTCTTTCGCGCCGAGGTTCTGTGCGGAGAACGTCGTGATAGATGCTGCAAGGCTGTCGCCCGGGGCGAGCACATAGCTGTCGATGATGGAGACGGCATTAAAAGCGGCAACAGCATCGACGCCGAGTGCATTGACGCCGGACTGGACGAGCAGGCGGCCGACGTAGAGAATCGTCTGCTGGACGGCGGAAATGGAGCTGAAATCGATCGTTTTTTTGAGCATCGAGGTTTTCAGTTTCAGATCCCGGATGCCGAGGCGTAAGAGGGGCACTTTCGCCCAGATATAGACGAAGAGGGCGAGCGCAGAGACCGCTTGCGAGATGATCGTAGCGATTGCCGCACCGGAAACACCGAGGCGGCAGATGCCAACCAGGAATACATCCAGGAATACATTGACAACGGTCGTCAGGATCAGGACATAGAGCGGCGCTCTGGAATCTCCGATTGCGCGCAGGGCGGCGGAGAAAATATTGTAAAAAAAGGTAAAAATAAGACCCAGTGAGATAATCTGCAAATACAAGGACGCCGGTGCCGATATCTCTTCCGGTGTCTGGGTAAGGCGGATAAACAGGCGGCTTCCTGCCAGTGAAATACCGGAGAGGACAATGGTTAAAAGCAGCCCGGAGAGCACCGAGGTCGCAAATTCATCCTTTAAATCCTGATAGTCTTTCGCACCAAAATAGCTTGCCATCAGAATTGATGCGCCGAGCGACAGCCCGACAATCAGAAAGGTCAGAATATTCATGATCGGACCCGCCGCACCGACTGCCGCCAGCGCCTCTTTTCCGTAAAACTGTCCGACGACTACCGAATCGACCGTGTGGTAGAGCTGCTGGAAGAGGTTGCCGAACACCAGCGGAACCGCGTAGGCGATCAGGTGTCCGGTTATATTCCCTTTTGTCATATCACGAGCCATAAGCATTTCCTCCAAATCCCAATTTATAACTAAGATTGTAGCACGGAACAGAGTGCCTGCCAAATAAAAAAATCTGTCGAATCATGCAAAAAAATCAACAAATTGTTGCAATTTCCGCAAGGAAGCGCTGCAAATCCGATGGGAAAGTGGTAACAGCATAAAACCGCCCTATCTAGTGGAAATCACTAAGGAAATGTGGTAAGATATATAAGTTAAACTGGACTTAATAGCGGTTGACAGATTGACAAAAGTAAAAATTGTATCTTTCAGTATAAAAACAGTAAAAATTGAGTTGGAAACAACAGACAGAAAGGAAGTACAGTATGCAGGCAATCATTCTGGCTGGCGGATTGGGGACGCGGCTTCGCAGTGTGGTAAGCGACCGTCCGAAACCGATGGCGCTGGTTGCGGGTAAGCCGTTTCTGGAGTATGTGCTTCAGGGGCTGAAAAAAAGCGGAATTGACGATGTTATTTTTGCCGTCGGTTATAAGGGCGGCATGGTGGAAGAATATTTTGGAGACGGATCGCAGTTTGGCATCCGGGCGCGGTATGCGTATGAGGAAGAGCTGCTCGGCACGGCGGGCGCGATCAAGAATGCCGGGAATTATGTGACGGACGAGCAGTTTTTTGTCCTGAATGGCGATACATTTTATCAGATGGATTTCGGCGATTTAAGCCGGATTCAGCAGGAAAAAAATCTGGAGATGGCGCTGGTTCTGCGCGGTGTGCCGGATATTTCCCGCTATGGGGCGGCGCGCCTGACCGACGGGCTGCTGACCGCTTTTAATGAGAAAAATGGCAATACTGGGGCGGGCACGATCAACGGCGGTGTGTACCTGATGAAGCGGGCGCTGCTGGATGAGATTCCGGAGGGAAAAGTTTCGCTGGAAAATGAGTGCATTCCCAGGTGGATGCAGGAGGGAAGACGTCTCGGCGGCATCGTAAATGACGGCTATTTTATTGATATTGGTGTGCCGGAGGATTATTTCCGGTTTCAGGAGGACGTAAGAAAAGGAGACATTACATGGTAATCAGAGGAAGAGCGCCGCTGCGCGTGAGCTTTGGCGGCGGCGGTACGGATGTAGAACCATTCTGTGTAGAACAGGGCGGTGCCATTATCGGAAGTACTATCAATAAATATGCATATTGTTCGATCATTCCGAGGAATGATGACCAGATCACGGTTCATTCCCTGGATTTTGATATGACAGTCAAGTACAATGCGAAGGAAAATTACGTCTGCGATGGACGGCTGGATCTTGTCACGGCAGCGCTGCGGGCGATGGATATCAAGCAGGGATGCGAGGTTTATTTACAGTGTGATGCTCCGGCTGGTTCGGGACTTGGAACCTCCTCGACTGTCATGGTAAGTCTTCTGACCGCGATGGCGCGCTGGAAAGGAATTACGATGGATAATTATGCGATGGCGGATCTGGCTTACGGCGTGGAGCGGATCGATCTGGGAATTTCCGGCGGTTATCAGGATCAGTATGCGGCGACCTTCGGTGGCTTTAACTTTATCGAATTTCACGGACGCAACAACGTCGTGGTAAACCCGCTCCGCATCCGCCGCGATATTATCAATGAGCTGCAGTATAACCTGTTGTTATGCTACACGGGCAATATCCATGTATCCGCGAATATTATCAAGGATCAGGTAAGCAACTATAAGAAACCAGACGCATTTCAGGCGATGTGCGAGGTAAAGGCGCTTTCCTATGCGATGAAGGACGAGCTTTTAAAGGGAAATCTCCACAATTTTGGCCGCCTCCTGGATTACGGCTGGGAGAGCAAGAAGCGGATGAGCAGCAAGATCACAAATCCGCAGATTGATATGCTCTATGACGAGGCGAAAAAAGCGGGCGCCCTCGGCGGAAAGCTTTTAGGTGCTGGCGGCGGCGGCTTCCTTCTTGTGTACTGCCCATACAACGTTAAACATCAGGTGGCGCGCCGTCTGGAAGCGGCAGGCGGACAGCTGATGGATTGGAATTTCGAACTGCGCGGCGCTCAGAGCTGGATCTGCGATGAGGACCGCTGGGACTACCGCGATATTCAGGTGCAGATGCCGGATAAGGAGTATACATTCCATGTGTAAAAATAGCTGTAAAGTAGTATTCCTCGACCGTGATGGCACGATGAACGTGGAGGTCAATTATCTTCACCGAAAAGAAGATTTGAAGCTGATTGACGGTACCGCAGAGGCAGTCCGTCTCCTGAACGAGGCCGGATATAAGGTGATCGTCATTACCAACCAGGCGGGCGTGGCGAGAGGTTACTATACCGAGGCGGATGTAAAAATCCTTCATGATTATATGAATGAGGTGCTGGAGCGTGACGGAGCACACGTAGATGCGTTCTACTATTGCCCGCACCACCCGGAGCATGGGATTGGACTTTATAAGAAAAAATGCCATTGCCGCAAGCCGGAGACGGGAATGTTTGAGATGGCAGAGCGCGATCTGCCGGAGGGCATTGATAAGGTGCATTCCTATATGATCGGGGACAAGCGCATCGACGCGCAGGCAGGAAAAAACTTTGGCGTGACCGGAGTCCTTGTCGGAACTGGCTATGGGGCAAAAGAACACGCGGAAGATAGGGCGGCTGGACTTATAAAAGAGGACGGAAGCTGTCCGGCGGGCGGTTATGATGCGTATGCGGAGACGCTGCTGGATGCGGTGCGAGGGATTTTAGGCGGGCGTATATAGAATGCGGCTCACAAAAAGATTCCGGGAGTACATAAACTAGAAAGAGAGGAACCATCGACATGCAGAATCAGAGACAAAACGGACGACCAGACGCAGCCGTGCGCATGGCTGGTCTTTTTCTGGTGCTGTTCTGTGTGGCGGCGGTTCTGATTCCGGCGAAAACGCTGTTTACGGGAAATGGTTTTTTTGCAGATTACATTCATTTCACGGAATCGAAACGGATGTATGTGGAGATTGCGATTCTGGCAGTCTTGATCTTTGGGGGGCTGGCGCTTTTGAAGCGCGGACGCAGCCGGATGTACTGGCTGACGGCGGTTGTGCTGGTGTTTTTCTGGATTCATGTGGTATTTCTGCCGATGGTGGTGTCGGCGGTGTATCTGATTAGCCTGTTGGCGATCGGGCGGTTTTTGAGAAAACAGGTGTTTTTCAGGGGAACGGTCTGGGAGCGGCCTTATTTTTCTTTTTATATGGACTTCCTTTTTGGCGCCTCCTTTGCAATCGTTGTGTATTGCCTACTTTCTGCCCTTGGCGTTGGAAAAATCGCCTGGATGCGCCTGAGCGTCTATGCTCTGGGTGTGGCGGCGCTGGGCTTTGATTTTTCCTCGATTTCCTGCCAGTGCATTAGGGGATGGCAGACGCTTTCCTGGATGCTGGATGGCAGGGACAAGGTGTCGGTTCAGGTGATTGAGACAGGGAAACAGGCGTTACTGTTCACAGGTAGGCACTTTTGGAACCGAAAGTGCCGTAAGAAAACGTGGTGGCAGCAGGAATTTGCCGTATTTAAATGCGAAGCCACGGCAAATTCCGTTACTGGGCACGTATGCGTGAACAGTAACAAACAGGCGTTACTGTTCACAGGTAGGCACTTTTGGAACCGAAAGTGCCGTAAGAAAACGTGGTGGCAGCAGGAATTTGCCGTATTAAAATGCGAAGCCACGGCAAATTCCGTTACTGGGCACGTATGCGTGAACAGTAACAAACCGGCTGGCAGCGGGGGATCGAGGGAAATACCGCGCCGGGTGCGCCGGGCATGGACGCTGGCGGCTGGCTGGTGTGCCCTGATGTTCCTGATTCAGGTGGGACGCCTGAATATCGCACTCGACTTTGATACACTCTGGTATGGTGTGCGTTCCCAGTACATTGTGGCAGGCGGAACCGGGCTGTATGAGAATCCGGGGCTGGTCGGCATGGTCTATGTGTATTCGAAGGGCTTTGAGGTGCTGACTCTGCCGCTCTGCGATCTGGCGAGTCACAGCTACCTGACGTTCTTTAACCTCTGGCTGGCAGTTCTGGGAATTGGGGCGATGGTCTGGAATGCGGTGCTGCTGACGGGCAATCGAAAGCAGGAGACAGAAAAGAAACTAACGTATCACAGCGTCTTGCCGGGAATTATGGCAGCTGTTTTGACGATTTCGGTGCCGGGCATCATGAATATGGCGCTCACAGCCAAGGCGGATTTGATTACGTGGCTGCTGCAGCTTATTATGCTGGGATGTTTCTTTCAGTATATTCATGTGTATGAAAATCATTGGATATTCCTCTCCGGGGCAGCCGGTTCCTATTTCCTGTCCCTCACGATGAAGCCGACCTCCCTGGTCTTTTCCACTGCCGTATTTGGCATGATGGGGCTGTACCTTCTGTGGTTCTGGTTTCATGAGCGCGGGGCGGCGGCTGACCTGTTTCACCATATAGTCCGCCTGATTGGCTCCTTATGCCTGCCATTTGGGGCATTGGTTGGTATCTGGGCGCGGACGATGAAGATCACGGGAATGCCGGTCACTTCGGTGTTTACTTCGATTTTTGCATGGTTTGGTTTTAAAATGAAATACCCATTTGCCACCTCGGAGCTGCCGCAGAATTATCAGGAGGAATCAACGCTTCATGTGCTGGCGCGGCGCATCTGGCAGATGCTGATGCAGCCGCAGGGTGAAGATATGGGGCATGTAATTCTGGCATGGGGAACCTCGCTGATGGCGGTGCTGATTGTGATGCTGGTGCTTTATGGGATTTTCTCCAAAAAGGGAGATGAGCAGTCCCATATCTGGAACGCGGCATTGGTAATTTTCTTCCCATTTGTGATCGTCAGCCTGATCAGCCTGTCGATGCTTTACCAGATCGACGGAAATTATTTCATGCTTCTGTATTCTATGCTGATTCTGGGGGCATGCCGGGCGATGGTGTATTTTAAGAAAATCGGCTTTTATCCGCTCGCGTCGAAGTGCCTGACGCCGTTGCTGGTATTAAATCTGATTGTCACGGCGATCAGCAGCTGGGCGTGGACGGCTGGATTTTCGGAGATTCATCTTCTGAATAAAGGGCGTGTCAATCACCGGGCGCAGGAACAGGCGCGGATGGAGGAAAAGGGAAACACGCTGATCTGGCAGGAAGTATCGCAGGATCCGGAAAACCGGGTGATCGCATTTGGAACGCATCCGTACTGTTTGCAGTTTCCGTGCAATGTGGAGTCGTATAAGGATATTACATCGCCGTGGGGCAACGTCGAACTCGTCAACTCGCCGGAGGCGTTTGAAACCTATATGGCGTATGCGAAGACAGATTATGTCTACGCGGAAGCAGGCTATCTGGGACCGGGAAGCTGGGAGTGGAGTCTGGATCTTCTGCGGGAGCTGATCCGCAGAGGCAGCCTGACCGATCTGTTTTTTGAAAATGGAAATATGCTTGCGCGGGTATCCGACACAGCGGTGCCGGAGGAAGAAGCGCAGAACAATCTGGAAATGTTTGAGCAGGAGTATTTATTTTATGATGCAGAAGCTCAATAGACATCGAAAAAACTGACAGGAGGAAATAGAAATCATGAAGGAATACGAGTACCTAGACGAGCTGATCAGCCGCTATCCGGTTCTTGCACCGGTGAAAGCGGATATTCGCACTGCGTATGAGACGATGAAAGAGTGCTATGAGCGCGGCGGAAAACTTCTGATTGCCGGAAATGGCGGAAGCTGTGCGGATTCGGAGCACATCGTGGGCGAGCTGATGAAGGGGTTTGTGAAGAAACGCCTGGTTTCGGCGGAGATAGAGGCGGCGCTTAAAACGGTAGACCCGCAGATGGGAGCGGAACTTTCTGAAAAGCTGCAGCAGGGACTTCCGGCGATCGCGCTGACTGGGCATGCAGGACTGACCACCGCATTTATGAATGATGTGGATGGCAGCATGACTTATGCGGAACAGGTGCTTGGATATGGAAAAGAGGGGGATGTGTTCCTCGGAATCTCAACCTCGGGCAATTCAAAAAATGTCCTGTATGCAGCCGTGACGGCAAAGGCAAAGGGGCTTAAGGTTATCGGGCTTCTGGGACGCGACGGCGGGCGGATCCGTGGGTACAGCGACACTGCGATTGTCGTGCCGGAGCAGGAGACATTTAAGATTCAGGAGCTGCATCTTCCGGTGTACCATGCACTGTGCCTGATGCTGGAAGAATATTTCTTTTAAGATATATTTTGTTTCATGGAAAGGAAGTAATGATTCAGCAGGTTCATGAAGAAAACTGGATGATTACAAGGGAAAAGTATGTTATTTGGAAACAGGCCGGCAGACAAAACGGCAAAATGGAGAGTCAGTACCCGCAGTTTTGCAGTGCTGCTTGCCTATACGCTTTTTATCTGGTGGCTGGAAGTGCTGGATCTTCTGGCATGGCTTTTACATGTACCACAGGGAACGATTTTGTCGCGGGCGGCAGCGCTCGTTTTATGCGGTGCAGTCATGGCGGCAATCGGAAGATTTGAACGGGACCATGCGGGAGTGAGTCCGTTTTTTATAGCGGGAAGTTTGTTCATCCTGGCATTTTTTTCGGTCAAGGGATTTGCCCCGGATCAGAGCTATGATACGCAGAACTATCACCTGCTGTCGCAGATTCCCGGATTTGTGGACAACCTTCATTATCATGTGATACCGGGACGGTTCCAGATGTTCGGTTTCCGGCTGGGCGACCGGATGTTTTATCCATTCCGGGCGCTTCTGGGGCTTCGGATGGGGACATTGTTAAATGCGCTGGCGATGCTTGTGATTTATCGGCAGGTAACGGTGTTCCTGAGCATGGAGGCAGGCCGGCTGGAAAGAACATGCAGCTGGTTGAAGCATCTTGCGCCGGTACTTGCATTTCTGATTGTCAGCCGTCTGGAGCTGATTCAGGAGAGTGGCAGCTACATGGTCGAGCTTCTGGCACTGCCGTTTCTGCTGGAAATGGTATTTCTGCTTCTGCGCGGTCTGGATGAGGCGAAGTGGGAGCGCGAGGCGGTTTTATTCTGCCTGTTTGGCGGAATCCTGTTCTGCCTCAAGATGACGAATATCGTGTATCTGGTACCGCTTCTGCTTCTGTATCTGTGGAAAATCCGGAAGTATCTGACGCCGAAGCTGTTTCTGGGATGCCTGGTGACGGGGATGATTCCCGTCAGTGTGTACCTGATTTACAATGGGATAGCGATGAAAAATCCGGTTTATCCTTATTACAACAGCCTGTTTCATTCGCCATATTTTGGGGAAATGGACTTTAAGGATCCGAGATGGGGACCCAGCAACATAAAAGAGTTCCTTTTGTGGGCATATTCGATGATCCGGCATCCAGATTACCGCCTGAGTGAGCTCCCGGCGAAATACAACCTGGATCTGGCGCTGATGTATCTGGGAGCGGCGGGAGCCGGGCTCTGCTGGATTTGGAAGCGGGTCAGCAGCAGGACGGGAACCCTATTTCTGCTGTATGCCGCATCCTTTATTCTCTGGGCGGCAACGACGGGACACAGCCGCTATTTTATGGGCGGAATCTTATTTGCCGGAATGCTTTGCGGGTGCCTGGTGCTGCAGGGAATGGCTTCCATTTCTCCCAGGCTGACAGGCGGCGTTGTATTTGCGATTATGTTTATAGTTGTTTACGCCGGGCGCGCTTACGATGCTTATACCTGTGTCTGGAACGGCGGGGAATGGGCGATGCGGGCGGTGAGCCGTGAGAGTATCCGCAGCAACCTGCCTTACGTATTTCACGATCATCAGCTGTTTACACCGGAAGAACGTTCCAAGATTGACCGCATTTTCCTGACCTGGTCGGATGTGGGAAGTTATGCGCGGCTTGCGGGCGAAGATGTGCCGGTCTGGAACCGGTATTCGATCGTCAATGAGCTTTCGGAGCAGAAAGACGCCTATATCGATGAAATCGAGGCGGCGATGGAGGCAGGCGAGGGCGTCTATGACATGATCCCGCAGGGACTTGAGACGTTGGAAAGCTATCTGGAATGGATGAATGAGGCGGGATGGTACGTGCATGATATGGAGTATCAGGAAACAATCCTGCAGGGCAGCCAGTCCTTTACGCTGGCAGGGCTTGAGATGGCGCATGGACGCGAAAACTGCTGGTACCGCACACAGGAGATTTTCATGGATGCACAGGAATCGGAAAAAGAAGTACCAGAATGGCGCTGGGAGAATACCAGCGGGGACGATCATCCGACTATTCGGGCGGTTCTGTGTGATCCGGACTACTGGGTGCTGAAGCAGCCATTTGAAGTGGAAATCATCGCCTCGGATGGGACAAACAGCCGGACGGCTGCTGTGATCCAGGCGGGACAGAAGGAATATGAACCGATGGAAGTACAGCTTGATCTGACAGGGCTTCAGAGAGAGATAAAATTGGAATTGGTAAGTACAGCTGAGACAAAACGGGCTGTTGTGATCAATCCGGAATGGTCCGCCAAAACGGTGGAAGAGTGAAAACGGGAGGAGAAAAATGGACAAGATAGCGGTATTAATTCCGTGTTATAATGAAGGCCAGACGATTGCCAAGGTGGTCAAGGACTACCGCGAGGCATTGCCGGAGGCAACGATCTATGTATATGACAATAATTCATCGGATCACACGGATGAGATTGCCAGGGAGGCAGGCGCGGTTGTGCGCTATGAATACCAGCAGGGCAAGGGAAATGTCATCCGCAGCATGTTCCGCGATATTGACGCGGAGTGCTATGTCATGACGGACGGCGATGACACCTACCCGGCGGAGGACGCGAGAAAGCTGGCAGACCAGATTTTACAGGGAAAAGCGGATATGGTCATCGGCGACCGCCTTTCTTCGACGTATTTTACCGAAAATAAGCGTCCGTTCCACAATACGGGAAATCGTCTGGTGCGTGGGCTTATCAACCTGATTTTCAAGAGCAATATCAAGGATATCATGACAGGCGCGCGCGCATTTAACTATGAATTTGTCAAGAGCTTCCCGATTCTTTCAACCGGATTTGAGATTGAGACGGAGATGAGCATTCATGCGCTGGACAAGAACTTTAAGCTGGTGGAGATCCCGGTTGGATACCGTGACCGCCCGGAGGGAAGTGTGTCAAAGTTAAATACGTTTTCGGATGGATTTAAGGTGCTCCGCACGATCGCGAGACTCTTCCGGGATTACAAGCCATTTGCGTTCTTTGGATGGCTGGGACTCATTTGTTTTGCGATTGCAACGGCATTTTTCGCGCCGGTGCTCAGCGGCTATCTGGCAACCGGCATGGTGCCGAAGTTCCCGACCCTGATCGCGTGTTCCGGGCTTTATGTGATTTCGTTCCTGCTGTGGATCAGCGGTGTGATTCTGGAGGTTATCACGAAGAAACACCGTCAGTTATTTGAACTTTACTTGAACCAGCTGAGCATTTTAAAGAGGAGAGACGGATGAAACGCCGTGTATTTTTAGGGCTTCCGGTTATTTTGGGGATTTTATTTTATATCTGGTATATATTTCATGCCTCAGACAATGTGGCGTATTCGGATTATATCCGGCTGATCAATTCATATCTGCCGGATGTGACAAATCCGGCGAAATTCTTTGTACCGGATATCCTGACGCGCGTTCCGATCACGTATCTGGGGCGCATCATCAATGTGAAACTATTTGGCTATAATGCGTATTTTGACATGATTCTGGGTGTTTTGAGCCTGGGTGCGGGCGCGGCGGTGCTGGCGCTCTACGCAGAGCGGAACCGCTCGGTCGGCTATCTTTCCTTCCTGTTGATTCAGTTTGTATATTTCAGCCTGAATAAATGGGAAATGATGACGAACGGGACCGGCTGGGTCTGCACTCTGTCGATCTCCGGATTTTTATTCCATTTTGCAGTCCTCGACCATGCAGCGGCGACCCGGTGCCGGAATATGTCTGACCGGGTGCTTCTGGCAATTCTGCCGATCCTGCTGGTCGTGCTGGTGGCAGGACCGTACAGCGGCGGCTATGCGGTGATTCTGGTGCTGGCATACGGCGCACTGTGGCTGGCGGATGGGCGCGGGGGTGCTGAAACAAGCAGCCGCTCCTGGAGCCGAAAGTGCCGGAGAACCTGGTGCATCGGGGCATTGACAACGGTTCTTGCGATGGTATTATATCTTTGGAGCAGTTCACAGGCAGTTTACGTACACCGTGGAGCAGTGACTGATGTTTCAATCGCTCAGGAATTTGCCGCCCAGCCGTTCTTTTTCCTGCGGTTTCTGCTGAAAGCGGTGGCATCGTCGGTGATCGGCGTGGCGCAGATTCAGGAGCTGGAGGCAGGAAGCCCCTGGTTTGTCCGGCTGCATCTGGTGTATCTGCTGGGGCTGGCAGTGTTTGTTTCGTATCTGCTGGCACTGTATCTGAATGTGCGGTTTCAGCTTTATAAAAAGACTATTTTTCCGCTTTTGCTGGTTCTCAGCGGCGGCTGTAACCATCTGCTGGTGCTGGCGGCGCGGTGGATTTTCCTGAAGGACGAGTACGGGATGTCCTCGCGGTACGAGATACAGTATCAGATGGGAATTGTAGGAATTCTGCTTACGTTTGCACTCGTCTGGAGTATGTGCCGGGAAAAGGCGCAGGAAACAGAGGCAGATAAGGCGAAAACACGCGTGCCGGAGAAACGGGCAGCCCGCACACTTTTAAAGGTCTGTATGCTGGCATTTACCGTGCTGACGGTCTTTGGAAATGCATGGACAACCCGGGCAGAAATCCGGACAGCGCCGTACCGGAAAGCATATTTACAGGTATCAAGGGAGCTGGGACGGAATTACCGGACGGCAAGCGATGAGGATCTGGAGACCTACCTGCATAACGACCCGGATGCAGTGCGGGATGCGATGAGAATTTTGGAAGAAAACCATTTGAATATATTTCGATAAAAACGATGGACAGAAGGAGAAGTGCAATGAAAGTTGTAATATTAGCGGGTGGATTCGGCACACGAATCAGCGAGGAAAGCCATTTAAAACCAAAGCCAATGATCGAGATCGGAGAACAGCCGATTCTCTGGCATATCATGAAGCACTATTCCCAGTATGGGTTCAATGATTTTGTGATCTGCCTGGGCTACAAACAGTATGTAGTAAAAGAGTATTTTGCTGATTATTTCCTGCATACGTCGGATGTGACCTTCGATCTGGCGAAGAACGAGATGCAGGTGCATAACAACTATTCCGAGCCGTGGCGCGTGACGCTGGTCGATACCGGACTGCACACGATGACGGGCGGTCGTATCAAACGTATCCGCGATTACATTGGGGATGAGACGTTCATGCTGACCTACGGCGACGGCGTTTCCAACGTGGATCTGGACGCGCTGGTGGCATTCCACAAGCAGCATGGCAAGATCGCGACCCTGACCGGCGTCAACATCGGACAGCGTTTCGGTGTCATGGATGTTGACAGCGACGGACACATCCGCGAGTTCCGTGAGAAGAACGATGATGACGGCAAGATCGTCAACGGCGGCTTCATGGTACTCGAACCGGGCGTCTTTGACTATATCGAGGGCGATGATACCGTCTTTGAGAAAGCGCCGTTGGAGCAGCTTGCCAAGGACGGACAGCTGATGGTATACCGCCACGACGGTTTCTGGAAATGTATGGATACCCAGCGTGACAAGATGCAGCTGGAACAGATGTGGCAGGAAGGCAATGCACCCTGGAAGCTGTGGAAATAATATGTTACTGTACACGCATACGTGCCCAGTAACGGAATGTGCCGTGGCTTCGCATTTAAATACGGCAAATTCCTGCTGCCACCACGTTTTCTTACGGCACTTTCGGTTCCAAAAGTGCCTACCCGTGAACAGTAACAATAATATACTGTAAGGGAAAATTCAAGGAATATACACAAATCCTGTAAGAAAGTATGGTATAATGAGCGCAGAAGAAAAGAATGCGGCTGCGAAGCAGACATATTCTTTTCTTGCGGCATTAACGAACGAACACGAAATAATTAAAAAGAGGAAAAACATGGAACTTCTTGATTTTTATAAAGGAAAACGGGTCCTTGTGACCGGTGACACAGGCTTTAAGGGAAGCTGGCTGGTCCGCATCCTACATCTGGCGGGGGCGGAGGTGACCGGCTATGCGCTGAAAGCGCCGACCGAGCCGTCGATGTTTGAGATCCTGCATCTGGGGGAGACGATTCACCATGTGGATGGGGATGTGCGCGATTTCGCCCATTTAAAACAGGTGTTTGATGAGACGAAGCCAGAGATTGTACTCCATCTGGCAGCGCAGCCGATCGTGCGCGAGTCGTACCGGGATCCGGTCGGCACGTATGCGGCGAATGTCATGGGTACGGTTCATGTGCTGGAATGCGCCAGACAGTGTGAATCCGTCCGCTCTCTCGTCAATGTGACGACGGACAAGGTTTATGAAAATAAGGAATGGGAGTACGGTTACCGCGAAAATGACCCGCTGGACGGCTACGATCCGTATTCCAATAGCAAATCCTGTTCGGAGCTGGTGACACACAGCTATAAGCAGTCGTTCTTCACGGACGGCCGCTGCGCCGTCTCAACCTGTCGTGCTGGCAATGTGATCGGCGGCGGTGATTTTGCGGCGGACCGGATCGTGCCGGACTGCGTGCGCGCAGCGGAAAAGAAAGAGCCGATCATCGTGCGGAATCCGCATTCGACGCGCCCGTTCCAGCATGTGTTAGAGCCGCTGTTTTTGTATCTGACGGTGGCAAAGGCGCAGTGGGAAAATGCGGAGCTGGCGGGCTGCTATAACGTCGGACCGGATGACTGTGACTGCGTCAATACAGGACGTCTGGCGGATCTGTTCTGTGAAACATGGGGCGGCGGGATGCATTGGATCAACCGCTATGATGGAGGTCCGCATGAGGCGAATTTTCTGAAACTGGATTGTTCCAAAGTGAAAAAGGTATTTGGCTGGAAGCCGCACTTCCATGTAGAAGAGGCGATGGCTGCGACGGTGGAATGGTCGAAGAAGTGGCTTGCCGGAGCGGATATGCGCGAGGTGACGGATGAGCAGATCCGGGCGTATGCGGCTCGGTTTGAAGAAAAACAGATAGATGCAGGCGGCTGCACGAAAGGTGTGTCTGGCAGCAGGCAGATCTGATACGGCTGCGGCAGAGAACGGTAGCAAAAGCAGGAGGAGAAACATGGCAGAAGAAAAAGTAACCCTGTCGGACGGAAAAGAGGCTGCGCGTCAGCAGATTCTCGATCTGGTGGCAGAGTATTGTGATAAATATCATAATCAGAAAAAAGAATTTACCGAGGGACAGCGGATTCCGTATGCGTCCCGCGTTTACGATAACCATGAGATGGTCAATCTGGTAGACAGTGCGCTGGAGTTCTGGCTGACCTCCGGACGTTACACCGATCAGTTTGAGGCGGGGCTTGCGAACTACCTGGGCGTCAAATACTGTTCCCTTGTAAACTCCGGTTCCTCCGCGAACCTGATCGCATTTATGGCGCTGACTTCCCCATTGCTGGGAGAGCGCCGGGTGTGCCGCGGCGATGAGATTATCACGGTTGCGGCAGGTTTCCCAACGACGGTAACCCCGGCGATCCAGTATGGCGCAGTTCCAGTGTTTGTGGATGTGACGATTCCACAATACAACATCGACGCCGATAAGCTGGAGGCGGCGCTTTCAGAGAAGACGAAAGCGGTTATGATCGCCCACACACTGGGAAATCCGTTTGATTTACAGAAGGTAAAAGAATTCTGTGACCGTCATAACCTGTGGCTGGTGGAGGACAACTGTGATGCCCTCGGAAGCCGCTATGAGCTGAACGGCGAGTGGCATTTTACCGGTACGATCGGAGATATCGGAACGTCCAGCTTTTATCCGCCGCACCACATGACGATGGGCGAGGGCGGCGCCGTGTACACGGACAATCCGCTTTTAAACAAGATTATCCGCTCCTTCCGCGACTGGGGACGCGACTGTGTCTGCCCGTCCGGCTGCGATAACCTCTGCGGTCATCGATTTGACCGCCAGTATGGTGAGCTGCCGCTTGGCTACGACCATAAATATGTATACTCCCATTTTGGATATAATTTAAAGGCGACCGATCTGCAGGCGTCGATCGGCTGCGCGCAGCTTGAAAAGTTTCCATCCTTCGTGGAGCGCAGAAAACACAATTTCGCCCGCCTGAAAGCGGGACTTGCCGGAACCGAGGACGCATATATCCTGCCGGTTGCCTGTGAGCATTCCGATCCGAGCTGGTTTGGTTTTCTTCTGACCTGCCAAGAGGGTGTAGATCGGAACAAGGTAGTCAAATATGTCGAGGAAAAGGGCGTGCAGACGCGTATGCTCTTTGCCGGAAACCTGATCAAGCATCCGTGCTTTGATGAGATGCGGAAAGAAAACTGCGGCTACCGCGTAGCCGGAACTCTGGAAAATACCGACCGTATCATGCGCGATACCTTCTGGGTCGGCGTTTATCCGGGCATGACAGATGAAATGATTGATTATATGGCAAAGACACTTCGTGAGGCATGCCGTCAGTAGGGACGGGGACCGCGGCAATTCACAGGCGGGGAGATACTCTGCCTGTAAGAAAATGCCTGTGAAAATGAGCAGCTGTGACAGAGAATGAGCAGTTGCAGGAGAAAATGAGGGGACAACCATCATGAATGAGGAAAAATCAGAGAGCCGCAGGGCGGTCAAACTGCCGCCGTATCCGGGGCTTGAGAAGGTTCACCGGGCGAATCTGCGCCTTTTGAAGGAGATAGACCGGATCTGCCGGAAATACAAGATTTCCTATATGCTGGATTCCGGGACACTTTTGGGCGCAGTGCGTCATGAGGGATTTATCCCGTGGGATGATGATGTCGATCTGGCATTTACACGTGCCAATTATGAGATGTTTTTGAAGGTAGCGCCGCGGGAGCTGCCGGAGGGAATGTCCCTGCTGCGCCCGGAGGAGATCCGGGGTGGCAAGGTGTTTTATGATTTTACAACGCGCGTCATCTATGACAACAGCCGCGTCCATGAGGACAATGAGCAGATGCAGTTTTATGAGGGAAAATTAAACCATCTCTGGGTGGATCTGTTCGTCCTTGACCGCCTGCCGGATAGTAAGGTGGGCGCGTGGAACGCAAAATTTCTTCAGAAGGTTATTTATGGAATGGCGATCGCACACCGTGATCAGATTGATTTCAGCAAATACAGCCTGATGGATAAGCTGCGGGTTGGTGTGCTGGCAGGTGTGGGGCACCTTGTCCCGATGCCGGTTTTATTTAAGCTGCAGAGACTTGCAGCGGCGAAGGATCGCAAAAAGAAGACGAAACACTGGTATTACAGCAATTACCAGCCGGATTATCTCTATGTAACGCTGGAGGGCGCATGGTGCGAGCGCGCGGTGGATCTGCCGTTTGAGGACACAAAGCTGATGGTGCCGGTGGGCTATGAGCATGTGCTGGAGTGGATTTACGGCGATTATATGACGCTGCCGCCGGTGGAAAAACGGGTTCCGGCACATTCTTCGATAGCGATCGAAATTTTGGATGACCCGGATGCTTAATTGAAAGATGAAATATGAGTAAGAAAGATAAGAAAAAACGGACAGACAGCATGGAAGATAAGAAGAAAAATGAAACCAGACAGTCGACCATGCAGAACAGGATGGAAAATATGAACGGACAGAAACCAAAGACGATCTCGATCGTGATTTCTGTTTACAACGAGGAAAAGGCGCTGCATGAGTTCTATCGGGAGGCAACTCCGGTTTTTGAGGCGCTGCCGTGGAATTACGAACTGATTTTTGTCAACGACGGAAGTGCGGACGCCTCGGGGCAGATTCTGGCAGAACTGGCAGCAGCGGATCCGCGGGTACGTGTGATCAACTTTTCCCGTAACTTTGGCCATGAGGCGGCGATGCTTGCGGGGCTGGACCACAGCAGCGGGGAGGGCATCGTGTGTATGGATGCCGATCTGCAGCATCCGCCGGAATGTGTGGCGCAGATAATCGAAAAATTCGAAGAGGGCTATGAGGTTATCAACATGGTCCGGACGAAAAATAAATCGGCTGGATTCATCAAAAACCTGACGTCTTCTGCTTTTTATAAATTTTTGAACAAGATTTCAGATGTGAAGCTGGAAAATAACGCATCCGATTTCTTTGCGCTGACTGCCAATGCGGCGCAGGTGTTAAAGACCAATTACCGGGAAAAAGTGCGTTTCCTGCGCGGCTATGTGCAGAATATCGGATTTAACCGGACGACCATCGAGTATGAGGCGAGAGCCAGGGTGGCGGGCGAGAGCAAGTACAGCATCCGGAAATTATTTAAATTTTCGATCAATACGATTCTCTGCTTTTCGGATCTGCCGCTAAAGCTCGGCATTTACTCGGGAATTATTGTGGGCTTTCTGGGGCTGCTCGTGATGCTGGAAACGATTTATGAGTGGGCGGTCAAAGGAACGCCCAATGGTTACGCGACGATCGTAGTGCTTTTATGCTTTATGTTCGCGATGCTGTTCGTGATTGTGGGAATTATCGGGGAGTATATCGCGATCCTGTTTACAGAATTGAAGGATCGTCCAATTTATATCGTTCATGATACAAAAGGATTTCCGGAAAAGGAAAGCTGACAGGAAGGAATCGTATGAAGAGATTAAGACGTTTACTGATAAGTTTGATGATTACGGCACTGATGGCTGCCGGAATGCCGATGACGGCATTTGCAAAGCCGGACTGGCCCTCGGATACGGGGATCGAGTCGGAGGCAGGCATTGTCATGGATGCGGACTCCGGGGCGGTTTTATTTGGGCAGAACATCCATGTGCAGAAGGCGCCGGCAAGTATCACGAAAATATTGACGGCGCTCGTAGTCATTGAGAACAGCAGTCTGGATGATACGGTCACATTTTCCCACGATGCCGTTTACAACGTGGAAGATGGCAGCGGAAACAAGAACGCCATCGAGGAGGGCGACACGCTTTCGGTGCGCGATTGTCTCTACCTGCTGCTGATGCGTTCTTCCAACCAGGCGGCGAATGCGCTGGCGGAGCATGTGGGCGGAAGCCGCGACGGTTTTGTGAAGATGATGAACGAGAAGACGGCGGAGCTTGGCTGTGAGAACAGCCATTTTGCGAATCCGTCCGGTCTGAATGACGACACACAGCTCACTTCGGTGTATGATATGGCGCTGATCGCATCGGCGGCGTATAAAAATGACACGCTTTTAACGATCAGTAAGGATAAGAGCTACCGATTACCGGCGACGAAGAACAATCCGGACGGTGTGACCATCCAGCCGGAGCACAAGCTTCTTATCACGACTGACACAGAGAGTCCGAACTATTATCCATATGCGGTGGCCGGAAAGACCGGTTACACATCCGTTGCGGGGCAGACGCTTGTTACCTATGCGATCAAGGATGACAGACGCCAGATTGCGGTCACGATGAAGAGTACGCAGGCGACCCATTATCAGGATACGATTGCATTGCTGGATTTCGGCTTTCTACGGTTTGAAAATGTAAATATTTCGGAAAATGAGACGGCATACACAAGCGGCGATCAGCCGGTGCAGATCGGAGACAATAGCTATCAGCCGTCCGATTTATCGATGGATACGTCGGCAGTCATCACGATCCCGAAGGATGCTTCGTTTGCGGATGCGGAGAAGACGGTGGTAACGGATCTGCCGGAGGATGCACCGCTGGGCGCGGTGGCACTGCTTTCTTACAAATACAACGACCGCAAGATCGGACAGGTGTATCTGATCAGCGCATCGGCGGCAGAAGCGGCAGCAAACGGGGAGACGGCTCCGGATGACGGAAATACGGCATCGGATCCGGCAGCATCCAATACAGGCGCGTCCGGAAAACCGAAGCAGGCGAAATCTTCGTTCCACCTGACCCTGCCGAAACTTCCGAAAGTATCGGTGAGAACGGTGCTGATTGTGGTCGTCAGTGTGCTTCTGGCAGCGGCGTGTGCGGCGCTTGTATGGTTGTTCTACCAGCGTCATCAGGAAGAAAAGAGACGCCAGGAGGAGCGGAGAAAACGGAGAAGACAGCGTCTGCAGGAGATCGGCTGTTCGCGGGAAGAGTTTGAAAAACTGCTTGAAAAGCGGATGGGCGCGTCCTACAGGGCGCCTGGCACAGCGGAGGCAGATGAGAGCACAGAGCAGGCGGAGTCTGACATGGATGTGCGATCTGGTTCAGGACAGGTTCCGGCGGCAGATGCAGCCGCGTCCCGGCTGGCAGAGAGTGGAAAAGTAAGAACTGGTTCCACGGAAAAGAAGCCGCTGAAAGAAAAACCTGCACAGAAAGAGGCAGAGGATGCCAAAACACAGCAGGGTGTGCAGGAGGATGACACAGAGCTTACGGTTGAGGATTTGGATTGACAACCTGGATGCGCTAAATGGCGGTAAAATGGTCCAGATGGATTGTTTACGGGAAATTTTGGAAAGTATGAAGATTTTTTGAATTTTTCTAAAATGACTACAAAAACAAAAGGCGATATTATATAATAGCCATGCGGTTCGGGCTGGTTCCGGCTGTGAATGAGTGAATGAAGGGATAGAAGAACACGATGAAAAAACTTCTGATAATGATGGTTGCGTGTATGGCGCTGCTCAGCGGATGCACGGAGAGTACGATTGTAAAACCGACTTCTGAGACGGTAGTCGGAGATCCGAATTTTGAGACCCAGGAAAATGTTGAGATCGACTGGACACAGGTCAGCACGGACGCGGAAGACATGTTCAAGGATACAAGTACCTACGAGTACGGCCGCGATTTCCATTTCTATATGGAGCCGAACAAGAAACAGATCATGCTGATCTGGGTAGTGGCAGATGATCTGCCGGATGATCAGATAGGAACCTATGCGGAAGATTTAATCAAGGGATTCAACGACATTGTCCACACCCAGGACTTCTCGATTGAGATGTCCGGTGAAGATTCCTACGGCGGACTGTGGAAACAGTATGCACTGTCCTACAGCATCGTTCCGGAGAGCGACCAGGATAACGAGGACGCATGGTTTATCAGTGGTTCCTATGAGGCTGGCGCAGATTTCAAACTTCCGGATACCAAAGAGCTGATTTCCAAGGTGAAAGAGAAAGAAGCAGCAGGCGAGTACGATACGACTGAGGCGGAGGAAGAGACAGAGAACGCAGAATAAGAGGTTGTCTGCACAGACACGGGATATTTTCTGTGTATAATTAAGAGAAAAGTGATCAAAAAAGCTGTCATATGAGAAACAGATGAGTGTTCTTCATATGACAGCTTTTATTTACCAGGAACCGGAGTACGTGTTTTCACTCAACAGGTAGTCCGCTGTGATAAGACTCATTCCCCAGTTCAGCCAGAAGCGGCGATAAATCCTGTTTATCTAACGGCATGTTGTCTGTGACGGCGCTGTTTAAAAGCGCATAGACACGGCTGCATTTGTCCAATGTTTCATGGAAGAGATCAACAAACGAGGCGGTTGAGACGCGGGTCGGATCCCACGGGTTGCCCCATGCTTCGTGGTTTAGGTTACAGCTGCTCCGGTAGTCGGTTACGGAGTCCGTTACCATTTTCGCGGAAGCAACTGGGTGGTTGACGAAGATGGATTCGACCTGTGCAATGCCGAATTTTTTCTTGCCGTTCTTGTCCGAGAGTGTCCGGCAGCCGAAGCGCAGCGCCCAGATGGAGCGGTGCACCATCGCCGGAGTAACCTGGAAGTTGTTGCGGTAGGTGATCGGATAATAGGTTTCGTTGATGCAGGAAGCCAGGAAATGGGAAATAAACTGGATTTCCTGTCCATTTAGACAGATCGTGGCGGTCTGGTTAAATTCGGACGGCTTCTTTTTTTTATATTTCCAGAGCAGGATCGCGTCGAGCTCGTTTTCCAGATGTGCGTGCATCCCGTGATGCATGGAGGTCGGGGCATCCACTGGATAGCCGATGCGCCCGTACACGTAAGGATGACAGATCGAATCGGCAATGTAATGGTTTATAAATCCGGCCAGATAGGAGATGGCTTCCTCCTGCTGCTGGCGCGAGCGGATGGTTCCAATACGGCGCAGACAGCACTCAAAAAAGGCGTTTACCTTGTGTTCGTGCATATAGGAACCGACGTTGCGGTAATCGCGGTGGCGCAGGATCGGGATATTATAGAAAAACATATCCGGTCCCTGCAGACCGAGCTGGTAGAGCCAGCGGTATTTGGCGATCGTGTGTTTTAAGGGTGTGAACGGCATATCGTTGTATGCTTTCATGCCGAATATATAGTGCGTGGTAAAACCTGGCATATTGTTTTCATCCTTTCCAGAAGGACAGAGATTTGGAAATTTGTCCGCCTGCCCGATATGCTTATTGTAGCACTGCCGGTCTGGTTTGTCATGGGGTTTGCGGATGTTTACAGAAAGTGTAAGAAAATGTGGTTACTGGACACGGGTAGGCACTTTTGGAACCGAAAGTGCCGTAAGAAAACGTGGTGGCAGCAGGAATTTGCCGTATTGAAATGCGAAGCCACGGCAAATTCCGTTACTGGACACGTATGCGTGTACAGTAACAAAATGTGGATGGAAAGAGAGTTCTAGGAAG
The DNA here is from genome assembly GCF_003461685.1 of Clostridium sp. AF12-41. Taxonomy (NCBI): domain Bacteria; kingdom Bacillati; phylum Bacillota; class Clostridia; order Eubacteriales; family Clostridiaceae; genus Clostridium; species Clostridium sp. AF12-41. Next base: position 331,594 of record NZ_QTXO01000003.1, on the reverse strand, counting down.
GCAATATCACGGCTTGGAGAATAAAATATCATAGTAAATCATAAGATTGGTTTGATAGAGTGAAAATAGATATAGAAAGGTGCTCGGATGGAAGCGCTCAGAATCGTACAGAAAATGGTGTGGGGACCGTGGCTTCTGGGACTGTTTCTGGCGGTTGGAGTCCTCTGCATGGTGCGTCTGCGGGGATTTCCGATCCGTCATATCAGAGTCTGGTGGGGAGAGACGGTTGGGAGCGGCGGGAAAGGACAGCTTTTGACGACCTGCACCGCGCTGGCGGCGACGGTCGGAACGGGAAATATCACGGGCGTGGCAGCCGCGTTGGCGATCGGTGGTCCGGGTGCTGTGTTCTGGATGTGGGCGGCGGCATTTCTGGGGATGGCGCTGGCATATACGGAGGTTTATCTGGGAATTTTGTATGGGGGCGGACCTTATGTCTATCTGGAAAATGGGGTTGGAAGCTGTTTCGCTGGAAAATGCTATGCCCTGTTTTGCGTGCTGGCGTCGCTTGGAATGGGATGTATGGTACAGGCGGGGGCTCTGGCGGATAGTCTGCGCTATGCAGCATCCCTGCCGCCGCTTGGAACCGGTATCATACTGGCAGTTTTGACTGCCGTGGTGCTCTTTGGCGGGGCAAAACGCATCGGATGGACGGCTTCGGTGCTGGTACCGGTATCGGCGGGGCTGTATCTGCTGGCAGGTGGAATCGCCGTGTTCAGCTTTTATGATCAGATACCGGAAGTATTGGTGAAAATTGTGGGCGGGGCATTTGGACTGGCAGATAATGCAGGACAGACGGATGGAAGCAGTATTTTGAATTTTTCAGGAATTTCGGGCGGGATGACCGGGTACGGAATGGCAGCGGCGATCCGGAGCGGGGTATCGCGCGGTGTGTTTTCCAATGAGGCGGGCCTGGGGAGTCTGGCGGTGCTACATGGGATGAGCGAGGGAAAGGGGAGGCTAAGACAGAGGCAGGAAGCGCAGAAACAGGGAATGTGGGCGATTTTCGAGGTGTTTTTCGATACGATCATAGGGTGCAGCCTGACCGCTTTTTTACTGCTCTGTGTATTTCCACACAATCTGACCGAGAAGATCGATTCCCTGGGCGGCAGCGGCGCGGTGGCGGCGGCTCTGGCAGCCCGTTTTGGAAATGCAGGCGGCATAGTGACGGCGGCGTGCATGGTGCTGTTTGCCTTTGCCACGATCCTTGCCTGGTTTTACATCGGCGATCAGGCACTTGGATGGCTGATGCGGGATGTCCCACAGAAGCGTGCCGACAAAATATGTATTTTGTATCACGGAGGTTATCTTGCCTCAGTCTTTCTCGGCTGCGTCAGCCGGATGGAAGCCGTCTGGGCGGTATCTGATATTTTCAATGGGCTGATGGCGGTGCCAAACCTTGCAGCGCTGGTGGTGCTTGGCAGGAAGGTACGAAGACCGGAACAGTGAGAGAATTGAGGGATTCAGATACAACAAAAGACCTCTCCAGCAGTGAGAGGTCTTTTGGTATTGAAAAAGGGAGGAGAGCTGATATAAACTCAGCTCGGTATTATGAAAAAAATTTGTAAGCATTGCTTGTTGCTATGGTTATAGTATAGGGAAAAATCGTGAAGAAACCATGTTAATTGTGTAAAAGGTTTTTTAATGAAGTGTGAACGAAATATGAACGCGGAACATGGATTCCATGATCCTGGTAAGTATGTTTTATGTTCAGAGGATCGAAAATGGCAGCCTGGGCAGGAAGCGCAGATATTTTGCGTGCTTCGTCTGTCAAGACTGCCATAAAAAATACGGGTATAAAGTGTGTCAACAATCTTTATTCCGCTTTTTTGACGGATAAAACGGTTCCGCTGAATGCATCCACCTCACTGACGGTTCCCGTATACGTTACGGTAACTTTATCCCCATCTTTTACATCAGAAAGCCCGTCCGGTTTCTGATCCTGCTCGAAGCTGAATTCATAATCGGTTCCGTCGGCGGTGATCGTAAACATAAAGTCTTTGATGTCGCTGATCGTACCAGTTATTGTGGACTGTTTTGCATCGGCAGTTCCCTCGGATGGAAGAAGGGTGTCTTTGGCGTCTTCTTTTAAATCATCCATCGGGCTGCTTTCGTCCATGCCATTCGAGCTGGACTCGGAGGAGGCGGACTGGGACGATTCATTAGCAGTCGGTTCATTCACGTTTTGGGAAGAGCAGGCGGTTGCGAGCGAGAGGATCGCAGCCGCGCCCAGGATAGCAAAATATGTTTTTTTCATAGTACATTACCAACCTTTCTTTTGACTTAGTTTGCTCACAGATGTATGATGCAGGACAGATGATGATTTCTGAGCGCAACATTCATCTTTTCGCATAGAATGTCCATTTCGACATTGTGCTATACATCTTAATCCATAAATGTGAATGAATTGTGAGGAGAAACTTACGAAATGTAAAGAAAATGGACAAATATGGAACGAAAAACAGTCGATTTTCGAACGTTCTTATGGTATAATGTGACCACTTAATGAGGTGTTTTTTAAAATTCAGGAGGAAACATACATGAAAAATCCAGTTGTTACCATTGAGATGGAAAATGGTGATATCATGAAGGCAGAGCTCTACCCAGAGATTGCGCCGAACACAGTCAACAACTTTATCAGCCTGATCAAGAAGGGCTTTTATGATGGTCTGATCTTCCACCGTGTCATCAAGGGCTTTATGATTCAGGGCGGATGCCCGAATGGAAATGGTATGGGCGGTCCAGGGTATACCATCAAGGGTGAGTTCAGTCAGAATGGTTTTACGAACAATTTCAAGCACACCAAGGGCGTTCTCTCTATGGCGCGTGCGATGGACCCGAACTCCGCAGGTTCCCAGTTCTTCATCATGCATGAGACTTCCCCGCATCTGGATGGTCAGTATGCATCCTTCGGGAAGATAGTTGAAGGTCTGGATATCGTGGACAAGATTGCCGGCGTCCGCACCGACTGGGGCGATCGTCCGCTGAAAGAGCAGAAGATCAAAAAGATGACCGTTGACACCTTCGGCGAGGAGTACCCGGAGCCGGAAAAAGGAAAAGAAAGATAATCTATGACAATCGAACGAGAAGTAACCATTGCGGGACAGACATACCCGGTGATTCTCTCCGATGAAAACGAAGCTCTTCAGGCTGCGAAAGCAGCCGGGAGAGCTATTGTTGGCTTATGGAGGGAAAACGAGGAAAAACAGCCGGCCGACTATTCATCTTGCCTTTACCTTATTACAGACCCTGAAGACGCCGATGAAACATTCCTGGAACGCGTCGTCCGCCGCCACCTGGCTCTCCCGTGGCTCATTGCTGAAACTGACCGCCTCATCATCCGTGAATTTTCCCAGGACGATCCGTTGGAACCGGCATCCGCTGAGGATGCTGACGGAACTTTTTCTGATTGGAACAAGCGCGAGGAATACCGGAAACACCAGTACCGCTTTGCCGAGTGCGGTTTGTGGGCGCTGGAACGCCGCGCGGACGGTGTGCTGGTTGGAAAGGCGGGGCTGACGGACGGAGAGCTGGGATATCATATTTATGAACCGTTCCGCCGTCAGGGATATGCGCTGGAAGCCTGCCGGGCGATTGTGAAATATGGGTTTGAAACGCTGGAGCTGGATAAGATCCGGATTTGCACGAAGCGTTCCAACACGGCTTCACGGATATTGGCGGAAAAAATGGAATTCGTTCAGGTACCTTCATCCTGCAAGGATTCTATTGTATTTTGTATGCAAAAAGGATATAATAGCTTGTATACAAAATAATGAAAAAATACAATCTAGTGTGATTACACTAAGGGAACGATGGGAGGAATGACCGATGATCAGGCATCTGGAGCTGAAAGCATATGGAAAGATCAATCTCGGTCTGGATGTAGTCCGCCGGAGAGAAGACGGCTACCACGAAGTGCGGATGATCATGCAGACGGTGCGCGTGTACGACGCGATCGAACTGAACCGGACGGAGGAAGAGGGAATCCGTCTTTCAACGAACCTTTATTATCTGCCGGACAATGAAAATAACTTAGGTTACCGCGCGGCGAAGCTTCTGATGGATGAGTTTGGAATCCGCGACGGTGTGGAGATCAAGATGAAGAAATTTATCCCGGTGGCAGCCGGGATGGCAGGCGGCAGCAGCGATGCGGCCGCAGTCCTGTTTGGTGTCAACAAGATGTTCGGACTGGGGCTTTCGAAACAGGAGCTGATGGAGCGCGGCGTCCGTCTGGGGGCGGATGTGCCGTACTGTATCATGCGGGGAACGGCTCTTTCGGAGGGAATCGGGGAGATCCTGACACCGCTTCCGCCGATGCCGCAGTGCCGCGTGCTGATTGCCAAACCGGCGGTCAGCGTTTCGACGAAGCATGTGTACGAGAGCTTAAACCTGCCGTCTCTGGGCGCAGAGGCGCATCCGGATATTGATGCGATGCGGGCGGCGATCGAGAAAAAAGACCTCTCCGGCGTCGTTTCACAGCTTGGAAACGTGCTGGAAACGGTGACGATCCCGGAAAATCCGGTGATTCAGACACTCAAAGATAAGATGATGGAGATGGGCGCGGACGGCTCTTTGATGAGCGGAAGCGGTCCAACCGTATTTGGCTTGTTTACGAACCAGACGGCGGCGCAGGCGGCGTATGAGGAACTCCGCTATGGCAGCAGCCAGGATCTGGCGAAACAGGTATACCTGACTAGTTTTTACAACAGGAAGGGGCACGCAGATGGGGAACAATTTTGAGGTTAAAATGAATGAATATCTCCCACTCAGGGATGTGGTATTCAACACACTCCGACAGGCAATCTTAAAGGGAGAGCTGGCACCGGGTGAGCGCCTGATGGAGATCCAGCTGGCACAGAAGCTGGGCGTCAGCCGCACCCCGATCCGTGAGGCGATCCGCAAGCTGGAGCTGGAAGGACTCGTTCTGATGATTCCGCGGCGCGGCGCGGAGGTGGCGCGGATTTCGGAAAAAAGCCTGAAAGATGTGCTGGAAGTGCGCCGTTCGCTGGAGGAACTGGCGATTGAGCTGGCGTGCCAGCGCATGACGGAAGAAGATATGCAGGCATTGGAAGAAGCACAGAAAGCATTTAAAGCGGCGATTGATCAGGGCGATGCGATGAAGATCGCGGAGACGGACGAGGCATACCATGACGTGATCTACCATTCGACCCGCAACAAGCGTCTGGTGCAGATTTTGAACAACCTGCGTGAGCAGATGTACCGGTTCCGTCTGGAATACATCAAGGACGAGGATAAACGGCAGATTCTGCAGTTAGAGCATGAAAAAATATTGGCGGCACTGCGTCTGCGCCATATGGCGGAGGCAAAGGCGGTAGCCAGGGGGCACATAGATAACCAGGAAATCACGGTACTTAAGAATTTAAAGGAGCGGAAGGAAGTATGACATTTAAAGAATTGTACCTGTCCGGACAGGTTCCATTTGAGGAAATCGATCGCTATATTTCCCGTTGGAACCGGTCGGATGATGAGCGGACACTGGCAAAATATCTCGGTCTCAACGCCGATGAGGAGGATGTCTGGATCGATGACAGCGACGAGGCGCTGAAAGAGATGCTGGACGCAAGAGAAAGGGTAGCCGGTACGCCGGTTACCCTTGGAAAGACGGATATTATCGTCAATAAAAATGGATTTGGCGCGCTGCCAATCCAGCGTATTTCTTTTGATGATGCGAAGGTACTGCTTCGCAAGGCGTATGATGCGGGTGTCCGTTTCTTTGATACGGCGCGCTTTTATACGGACAGTGAGGAGAAGATCGGCTATGCGCTGAGCGACGTGCGCGAGCATATCTATATTGCGACCAAGACAGCGGCAACGACGGCGGAAGGCTTCTGGAAGGATCTGGAGACGAGTTTACATAATTTAAAAACAGACTACGTGGACATTTACCAGTTCCACAATCCGGCAGTCTGTCCGAAGCCGGGAGACGGAAGCGGTCTTTATGAGGCGATGCTCGAGGCAAAAGAGCAGGGGAAAATCCGTTTCATCGGCATCACGAACCACCGCATGAGCATTGCGGAGGAGGCGATCGAGTCGGGGCTTTACGATACCCTGCAGTTCCCATTTAATTATCTTTCCACCGAGCGGGAGATCGCGTTGGCGAAGGCCTGTGCGGAGCACGAAATGGGATTTATCGCAATGAAGGGTCTGTCGGGCGGTCTGCTGACCAATTCGGCTGCGATCTATGCCTATATGGCACAGTTTGAGAATGTACTGCCGATCTGGGGTGTACAGAAGGAAAGCGAGCTGGACGAATTTTTAAGCTACATCGGCAATCCACCGGAACTGACGGACGAGCTGAAAGCTGTTATTGAAAAAGACCAGAAAGAGCTGGCAGGTGAATTCTGCCGGGGCTGCGGCTACTGTATGCCGTGTCCGGCAGGAATCGAGATCAACAACTGTGCGCGTATGTCCCTGCTTCTGCGCCGTTCTCCGTCAGCGAGATACCTCTCCCCGGAGGGACAGGCGAAGATGAAGAAGATAGAGGACTGCCTGCACTGCGGACACTGCAAGTCGATGTGCCCGTATGGTCTGGATACGCCGAAGCTTTTGGAGGAGAATTATAAGGATTATAAAGAGGTTCTTGCAGGGAAGAGACTGTAAAGAGAGGATAAATGCAAGAGGCATTTTTCCGTTACTGGGCACGTATGCGTGAACAGTAACTAGAAATGTGGTGAAATAGACCAGGGAGGCGGAAACAATGGATATAAATCAGAAACAGAAAGAACGTCTGGAGCAGCAGTTTGCATTTATCCGGGAGATAGACAAGGAGAAATTTATTGGTCGCCAGACGTATCTGACAGACGGCGAGCGGAAGGAAAATGACGCGGAGCACGCATGGCATATGGCGATCATGACGGTGCTTCTGGCGGAGTATTCCAATGAGCCGATCGATGTGCTGAAAACGGTTACCATGCTTCTGATTCATGATCTGGTCGAGATCGACGCCGGCGACACGTATGCCTATGATGAGGAGGCGAAGAAAACCCAGCGGGAGAGAGAATTAAAGGGTGCAGAGCGCATTTTCGGAATGCTGCCGCCGGATCAGGGCGAAAAACTGCGCGCTCTCTGGGATGAATTTGAAGCCGGGGAGACGCCGGAAGCACGGTTTGCACATACGATGGACAACATCCAGCCGACGATGCTCAATGATGCTTCCAAGGGAAAGGCGTGGGCGACGCGCGGCGTGCACCTGAGCCAGATTCTTGGAAGAAATAAGAATACCGCCAAGGGCTCGGAGACGCTGTGGAACTATTCCTATGAGAATTTCATCACTCCGAGCCTCCGGGAAGGAAAGATAAAAAACGACACGTTACCCGAAGAGTAATCGAATTGTCGGAGGAAGCATGAGCTTTATCCGGCAGACTGCTGTCAGCGGAAACGGCGTGCGTGGCTGCTATTTTTGAGTTCGAAGAAGATTCTGTCGGTTCGGTGGTTGTTTTGGAAGCTGAAGCTGTTCCAGAACGTTTCGAGTGATTGGAGCAAGTCATCGGGTCAGCTTTAGAGGAAATCAGAGAAGTAGATTTCTTGTTTACATCAAAAATGATATGTTTCTTTTGCGACAGCCAGTTCATATCGTTATCAAAAATCAGAGCATCAGAGACGGAATCGGCGCTCTGATTTTTTGAGTTTTCTTCTGGCATGACACCTCCGGACAGGGCGGGCGGCGGATAGAGAACACCCCACCAGTTGTCGATCACATGAGTCTGCAGGATCGGCGGGGCGATCGCGTACGCCAGGACTTTCTGCTGAATCTGGTTTCTGGTAAAAGTAAGAAGAGGCAGGCAGAAAAGCAGAAATAAGAGCATGGAACATAATGCGAGAAGCGGGAGTATTCCATCGTAGATATGGGAAAACTTGCAGGAACCGGTGGAAAAATGGCGGCATTTATTGGTAACAGGTGGATGAATCCTGGATGCGGATGACAGAGAATTTTCAGACTGGAACGAAATCACTTGATTTAACATAATGGCTCTCCTTTTACTGAAAGAAATCGAATCTTCTTGTCGCAAGTATTGACAGTTATGGTATAATCTAAACTATATTTTGGAATAGCATTCCGGCGTGTGGTGAAGCTTCCCACACCCGGCAGAAAGGCGGATATTATGAAAAAGAGTGTACTTGTGGTATTTGGCGGACAGTCTTCGGAACATATTGTTTCATGTATGTCGGCAATCAATGTCATTAAAAATATAGATACAGAGCGCTATGATGTAACCCTGATCGGCATTACCGAAGAGGGAAAATGGCTGCTGGTTGACTCGGTCGAGCAGATCGAGGATGAGAGTTGGAGAAAGAACACGACGACCGCGATCCTTTCCCCGGATGCAACGGAGAAATCCGTGATCGTCCTGAAAGATGGTAAGGCGGAAATGATCCGCATTGATGTGGTATTCCCGGTTCTGCATGGACTCTGGGGCGAGGACGGCACCATTCAGGGCATCTTTGAGCTGGCAAAAATCCCGTATGTCGGATGCGGTGTGCTGGCGTCCAGCGTTTCGATGGATAAAGTGTATACAAAACAGATCGTTGACCACACAGGCGTGCGCCAGGCGGCATATGAGCTGGTCATCCGCAAAGAACTTGAAAAGATGGATGAGGTTGTGGCACGCATCGAGAACCGGTTCGCATATCCGGTATTTATCAAGCCGTCCAATGCAGGTTCTTCCAGAGGTGTCAGCAAGGCATCGGATCGCGAAGAGCTGATTGCAGGCTTAAAGGAGGCGGCGCACCATGACCGCAAGATTCTGGTTGAGGAGACGATCGTCGGCCGTGAGATCGAATGTGCGGTCTTTGGAAATGGCACAGAACCGGTCATCGCTTCCGGTGTTGGTGAGATTCTGGCAGCAGCCGATTTCTATGATTTCGATGCGAAATATTACAACGCAGAGTCCAGAACCGTGGTAAATCCAGAGCTTCCGGGCGATGCGACCGAGCGTGTGCGTCAGGCGGCGAGACGTATTTTCAAGGCGGTAGATGGCTATGGTCTGTCGCGTGTCGATTTCTTTGTGACGAAGGACGGCGAGGTTATCTTCAATGAGATCAATACCATGCCGGGCTTTACCGCGATCAGTATGTACCCGATGCTCTTTGAGGCGGCCGGAATCCCGAAGCCGGAGATGGTGACAAAGCTGATTGAACACGGACTGAAACGCTACGAAGCCTAGAAATAAATAAAAATGTTTCAGAATCCTGAAACAGTGTGTGAGAATCTACTTTTGGACGTTATATGATTCGATATACACAGAAGTTCGGGAAAGAATGGAAACATGACCATAAGAATTTTGCCGAAAGGAAGGTAAACATGGATAGAAATGCCCCGATCGGAGTTTTTGATTCAGGCATCGGCGGTCTGACGGTAGCCCGTGAGATCATGCGCCAGATGCCGCAGGAGCGCATCGTATACTTTGGAGATACGGCGCGCGTTCCATATGGAAGCAAATCGCAGGAGACGGTGCTGCGCTATTCCCGCCAGATCATCCGTTTTCTGAAAACACAGGGAGTCAAGGCGATCGTGATTGCCTGCAACACGGCCTCGGCGTGTGCACTGGAGACGGTCAAACAGGAATTGGATATCCCGATCATCGGGGTTATCTACGCGGGCGCGCGCACGGCCGCCGAGGCAACCCATAATGGAAAGATTGGCGTGATTGGAACCGAGGCGACCATCCGGAGCGGTATTTATACCAGAGAAATGCAGAAGCTGCGCCCGGATATTGAGGTCATTGGAAAACCGTGTCCGCTCTTTGTGCCGCTGGTGGAGGAAGGACTCTTCCATGATTCGGTAACAGACGAGATTGCCTCCCGGTATCTTTCTTCGCTGAAAGAAAAATACATTGATACGCTGGTTATGGGATGTACGCATTATCCGCTGCTGCGTTCGACGCTGCACCGGCTGATGGGTGACGAGGTGACTTTGGTAAATCCGGCATATGAGACGGCGGTTGAACTTAAAACTCTGCTGCGGGACATGGATCTGACACGCAGTTCGGAGGATCTGGAACGTTTTTCGGAGGAAAACAGCCGCCGCGCTGCTGCCGGGGAGCCGATTCTTGACCAGTATCAGTTCTTTGTCAGCGACCGGGCGGAGAATTTCACGCGTTTTGCCAAGGCGATTCTGCCAAAAGAGGTAAAAGACACGAAACAGATTAACATTGAGGAGTATTAAAATATGACGAAAGATGTGCTTGTATCCGTGCGCGGTGCCCATATTGCGGACGGGGAGACGAATAACCTGGAGGTTATCACGGCAGGCAGCTATTATTTCAAAAATGGCAAGCATTATATCATCTATGATGAGATACTGGAGGGCGAGGAAGGAAGCATTCGCAATACCATCAAAGCCAATGCGGACAGCGTCGATATGATCAAGGGAGGCGATGCGCGGGCGCATATGATTTTTCAGGAGAACCGTCCGAATGTCAGCTGTTATGTGACTCCATACGGTCAGATGATCGTGGGCGTCACGACCGACCGCATCAAGATCAATGAAGGTCCGGATCATCTGAAAATCCAGATTGATTATACGCTGGAACTCAACTATGAGCAGACCAGCCAGAGCCATATTGAAATTGATGTGAAATCGAAGGCGACGGCGAAATTGAACCTGAAAGAGCAGTAAATATAAAAGAATATAGAAACAAAGAAATAAAATCGATGAATCAAAAATCCCGGAAACGTGCAATCAGTTACATTTCCGGGATTTTAAGATCCATTATTTATTTTTCTTGGACTTGGAAGCTTCTTTCTTTGCTGCCTCTTCTGTATTTTTCTTGAAACGGTCAAAGAATTTTTTCTTCTTCGGCAGCGGCGGGATGCCTCCGCGCACGCTCTTGATCTCTGTGATATAAAGACCGCTGATGACAACCTTTGCCTCGGTGCGGAGCGGTAACTGAAGGAATACCTTCTCATCCGCGATCATGGTCACAACCTTCGGTCCGATCTTAGCCTTTACGATCGGGAGCTTCGCCCACTTCATATACCATGGAGTCTGGTCAATAACCATCTTCGGGAGACCGGAATCTCCGATTTTCAGTTTCTTTTTGTCAATCGCCAGAATCGAAACAGTCTGTTTCGAAGCGTCGATCATAGTCTGCTGCTCTGCCTGACGTTTCTGCATCCGGGAACCCAGAATATACAGTACGACAAGAAGGATAGCCAGAATGACGATAATAACTAGCAGTACATTCCAAAATGACATATATATATACCTCCGTTGTAGATAGCGGCGGGACACAAATCCAATCCCATTTCGCAGAAATAACGAAAATAGCCGCGCAATTACTATGTATTATAGCATTGGAGAGGGGAAATGGCAAGAAAAATAGACGGGTAACTATGGCTTATTCCAAATCCATCAAAAAACCACTTGACACCCATCAAATCCCATGCTAAGATGGAGAATGCACTATTGTGGAAAACTGTGTTTTCCGGGTATTCGTATGCCCAAATGACAGTGCAGCTCCGTCGGCATGAAACAAGGCTGGTTCGGAGATGGAAAAATGCAAACCATAGAGATAGAAAGAAAACAGGGGTGAAACATCGAATGGAGAAAAGCAGGATGCGTCCGGTAAAAACCGGTAAAGGTGTAAGGATGACCTTCTCAAGACAAAAAGAAGTTCTGGAAATGCCGAATTTGATTGAGATTCAGAAAAACTCGTATCAGTGGTTCCTGGATGAGGGACTGAAAGAAGTGTTTGCTGATATCTCCCCGATCACGGATTTCGCAGGTCACTTGAGTCTGGAATTTGTGGATTTTACACTGTGTAAAAACGATATCAAATATACGATCGAAGAGTGCAAAGAGCGCGATGCGACCTATGCAGCTCCTCTGAAGGTAAAGGTAAGACTTTGCAATAAAGATAAAGATGAGATCAATGAACATGAGATTTTCATGGGTGATCTTCCACTTATGACCGACACCGGCTCCTTCGTTATCAACGGAGCGGAGCGAGTTATCGTCAGCCAGCTTGTTCGTTCCCCTGGTATTTATTATGGAATCGCGCACGATAAGATCGGTACAGAGTTATACAGCTGCACCGTTATCCCGAACCGGGGTGCCTGGCTGGAGTATGAGACAGATTCCAACGACATTTTCTACGTGCGTGTAGACCGGACCAGAAAAGTTCCTGTTACTGTTCTGATCCGTGCTCTTGGTTACGGTACTAACGCCGAGATCATTGACCTGTTCGGCGATGAGCTGAAACTGGAGAAGAGCTTTGAGAAGGATCCGTCCAACAACTACCAGGATGGTCTTCTGGAATTATATAAGAAGATTCGTCCAGGTGAGCCGCTTTCCGTAGACAGCGCAGAGAGCCTGTTAAACAGCATGTTCTTCGATCCGCGCCGCTACGATCTGGCAAAGGTAGGTCGTTATAAATTCAATAAAAAGCTTCACTTTAAGAACCGTATCGTAGGTCACGTTCTGGCTGAGGATGTGGTTGATACAACTACCGGAGAGATTCTGGCGGAGCAGGGAACAAAGATTACCAAGGACCTTGCTACTGACATCCAGAACGCAGGCGTTCCGTTTGTATGGATTCAGGGTGAGAAGAAGAATCACAAGGTTCTTTCTAACATGATGGTAGATCTGGGCGCTTATGTGAATTTCGATCCGGAAGAAGTAGGCGTCACAGAGTTAGTATTCTATCCGGTTCTCCAGGGTATTCTGGAAGAAAATGCCGGCGCTTCTGATGAGGAGTTAAAAGAGATTATCCGCAGAGATATCCATGACCTGATTCCGAAGCACATTACGAAGGAAGATATCATCGCTTCCATCAACTACAACATGCATCTGGAAGGTGGCATCGGCAATCCAGATGATATCGATCATCTGGGCAACCGTCGTATCCGTGCGGTCGGCGAGCTGCTTCAGAACCAGTACCGTATCGGTCTGTCCCGTATGGAGCGTGTGGTACGTGAGCGTATGACAACACAGGACATGGAAGGTGTTTCTGCCCAGTCCCTGATCAATATCAAGCCGGTTACAGCAGCAGTCAAGGAGTTCTTCGGAAGTTCCCAGCTGTCCCAGTTCATGGATCAGAACAACCCGCTGTCCGAGCTGACCCATAAGAGACGTCTTTCCGCCCTGGGTCCTGGCGGTCTGTCAAGGGACCGTGCCGGATTCGAGGTACGAGATGTACACTACACACACTATGGCCGTATGTGCCCGATCGAGACACCTGAGGGACCGAACATCGGTCTGATCAACTCCCTGGCATCTTACGCACGTGTCAATGAGTACGGTTTCATCGAAGCTCCGTACCGTGTAGTAGATAAAACCGATCCGTCCAACCCGGTTGTTACGGATGAGGTTGTATACCTGACAGCAGACGAGGAAGATAACTTCGTTGTTGCACAGGCAAACGAGCAGTTAGACGAAGAAGGACACTTCGTCCACAATAACGTATCTGGTCGTTTCCGTGAGGAGACCTCCGAGTTCCAGAAGAAGAAAATCGACCTGATGGACGTATCCCCGAAGATGGTATTCTCCGTAGCTACTTCCATGATTCCGTTCCTGCAGAACGACGATGCGAACCGTGCTCTGATGGGATCGAACATGCAGCGTCAGGCGGTACCGCTTCTGACCACCGAGAGAGCCGTTGTCGATACCGGTATTTCCGCGAAGGCAGCTGTTGACTCCGGTGTGTGTGTCGTTGCAAAGAATGCCGGTGTGGTTGAGCGCTCCGCTTCCAACGAGATCATCATCAAGAGAGATTCCGATGGAAACCGCGATGTATACCATCTGACAAAATTCAAGAGAAGTAACCAGTCCAACTGCTACAATCAGAAACCGATTGTATACAAGAATGACCATGTCGAAGCTGGCGAGGTTATCGCAGATGGTCCGTCCACCTGCAACGGTGAGATCGGTCTGGGCAAAAACCCGCTGATCGGCTTCATGACCTGGGAAGGCTACAACTACGAGGATGCCGTTCTTCTGTCTGAGCGTCTGGTTCAGGAGGATGTATATACCTCCGTCCATATCGAGGAATACGAGGCAGAAGCACGTGATACCAAGCTGGGACCGGAAGAGATCACAAGAGATGTTCCGGGTGTCGGCGAGGATGCACTGAAAGATCTGGACGAGCGCGGTATCATCCGCATCGGTGCAGAGGTTCGTGCCGGTGATATCCTGGTAGGTAAGGTTACTCCGAAGGGAGAGACCGAGCTGACCGCAGAAGAGCGCCTGTTACGTGCGATCTTCGGTGAGAAGGCAAGAGAGGTTCGTGATACCTCCCTGAAAGTACCGCATGGTGCATACGGTATCATCATTGATGCGAAGGTATTTACAAGAGAGAACGGCGACGAGCTGGCTCCGGGTGTAAATAAGACCGTTCGTATCTACATTGCACAGAAGAGAAAGATTTCCGTCGGCGATAAGATGGCTGGTCGTCATGGTAACAAGGGTGTCGTTTCCCGTGTGCTTCCGGTTGAGGATATGCCGTTCCTTCCGAATGGCCGTCCGCTCGACATCGTACTGAACCCACTGGGCGTACCGTCCCGTATGAATATCGGACAGGTCCTGGAGATTCATTTAAGCCTTGCTGCCAAAGCACTTGGTTTTGATGTGTCCACCCCGATTTTCGACGGTGCAGACGAGAAAGATATTCAGAACACTCTGGAGATGGCAAATGACTATGTCAACACCTCCTGGGAAGAGTTCGAAGCAAAATATAAAGATATTGTAGATCCGGAAGTTATGGAGTATCTGGGTACCCATCTGGAGCACAGAAAACTCTGGAAGGGCGTTCCGATCGGACGCGATGGTAAAGTCCGCCTGAGAGATGGACGTACCGGCGAATACTTCGACAGCCCGGTTACAATCGGACACATGCATTACCTGAAACTGCATCATCTGGTTGATGATAAGATTCATGCACGCTCCACAGGTCCTTACTCCCTCGTTACACAGCAGCCGCTGGGTGGTAAAGCTCAGTTCGGTGGCCAGCGTTTCGGAGAGATGGAGGTTTGGGCACTGGAGGCGTATGGCGCATCCTATACGCTGCAGGAGATCCTGACCGTGAAGTCCGATGATGTGGTAGGTCGTGTGAAGACATACGAGGCAATCATCAAGGGCGAGAATATTCCGGAGCCGGGTATTCCGGAGTCCTTCAAGGTACTCTTAAAAGAGCTTCAGTCCCTGGGTCTGGATGTCAGAGTTCTGGCAGAAGACGGTTCCGAGATCGAGCTCAAGGAGAACATCGACGAAGGCGATACCGATCTTCGTTCCGTCATCGAGGGTGACAGCAAGCGTTACTCTCAGAATGAGTCCTTCGGCAACTACGGTTACCAGGAGCAGGAATTTAAAGATGGTGAGCTGACCGATGTAGAGCATGATGAGTATACAGCAGAGGCAGACGGCTATACAGACGATGACTATGCAGACGTTTCCGATGATAATGGATCTGACGACGAAGAATAATCGATAGGAGGGAGTACCGCTCATGCCAGAGACAAATGAAACATATCAACCATTGACATTTGACGCAATCAAGATCGGTTTGGCATCCCCTGAAAAGATTCTGGAGTGGTCTCACGGCGAGGTTAAAAAGCCGGAGACCATCAACTACAGAACATTAAAGCCGGAGAAAGACGGCCTGTTCTGTGAGAGAATCTTTGGACCGAGCAAGGACTGGGAGTGCCACTGTGGTAAATATAAAAAAATCAGATATAAAGGTGTTATCTGTGACCGCTGCGGCGTTGAGGTTACAAAAGCCAGCGTCCGCCGTGAGCGCATGGGTCATATCGAGCTTGCAGCTCCGGTTTCCCACATCTGGTATTTCAAGGGAATTCCGAGCCGCATGGGTCTGATTCTGGACATTTCTCCGAGAACTCTGGAGAAGGTTCTGTACTTCGCTTCCTATATCGTGCTGGATCCGGGACAGACCGGACTGCAGATGAAGCAGGTTCTGTCTGAGAAGGAGTACCGTGACGAGATCGAGAAATACGGTTACGGTTCTTTCCGTGTCGGCATGGGTGCCGAGGCGATTCAGGAGCTTTTAAAGGCGATCGACCTGGAGAAGGATTCTGAGGATCTGAGAAACCAGTTACAGGATGCAACCGGACAGAAGCGTGCCCGCATCATCAAGCGTCTGGAAGTCGTAGAGGCATTCAGAAATTCCGGCAACAAACCGGAGTGGATGATCATGACCGTTGTCCCGGTTATCCCGCCGGATATCCGTCCGATGGTACAGCTGGATGGCGGACGTTTCGCAACTTCCGACTTAAACGACCTGTACCGCCGTATTATCAACCGTAACAACCGTCTGGCAAGACTTCTGGAGCTCGGCGCACCGGATATCATCGTGCGCAACGAGAAACGTATGCTTCAGGAGGCAGTTGACGCATTAATTGATAATGGCCGCCGTGGCCGTCCGGTTACCGGTCCTGGCAACCGTGCCCTCAAGTCCCTTTCCGATATGTTAAAGGGTAAACAGGGACGTTTCCGTCAGAACCTGCTGGGTAAACGAGTTGACTATTCCGGACGTTCTGTTATCGTCGTAGGACCGGAGTTAAAGATTTACCAGTGCGGTCTGCCGAAAGAGATGGCGATCGAGCTGTTTAAACCGTTCGTTATGAAAGAGTTGGTTTCCAACGGAACCGCTCATAACATTAAAAATGCAAAGAAGATGGTAGAGCGCCTTCAGCCGGAGGTTTGGGACGTTCTCGAGGATGTAATCAAAGAGCATCCGGTTATGTTAAACCGTGCTCCTACACTGCATCGTCTGGGTATCCAGGCATTCGAGCCGATTCTGGTAGAAGGTAAGGCAATCAAGCTGCATCCGCTTGTTTGTACCGCATTCAACGCCGATTTCGATGGCGACCAGATGGCGGTACATCTTCCGCTTTCCGTGGAGGCACAGGCAGAGTGCCGTTTCCTGCTGCTTTCTCCGAATAACCTGTTAAAACCGTCCGATGGTGGTCCGGTAGCCGTTCCTTCTCAGGATATGGTACTTGGTATTTACTATCTGACCCAGGAACGTCCGGGCGCCAAGGGCGAGGGCATGGCATTCAAGAGCATCAACGAGGCGATTCTTGCATACGAGAACAAGGTTGTTACCCTGCATTCCCGTGTCAAAGTAAGAGTAACCCGCACGATGCCGGATGGCACAACGAAGACTGGTATCATCGAGTCTACCGTTGGACGTTTCATCTTCAACGAGATCATCCCGCAGGATCTGGGCTTCGTAGACCGTTCCCAGAAAGAGAACGAGCTGAAACTGGAAGTTGACTTCCACGTAGGCAAGAAGCAGTTAAAGCAGATTCTGGAGAAGGTTATCAATGTCCATGGTGCAACCCAGACAGCGATCACCCTGGATGATATCAAGGCGATTGGCTACAAGTTCTCTACACGTGCAGCCATGACCGTATCGATTTCCGATATGACCGTACCGGCAAGCAAGCCGAAGCTGATTGCTGACGCGCAGGCAACGGTTGACCATATCGCAAAGAACTTCCGCCGTGGTCTTATCACAGAGGAAGAGCGTTACAAAGAAGTTATCGAGACCTGGAAGGCAACCGATGATCAGCTGACTCACGACCTGCTGACAGGACTTGACAAATATAACAACATCTTCATGATGGCTGACTCCGGTGCGCGAGGATCGGATAAGCAGATTAAACAGCTTGCTGGTATGCGAGGACTGATGGCAGATACGACCGGTCATACGATTGAACTTCCTATCAAGTCCAACTTCCGTGAGGGTCTGGACGTACTGGAGTACTTCATCTCCGCACACGGAGCTCGAAAAGGTATGTCCGATACGGCTCTGCGTACTGCCGACTCTGGTTACCTGACCAGACGTCTGGTAGACGTATCCCAGGATCTGATCGTCCGCGAGGAGGACTGCTGCTGGGATAAGCCGGAGATTCCGTATATGGAGATCAAGGCATTCATGGATGGTCAGGAGACCATCGAGACATTGCAGGAGCGTATCACAGGACGTTTCATCGCTGAGACAATCACAGACCCGGATACAGGTGAAGTGGTGATCGAGAAGAACCATATGTGTACGCCGAAGCGTGCAGCGGCTGTTATGGAAGCATTGAAGAAACAGGGCAGAGATTCCATCAAGATCCGTACCGTCCTGACCTGTAAATCCCATATCGGTGTGTGTGCGAAGTGCTACGGTGCCAACATGGCAACCGGTCAGCCGGTCCAGGTCGGTGAGGCAGTCGGCATCATCGCGGCACAGTCCATCGGTGAGCCTGGTACACAGCTGACCATGCGTACGTTCCACTCGGGCGGCGTTGCCGGTGGCGATATCACACAGGGTCTTCCGCGTGTCGAGGAGCTTTTCGAGGCACGTAAGCCGAAGGGACTTGCTATCATCGCTGAGTTCGGCGGTGTGGCAACCATCAAAGATACCAAGAAGAAACGTGAGATCATTATCACGGATAATGAGACGGGCAATTCCAAGACATACCTGATTCCTTACGGCTCCCGTATCAAGATTCAGGACGGCGCGGTTCTGGAGGCTGGTGACGAGCTGACCGAAGGTAGCGTGAACCCGCACGATATTCTGAAGATCAAGGGCGTTCGCGCCGTACAGGATTACATGATCCAGGAAGTACAGCGTGTATACCGCTTACAGGGTGTAGAAATCAACGATAAGCATATCGAGATGATCGTACACCAGATGTTAAAGAAGATTAAGATTGAGGAAAGTGGAGATTCCGACGTACTGCCGGGCGTATCCATGGATGTACTCGATTTCAACGAGATGAACGAGGCGCTGGAAGCCGAGGGCAAAGAGCCGGCGATCGGACGTCAGGTTATGCTGGGTATCACCAAGGCATCTCTGGCAACCGACTCCTTCTTATCCGCTGCATCCTTCCAGGAGACAACCAAGGTTCTGACCGAGGCTGCCATCAACGGAAAGGTAGATAAGCTGATTGGTCTGAAGGAGAACGTTCTGATTGGTAAGCTGATTCCGGCTGGTACCGGTATGAAGCGTTACCGCTCCATCAAGCTGAACACTGATGTTGAGGAAGAGGATGATATCGATCTGGCAGAGGACGACTTCAACGAGCCGGCTGAACTGGACGAGGCAGACAAGATTGTACTCAACGAGGATGAGCTGAGTGAAGAATAATTAAAAATGAAAAACGGAATCGTTTTTTGGAGATCGCCGCAGAGATGCGGCGGTCTTTTTTTGTGCCAATGATGCGCACTCGCGCGAAGCTGTAGGTTGTCGCAAGCGACCGCGCGAGACGCCCGAATGTGCCAAGGCACATTCGTTCCTGCCATATCATAGACAGAAAACCGTAAGAAATAGAAGCGCGGGATTGGTTGAATCGAAGGGGAAAATCCGTTATACTTATAAAGGAAATGTTTAAAATCCAAAGTAATGTGATTAAATTGTATAAATTTAAAGAACAAATTTAACGATTTTAGACTTTCAAAACAGAAACAATTATTTTAAAAATAGAGACATTGGAAGGAGATTATATAGATGAAGAGACACAATTGGCTCAAAAAACACACACTGGGACTGGCGGCGGCTCTGCTGATGACAGCCGGTATGTCGCAGATCGCGCTGGCAGGTGACTCGGTGTATGTCAATACGTCTTCCCTGCGCTACCGGACATCGGCGCAGATCAAGGACAATAATATCGCGGGCAATCTGTCCTACGGTCAGAAGCTGGAGCGCGTGGGAACCAGCGGGCAGTGGACGATGATTCTTTTGAATGGAAAGAAGTATTACGTTTCATCCGCCTATGTGACAAGCAAAAAACCGGCATCCGCAGGTGCTGTCCAGACAACCAGCCAGACAGCAGCGGGAGCGCAGACATCCGGCGGCACGGCGATCGCACTTTCTTCTAATTATAAATACGCAAATTATTCAAAGATCAACAGCGGAACTGCGACCCTGTACCGCTCGACGGCTTCCAACAAGAAAAATAAAGTGGTCTGTGTCAATGCCGGACATGGAACAAACGGTGGCGGAAGCGTCAAGACCCAGTGTCATCCGGATGGAAGTGCGAAAGTAACCGGCGGCACAACCGGAGCCGGTGCTACCTCAGCAGTGGCAGTTTCCAGCGGTATGACCTTTGCAGATGGAACAGCAGAGAGCAAGGTAACACTTGCTATGGCAAAGGTGCTTAAGACAAAACTTCTGAATGCAGGCTATGATGTACTGATGATCCGTGAATCAGATGATGTACAGCTGGATAATATAGCCCGTACGGTCATTGCGAATAACAACGCGGACTGTCATATAGCCTTGCACTGGGATTCAACCAGCAGCAACAAGGGTGCTTTTTTCATGAGCGTTCCAAGCAATGCAACCTACCGTGCGATGGAGCCGGTTGCCTCTCATTGGAAGCAGCACAACCAACTGGGCGAGTCGCTGATCAGCGGCTTAAAGAGCGCGGGTGTGAAGATTTATTCCAAAGGCAGCATGGAGATGGATTTGACCCAGACTTCCTATTCGACGATTCCGAGTGTGGATATTGAGCTGGGAGATAAGGCGTCCGATCATTCGGGTGCGACGCTTGAGACGCTGGCGAACGGACTGCTGACTGGCGTGAATACGTTTTTTGGACAGTAAAAACTGAAAGGAGGAAAGCGTATGGGATTGGTGGCGTTTATTATGGCATATGCATTATTTGCGTTTATCTTTTATATTCTGCAGGTAATTGCATACTGGAAGATCTTTACAAAAGCCGGGGAAGAAGGATGGAAATCCATCATTCCGATTTACAATGGCTATGTACAGTACCGACTGACCTGGGATGTGCAGTATTTTTGGGTGGCACTGGGACTGGCGGTCGGCGGAGGTATTTTAAATTCCTTCGGCGGAATCGTGGGAGTTATCGGTTCGCTTGCGCTTCTGGGAACAGCACTCATGAATGTGGTGGCACTCTATAAGCTGGCGTGTGCCTATGGTCACGGGATAGGATTTACGATTGGTTTATTTTTCCTGAATCCGCTTTTTATGCTGATTCTTGGTTTTGGTGATTCGGAGTACATGGGACCGCAGGAGTAGCGGAAATGAAGTTCCGGGATATTTAAGATATTTTCCAGACAAAAAAGAGTCAGACGAGACAATAGAGGGTTTTGCACTGTACCTGGCTACAGCACAAAACCCTTGTTACTGCTCACAGGTAGGCACTTTTGGAACCGAAAGTGCCGTAAGAAAACGTGGTGGCAGCAGGAATTTGCCGTATTTAAATGCGAAGCCACGGCAAATTCCGTTACTGGGCACGTATGCGTGAACAGTAACAAACCCTTTATTTTACGGGAAAAATTTGCATTTTATACCTTGACAGTGCAACTCAAACTAGCTATAATAAGTAAGCGTGCAAAATTCAAGGAATTTCTGCGCGGAAATACAAGCTTAAAAAAGCAACCACAGACAATATCACAGGAGGTGAAAAGGATGCCTACATTTAACCAGTTAGTAAGAAAGGGAAGACAGACATCTGAAAAGAAATCAACAGCTCCGGCTCTGCAGAAGGGATACAACTCTTTACAGAAGAAAGCTATCAACGTTTCTGCACCGCAGAAGAGAGGCGTGTGTACAGCCGTTAAGACTGCAACACCTAAAAAGCCTAACTCTGCTCTTAGAAAAATCGCCAGAGTTCGTCTTTCCAACGGTATCGAAGTAACAAGCTACATCCCGGGTGAGGGACACAACTTACAGGAGCACAGCGTTGTTCTGATTCGTGGTGGTCGTGTAAAAGACTTACCAGGTACCAGATACCACATCATCAGAGGTACTCTTGATACTGCAGGCGTAGCCAACAGAAAACAGGCGCGTTCCAAATACGGCGCTAAGAGACCGAAAGACAAGAAATAATTTTAATTAGGTAGAAGTTCTATTAGATTTAGAATGAATGTGCCGGACTTTGATATTGATCCTGTAGGTTGCAGGGAATCATAGAACCGCGCACGAGACGCAGGTTGAACTTAGAGAGAACCTGCCGAGTAGGAAGAGAGGAAGCACCATGCTCAATGTCGCGCTGAAAGACGCGCTCGTTTCGCAGGTGCGCTTTCACACTAAGCTCGTGAGGAACCTCGCTAAGTGTTCAATGCGAGTACCTAAGATCTAATGAATGGCTCCCGCGGCTCCCCGCCGGAGCAGATATTAAGGAGGGAAGTAACGTGCCACGTAAAGGACATACTCAGAAAAGAGACGTATTAGCGGATCCGCTGTACAACAACAAGGTTGTTACTAAATTAATCAACAACATCATGCTGGACGGCAAAAAGGGCGTTGCTCAGAAGATCGTATACGGCGCGTTTGATCGTGTCGCTGCAGAATCCGGTAAGGAAGCTGTAGAGGTTTTCGAAGAGGCAATGAACAACATCATGCCGGTTCTGGAAGTTAAGGCAAAACGTATCGGTGGTGCTACCTATCAGGTACCGATCGAGGTTAAGCCGGAAAGAAGACAGGCTCTTGCACTTCGCTGGATCACTCTGTACTCCCGTAAGAGAGGCGAGAAGACTCAGGAAGAGAGACTGGCAAAAGAGATTCTGGATGCAGCTAACAACACTGGTGCATCTGTGAAGAAGAAAGAAGATATGCATAAGATGGCAGAGGCTAACAAGGCATTTGCTCATTACAGATTCTAATAGGAGGAAAAAGCTTTGGCTGGAAGAGAATATCCGTTAGAGAGAACCAGAAATATTGGTATTATGGCTCATATCGATGCTGGTAAGACTACCACTACTGAGCGTATTCTGTATTATACTGGTGTTAACTATAAGATCGGTGATACTCATGAAGGTACTGCTACCATGGACTGGATGGCTCAGGAGCAGGAGAGAGGTATTACCATCACTTCTGCAGCGACAACCTGTCACTGGACTCTGCAGGAAAACTGCAAACCGAAACCAGGCGCTCTGGAGCATCGTATCAACATCATCGATACTCCAGGACACGTTGACTTCACGGTTGAGGTTGAGCGTTCCCTGCGTGTACTGGACGGTGCTGTAGGTGTATTCTGTGCTAAGGGTGGTGTAGAGCCGCAGTCTGAGAACGTATGGCGTCAGGCTGATACCTACAATGTACCGCGTATGGCATTCATCAACAAGATGGATATCCTGGGTGCAAACTTCTATGGCTGTGTAGAGCAGATCAAGACCAGACTTGGTAAGAATGCTATCTGTTTACAGCTTCCGATCGGCAAGGAAGATGATTTCAAGGGAATTATCGACCTGTTCGAGATGAAAGCATACATCTACAATGATGATAAGGGTGAGGACATTAGCATCCTTGATATCCCGGAGGATATGAAGGATGACGCTGAGCTTTACCACACCGAGCTGGTAGAGAAGATCTGCGAGCTGGACGACGATCTGATGATGGCTTACCTTGAGGGTGAAGAGCCGTCTGTAGATGAGTTAAAGAAAGTATTAAGAAAAGCAACCTGCGAGTGTCAGGCAATCCCGGTATGCTGTGGTACTGCATACAGAAATAAGGGTGTTCAGAAGCTCCTGGATGCAATCATCGAGTTCATGCCGTCTCCGCTTGACATCCCGCCGATCAAGGGTGTTGACCTGGATGGCAACGAGACTGTAAGACATTCTTCCGACGAAGAGCCGTTCTCCGCTCTTGTATTCAAGATCATGACCGACCCGTTCGTAGGTAAGCTGGCTTACTTCCGTGTGTACTCAGGTGTTATGAACTCCGGTTCATATGTACTGAATGCAACAAAGGACAAAAAAGAGCGTGTTGGACGTATCCTTCAGATGCATGCCAACAAGCGTCACGAGCTGGAAAAGGTTTACTCCGGTGATATCGCAGCAGCGATCGGATTCAAGTTCTCCACCACAGGTGATACTATCTGTGATGAGCAGCATCCGGTAATCCTGGAGTCCATGGAGTTCCCGGAGCCGGTTATCGACATCGCTATCGAGCCGAAGACCAAAGCTGGTCAGGACAAGATGGGCGAGGCTCTTGCAAAACTGGCAGAGGAGGATCCGACCTTCCGTGCTTATACAAACAAAGAGACTGGTCAGACAATCATCGCTGGTATGGGCGAGCTCCATCTGGAGATTATCGTAGACCGTCTGCTTCGTGAGTTCCACGTTGAAGCTAACGTAGGTGCTCCGCAGGTAGCTTACAAAGAGACCTTCACAAAGGCTGTAGATGTAGACAGCAAGTATGCAAAACAGTCTGGTGGTCGTGGTCAGTACGGTCACTGTAAGGTACACTTCACTCCGATGGATCCGAACGGCGAAGAGACCTTCAAGTTTGAGTCCAGCGTTGTCGGCGGTGCTATCCCGAAAGAGTACATCCCGGCTGTAGGCGAAGGTATCGAAGAGGCTGCTAAGGCAGGTATCCTCGGCGGATTCCCGGTACTCGGCGTTCACGCTGACGTATACGATGGTTCCTACCATGAGGTCGACTCTTCTGAGATGGCTTTCCATATCGCAGGTTCCATGGCATTCAAGGATGCTATGCGTAAAGGTAACCCGGTACTGCTTGAGCCGATCATGAAGGTTGAGGTAACCATGCCGGAAGAGTATATGGGTGATATCATCGGTGATATCAATTCTCGTCGTGGTCGTATCGAGGGTATGGAAGACATCGGCGGCGGCAAGCTGGTTAAGGCTTATGTTCCGCTGGCAGAGATGTTCGGTTATTCTACCGACCTTCGTTCCAGAACTCAGGGACGTGGTAACTACTCCATGTTCTTTGAGAAATATGAGCAGGTTCCGAAGAGCGTTCAGGAGAAAGTTCTTGCTGGAAAAGCTGAGAAATAATTAAAAATGTAACTATATTGCCTTTTCCGGGCAGATAACTGCCCGGAAAAGCAATATTAGGCTTGAAAAAACGGCTCTAATCGAATATAATTAGAGTCAGCCTAACATAAATTGAGATACCCGTATTGGGTGTAAATTAAGGAGGACGTCTTAAAATGGCAAAAGCAAAGTTTGAAAGAACTAAACCGCATTGTAACATTGGTACTATCGGACACGTAGACCATGGTAAAACAACCCTGACAGCAGCTATCACAAAAGTTCTGGCTGCAAGAGTAGCTGGTAACACAGCTGAGAACTTCGAGGATATCGATAAAGCTCCGGAAGAGAGAGAGCGTGGTATTACTATCTCTACTGCACACGTTGAGTATCAGACAGAGAAGAGACATTACGCACACGTTGACTGCCCAGGACATGCTGACTACGTTAAGAACATGATCACTGGTGCTGCTCAGATGGATGGCGCTATTCTGGTTGTAGCTGCTACCGATGGTGTTATGGCTCAGACAAGAGAGCACATCCTGCTTTCCCGTCAGGTAGGCGTACCGTACATCGTAGTATTCATGAACAAGTGCGATATGGTAGACGATCCGGAGCTGCTTGAGCTGGTTGAGATGGAGATCAGAGACCTGCTGAACGAGTACGAGTTCCCGGGCGATGACACACCGATCATCCAGGGTTCTGCTCTGAAGGCTCTTGAAGATCCGAACGGCGAGTGGGGCGACAAGATCATGGAGCTCATGGACGCTGTAGATTCCTACATTCCGGATCCGGTACGTGCTACTGATAAGCCGTTCCTGATGCCAATCGAGGACGTATTCACCATCACAGGTCGTGGTACTGTTGCTACCGGCCGTGTTGAGCGTGGTACTCTGAAACTGAACGATGAGGTTGAGATCGTTGGTATTCACGAGGAGACTCGTAAGACTGTTGTAACTGGTATCGAGATGTTCCGTAAGCTGCTTGATCAGGCTGAGGCTGGTGATAACATCGGTGCTCTGCTTCGTGGTGTTCAGAGAACTGACATCCAGCGTGGTCAGTGTCTGGTTAAACCGGGCTCTGTAAAATGCCATAAGAAATTTACTGCTCAGGTTTACGTTCTGACAAAAGACGAGGGTGGTCGTCATACTCCGTTCTTCAACAACTATCGTCCGCAGTTCTACTTCAGAACCACTGACGTAACAGGCGTTTGTGAGTTACCGGCTGGTACCGAGATGTGTATGCCGGGCGACAACGTAGAGATGACTGTAGAGCTGATTCATCCGGTAGCTATGGAGCAGGGTCTTCGTTTCGCTATCCGTGAGGGCGGCCGTACAGTAGGATCTGGTAGAGTTGCTACTATCATCGAGTAATCAATGAATTAAACAAAGGTGCTTCTTGTATGCGCAGCAGGCAAGAAGATGTACCGTATATATATTATAAAGTCGCTTCCAGGAAGCGCATTGTGTCCAGACGTAAGAGATACCCCGGAACCGTAAGGTTTCCGGGGTTTTTCTGTTGTTTCATAGGAAATTGCGTTCTATGAAACAACAAACGCTCCGCGAGGATGCGTACTCGCGCGAAGCAGAAACATGTCGCAAGCGACCGCGCGAGACGCCCGAATGTGTCAAGGTACATTCTTTTTCACAGAATTTCAGCCTTTTACGCATTGTCGGTTGCCAGAAGTCCGGCGGCACGCAGGTTGGCAAGAAGTTCATTGAAGCGTTCAACGACATCTTCAGCACTTGTTGCATCTGCGACGGGAACAGCGGCGGTAACGGTGGCGGCGGGACCGGTAGGACCTGTAGCGCCGGTAGGACCCGTTGCGCCGGTAGCTCCTGTAGCGCCGACAGCTCCTGCAGCGCCGGTAGGACCTGTAGCGCCAGTCGGACCCGCAGCGCCGGTAGCTCCTGTAGCGCCAGTTGGGCCGGTAGCGCCGTCAGCCCCGGTCGGCCCAGTCGGACCCGCAGCCCCGTCAGCGCCAGCCGGCCCAGTCGGACCCGTAGCGCCCGCAGCCCCGTCAGCGCCAGCCGGCCCAGCCGGACCCGCAGCGCCGGTAGCGCCGGTCGGCCCAGTCGGACCAACAGCCCCGGTAGTGCCGGTCGGCCCAGCTGGACCCGCAGGACCGGTAGCGCCGGTCGGCCCGGTCGGACCAGTCGGCCCAGCCGGACCCGTAGCGCCGTCCAGTCCATCGAGTCCGGCAGCACCAGTGGGACCGACAGGTCCGATCGGTCCGGGGCAGCCGCGTGGTCCTATGGGACCGGGACGACAGCAGTTGTAGGGTTCAAAAGAACCGGGACAGCCGCGATCGCGTCCGCAGCGCCCATAGCCGTTATTTTCATAGTCACTATCATCAAAATAGTAGGGAAAATTACATGAATGACGAAACATAAAAAACTCCTTTCCAGATTTAGGACATCCATCCTGATGTAGTATATGTGTGCGATGAAAGAGATGTGCATTAGCAGAAAGGGGCGGGGAAATTGAGGGTTGGGAACTGTGGAATATTATAAGTGTGGAAGACGGTAAGAATGAATGTAGAAAGTGTGGATGCCGCTGGATGGAACGACTCCCAGTCCGCTGCTCAGACCACTGCAGAGGTCGGAGCGAATGTCACAAGATAGGTAATCCGTTTGTTTTATGGTTTGAGGATATGGTTTGAAAGTATTCTTCATTTGTCAAAACCGCCGGAGAATCCGGGCGGATTTTTTTTGTTTCCTTATGATAATACAGTGCCTTATCATAGTTTCCCATCCGATCATAGCAGACGCATAGCTGGATTAAAGGAATGAAATCATAGTAATCGGCTTCGATAAAGGCATTTGGATGATATTCTGGCCGGTCTTTGAGGGCAAGCTGGTACCAGAAAACAGCCTGGGAAATTTCTCCGAGGGAAAGTTTCAACCGTCCGATCTCACAGCAGGTTTTAGCACGTGGGCGGTCGTAGAGAAAACTCTGGAACAGAGAAAGCTGGCTGGCAGCCGTATTTCTGAGCATTTCATGGCAGCGCGCCAGAAGCAGACAGGCGTCCGCCTTATTTTCATACCACCCGTCCGGTTCGTTTAGGAAATGTTCCAGAACCGGGCGGGCTTTTTCGTATTGTTTGTGGTCGATGAGTTCGCGGGCGTAGTAGTATTGATGGCGCGGATCGAGCAGTTCGCCGTCTGCAAGCATTGTTTCATAGATTTTCAGGTTCCGGTCAGAATGGGTGAGAGCGGAAGCAGGCTTCCGGTGTTCGATCTGAATAGGAGAATAGAGAATTCTGCCGCGTGGCGCGATGGCTTCGTGGACGCGTCCTTTCCAGCGAAAATGCCGGTCCGTTCGCAGAATCCGTTCGCGATCGTAGGTAAATGCAGGTGTGCCGTCCGACTGGAATCCAGCGATGTATTTCATCATGACAACGTCGGGCTGCGGGGATTTGCTTAAAGTTTCTTTCAACTTTAAAATCGCTGTAATCGATTCTGCGGGAACGACATCGTCGGCGTCGAGCCACATCCAGTATTCGGTTGTGACCTTTTCACAGATGAAATTGCGCGCGGCGGCGAAATCATCGTTCCACGGGTAGTGATAAATATGTTTGGTGTATTGCCGGGCGATTTCTACAGTTCGATCGGTGGAACCGGTGTCGGCGACGAGGATTTCATCCGCAAATTGTATGGCAGATGCTAAAACACGCGTCAAAACGGCTTCTTCATTTTTGACGATCATACATAGGCTGAGGCGGATCATGGGATCTCCAAAATCAATATCAAATTGATATTAATATATGAAAGAAGTTTTTAGATGTGTACAGACATTATATATATAATTATATAAGGATAAACAGGAGAAAAGTAACGTACTTTTCTCCTGAAATGATGGCTGCAATTCACTCTGCGCTATTTAACAGCACTTGAAAAAATATTATAGAGCTTCAAAAAAAGCATTGGTCAATTTCTGTATATTCAGATACGGGTTCTCATAATCAAAACTACGCATCCGTCCCTTGGCAGCCAGAACACCGAGCTGGATCGGCTCAGCGATATCCGAATTGAGCCGATCATCGAGCATACCGCTGATGAAACCGCCGGCAAAGGAATCACCGGCGCCGGTATCGTTGTTTAACTGGTACTGGTAGAGCTTTTTGTGGCGGACTGTGCGGATCTGACATACGCCGTCCTTAAAATGGATCAGCTCATGGCGGTCATCGTGCTTGACAATGAGGGTGCGGGTGGGATCCGGGTTGATCGCAGAAAAATACTCACAGAGGTTCGCGTAGAGCGGACGGGCGCTGCGGGCATTGAAGCCGAGGTTTTTCTTTTCGGATTTATTTAAGAAAACATAATCGGCATATGCGATCAGTGGCTGTAAGCGCTCACGGCGCAGCGATGTATACTCAAAACCAGGATCCATGCTGACTTTCATGGCAGGATTTAAATGTTTTGCCTGGATGACCGATTGCATGATTGCCTCGAATTGGTCGAAATCAGACAGGGATGACAGGTGGATCCAGCGGGCCTGCGCGAGGTACTCCGCCAGTGTGGTTCCCGTCCGGGCTTCCTGTTCATGGATGCGGTCTAAGAGAGTGTTGTTGGCACACGGCGCGATCTTGATGCAATTGCGCGTGTGATTATAAAGGCGGACAATCGATTTGGCAATCGCTTTGGAATATGGATCGTCGAAGCGCTCGCGCGTGGTAAACAGCCAGTCACGGTTATCCAGGTGCGCCAGCTCGGCGTCAATGTCATTTGTCTTGCCGAAGCGCAGATCGAATGGACTGGGCGTGCCGCACACGCCGACGTAAGCGACCTGCAGGTTAGGGAGAATATGCTTTGCCACTTTCAGGGTGATGAAAGCAGAACCGCCGATCTGGGTTGTGTATTCCTTGCCTTTTATCGCCAGCTCCTGAATATCGTTTTCCACATCGGAAATCGGGTTGCTTAAGTTCTCGTCGCCTCCACCGGCGGATGTCTCCACCAGATCAAGCCCGGTGCAGTGAAACATATAGTCATAATTGATAGCGCCAATGCAAATAATATCTAAACCTGCCATGAGATTCTACCTCTTTTGTCCGTGTATTTTTTAGTATTTAAAATGAAGAGCGGTGCGGGATTTTTGCTTTTTCAGCAGGATCTCGCACCAGCACCATTTACAGAATATAACACGGTTTTTCGTTTGTCAAATAAAATGTAAAATTAGTGTAAAAAAGACGCGGAAAAGTGCCAAAAAGCCTTTATTTATAAGGAAAAACTACATTTTTTATTAGAGAAAATAAAGAAAAAAGATGGGGAGAAAGAGTGGAAAATGAGAATGGGAAAATAGGGGAAATGGAGAAAAAGGGAATGGAAAAGTGCGGATGGACAGCGGGTGAAATGTTCAGTATAATTTGATGGAATAGAGATAGAATGGACAGGAAACGAAGGGAGGAGAGTGCGATAAAAGATCGAATCAAGGAAAAGCAGAATGAGAAATCAGAGGGGATGGAAAGAGTGGTTTTAACCCGCCTCCATCTCAGCGCCTCCGCCCTTAAATATTTAGCACTCCTGGCGATGACGGCAGACCACATTGCGGTGATCTGCAGACCGGTTCCGGGATTCCGGACATTTGGGGATCTGGCGTTTCCATTGTTCGCCTTTTTATTAGTAGAAGGTTTTTTTCACACGCGGGATCGCAGATGTTATGGACGGAGGCTGCTTTTGGCGGCGGTTGTGTCGGAGATTCCGTATGATCTGGCATTTTCCGGACGGTGGATGGATGCACAGCACCAGAATGTCTGCCTGACCTTTTTTCTGGCGCTGGTTGCGATGGAGCTGTTAGAGCGGTATGGAAACGGTATCTGGGAGAAGCTGGTGCTAACGGCAGTGTTCTGTACGCTGACAGAAGCGGCGGGAGCAGACGGCGGCGCATGGGGGATGGGAATGGTGCTGGCATTTTATTTTTGTGTAATAGGAAATTCCTTGGAATTCCCTATTACACAAAAAGGCACTAACGTGCCAAGGAACATTCTCTTTCATGAGAAAACGGCAGGGGT
Source organism: Clostridium sp. AF12-41 (assembly GCF_003461685.1). Taxonomy (NCBI): domain Bacteria; kingdom Bacillati; phylum Bacillota; class Clostridia; order Eubacteriales; family Clostridiaceae; genus Clostridium; species Clostridium sp. AF12-41. The sequence continues at coordinate 300,875 of NZ_QTXO01000003.1, read as the reverse complement.
GTTTATGAAGATAATCGTTGCCGTCCTCATCGGAGCGTTCGCGTGGCAGGAATCCCTCTGGGTGCTGGCGCTCACGGCTGTCTGCTTCATGTTATATGATGGCTCCAGAGGTCGGAGCAGATTTCGTTCCTTCTTTTATGTCTATTATCCGGCGCATCTTTTGACGCTGTATTTTGTGGGAAAATGGCTGGGATGACTTTTATCCTATGGGAATTTTTGACAATTTTCGGGCGTAAAACACGCCCTTTTTTTATTTCCAGGTCAGGCAAAAAAACTTGACAATAAAGTTAGCATGTGCTAACCTTATGTATGGGTTAGGAGAAACTAATGAGAATTAGTCTCATCTAATGAAAATTAGCTCTCTCTAACAACTGTTAGCAGGCACTAATGAAAATTAATGTACGCGAATCAATTAGATTACCGGCAGATGAAAACAGCCGTTTCCGCCAAGTGAGACATCATGACGGGCAGAAGGTGGAAAAACAGAGGAAGGAGAATCGTATGCAGGGAGCAATGCCGATTTCGATGGCAACCGTAGGAACCGCCTATACGATCAAAAAGATCAGCGGAAACACAGAGGTTCGTTCTCATTTAAAATCCATGGGATTTAACGAGGGAACCGAAGTAAAATTGATAACCCAGCTGGACGGAGACGTGATTATTCACGTAAAGGAGTCCAGAGTGGCTATAAATAAGGATCAGGCAAGACACATTCTGGTCTAAGACAAGGGAATGGGGATATTCCGGAGCAGGTTGTATGGTAGAAAAGCAGACGGAATCCCGAGTGAAAAATTGGAATGGTTAGGAGGAACAGAGAATGACGCTTAAAGATGCACAGGTTGGATCTACCGTCAAAGTTGTCAAGATTCATGGCGAAGGCGCATACAAACGCCGCATCATGGATATGGGCATCACGAAGGGAAGCGAGATTTTTATTCGAAAAGTAGCTCCGCTGGGCGACCCGGTAGAGGTTACGATTCGTGGATATGAGCTTTCACTTCGTAAAGCCGATGCTGAGTGCGTAGATGTTCAGACAGTTTAATAAGTTTGATTAAAAAAGCAGGAGGATGAAAAATGGCAATTCATATTGCTTTGGCGGGTAACCCGAACTGCGGTAAAACAACCATGTTTAACGCACTGACGGGTGCAAACCAGTATGTAGGTAACTGGCCGGGTGTTACAGTTGAGAAGAAAACCGGTAAATTAAAAGATGCTTCGGGAGAAGAGGTAAATGTAACGGACCTTCCAGGAGTTTATTCCCTTTCTCCGTATACACTGGAGGAAGTTGTAACCCGTGATTTTATCTTAAAAGAGAATCCGGATGTCATCGTAGACTTAGTCGATGCAACCAACATTGAGCGTAACCTGTATCTGACCACACAGCTGATCGAGACAGGTATTCCGGTTGTTATCGCTTTAAATATGTGCGATCTTCTGAAGAAGAACGGCATCAACATTGATGTAAAGGCACTGTCCAAGAAACTTGGCTGCCCGATCATTGAGACTTCCGCGCTGAAGAAAACCGGTCTAAAGGAAGTTATTGCAGAGGCAATCAAAGTTGCAAAGAGCCATGCAACAGGCACTGTAAGCGCTATTTTCGAGGGCAGCGTAGAGGATAAAGTAAGCGCAATCGAGGCAGAGCTTCCGTCCAGTATTCCGGAAGCAGAGAAGAGATGGTACGCAATCAAAGTTCTCGAGAATGACAGCAAGGTTGTAGAGCAGCTTGGTCTTAGTGCAGACAACCGTTTCTCCCGTTACACCAAGGAGCTGGAGAAAGAGTTTGATGATGACGCTGAGTCCGTTATCACTGACCAGAGATATGTATACATCCAGAAGGTTATCGAGGAGACCGTAAAGAAACCGGCTCAGAAGATGAGTCTTTCGGATAAGATCGATAGCATCGTAACCAACCGTTTACTTGGTATTCCGATCTTTGTTCTTGTTATGTGGGCGGTTTACTATGTATCCGTTACTACCGTTGGTACATTCGTAACAGACTGGACCAATGATACATTTGTTGGCGCAATTCAGGGCTGGGCTGGCGATGCACTGGCAGCAGCAGGCGCTTCTGACCTGATTGTAAGCCTTGTAGTGGATGGTATCATCGGCGGTGTTGGTGCCGTTCTTGGTTTCGTTCCGCAGATGGCTATCCTGTTCCTCTTCCTTTCCATTCTGGAAGATTGTGGTTACATGGTACGTATCGCATTCGTTATGGACCGTGTATTCCGTCACTTCGGATTGTCCGGTAAGAGCTTCATCCCGCTGCTGATTTCTTCTGGCTGCGGCGTTCCTGGTATCATGGCGTCCAAGACCATCGAGCAGGACAACGACAGACGTCTTACCATCATGACAGCAACCTTCGTTCCGTGTGGTGCGAAGCTGCCGGTTATCGCTCTGATGGGCGGCGTTATGGCTGGTTATATGAGCGGCGACATGGATCTGGCTACTATGATGGCTCCGATCATGTACTTTGTAGGTATCGCTGCGGTTCTTGTATCCGCGATCATGTTAAAGAAGACCAAACCGTTCTCCGGCAAACCAGCTCCGTTCGTTATGGAGCTTCCGGCGTACCACATTCCGTCCGCTAAGACCGTTCTCCTTCATGTTTGGGAGCGTCTGAAGGGATTCATCATCAAGGCTGGTACAATCCTGTTCCTGGCTTGCGTTGTTATGTGGTTCCTGTCCTCCTTCGGATTTGTAGACGGTGGATTTGGTCTGGTAGAAGAATCTGCTGATTCTATCCTGGCTATGCTGGGCGGCGCTATCGCAATCCTGTTCCGTCCGCTTGGTTTCGGCGAGTGGCAGCCGGTTGCAGCTTCCATCACTGGTTTCACCGCAAAAGAGGCTATCGTTTCCACCATGGGCGTTCTGGCAAATGTATCCGAGGATCTGTCTGAGGAGACCGATGTCGTAGCAGCAGCTATCCAGACATGGTTCCCGACAACCATCGCAGCCTTTACATTCCTGCTGTTCAACCTGCTTGACTCTCCGTGTCTGGCAGCTATCGCAACGATGGCACAGCAGCTCCAGTCCAGAAAATGGTTCTGGTTCGCTATCCTGTATCAGAATCTCTTCGCTTACGCTGTATCCCTGATTGTATATCAGTTAGGTGGTCTGGTACTTGGCGCAGTTGCATTCAACGTATGGACTATCGTGGCAGCAGTCCTTCTTGTACTCATGCTGTTCATGCTGTTTCGTCCGGATCCATACAAGGATCAGAAGAGCTACACAAGAAGCTCTGTAGAGGCAGCTTCATAAGTTAGTTTCTAAATGAAAAATAAAACAGGTTCTGCCGTCCGGCCGGTGGTTTTGCGTTTCCGCTGACCGGGCATCGGCAGGTGCCTGTAATCATAAGTGATAAAATTAATCCTTTATAAGGCTGCCTCGGATAGCAGGATGAAAGTCTGCTGTTTGGAGGCAGTTTTATTCGATTTCAAAAAAGAAAAGGAGAAAGCATAGATGGGGGATTCATCCGGATCCATGTTTTATGGTGTGATTGGTTTTCTGGTAGTTTATTTTGTAGGATATTTTATCTGTCGTGTGTATGATAAAATAAAAAAGATACTCCGAAGCCATTCATCGAAAAGTCAGAGAAGAGAGGACGATAACGTATGAGACCGATTGATATTGGAATTTTAATTGTAGTAGCGATTTTGCTTTTGCTGGCATTACGTTCGGCGATCCGTCATTACACGGGAAAGGGCGGCGGATGCTGCGGATGCTCCGGTGGAAGCTGCGGTTCCTGCGGCAGCGATGGGAATGCTGGTGCGCGCGGCGAAGATCTTTCCAAGAAAGCGGTTACAGCGGGTACCCCGTCCAAGATCATGCGGATCGAGGGTATGCACTGTGCAAACTGCAAGAAATCCGTTGAAAAAGCCCTGACCGCCCAGAACGGCGTCATCCGTGCAGATGCGGACGTAGACAGAGGCATTGCCCGCGTGTTCTATGAGAATGGCGTGGACGATGCGAAGCTGCAGGAAGCGGTTGAAAAAGAGGGATTTGTGGTTAAGAATATTGAGACGGTTGTCTAAGAGAAAAAGTGTGATCCTGTTCTGGTGTTACTGTTCACGCAAACGTGCCCAGTAACGGAATTTGCCGTGGCTTCGCATTTAAATACGGCAAATTCCTGCTGCCACCACGTTTTCTTACGGCACTTTCGGTTCCAAAAGTGCCTACCCGTGTACGGTAACGTTCTGGTTTCAGATGTGCTGGATAGGTTTATTTTGTATCGCAAAATAAAAAGACTTGTGGTATACTTGGAAAAAATGATAAAACTTATACAGAGAGGCAGAACGTATGATCAAGATTATAAAAGAAGCACAGGTTCGAAGCGAGGAAGATAATCGGAATCTGCGAGAGACCGTGGCGGGGATTATTGGTGAGGTCCGGGGGCGCGGGGACGCGGCTCTGAGGGAGTACAATGAGAAGTTTGACGGATGTACCCGTGAATCGCTGCGGGTCAGCCGGGAGGAGATTGATGCGGCTTATAAGGAGCTGGGCGAGCAGGAGCTGGCGGATCTGAAAGCGGCGCATCACAATATCGAGGCATTTGCGAACGCGCAGAGACAGACCGTGAAACCGCTTGACAATTTCAGCCCGGAGCCGGGAGTCTTTTTAGGACACCGCATCATTCCGGTGGAGTCCTGCTGCTGTTATGTGCCGGGCGGCAATTATCCGCTGTATTCGACGGCGCTGATGTTAGCGACTCCGGCGAAGGCAGCGGGTGTAAAACGTATCACCGCCTGCTCTCCGGTAGTGCGGGGAACGGGTCATATCAATGCCAAGACGCTGGTAGCGATGGATCTGGCTGGTGTGGATGAGATCTACGCACTGGGCGGTGCACAGGCGATCGCAGCATTTTCCTATGGAACTGAGAGCATCAAGCCGGTGGATATTATTGTAGGGCCGGGTAACCGCTTCGTAACCGAGGCGAAACGTCAGTGCTACGGGCAGGTCGGCATCGACTTTGTAGCCGGACCGAGCGAGGTCCTGGTAATCGCGGACGGAAAAGCGAGCGCGAAGGTGGTAGCGGCAGATCTGCTGGCACAGTCCGAGCATGATGTCAATGCGAAAGGCATTCTTCTGACAACCGATGAGGCATTTGGAAAGAGCGTGATTGAGGCGGTAGAGGAAGAGCTGAAGATTCTGGATACGGCAAAGATTGCGAGACAGTCTTGGGATACGTTTGGAGAGATTGGCGTGGTAGACAGCCTGGACGAGGCAGTTCAGTATGCGAATGAGTACGCACCGGAGCATCTGGAGATCAACGTGGAAGATCCGGATGCACTGATTCCGAAGCTGGTTAATTACGGTTCCCTGTTTATCGGTCAGAATACGGCGGAGGTATTTGGTGATTATGCTTCCGGAACCAACCACACACTTCCGACTCTTCGGGCGGCACGTTATACCGGCGGCGTCTGGGTTGGTACATTCTTAAAGACCTGTACCCACCAGAGCATGACCCCGGAGGCATCCGCGCGGATCGCACCGCTTGTATCGCGTATGGCGCATGGAGAAGGATTATCTGGACATGCAGCGGCTGCGGATGCAAGAAAATAGGAAAAATAGAAAATAATAGAATAAAACCCCTCAGATGCTGCAGCATCTGGGGGTTTTGTGTTTCAAAGCATACCGCCTGCTATTCTTGTCTTTTATTCCGGATAAACCAGTCTCTCCGGACCAATTCCATCTAAGACTTCGCGCAGAAAGCGGTCAGCCAGCCAGTTTGCCATCGGCAGGTTCATATCGAGGTAGTTGCCGCAATCTTTTGCACAAGCACCCGGAACCTCGTCTTTGTAGTCGCGCATGAAAGTAAAGAGCCCTTTCATCAGCGGCACGATCTCCTCGGATGTCAGGTCGCCTGCGAGAAGCAGGTAGAAGCCGGTGCGGCAGCCCATCGGTCCGAAGTAGAGGACGCGGTCTTTCCATTCCTCGTTATTTCGCAGCCAGGTGGCAGCCAGGTGCTCAATGGTGTGAACCTCGGCAGTATTCATGACTGGCTCATAGTTGGGGCGTGTCATGCGGATATCAAAGGTGGTGATGACCTGATCGCCCACGCGATCCTTGCGGGACACATAGACGCCAGGGAGCAGTTTCAGATGGTCAATGGTGAAGCTTGTAATTTTATCCATGAAAATACCTCCAAGTCAGTTTCATTCATCCTTATTATAAGGAAATAACGCGGATCAGACAAGGGCTTTATTTACCCAGAACCGACAAGATTCTACATGTTAAATGCATAAAAATGCATAAATCATGCATAAACCATCCGAAAATGAATAAAAAACCTCTTGACGCATAGAACCTACCTATGCTATAATCTTTCAGAAAATGAACAAAGGCGTTCATGGGCTCTGCTCATGGACGCCTTTGTTGCAGAATCAGACAATTTATAAAATATGTCTCTAATGATGTAAAAAACGCATCTGAGGAAAAACAGATTTGCTCAAATGTGAGGCTATTGAGAATGAAAAAGTAAACTGCCTGCATGAAGCTATTCACAGGCGGGGTACGAGAGAGAAAGGAATGGTGACCAGATGGAGAAACCGGTATATCTTCTGTTGGAAAACGGCGACTATTTTGAGGGAAAAAGCTTTGGCGCTCCTTTACGTGAAGTGACCGGAGAAGTCGTATTCACAACCGGTATGACAGGATACCTTGAGACGATCACAGATCCCAGCTATTTTGGACAGATTGTCGTTCAGACATTTCCGTTAATCGGAAACTACGGAGTGATTCCGCAGGACTTCGAGAATGAAGAGGTATATTTATCAGCCTATATCGTAAAAGAGTGGTGTCAGGAACCTTCCAACTTCAGATGCAGTGGGGATCTTGACACCTTTTTTAAAGAAAGAAACATCCCGGGCGTCTATGGAATCGATACGAGAAAGCTGGCAAAAACCATTCGTGAATCCGGTTCGATGAACGGCTGGCTGACCGAGGTGAAGCCGCCGTATGACGCGAAAAAGCTGGAGGAAGTGAAAAACTTCCACATTACAAAGGCGGTTGAAACCGTTACACCAAAGAAATGTGAGATCAAACCGGCGGATGAGAAAGAAGAGTTCCAGATTGTGCTCTGGGATTTCGGCGCAAAGGAAAATATCATCCGCGAGCTGACCAGGCGCGGATGCCGCGTGGCTGACCTTCCGGCAGGTACGACGGCGGAGGAGATTCTTAAGATGAATCCGGACGGAATCATGCTTTCCAACGGTCCAGGCAACCCAGAGGACAACCCGGAGATCATCGAGGAGATCCGAAAGATTACGAAGGCTGGAAAACCGATGTTCGGCATCTGCCTGGGACACCAGCTGCTGGCGATTGCCAAGGGCGCGAAGACTGGAAAGATGAAATTCGGTCACAGAGGTGCGAACCAGCCGGTCAAGGATCTGACGACCGGACGCGTCTACATCAGCAGCCAGAACCACGGCTATGAGGTACTGCGCGATACGCTGCCGGAGGGCGCGGAGGAGACATTTATCAATGTCAACGACGGCACCTGCGAGGGCATCACCTACCACGATATGCCGGCATTTACCGTCCAGTTCCATCCAGAGGCTTGTGCAGGTCCGAAGGATACGGAAGAGCTGTTTGGGCGTTTCATTCAGATGATGAGAGATTATAAGAAAAAGGAGGGCGCGTCATGCCGTTAAATAAATCCCTGAAAAAAGTTATGGTAATCGGTTCCGGCCCTATCGTCATCGGTCAGGCGGCAGAGTTTGACTATGCAGGAACGCAGGCGTGCCGGGCTTTAAAAGAGGAAGGTCTGGAGGTCGTTTTAGTAAACTCCAACCCGGCAACCATCATGACGGACAGCGCCATTGCGGATCACGTATACATCGAGCCGCTGACCCTGGAATTTGTCAAGAGAATCATTGAAAAAGAGAAGCCTGACAGCATCCTGTCCACCCTGGGCGGACAGACCGGACTGACACTGTCCATGGAGCTTGCCAAAGAAGGTTTCTTAAAGAGCCACAATGTAACGCTTCTCGGCGCGTCCCCGGAGACCATCGATAAGGCGGAGGACCGCCAGTGCTTTAAAGACACGATGGAAGCTATCGGTGAGCCGGTCATTCCGTCCAAGGTTGTCACCACCATTGAGGATGCGCTTGATTTTGCCGAGGTTATTTCTTACCCGGTTATCGTGCGTCCGGCCTTTACCCTGGGCGGTACCGGCGGCGGTATTGCGGCAAATAAAGAAGAGCTTTACAACATCGCGGAGGCGGGTATCCGCCTGTCACCGATCAATCAGATTCTGGTTGAGAAATGTATTTCCGGATGGAAGGAGATCGAGTTTGAGGTAATGCGCGATGCCATCGGCAACGAGATTACGGTCTGCTCGATGGAAAACTTTGACCCGGTCGGCGTCCACACCGGCGACTCCATTGTTATCGCACCGGCTGTGACGCTGGCGGATAAGGAATACCAGATGCTTCGTTCTGCAGCGCTGAATATTATCCAGGCGATGGGCATCGAGGGCGGCTGCAACTGCCAGTTTGCGCTGAATCCGGAGAGCTTTGAATATGCCGTTATCGAGGTAAACCCGCGTGTATCCCGTTCTTCCGCCCTTGCTTCGAAAGCAACCGGATATCCGATTGCCCGCGTGGCAACCAAGATTGCGATCGGTTATCATCTGGACGAGATCCCGAACGAGGTAACCGGCGAGACGATGGCATGCTTCGAGCCGGCCCTTGACTATGTAACGGTTAAATTCCCGAAATGGCCATTTGATAAATTCGTTTACGGACGCCGGAAGCTGGGTACCCAGATGAAGGCAACCGGCGAGGTTATGGCGATCGGCCGCAACTTTGAGCAGGCGCTCATGAAAGCAGTCCGCGGCGCAGAGATCTCCCAGAACAGCCTGAACATGAAGAAACTAGCGCCGATGAGTGTGGAAGAGCTGAGAGAAAAAATTCTGGCGCAGGATGACGAGCGTCTGTTTGCAATCTATGAGAGCTTCAAGCGCGGCGTGACCGTTGCCGAGATTCATGAGCTGACCAAGATCGACGAGTGGTTCTTAAATAAACTGATGCATATCCTGTCCCTGGAACGCCGGATGCAGTCTGAGACTCTGAGCGATGCGCTTTATATGGAAGCCAAACAGAACGGATTCCCGGATGCAGTCATCAAGGAGATGACCGGGCTTTCGGAAATCAAGCATGTTCCGGCATGCTACCGCATGGTTGATACCTGCAGCGCTGAGTTTACGGCAAGCACCCCTTACTTCTACAGCACCTTCGGCGAGGAAGATGAGGCAGAAGAATTTATTAAAGAGAATGCAAGCGGAAAACCGGTTGTTATGGTATTTGGTTCCGGTCCGATCCGTATCGGTCAGGGTATCGAGTTCGATTTCGCCTCTGTTCACTGCGTATGGTCGTTAAAGAGAGCCGGTTATGAGGTTGTCATCGTAAATAACAACCCGGAGACCGTTTCCACCGACTTCAACGTAGCAGACCGTCTGTATTTTGAGCCGCTGACACCGGAGGATGTGCTGGATATTATCCGGATCGAGAAGCCGATCGGCGCAGTTGTGGCCTTTGGCGGACAGACAGCGATCCGTCTGACAAAATGCCTTGTAGAGAACAATATTCCGGTTCTCGGCACTCCGGCAGACAGCATCGATATGGCGGAGGATCGCGGACGTTTCGCAGCCCTGCTGAAAAAATTAAATATGAAACAGGCAGCGGGTCAGACCGTTTACACTGAGGATGAGGCAATCCAGGCGTCAAATCATCTGGGCTATCCGGTTCTGATGCGTCCGAGCTATGTATTAGGCGGACAAAACATGATTATCGCGTACAACGACGCCGATATTCATGAGTATATGAAGATTATTCTCTCACACAAGATTGAGAATGCGATCCTGATTGATAAATACCTGATGGGTACCGAGCTGGAGGTCGACGCGATCTGCGACGGCGAAACGGTTCTGATTCCGGGTATCATGGAGCACATCGAGCGTGCGGGCGTCCATTCCGGCGACTCCATCGCGGTATATCCGGCATTTATGCTGACCGAGAGCCAGAAAGACCGTCTGGTGGATTATTCCATCCGTCTGGCGCTGTCCATGAATACGAAAGGTCTGATCAATATCCAGTATGTCCTGCATGAGGATACGATCTATATCATCGAGGTCAACCCGCGTTCGTCCCGTACCGTGCCGTACATCAGCAAGGTAACTGGCGTGCCGATGGTCGATCTGGCAACCCGCATCATGATGGGCGAGAAGCTGGCTGACATGGGCTACGAGACAGGTCTGTATCCGTGCTCTCCGTACTACGCAGTCAAGGTTCCGGTCTTCTCCTTTGAGAAGCTGTCCAACGTAGATACACAGCTCGGACCGGAAATGAAATCGACCGGCGAGGTACTGGGTATCGCCCGGACGATGGAGGAAGCGCTGTTCAAAGGCCTGGTAGCAGCCGGATATACGATGAAGCGCGAGGGCGGCGTCTTAATCAGTGTCCGCGATACCGATAAGAGCGACCTGCGCGAGCTGGTCAAAGAGTACGTGGCGATGGGATTCCACATCTACGCGACCTCCGGTACTGCAAGCCGGTTAAACAGCGTTGGCATTTCTTCAACGTTAGTCAAGAAGCCGAAGGAAGCCAAAGAGGGCGAGGAGACGACCATTTCCCTGCTGGAAGAAGGAAAGATCAGCTATGTAATTTCCACTTCCAAGACGGGACGCCAGCCGGGACGCGACAGTGTCCGCCTGAGAAGAAAGGCGGTCGAGCTTGGTATTCCGTGCCTGACATCGCTTGATACCGCGGCTGTCCTGGCGCTGACACTGGAAAGCCAGTACAACGAGGACAACGTTGAATTGGTGGACATCGCGCATATTGCACATGGTGCAGCTGCTAGAAAAGAGCTGAGCCAGATGGAAAAACCGGAAGAAATCCAGATTCCGGGTTATGTGCTTCAGGAGCATGAGAACGACTAAAAAGAACGATGGTCTGCATGGATTCTGCGTTTTGAGGGTTGCGGAATCCGTGCAGGCTGAAATCTTTTGCGAAGGCAAAATTTGACAGAATCATATATGACGGAAAAAGTGGATTAATATTTTAAAGAAAGGAAGAGGAGGAAAAGCAGATGGCAAAATTTATTTTTGTGACAGGCGGTGTTGTATCAGGATTGGGGAAGGGTATTACAGCAGCGTCCCTGGGACGCCTTTTGAAGGCACGGGGATTTAAGGTAGCAGCGCAGAAGCTGGATCCGTATATCAACGTCGATCCGGGAACCATGAGCCCGTATCAACACGGCGAAGTATTCGTAACAAACGACGGTGCGGAGACGGATCTGGATCTGGGACATTATGAGCGTTTTATAGATGAAGATTTAAACCGTTATTCTAATCTGACGACCGGTAAGGTCTACTGGAATGTGTTAAATAAAGAGCGCCGCGGCGAATATCTGGGCGAGACGGTACAGGTAATTCCACATATCACAAATGAGATAAAATCATTTATCTATTCCGTGCAGGAAAAGACCGATGCGGACATCGTTATCACAGAGATCGGCGGAACGACCGGCGATATTGAGTCACAGCCGTTCCTGGAAGCCATCCGCCAGGTGTCCTGCGAGGCGGGACGCAGCAACTGCCTCTTCATCCATGTAACCCTGATTCCATATCTGGAATCTTCCGGCGAGCATAAATCAAAACCGACGCAGCATTCGGTTAAACAGCTGCAGTCCTTTGGTATCATGCCGGATATCATCGTGGCGCGCTGTGACCGTCCGGTGGACGATCCATCCATTTTCCGCAAGATCGCACTGTTCTGTAACGTCAAAGAGGACTGCGTCATCGAGAACCTGACCCTTCCGGTTCTCTACGAGGCGCCGATCATGCTGGAAGAAGCAGGACTTGCCAAGATCGTGCTTCGCGAACTTGGCATCGAGAAAGCGCCGCAAGAGTGCGATCTGGCGGAGTGGAAACATATGTTGGACCGAATCAAGAACAGCAGCAAGACAGTCAAGATTTCCCTGGTCGGCAAGTACGTCAAACTGCACGATTCTTATCTGTCGATCGTAGAATCCCTGCACCATGCCGGATGGGAAAATGGCGCGCAGGTGGAGATCAACTGGGTGGATAGTGAGACGATCACTCCGGAGACAGCGCCGGAAATTCTGGGCGGTTCAACCGGTATCATCGTGCCGGGTGGCTTCGGCATCCGAGGCATCGAGGGCATGATTGCGGCAGCTGATTATGCGAGAAGAAACAATATCCCGTACTTTGGCATCTGCCTTGGTATGCAGATCGCGGCGATCGCATTTGCCAGAGGCGTGTTAGGCTATGAGGATGCGAACTCAACCGAGTTTGCGCCGGACAGCAAGCATCCGGTCATCGCTCTGATGGAAGAGCAGATGGATCTGGCTGACATGGGCGGAACGATGCGTCTGGGTGCATATCCGTGCCGCATCAGTCCGGATACGCTGATGATGAAAGCCTATGGAAAAGGTCTGATCGAGGAGAGACATCGCCATCGTTATGAATTTAACAACAAGTTCCGGGAAGTTTATATGGAGCATGGCGCTGTCTTCTCCGGACAGTCTCCGGACGGTACGCTGGTAGAGGCGATGGAGATTCCGGGACATCCGTTCTATCTGGGAGTTCAGTACCATCCGGAGTTCAAGAGCCGCCCGAACCGCGCACATCCGATCTTCCGGGAGTTTGTGAAAGCGGCTCTGGAGGTAAAGGAAAAAAATTCTTAAAATAATGGAGAAAATAAAGTATGAAGATCAACGAAAACTATAAAAATCTGGAAGAAAGCTATCTGTTTTCCACCATCGCTAAAAAAGTAGATGAATACACCAAAGCCCATCCAGAGGCAAAAGTAATCAAAATGGGTATCGGTGACGTAACCCTTCCGATCTGCCAGAAAGCAGCTGACGCATTTGCAAAAGCAGCTATGGAGCAGGGCAAGGCGGCTACGTTCCATGGATATGGTCCGGAGCAGGGATATGATTTTCTGCGCGTAGCAGTTCAGAAGTATTATGCGTCCTTCCAGGTTGAGGTGGCGGCGGAGGATATATTCATCAGCGACGGCGCGAAGAGTGATGTCGGAAATATCCTCGATCTCTTTGATGCGGACAACACGGTCCTGATCCCGGATCCGGTATACCCGGTTTACATGGATACGAACGTGATGGCAGGCAGAAAGATCGTATTTATGGATGCCAATGTGGAAAATGGCTTTCTTCCGATGCCTCCGAAGGGACAGAAAGCGGATATTATTTATCTCTGCTCCCCGAACAACCCGACTGGCGGTGTGTACAACCGTGAGCAGTTAAAAGAGTGGGTTGACTATGCGAACGAGCAGGATGCGATTCTTTTATTTGATGCGGCGTATGAGTCCTTCGTAGCAGATCCGGCGCTTCCGAGAAGTATTTTTGAGATTGAGGGCGCAAAGACCTGCGCGATCGAGTTCTGCTCCCTTTCGAAGCTGGCAAGCTTTACCGGAACCCGCTGTGGCTATACCGTGGTTCCGTCTGAATTAGAGCGCGGTGGTTCTTCCATCCGCAAGATGTGGCTGCGCCGCCAGACAACCAAGTTTAACGGCGTTTCCTACCCGGTACAGCGCGCCGCAGAGGCAGCTCTTTCACCGGAGGGCATGGCACAGTGCCGCGAGCACCTGGACGTATACCGCACCAATGCGAAGATCATGACAGAGACCTTAAAAGAGCTTGGCATCTGGCACATCGGCGGCGAAAATTCACCGTACATCTGGATGCAGTGCCCGAACGGCATGAAATCCTGGGAGTTTTTCGACGATCTGCTTGCCAAGGCAAATGTGGTCGGCACACCGGGCAGCGGATTTGGTAAGAATGGAGAAGGATTCTTCCGTCTGACTGCATTTGGTACGACTGCGAATACAAAAGAGGCAATGGAGCGGATCAAGAAGGTTTACGGAAAATAAATAGCTCTATTTTATAAATGAGGGGGCTGGTGCATCTGGGGCATTGTTATCCTATGCACCGTCCCCTTTTTGCTGAAGCAGGGAGGTGAGGACCATGGTGACCTTAAACGATTATCTGTATTCCGGCGATACGATGTTTAAGATTTTAAAGAATTACAGCCGGGATTTGAAAACAGAGGCAAAACAGACAAACAATGAGATAGACCTGATACATGCAAATTTCCTGATTCAGATCCGGGAACTTTTGGAACACAACGATTTCCTGACTGCCCAGTCACAGAAGATCCGGGAATTTTATATCCATATGGCAAAGGAATATCCGCTTCTGGCATTTAATTTTAAGGGAAGAATCAAGTCGCTGATCCGCTCGGAGGCGAAATTTAATGGATATATCGTTGAATATATTTATGACTGTTATACGGAACATAAGGCATTTCCGTCGATCTCCGATTTGAAGCAGAGATTGAGCTGTTTCCGCGACCTGATCGCGTACCGGATCGTGATTTCACTGCCGAAGTGTTACCTGAAACCGGGGGAATCGCAGCAGGAGGCAGATATCCGGTACCTCTACCAGATTGCGAATGAACTTCCGGGATTTCTGGAGGAACGCGGGTTTACGGCGGAACCGGCATATGGGGTTAAGGAGAGCACCTCTTTGCTGATGGATGAGGAAGTCAGACCGTACTACCGTGATTATGTCTGCGGAAATAGTTCGGATGATTACCAGTCTCTGCATATTACGTTTTATGATAATTGTTCCAGAAGCTATGTGGAGGTACAGCTTCGCACGAAGCACATGGACGATATCGCGGAGATCGGCGTGGCAAATCATTTAAGCTATGAAAAGCGCCAAGAGGGCGAGCGGGCCAGGCGGGATGAGATACCGGAAGGTGCATGTATTTATTTTGATGAGGCATATGAACGCTGCCAGCGCCTGGTATCGCTCAATTTAGCTGAAGTGGATGTCAATATGTTTTCGGCGATCAACAATGACCTGGTCAATGACGGCTGCGGGCTGTACCGGGGGCGGCTGATTCTGCCGTATGAGCATTTGTCGAGGCATCAGAATGAGCTGGTGGATTGAGGGGTTCACGGGCAGGCATGAATCCGGTTGCGAATAGTTGACGAAACGGGAAGATTCATATATAGTTGCCTGTAAAGGAAAAATGACCGAAAATGATAGGGAGGAACCAGTTTATGGACCATACATCCTGCCGCCTGCGTCTGGCTGCCATCGCCGATGCACCTGCGATACTGGAAATTTATGCACAATATATGGACACGCCGATCACGTTTGAGACGGAGCTGCCGTCTCTGGAGGAATTTGAGGAGCGCATCCGGGCGATCACGGCGGAGTATCCGTGGATTGTCTGCGAGGATAAAACGGGCAGAATCATTGGCTATGCATATGGGCATAAGCAGCTTGAGCGCGCGGCGTACCGTTGGAATGCGGAACTTTCTGAATATCTGGACAGTCGGGTGACATCGAAGGGCATCGGCAAACGGATGCTTCTGGTGCTTTTAGAGCTTTTAAAGGCGCAGGGCGTCCACACCGTCTACAGTCTGGTGACGAGTCCGAATCTGAAGAGCGATGCGATGCATAATGGATGCGGCTTCCGGACGATGGGCGTGTGCAGGAATACCGGCTATAAGAGCGGAAAATGGCATGATGTTACCTGGTATGAGAAAGCGCTGCTGCCGTATGAGGACGTACCGGCGGAGATGATTCCGATTGGGAAGATGGAGAAGGAGACGGTAGATAAGATTTTGGCGTCTTTTTGAACAGAGACATAAAACAAATCTGCATAAAATAAACAGGGCGTGTGAAAAAGGAATTTCCCATTTTCACACGCCCTGATCAGTTCTCTTTTATTCACCAGCGCCGTAATGCGCTGTCCATTCATTCACTCAGATTAGTTGAAGTATCTCTTTAACAGACCCTCAAATGCCTTGCCATGTCTAGCCTCGTCACGAGCCATCTCATGAACGGTGTCATGGATTGCATCCAGGTTAGCAGCTTTCGCACGTTTTGCAAGGTCAAATTTGCCTTCGGTTGCGCCGTGCTCAGCCTCTACACGCATCTCCAGGTTCTTCTTGGTGGAATCAGTTACAACCTCACCCAGAAGCTCTGCAAACTTAGCAGCGTGCTCAGCCTCTTCGTAAGCTGCCTTCTCCCAGTACAGACCGATTTCCGGATAGCCCTCTCTGTGAGCTACACGTGCCATCGCCAGGTACATACCAACTTCTCTGCACTCGCCTTCATAGTTAGCTCTTAAATCTTCGAGAATATCCTCGCTGACACCCTGTGCCACACCAACTACGTGCTCAGCTGCCCATGTCATCTCGCCGGACTGCTCTTTGAACTTGGAAGCCGGAGCGCCGCATACTGGACATTTCTCCGGAGCAGCCTCACCCTCGTATACGTAACCACATACTGTACAGACAAATTTCTTCATAGTCAATTCTCCTTTTCTAAAATAAATTTTTAATTTCGTGTTTTATAGAAACAATAAATAGATAGTAAAGTTGCTTGCAACCATTCTGTTTCATAGGAGCTTTTAAAACGAAATCGTTTATTTGGCTTAAATGAAATCAGTAATGATTACTGATGTTAAGATATCATAGATTCCTGTGTTTGTCAATAAAAAAATAGAAATAATTCTTATTTTTTTCATTTTTATCGATAACCTGGATATTCTCAGAACTTTTTCGCTGGTGATGTATTCATACCCGGTCAGCGCATGGCAGAAATCGGGAAGCGGCTCATTTGGTCCCGTCTGTTCCGATACAAAATCAGCCGCTTCTATATTAGTGTTTTTCCCCTTTCAGACACTCATCGCATATCCCATAGAAAAACACGGTATGGTCATCGATCGTTCCCGGCGCAAATTCTTTGGCGGCTGTCTCCAGCTCCTTGGTTGCTTCCATCGGAATATCCATGACCCGTCCGCACTGGCGGCAGACGTAGTGGTAATGTGGGGATGTATCATAATCGAAATGATCCGTGCCGTCGCCGCAGGACAGCTTCCGGATCTCGCCCAGCTCAACTAACAGGTTTAAATTGCGGTAAACGGTTCCAAGGCTGATATTCGGAAACTGTTCCCGGATGCTGGTGTAAAGGGCGTCGGCGGTCGGATGATCCTTCCGGCTCATCAGGCAGGCTTTGATCGATTCGCGCTGACGGCTGTATTTTAAGGTTTTCATAAGCGACACTCCAATCCTTCTAAATAATATTGATAATGATTATTATTTATATTATGCGTCCTGACGCGATGAAAGTCAATCTTTTTTCAAAGATTTCCGTGAGAAATTTTAGAGTCAAATTTCAACATCACCGATGCATAAAAGATCCCGTCCTCATACCGGAAATCCACCAGACCCTGGTACCGCTCAGCGATCGAACGGATGGAGGCGGTTCCCGTGCCGAAGCCGTCATGTTTGGTCGAGCGGAACCGCCCATTTTCCTCGATCGGCGGATGGCAGCAGGTGTTGTCAACGGCGATCACGATGTGACCGGCATCCTCCTGGACGCAGATGCGGATAAACGGCGCGCTGTCCGTACATTCCCGACAGGCGTCGAGGGCATTTTCCAGAAGATTGCCGAAGATCGAGCAGAGCTCCGGCTCACCCAGCGGGAGAGAGGGCGGAAGCTGGATGCGGACCGAAAAATCGACCGACGCCTTGCGTGCCTCCTCGCCGTAATAGCTGATAATCGTGTTGACCGCATAATTTTCACACCAGGTCCGCGCGGTGTCCGGTGGAAGCGTCATACGGTATTGTTCGATGTAGGTATTCAGATCCTCCGTTTTCCCGCTTTGCAGGTAATGCTCGATGAGATTTAAGTGCTGGCGCAGGTCGTGGCGCGCCTCCCGCACCTCTTCGATGTGGCGGGAAAGCTGCTGATACTGTGTGTACTGCATCGCCAGGAGGGTGTCCTGCTGCGCCGCGCGTTCTTCCAACTGCGCCTGCTGGCGGACTGCATTGAGCGCTTCCAAAAGGACATAGTAGATGAGAATTGTCATAGCAAAGAGCCAGAGGCGCGTGAGGATAAAACGGAACTTGCGGACGGTATCAATGTTTAAATCAAAGTTATAAGCGCAGATAATCAGGGTGCATGAAAATGGAATAAACCAGACTTTCTGCCAGAATGCGGAGCTGTCTACCTGAAAAACGCGTTCCGTGGCATTTTTCATAAATTTGAGCCCGAGGGGGAGCGTCAGAAGCAGAAGAATCGAGATGAGCAGCAGGCTTTGATCGCGGAGTGAATAATAGGTAATGCTGGGATCGTAGAACAGACGGCTTTCCAGAAAGAAACAGATGCCCCGGACTGTGACAAAATAATTCAGGATGAAGTTTCCCAGAAACAGAAGTTTCCAGAAATTAGCCTTCACACATAAAAAATAGATCGCCAGGGAAACGAAGGCAAATACCGTGTCGGTGACCCGGGTCGGTTTACCGTGGCTGATCAGGTAGGTATACAGGGAGGACTGGAGCAGCTGACCGATAAAAATGAACAGAATCAGGATTTTAATCGGAAATCGAAGCTGCTTTTTAAATGGCAGAATCGATAAAATAAAAAAAAGGAATGGAATAGACGGTTTCAACGAGAAATGCCTTGCCAAACACAGACCAGTTCATAGAGTACCTCCCTTCCGCAATGTGTCAAACAAGTAGGTTGCAAATGCTTCTTTTGTCTCTTTTTTCTTCCGGCGGCTGCAGAAAAAGCAGCTGCCGTTTTTCAGATGGACAGAACCGTCCTCGTCCACCGAGGCAACCTGTGAAAAATTGATAAGCAGCCCGCGTCCGCTCATGTAAAAACGTCTGCCCTTCGGGAGCAGCGACATTAGCTCCGAAAAAGAAATCCGTGTGGCGGTGTCACCGGAACTGGTGTGGATGATCAGCCGGTGGTTCTGCGTCTCCGCATACAGAAAATCATCAAGCAGAATCCGCTGCGTGGATGACTGTCCCCGTCCGAGCGCCGCCTGAATTTCGATGTAGGCAGGCGCGGCAAGAAATGTCCGGATCTCATCGAGACACCAGGCAAGCGCCTTTTCCTCAACCGGTTTTAAGAGATAATCAAGGGGATGGGCACGATAGCCTTGCAGCGAATAATCGCGTTCCGATGTGGTGAAAACGATCGGGAGACGTTGCGCGCTCTTGCGAAGCTCCAGCGCCGTGTCAATGCCATTGCGCCCGTTCCGGTCCAGCATAATATCCATAAAAACCGCATTAAAAAGTCCCGGACGGAACGCTTCCAGAAATGCCTCGCCGCTCTCGTAGCAGTCAAAGTGCGCCGTTTCCCCGTGCTTCTCCAAGTTCTCCTGTATCAAATGAATCAGATGATTCTGATCTATTTTCAAGTCCTCAACAATCGCAAAATGCATCAAAGCTCAACCGCCTGCCACTCAAAATGTGTGTAAATATACTCACATCGAGATGTTGTAAGTTCTCACGAACATTACTTACTGCTTCATCGTATATGCTTTTACAATCTGTAAACAGATATGCTACTCACAAGTTCTTGTATACTCCACAGTCGTTAATTCCCGAAATAGCCTTCGGTACATACTTACATTTGCTTTTCATTATGCAATCTTGTAAGTTTTAGCATCTTTTAAATTAAGTGCCGCATTGAGATCCCTATCTGCAACATAGCTACAATCACATCTATAGATTCTATCTGAAAGTTTTAAATCTTTCTTTATAGAACCGCAACAATGACATAGTTTAGAAGATGGATAAAATCTATCTACAACCCTAAGTTCAATATTGTTATCATCACATTTGCTTTTCAGTGTAGTTCTAAACTCGTAGAATTTCTGTGATGCAACAGCTTTAGAAAGATGCCTGTTCTTCATCATACCTGACACATTCAAATCTTCAATCGTTATATAAGATGGTTTGGTTTTCACTATCTCAGCAATTATCTTATTGATGTAATCAGTATGGATATTATCCCGTCTATGATAAAGTTTCTGTACTTTGAGCTTTTGCTTTTGTATATTTGCTCTTTGAGTGGACTCTCCTTTCTTTAAATATTCATATTTACGAGAGAGACATTTTTGCTCTCTTCGTAGTTGTTTTTCAAGTTTCTTTAATCTTGCTGATTTATTAATGTTCTTGTACGTCTTTCCGTTTGAAACAATAGCAAAATTTTTTAAGCCTAAGTCTATCCCAATGCCATCATTATTACTGCTATCAATAAGCATATCAGGAATCTCTACAAGAACGGATACATAGTATCTACCAGCTTTAATAGATACCGTACCGCTTTTAATTACATACCCATCTTTTGTCGTAGGAATATATCCTTTTTCTTTGATACGAACCCAACCAAGTGATGGAATATTAATTCTGTGTCTTTCGCATCGGCAATCCTTTGGATTATTCTTTACGAAATACATCTTCACATCAGATTTTCCTTTCTTTTTAAAATTAGGAAAAGCACTTTGATGTTTGAAAAATCTGGTAAATGCGACACAACCATTTTCGATTGAACGCTTTACAGATTTTGAACTGACTTCCTTAATCCATAGCTTATCTGGATTTTTGGGAAGATACTCATTGTTCAGCCAGACACTAAAACTTTTACCACTCATAAACTTTTCTCCATTGTCATGAAGCTCTTTGTTGTGAGCGAGATAGAAGTTGTAAATATATCTACAAGTTCCTATTGTTTTACGGATCTTAACTTTCTGCTCCTCTGTCGGATTTATTTCCGTTTTGAAGCTCTTTAGCAATTTCCACATCCCTTTCTATTTGTTTTTTATACTTACGAAGTCCGTACAACCTACAAGAGAACGCATGGAGTATTGAAACAATATCCTGCACGAGTTCTTCTTGTGGTGATAGTTCTTCATTGTTCACTACCACGATGGTCGTATTAAACTTCGTACAGAATTTTTCAAACCAGTCGTAACCAAATCTGATAAATCTATCTTTGTGAGTTACGATTATGGTTTTGATTTTTTGTTCCATCACTTCATCTAATAATTCGTTCCACTTTTTACGATTGTAATTAAGACCACTTCCATAATCTTCAATGCACTGGTCTACAATAATACCTTTAGCATTACAAAACTGTCGTAAAAATGCAACTTGGTTTTGTAAATCATCTTTTTGATTTTTTGTAGATACCCTGGCATAAATAACTACCTGACGTTGGTCATCTTCAGTATTTATTCCTTTGAATTGCAGATATTGGTCATAAGTGTAATAACGTCTATCAGTTGGAGTTCGGTTTGCCTTTAGAGTTCCTTCTCTATCCCAACGCTGTAATGTTTTTACGGATACCCCTAACAGTTCAGCGAAATCTTTTGGCTTGTAATTTGTGATATTTGATGTGTTCATAATAATTTACTCCTTTGAGTATATTTAAACACATTTAATCACATTGGTCAATAAATTCGATTACTTAATATATTCTCCTTTATTCAAAACCGTGACCATTTAGGTCGAGGTTTGACCGTTTGCGTCGATGTGGTTTTCATTAAATCGCTCATTTGGTATGCTTATAGTATAAAAGTTATGACCCGAAATGTAAATGAAATGTTGTTACAGATAAATCAAAAAAGGCAGGTGGGATATGGTACGGGTAGTGATATATGGAGAAAAACCGACCGACATTGAAGGACTGGAAAAAATGCTGCGTGAAATATTGACTGAAAACCGCAGATGGCCGATGATTCACACGTATATCAGCGATCTGGACGCATATCTGCACTTTGTAAAGGGGAATCCCTACCTCATTATGCTGGCATCCGTCCAGGGCAGACAGGGAGCGGAAATCGTAGAAAAAATCCGGGAAAACAACCCGGCGGCGTCCTTGATCTGGCTTTCCGACCGGGACAATGCCCTTGAATCCTGGCGGATCCATGTGACTGCATTCGGGGTATTTCCGACGAAAAAAGAAGAATTAGAAGAACTTCTGGCGGCGTGCAGCGAAAGCCTGCTGGCTCGGAAGAAAAAGTATTTTGTTCAAGTGGGAAACAGACTGAAATAGAAAAATTCGCTCAGAATAAATGGAGGAAAACAGCATGAAAAAGAAATATAAGCGTGCCCTGGCAGCGGCGCTGGCGGCGGTGATGATATGGAATACCTGTGACTGGCACCCGCAGGTGCTGGCAGGCAGTTCGGTGCAGTATATCGAGGAAGTGAAGGAGCTTTCGGATGAAATCCTGCATCAGGAGGTTCCGTATGGAACGAAATATAAGGATCTGGAGCTGCCGGACAAGCTGAAGGTGCGGGTTTTGGCAGAAGAAGCATCGGATGAAGAAGACGGTGCAGAAAAGATTGCTACGCCGTCGGAGCTTCAAAGCGGAGACGGTAAAGTGGAAACAGAAAAAAAGTCTCAGACGCTTTCTTCATCTGAAACAGATGGTACAGTTCGGAAAGCATCCCCATCTGAGGCAGATGCTACAGAAAAATCGGAAATAGGGGGGGGTGGATGACACTGAGCAGAAAGCATCCCCATCCGATGCGGACGGGACGAAAACCGATAAAAACTGGAAGGAAGTAAAGGTCCGCTGGGTTCTGGATGAGACCTTCAGTGAGAAAGATACATACGACGGAGAAACACCGGGTACCTATGTGTTTGATGCGGAATTGAAAAGCAGCCGCTATGAACTGGATACCGGCTTTTTGCCAAGCATCGAGGTGACGGTGCTTCCGGAAGAAAAAGGCCCGGCAATCCTCGGATTTTCGGAGTTAGATGAGGCAGTTGCGGTGCAGAAGCTCCCTCTGGGTGCCAAAGAAAGCGATATCATCCTTCCGGATACACTGGAGGTTAAGGTGGAAGAGGCGGATGAAACGCTGGCGCAAGACAGCCAGAACGTGCATCTGGTGGAAGCAGTGGATAAGGGCACAGAGAAAGATACAGATGCGGAAACGGCAGTCTGGCAGATCTCCGGCATAACCTGGAAACTGGACGAAGAGCAGAGTGATCTTCCGGAGTTTCACGGCGGCATTTCCGAAAAAGACTATTTCGAAGAATTTGACGAGGACGGAGAGCCGGTCGAGACTTCGACGAAGACCTGGGCGGGCTATGAGGAGGCAAATCAGGACTACAACGGCTGTGCCTATGTCTACACACCGGTTCTGCCGGAGGAATATCCGATGGGAGAGGAAGCAGAGCTTCCGGAAATCTGCGTTCTCGTAGGAGAGATGCAGCTGATGACTCTGGCAGGCGAGGAGTATGATCTGAATAATGAGCCGCTACTCATTAATAGTGCTAACAAAAATGAGTTTAACGGAAAAACCATAACCGGCAGATATTGCCCTACCAATCGACCGGAGGCCACTTATACAGACATCAAGGGCGGCATCATAATTGATAATGTTACGGTCGATCTGACGATTAAAAATGTAACGATCCAATCTGGTGGAGCCAGAGGATGGAATCTGGCCGGTATTTACTTGAAAGGCAATGCCCAGCTGAATCTGACCTTAGAAGGAACCAATACACTTGTGGGACTGGATGAGGGAGCCGGAATTGAGGTGGGAAAAGGAGCAACACTGGTTATTACGGAGAATAGTACCGGAAGCCTGAAGGCAGTGGGAGGTGCCTATGGGGCCGCCGGTATCGGAGGAAAAGGAACAGCAAGTGACGAAGGTGCAGATAATAACTGTAGGACAGGAACGATTATAATCAAGGGCGGAACTATCGAAGCTGAAGGTGGAGCTTATTGGGTTTCCTATTCGAGGGATTATCATGGAGGAGCCGGAATCGGAACCGGTCGCTATGGAATCGGCGGAACCATTAAAATACTGGGTGGAACGATAACCGCAAAAGGAGGAAGGCAGACAGGAGCTGGAATCGGAGGCGGAATGGGTGGAAGTGTAGACACGATCGTGATCGACGGGAGGAAAGACGAAGCTCCCAATATAGCCGTATCTTTTTATAAGAATGAAAAATCAGAATATCTGGGAGCTGCCATCGGCAGCGGATGGAATGGAGTGACTGATTTAAAATTATCCTGTGGCGATATCCAGATATTAAGTGGATCTGTGAAGGTAACGGGTGGAAATATTGGTTATGGAGAGTTATGGCCTCTTGATGGAAATGGAATGGAAGGCGGCAGTGTCACTATTTCCGAGGAGGTGCAGCTGGAGCTGCCGCTTGAAAGCAAGATTGCGCCCCGAGGAGAAGAATGTACCTACGGGAAAAAAACATTCCAGATCACCGCTTATGATAACCAGCTACAAAATGAAACCTATCAGGCTGACATAGCCCTGTATTGGAAAAATGATACAGAGAGAAAAAATCCGGTTTATGAAAAAAGCACTCAGATGACCGTCTCAGGATTCAGGGGAACGATACCGGATATAACCCAGTGGATGGGCTATTCCGGAAATATGCAGATGGTTGTAGCGCTGGAGCCTTCCGGTGGCGGGACAGTTAAGACGATGGAGGGAAGCGTTGTTCTAAACAAAGGAAAGGATGAAACCATCTCCGTCACGCTGGGAAAAGCCGCTTACCAGAAGGCAATGGATCTGACCATCCATGATGGCCGTTTGAGGGATGGTAAGAAATATACCCTGACAGTTCAAATCGGGGAAGAAGCAAGCGAAGGCGGCACTGCACCAGATGTAGTAACCTATTTATCTCAAAAAGCTTCCGGTTATCAGCTAAAGACTGATAAAGTCAGCTGGTATACGCCCCTGTCCGGAGAGGTTCCGGTATCGGTTCAGGTACAGGAAGAAGGAGGGGAAGGAGAAAATACGAATAGCTTTACAGTAACAGGATCCCTCTCGATGGAGTCAAAGGAGGAAAAGAATCTTTCCCTTACCATCGGAGAACACCTGTATCCTGTCCGGTTCCACTTCTACTCATCCAAGGTGCAGGAGGCAGAGAATGTATCCCTGACAGCCGGACGGCTGGCTGGAGCCTTAGAAGCTCCGGTGGAATTAAAGCAGGACGAAGGCCAGTTTGCCTTTGACGGGAAGCTGACAATTGATGCAGAAGCAGGTAATCATGCATATGCTCTGGCATATCTTCCGGTCGGAAATTACCGGTTTGTGATAAATACAGGCATCGCAGAATTAGGCAGCTCCAGTGGAAACTTTACCCTGGACAATGAAAAGGTAAATGCAGGGGATGCAGGAACGGATATCATCGTATTAAATGAGGCAGAGGCACTGGAGGGAGAACTGGATCTTTCCCTTGGAAATATATCTTTTTCCGAGGAAGATGGTAAGCTGACAATTTTATATTCTAAAACAGATGATTCCGGTCAGGTGGTTACAGCAAAGTTAATAGACCAGTCCTATGATAATTGCTATCGGATCACTTCATCTGGGCTGGTAGAGAAGTATCATCTCTCCGTGGATACACCAGCTTCCAGGAAACTAAAGCTCGTATTGAAGAACCTTACGATTACCCCGGAAAAGGCTATCGCACCGATTCAGATAAACGGAGAGTCTCAGGTGACCACCTATCTGGAAGGGAAAAACAAGATTTCGATTAATGAATCAGAGAAATCTTCTTCACCTGCCGGCATCAGCGTGGCGAAAGGTGCAAAGCTTACGATTGACAATGAACTGGGGCAGCAGGGCTCCATAGAGGTGCTCAATAATACAAATGCAAGCAAGACGGGTGCAGCAATTGGAGGAAATGTAGGACAGGATGCAGGAATCATTCACATCAAGGGGGGAACTGTAATTGCAAAAATGATGAATTCCAATTCTAGGGGAGCTGCCATCGGTGCTTCGGTAGAAAAAAGTGTAAAAGAAATACGGATTAGCGGAGGAGTTGTAACTGCAAAAGGTAGTTGGGGTGCCGGAATCGGAACAGGAGGTGCTAATGGCAAGGAAAGAACCGGTAAAATCGTGATAGAAGGCGGAACGGTGAATGCAAGCTCGTCGAACGGTGCCGGAATTGGAAGCGGTATTGGATATGCCCGTAGTAAACCGGCGATGGCGATAACTGCCGATATTGAGATTCATGGTGGAATGATTACAGCCTATTCTGAACAGGGAGCCTGCATCGGAAGTGGTAATGACAGTTCATCGAAGGTGCTGATTAACGGCGGCACAATCTGCTTGGATATTAAGGAGTCATGGGAGAGATCAATCGCCCATATTGGGATGGGAAAAAATGATAATACACAGGCACCAACTGATGTGAAGATTAAGGGTGGAACGATCTGTTTGATAAGGGCGAATGGATATATACCGCGACCGATCATTTATGGCTGGGAAAAGACTGCAGATGGAAAGTGGCAACAGAATAAGCCCAAAGATGGGAACGGTAATCCGGTTTATTACACCACTGTGGATCTGACCGGTATCCATGAGAAAGATGCTCCGGTTGAAACTGCAAAGCTGGAAGATATTTCCTACGGCTTTAAGGATGTCCGGACAGATTCCAACGGAAAGCTCTATATGTACCTTCCGGCATCGGAGACAGTGAAAGCCTCCTTTGGCGGTGTGGAATTTACCGGAAAGGTTGAGGCAGGCAAGGATGAGAATGTATTAGAGCGTGAACTGACTTCTGTTGATTATGGAAAGGAATTATTGAAAAACAATTTACAGAGCGCAGTGGAATTTGCACAGTCAAAAGATGCATCGTCCTGGACGGAAATTCCGGTAAATGGTGCGGCATCGCTGACAGAGATTCTGGATAACCAGCCAGAAGGTACAAATGAGATTTCCCTGTATGTCCGTAAGAAAGCGGGCACTTCCGGCGCTGCAGGCGAAGCAACCGAGATAAAGATTCCGGCAAGACCGGCAAAACCGGACCAGATACAGGAAACAGATATAACGAAAGACAGCTACTCTATCAAGGTAAAAAGACCGGTCGGTTCCCGTTACGAGTACGGAATTGCCAAATCTGAGTCTGGTGAGCCTAATTGGTGGTCGGAGAGGACGTTTACATCGCCGAAGCCGGCTAACACCTATTATATAACCCTTCGTGTGAAAGCAACAGACAGCAGTTTTGCATCGAAGCCGGCTGATCGTTTGAAGGTGACAACACCGGATGCATTACTGATCGACGGTCCCGCTGGCGCTGTATCCTTTGAAGCGAAGGGAGCCTATGGACAGACGCTTGAGAATATTCCGGTAAAGCTGGCAGAGGAATTTCAGGTTGTTAATTATGGTAGATCACCGGTTTCAGGAACATGGAAGTTCAGTGCGGATCAGAGCGGAATGTCCGCTTCCTCCATTTATCCGGAGGTAAAGGGAACCACTGCATATCAGGTAGAATTTATACCGACTGAAACATCAGAAGGGCAGTATGGAAAACCTTTGACCCAAAGTGTGATTCCGGAGATATCTCCGAAAGAGTTGACCGCAGTTCTTACGACACCTATTGGAAAAGACTATGACGGAAGTACCGGTATCGCATTAGAGGCGACGGTGGAGATAGAAACTCCGGGTCAGAGCACGGGTCATAGCTATAACATCCGCGACCTGAAAGGAAGCTTTGCAGATGCCAATGCCGGAACCGATAAGACGGTAACCATTGATTCCTCAGAGGCAAAGGTTGAGACAGGCGAGAGTGCAGTGAATCTGCAGAATTACCGTATCATATATCCAGCCCAGACCGGAACGATCCATCAGATACAGGGTTCGGTTTCGATCGATCCGCAAGCATGGACCGGAGAAAAAAACTATGGAGATGACAGCTTTCCGCTGACAGGTGTGAATGTAGTGGGAGATGGAGCTCGGAACTATACAAGCTCTAATGAAAAGGTTCTCACCGTGGACGCACAGGGACAGGTGACTATCAAAGGCCCGGGTTCCGCAGATGTAAGCATCACCATGGAAAACGGAAGAAATTATCTCGGCACAAACACACCGGCAGAGAGAACGATAACCATTGAAAAAGGAACACTCGCCCTAACTTTAACGGCTGTGAACCGGACGACCGGGGCTCAGCTTTCGAAAGGAATTCTGGGAACAGAGGAAGAGAATTTTGATATCATTGCCAGAGTGCAGGGCGTTTACCAGGACAAGCTGCAGGGTTATGTTCATTTCTATGATAATGAAAATCCGGATGCAGATATAGTTTCGGTAGGGGAAGATGGAACCGCTGTACTTAAGTGGATGAAGCCGGGAGAATCATTTGTAGGCACCCACACAATCAAAGCCGAGTTTGATTTTGGTGAATTTGATACGTGGGAATCCAGATACAACACACCAGCTCCGGCATCCCTTACATTTGAAATCAGTAAGGCAGCTCCACCGGCAGAGGATAAGCCAGATAACTCCGACAAGCCAGAAGACTCCGACAAGCCAGACCAATCAGGCAGCCAGAGCGCTTCCTCCGGACGTGACAAGTCTTCCGGCAGCGGAGCGACCAGGCAGGATCCGGTGAAGGGAAGAATCAACAGCAGCATAGGTATTCTCACGGGAACTGCCAACAGTACGGCCAATGACGGAAAGAGTCACTGGATGCAGGATGAACATGGATGGTGGCTGCGCTTCGCAGACAGCAGCTACCCGAAGGCAGAAAAACGCGGTACAAATGGCATTGCATATGCATGGGAGCAGGTAAACGGCAACTGGTGGGCGTTCGATGAAAGCGGCTATATCAAGACCGGCTGGATGCGCGACGAAGACTATGGCGGCTGGTTCTACCTCGATCCGGAACACGGCATGCAGACCGGCTGGGTCCTGATTGACGGCAAATGGCACTATTTCCACCCGACCTCAGACGGAAGAAAAGGCATCCTGTATGTCGGACGTCTGACACCGGACGGCTACTATGTAGATGAAAATGGTGTGTGGGATGGGAAAGACAGACAGTAAAAAGAACATTTAGGTCGAAGTTTGATTGATTGCGGCTTCTATCTAAATACCTTATGAAGCCGAGTCAAAATGAAATTCCAATGTGTTTACAGCTGTATTCATGAAAAAATATAATGAGCGCAGGAGAAAAGAATGCGGCTGCGAAGCAGACATATTCTTTTCTTGCGCCATTAACGAACGAACAGCCATGCGAAGCAGGGCGGTAGAGCGCGATAGCGCGGGTTCGTGAGTGGACGGGTGAGAATACGTATGATATAATGAACCCTGGGGGATCATAACCTGATTCACAAGGGGAAAACAAACCGACACAGGAGGGGAACACATGAAGAATTTCTACACCGAAGAACAGTGGAATGAGATTCTGAAACAGCAGGAATCCGTACTTCGCTACGACACATTTACCCGGAAACAGGCGCTTGAGCTGGGGCTTTTGATTGCAGAGATCACGGGGGAAAAATATCACGGTTCGGTCGCTGTCCGCATCGTGGAGGACGAGACGACCGTCTTTGCCTACAAGATGGAGGGCGCGACGCTGGAAGCAGACTGGTGGATGACCAATAAGCTGGCAGCATCGCGGCTCACGGGGATGAGCTCGCTGCGGGCGCTGACGGCATCGAGAGCCGGAGAACTGGAAGCATCCTGGAAAGTGCGCGAGGAGAACTTCTTCGTGTGCGGCGGCTGCATCCCGGTTTTCATGAGAGATGGAAGCCGTCCTTTTGCCTATGTGATGGTATCCGGCATGGAACACTGGGACGATCATCAGGTGATCGCGGATGCGATGGCGAAACAGCTGGGGGTTGAGATTCCGGAGGTTCAAAAAGAGCAGCCATAAAATGATTGACTTGTAAAAATAAAGACGTTTGCAGAAATGGAAGGTAGATGAGCTATCTGCATTTTTGTAGGCGTCTTTTGTTGTTTTACTGTGCCGTATGGCGATGAATTATCCGTTATTTTGTATAGCGCACTTCCCCACCAGGTGGTATAATTCTAGTATTATAAAATTTTAGATTCAAAGAACATTTGCAATGATTCAGATGTTTTCTGCATAGCCGGGAACCGTCTGAGGCAGCCAGAGAATGCGAGGAATGTGGATGAGTAAAAAAGAGGTACGTCAGGCGGCGGCGGAACTGGCCGAGCGCCTTTGTGAAAAAGACTTTTTAGACCGGTCGGGACTGAGCCGGAAAAATGTCATGATGCTCATGAACAAGGAACACTGGGAGGAGCAGTTTGCCCATATTTTCCCGATCAAAAAGCGGATTTCCTGCCGGGCGGTCTACGAGATCTGTGAGGAACCCTTAAGCCTTTTAGGGCATGAGCCGGAAGAGGGCTGGATGAAGTTTACCTACCAGTATGTGTGCCATATTCTCTACCCGGATGCGGAGTTTAAGAAGGAAAATGCCGCTTTTTCCGCCGGTGCGGAGTTCTATCTGGCAGTGCTTCAGTTCGTGTTTGACCGCGAGCGGGCGGTGCTTCCGTACAAACCGATGGAGGACTTTGCATTTTTGGATGATGAGGAAGCTTCAAGCTTTGAGTGCGCGGCAGAATACAGCCGTTTCAAGAAGTTTTTCGCACAGGAATACATCTATGAGATGATGCGCCTCAATGCGGAGGTGACGCCGTTTCGGACGCTGGAGCACATCGCGGGCGTGCATTATGTCGCGATGACGGTGGCACGGGGGCTTTACGCGGCGGGTGTTCCGATTGATCTGACGCTGACATCGGGGGCAGCAGCAGGTCATGATCTCGGCAAATTCGGCTGCAAGCCGAATGAGCGGGTTCCGTATCTTCATTACTATTATACAAACCAGTGGTTCAACAACCATTCGATGGAATACATCGGCCATATCGCGGCGAACCATTCGACCTGGGATCTGGAACCGGAAAACCTGTCGGTTGAATCCCTGGTGCTGATCTATGCCGATTTCCGTGTAAAACAGAGCCGCGGCGATGACGGGCGCGAGATTACCTACATTTCTAATCTGGATGAGGCGTTCAACGTCATCCTCTCGAAACTCGACAACGTGGATGAGGTCAAATTAAACCGTTACCGCTTTGTTTATTCCAAACTGCATGATTTTGAGGATTATATGCGGTCTCTCGGTGTGGATGTGGATTTGAATGGACACCCGAAAAAGCCGGAGGTGCTGCCGGATATTTCCCTTCGGAATGCAGAGCAGACGGTGCAGTCCCTCGTTTTCATGGGTATCGAGCATAATATCCGCGTCATGCATCAGATGGGGGCGGAACGCCAGTTTGGCAATCTCCTCGAGGCGGCGCGCAGCGAGAAGGATTGGAAGAGTGTCCGCGCGTACTTAAACATTTTCCGTGAATATTTTACATACACAAACGACAAACAGAAAGAGCAGACGCTGGGCTTTTTATATGAGCTTCTGATGCACCGCGAGGGCGACATCCGCGCGCAGGCGGCGAGGCTGCTCGGACACGTGATCGCGCAGTTCAATGCCGGTTACCGCAAGGAGCGCCCAGCGGGCATGCCGGATATTGCCGAGGAGCGGGTGATGGAGATCTGGAAGCAATATCTGGAAATGATCATCCGACCGGATCACAAGCTGATGCTGCAGCAGAAACGGCGCATCCGTTATCACCTGAAAAATGTGCTGGCATCGGTGGTTGATCATGCGACGCTGGGCGATCTGCGGGAATTTCTGGAGGCATTTCTGGTTTGGTATGATCGGGCGGATGAGCTGGATCCGGGCGAGGCATTTTCTTTGCTGGATACGGTGCATTTCATGCCGTTTGATAAGCTGAGTGAAGAGGAACTGGGGAAAATCGCAAAATTTGCCCTGATTGAGTCGCAGAGCGGGGAACCGGATGTGCGGATCGCATCATGGCGCGCCTTCAAGCTTCTGACGGCGTACCAGCCGGATCATCCGTGCTGTGCCGAGATCGGCGTGTGCGTGAGGGCGGCGCAGGTTGAGGACAATATCACGATGACCTTCCTCAAATACCGCGTGTTAAGTAACCTCGGAGAGGACACGGCGAGAGAACAGGAACTTTTGTATGACCGCGACGTTGTCTCTGATATTTTCCTGGATAACCTCAAAACAGCGACGCCGTGGGTCATCAAGTCGGCCAATATCAAGCTGCTCGTCGATCAGATCTCACATGGCAAACAGGAACATATGCTGCATATCGCAGCGCATCTCTCAAACCTTGTAAAAGTCAGCGAGCACGTGATCGTGCGCCATGATGCCGGAACCGCCCTGCTTCGCATCATCGGGCTTCTGACACCGGATCAGAGAAATGAGATCGTGGTCGAGTTGATGAAGGGGCTGGAAGTCGGTGAGTACGAATTTTCCAAATATATTCCGCAGTATCTGGGGCAGGCGGCGCTGTGGCTGCCGCCGGAACAGCTGGAGGAGATCGTTTCCTACCTACATGGCATGATGGCAAATGCAAACGACCAGATAGTCTCGGTTGCGCTTGATACGGTCGGCGTGCTGCTGGAACGGTATTCGTGCTACCCAGAGCGCTTTGCGGAGGAAAAAGAGGTGTGCGAGGAACGGCGCGGACGTCTGCTTGGCATCCTGCTCAGCGGTCTGGCGAATTACCGCGAGTCGGTGCGCCAGGAGGCGATGCTGGTGCTGGGGCAGACCGTCTTCGGCTCATCCTGGATGGAGTGCCGGGAGAAAAAAGAGCTGTTCGCCCTGTCCTTCCGCAAGATGCTGTTCTTATTCAATGAAAATAAGGGAAATGAGCTGACGGCATTTTATCGTGCGGCGTCCCTTTCTAATATTTACCGGTTCATCACGCAGTACCATATGACCGAGGGCAATTTAGAGATCAAAGAGCAGAACCAGGTGGCATTCTTCCCAGGCACATTTGACCCGTTTACGCTGTCGCACAAGGAGATTGTCCGCGAGATTCGCGACCGCGGCTATGAGGTGTTTCTGGCGGTCGATGAATTTTCCTGGTCGAAAAAGGCGCAGCCGCATCTGATCCGCCGTCAGATTGTGAGTATGTCGGTGGCGGATGAGTTCCATGTGAACCTGTTCCCGGATGAGATTCCGGTCAATATTGCCAATCCGGCGGATCTGAAACGCCTGAGAGAGGTGTTTTCCGGAAAAGAGCTGTATATCGTGGTCGGCAGCGATGTCATTGCCAATGCCTCTTCTTATAAGAAGAAACCGGTCAAAAATTCGATTCATTCGATGAACCACATCGCGTTCCGCCGCGTGGGTGATGTCAAGTCGGACAATAAATACAACCGTCAGATGATGGATCAGATCAGCGGCAAGGTTGTGGAGCTGGAGCTTCCGGAGCATCTGGAGGACATCAGTTCGACGAGAATTCGTGAAAATATCGATCTGAACCGGGATATTTCGAACCTGATTGACCCGTCTGTGCAGGAATATATCTATTACAATGGCCTGTATCTGCGGGAGCCGGAATATAAACCATATATTCGTGCGCGTGCGATCTCCTATGAGGAGGTGGAAACGCCGGATGAAATGCTTCTGGCGGAAATTTCGAATTTTGTTCTGCAGGACGAAGAAGATCGGGAGAACCTGTTGAATTCGATGAAGGAGTCGGGCGACCGGCTGCTGCTTCTTAGGAATACCGTGCAGGAAAACCGACTCGTCGGAGTGGCACGGCTTCGTTATCTGGCGCCGGATGAGCTGTTTGCCGTTCTGGGACAGGTCAGTCTGGCAGATCAGGTGCGCCGCCATACCTACGGTGAGATTCTTCTGATTTCGGGTATCTATGTCGAGCGCGACCCGATGATCAACGACGCGGAACAGCTGCTTTTAACCGAGGCGATCGCACGGTCCTTTGAGTATAAATGCGGCTATGCACTTTTCTTCCCGGCAGACGGCTACTGCCCGGAGCGCGTGCTGTCGGCGGTGGTCCGCCAGGGCTTTGTGAAGGCGCCGGAATCCCCGGAAGACGCGCCGCTCTATCTGGTCGATATGCATGCGCCGCTTGTATTAGTGCAGAATCTGGAAACGACGTTAAAAGAACCATTTTCCAGCAATCCGCGCGTTCTGGATGCGATCTACAAGGCGCATCGGGAATTGCAGATGGCGATGACGCGCTTCTATCCGGGACAGCTGGTTCTTTCGATGTCTGCGAGCGTGATTTACCATCGTCTGGTGGAACGGATCACGGCGTTGAATGGTGTGCCGCGTGACCCAGTGACGCCGAGGCACCTCGGCGGGGCGATGTGCGTGCCGTTCGGCAAGATCCTGCGTGGAAAAGTTATTCCGAATACGGTGACGAAGACGCTGCATACAGATAAAGTGTACGATCCGGAGCTGAAAGAGAAGTCGATCGAAGCGTTCCCGTACTATTCGCCGCTGCGAAGCCAGATCAAGGCTATCAAGTCCTTTGACCGCCCGGTGATTCTGGTTGATGATCTGCTGCATCACGGCGGACGTTTCGAGGCATTGGAACCGATGCTGCGCGAAGAGGGCGTGGAAATCAAAAAATTGGTGTTAGGTATGATTTCAGGCTACGGGCGCGACACGATGGCGACGAAGGGCGTGCCGGTAGACAGTATTTATTATATTCCGAATCTGCGGAACTGGTTTGTCGAGTCCACACTGTACCCGTTCATCGGAGGCGATACGGTGCGCCGCGATACCGTGAAGGTGGCGGGACTGACGCCGTCGATCAATATGATCCTGCCGTATGCCGCACCGCCGGTACAGGGAAGTACGCCGGAAGCCGCGTTTGAGTTCTCCGCGTGCTGCATCCGCAATGCGCGCAACATCCTTCTGGTGCTCGAATCCGAGTACCGGGCGCTGTTTGCGAGAAACCTGACGTTAAGCCGCCTGTCTGAAGCGGTCATCCTGCCGCTCTGCCCGGATAAAGGCGAGTGCGTCAGCTACGATCCGAATCTGGCAGCGTCGGTGTATCTGGAAAATGATTTGGAGATGCTGTATCGGACGCGGAAGTGAGAAATTATGTCAAATAATGCAAAATAATATCATATAAGATATCAAAAAAAGAGCAGGGGGTATACAATATGTACTATTATAAAATTGGAGATAAAATCTGCTGTTCCTTCAATGGAAATTTATCATACGAAAAGGCAGAAATGCCGCACCCGGGCACGCCGCTCACATTCTTATTCGAGCGCGAGCCGGGAACCGGAAGAGATTCTTTTAAGGTAAACTCGCCGCTGCTTTTATTCCAGGAGGCAGAGAATGTTTCCTGGCTGAGCAGCCGGAAGCTGGAGGTGCAGGCGGCAAACAAGAATTGCGAGCTTGACGAGGCTGTCAAAGCCGCGATCGATCAGGGTATGATGCGCGCAGTCAACCGCCTGCATCCGGATTTTGAGACAATTCTGGCAGAAAAACCGCAGAAAACGAAGAAAAGAGTCCATGTTCTGGCGATCGGCGACGTCGGAAGTACGCTGTTGACCGGGCTTCATCTTCTGGGCGGCGACTGCATCAGTTCGATCGGCATCTGTGATATTTCCGATAAAGTGACCGCACGCTGGGAATTTGAGGAAAACCAGATTGCCTACCCGTGGGCGTATGACGCGCTGCCGGAGGTCGATGTGGTAAAACCGGAAGACCTCTTCAAGTGCGATGTATTTGTATTTGTCGCTTCTAAGGGAATCCCGCCGGTTGGTTCCGGTGTCAAGGATGTGCGGATGTACCAGTTTGAAAACAACTCCAAGATCGTTGCCCAGTATGCAAGACAGGCGAGAACCGAGCATTTCAAAGGCTTATTTGCCGTTGTCTCCGATCCGGTTGACCCGCTGGCAAAGACGGCATGGCTGGAGAGCAACAAGGACGAAAACGGCATCCTTGATTTAAAGGGACTCCGCCCGGAACAGGTACAGGGCTTCGGACTGGGCGTTATGAATGCGCGTGCGGCTTATTATGCGAAGCGCGACGGGCGGTTTTCACAGTTTTTGACTGAGGGGCGTTCCTTCGGACCGCATGGACAGGATCTCGTCATCGCAGATTCCATTGAGAATTACAACGACGAGCTTTCAAAAGAACTGACCCAGCTGACGGTAACGGCAAACCTGCATATGCGTGCGATCGGTTTCAAGCCGTTTATCGCACCGGCATATTCCTCCGGCGCGATCTCCCTGATTCTGATGATGCGCGGCGAATGGCACTGCGGTTCCGTATTCATGGGCGGCATCTTCATGGGCGTGAAAAACCGTTATACTGAATACGGTCTGGAAACAGAAATCCTGCCACTGCCGGATGCGCTGTATGAGCGGATTGTGACGGCGGAGGAAAATCTGAAAAAGATTGTGTGATCGATGAGTCTTATCGCAGGAAGGAAGCGAAAATAAATGATTCATTCAAATTCAGAAGGAGATATCTATATAGAAGAAATGCCTCTCCTCCTCGTCCATCTGCGCGAGGAGGAAAAAGGCGCGGATGCGCGCCTTTCGGAGGTGTTATCCTATGCGCTGGACGGCTACGCCTACGAGACAGCGATGGAAATCAGTGCTTTTGAAGATTATGTAAACCGATGGAGGCGCCTGGAGAAGACACAGAATCGAAAAAATCCAGTCCAGGGACGTATCCTGTTTGCCGTGCCCCTTGGCACATCTGGCATCAACCTGGAGCTTTACCGTCTGATTCGTTTCCTGCGGGAACATCCGGATTTTCTGAACGGTTTTGTCGGCGGACTTTTGGTGGACAGTGAAAATGACCTCTATTCCAAATCGGCGGCGAAGGATCTGGTATTTGCCGCTAACTGTGCGGGCTGCGCGTTCGTGGGACGCCCGCTCGTCGAGGGCACGCGGACACTTTCCAATTACACGATCGTTTCCAATAATCTTGGAACCGATCTGATGGGGGCATACCGCGAGAGCGCGGCGGGGCTGGTCAAAGAAGTACTGGGAACGGATTGCGTCAGGAAAAAATGTCCGAAAGTATTGGTATTGCACGCGTCAAGCCACAAGACCTCCAACACCTACGCGATCTGGGACCGGGTGAAAGAACAGCTCCCGGAGATGGAGATCCGGGAGATAGGGCTTCGAAACGGTACGCTTTCCGACTGCGCCGGATGCCCGTACAAGATGTGCCTGCATTTTGGCGAGCAGGGAAGCTGCTTCTACGGTGGAGTGATGGTCGAGGACGTCTATCCGGCAGTCCGCGAGGCGGATGCCATCGTGATGCTCTGTCCAAACTACAACGATGCGCTGTCGGCAAACCTGACTGCGTTCATCAACCGCCTGACTTCGCTGTTCCGGACGACGCGGTTTTATGACAAAGCGCTGTTTGCGGTGGTTGTGTCGGGCTATTCCGGAAGCGATATCGTGGCGGAACAGCTTATCGCGGCGTTAAATATGAACAAAACCTTCTATCTGCCGGGGCAGTTTGCGATGATGGAGACGGCAAACAATGCCGGGGCAGCGATGCAGCTGCCGGGGATTGAGGAACGGATGAATGCGTTTGCGGAGAGAATCCGGGAGACGCTATTATATAGGTAAAGAGGCGTTATAAGCAGGGCAGCGTCACTGGGAGAGTTTGTAACTGTTCACAGGTAGGAATTTTTTGAACTGAAAATTCCGTACGATACAGTTCCGGCAGCGGATTTTGCCGATTTGGAATGCGTAGCATCGGCAAAATCCCGTTGCTGGGCACACGTGTGTGAAAAGTAACGAGAGTTTCACATCTGCTATAAAATTCTTTACAGATTTCATGAAACTAAGTATACTATATGAATATGTAAAAACTGTTTTACTCAGGCTAAAGGCCATGTGAAATCGAACCGTTTAAAGAGGGAGAAAGGCAGAAATGAAATCCTGGAGACGAACATTAGCGATAGGCTTTATCATAGCGATAACTTCGCAGCTGTATTGGAACGTATTTGTCAACAATTTCCGTGTGTCAGCGTCGGTTATCCTGCTTCCGGTGCTGATTATGACAGTCGGAAGCCAGATTCACACGATGACGATCTGTACGGTGACGTCGATCATTGTTTTTTTGTTCCGAATTGTGATATATTATCTGCAGGGAATGCCATCCGAGATGCTGGTACAGCTTGCGATGCCCGGAGCATTCTTTTATATCGTGTACGGCATGATGTTCAAGCTGCAGATCCGGAATAAACATATCGCGAATCTGGAAAATGTGATTGCGGCGGCATTTTTCTGTGACTTATGCTCGAATATATTCGAAAACTTCCTGGCGGCGCTTCTTAAAAACAATGCGATGCCGGGACCGGATATAATTCAAAAGCTTTTTATGATCGCTGCAGTCCGCACACTTTTTGTGGCACTGGCACTGATCGGAGAACAGCAGTACCGGCTTCTTCTTACGAAAGCGGATCATGAGAGCCGTTATCAGCGGTTATTTCTTATGACAACGGGACTCAAGACTGAGATTTACCTGATGCATAAGAACACCGAGGAGATCGAGCGCGTCATGAGCAATGCATACAAGCTCTATGAGCAGATTCTGGAAAAGGATCTTCCACGGGAAATGCAGCAGATGGGACTTGAGATAGCGCGGGATGTCCATGAGATCAAGAAAGATTACATCCGCATCATTCAGGGCATTGAGGAGGCGATCGAGGAAGAGTCGAACGAGGAAACGATGAGCCTGCAGGATCTTCTTCGGATTCTGGAATCATCCACCTACCGGACCATGGCGGAGAAAAAGCTGGATATCCGTCTGATGTTTGACTGCCGGGACAATTTTATGACGCAGGAACACTACCAGCTTATGACGATTCTCAAAAATTTGGTAGGAAATGCGGTGGAAGCGATCGAATCGACGAAAAAAAGTGGGATGATCTGGATTCGGGAGTACAAAAAAGATGGTAATTATGTGTTTGAAGTAGCGGACGACGGACCGGGAATTTCAGAAAAACATCTCCCACGGATTTTCAATATGGGATATTCAACGAAGTTTGATGAAAAAACCGGCAATATATATAGAGGCGTCGGGCTCTGCGGTGTGAAAAACGCGGTAGAGGAGCAGTTTGAAGGTAGTATTTCAGTGGATTCGGAAGAGGGAAGAGGAACGAAATTCCATATTGAGATACCGATAGCGAAATTGGAGGAAATAGAGTAAATGGAGATTTATATTGTAGAAGATGATATGTCAGTGATCAGCGTCCTGCAGGATATTATTGAAGATAATGATCTGGGAATCGTCTGCGGAACTTCAGAGGGACAGCCGGCGGATGTGGATGATATCCTGGCAAAGAACCCGGATATGGTTCTGATTGATTTTCTGATGCCGGAAAAGGACGGTGTTCAGGTCATGCGTGAGCTGCGGGAAAGAGGCTGCAAGGCAAAATGCATCATGATTTCCCAGGTGGCGGCGAAAGAATTGATCGGCAAGGCATACGATGCGGGCGTTGAGTTCTTCATCAGCAAGCCAATCAATATCATTGAGGTAAAATCGGTCATCCGCAATGTGGATGAGCAGATCAAGAATGAGAAAACACTGACGAATATTAAGAAAATGTTCATGGCAGAGATCGCGGATATGCCGAAGGAGAAGAAAAAAGATGACGGTTACGGCAGAAAGGTGCTTTACATTTTAAACCGTCTTGGCATGTCCGGCGAGAAGGGCGGCGACGATATCCTTCGGATCTGCGAGTATCTGCACAACAACGGACGCCCGATCTCCCAGGTCAGCATCGGTCAGCTCTGCGAGCTTTTGAGCGATGCGCCGAAGAACATGGAGCAGCGTGTCCGCCGTGCGATCGCGGTCGGCATGTCGAACCTGGCACATTTGGGTATTGAGGATTTCATGAATGAAACCTTTACTGCATACTCCAGCACCCTGTTCCCATTCGAGGAAATCCGGGCAGAGATGGATCACATCCGCGGTAAACGCCGTTACGGCGGCAAAGTCAGCATCAAAAAGTTCATCGACAGCCTGATGCTGGCGGTAGATCGTGAGGTATAACGGGTAGATTTACAAAACTTTCCAATCTGTTTATCATAAGTTAAAAAAATGTTATAAAAATTTTATGTTTTTATGATGGATCTTGTAGTTTTTTGTCGGGGCTACAGTATTATACACTTGCGAGCAAGAAAAAAAATAGGTTGGAGGTAGTTGTATGAAGACAA
The DNA here is from genome assembly GCF_003461685.1 of Clostridium sp. AF12-41. NCBI lineage: Bacteria > Bacillati > Bacillota > Clostridia > Eubacteriales > Clostridiaceae > Clostridium > Clostridium sp. AF12-41. Next base: position 261,185 of record NZ_QTXO01000003.1, on the reverse strand, counting down.
TCGAGCTTGATATGTATCAGGCAACCGCAGTTGCGGCACTTGTACTGTTACTGGGACGTGTTCTGGTAGCTAAAATTTCTATTCTTCGTCGGTATTGTATTCCGGCACCTGTAGTTGGTGGTTTCCTTTATGCAATCGTTCATACCATCGTAAGAGGCATGGGCATTCTGGAAATTTCCTGCGATATGACACTTAAAAACGTATTCATGGTAGCTTTCTTCTGTAGCGTAGGTTTCACAGCATCCTTCCGTATGCTGAAGAAGGGCGGCGTTCAGACAGTTGTATTCCTGGCTCTGTCAGCTGTTATGGTAATTCTTCAGAACGTTCTGGGTGCTGGTCTGGCAAGCGTATTTGGTCTGGATCCTCGTCTGGGTCTGGCAACCGGTTCCATCCCGATGGTAGGTGGTCACGGTACTGCTGGTTCCTTCGGACCGTTACTTGAGGAATTAGGCGTAGCAAATGCGAGCGTTGTAGCTATCGCTTCCGCTACTTATGGTCTGGTTGCAGGCTGCGTAATCGGTGGTCCTATCGCAACTGCTAAGATCCGTAAGTACAAACTGTCCGCAGCTACTGAGGCAGCTACTAAGACTGAGACTGTAGAGACAGATGAGACTGGTGCAATCGATTCCGCTAGAATCCTTGACGGTCTTCTGTACTTAATCGTTGCTATCGGTGCTGGTACTATCGTATCCATGTTCCTTGGCAAGTTTATGACATTCCCGTTCTACATCGGCGCAATGTTAGTTGGTGCTATCATCCGTAACATCATGGATGTTCAGAACAAAGAGATCCCGATGGAAGAGATCAGCACACTGGGCGGTGCTTCCCTTTCCGTATTCCTGGGTCTGGCTATGATCGATATGAAGCTGTGGCAGTTAGCTGAGCTGGCTGTACCGATGGTAGTTATGCTTCTTGCACAGACAGTACTTATGTTCTTCTATGCAAACTTCGTTGTATTCAACGTACTTGGCAAATCCTACGATGCTGCTGTTATGACCAGTGGTTTCTGTGGATTCGGTATGGGTGCTACCCCGAACGCTATGGCAAACATGCAGGCAATCACCGGCGTATATGGTCCGGCTCCGACTGCATTCATGGTAGTTCCGCTGGTAGGTTCCTTATTCATCGACTTTGTAAACGCAACTATCCTGACAGGATTCATCAGCTTCCTGGGCTAATAGATGCGAATTTCAAGAGGTCTGCTTTTGGGCAGGCCTCTTTTTTTGCGTAATAGGAAATTTCTTGGAATTTTCTATCACACAAAAAGGAACTAATGTGCCAATGATACGTACTCGCGCGAAGATGCAGGTTGTCGCAAGCGGCCGCGCGAGACGCCCGAATGTGCCAGGACACATTCGTTGTCCATCCCCGAGTTATAATCAAGAACAATATAACTCCATAAGCAAATGATAATAACATCTATAAGACTATTTTTATTTGATTTTGCCGAAGAGATGATATATAATACATTATAGAAACAGAAAAGTTCACAAAAACGATTTGGAACCAGAGGGAAAATTGTACAAGATAGATGAATATATCATCGAGTATTAGTGGTAACCATAGTTGAGTGAGCTATTCAAACTTATATACATATCAGGAGGTATTATCTAATGAGCAAGTATGTTGACAGAGTTCTTGCAGAACTCAAAGAGAAAAACGCACATGAGCCGGAATTCCTTCAGACTGCAGAGGAAGTATTATCTACTCTGGGTCCGGTTGTAGATGCACATCCGGAGTACGAGAAGGTAGCTCTTCTTGAGAGAATGGTTGAGCCGGAGAGAACAATCGAGTTCCGTGTTCCGTGGGTTGATGACAACGGTGCTGTTCATGTAAACCGTGGCTATCGTGTACAGTTCAACGGCGCTATTGGACCGTACAAAGGAGGCTTACGTTTCGCTCCTTCTGTAAACCTGTCTATCATGAAGTTCTTAGGCTTCGAGCAGACATTCAAAAACAGCTTAACAACTCTGCCGATGGGCGGCGCTAAAGGTGGTTCTGACTTCGATCCGAACGGCAGAAGCGACAACGAGATCATGAGATTCTGCCAGTCCTTCATGACTGAGTTATATCGTCACATCGGACCGGACGTAGATATCCCGGCTGGTGACCTTGGTGTAGGCGGACGTGAGATTGGTTATCTGTATGGCCAGTACAGAAAACTTCGCGGTGCATTCGAGAACGGTACTATCACAGGTAAGGGAATGTCCTTCGGTGGTTCTCTGGTTCGTCCGGAAGCAACTGGTTACGGCGCTGTTTACTATGTAGAAGCTGTTATGAAACATGAGAACGATACAATCGAAGGCAAGAGCGTTGTTGTATCTGGTTTCGGTAACGTTGCTTGGGGTATCTGCAAGAAACTGGCTGAGCTGGGTGCTAAGGCTGTTACCCTGTCTGGTCCGGATGGATACATCTACGATCCAGATGGTGTTGTAACTGAAGAGAAGATCAACTACATGCTGGAGATGAGAGCTTCTGGACGTAACAAAGTTCAGGATTACGCAGACAAGTTCGGCGTACAGTTCTTCCCAGGTGAGAAACCGTTCGGCGTTAAGGCTGACATCATTATGCCGGCTGCTACTCAGAACGATGTTCGTATGGAAGAGGCTAAGAAGATCGCTGCTAACGGCATCAAGTACTACATCGAGGTAGCTAACATGCCAACTACCAACGAAGCTCTGAGATTCTTAATGGATCAGAAGAACATGGTAGTAGCTCCGTCCAAGGCTGTAAACGCAGGTGGCGTTCTTGTATCTGGTCTTGAGATGAGCCAGAACAGCGAGAGATACAGCTGGACAGCAGAGGAAGTTGATTCCAAACTTCATCAGATCATGACTGGTATCCATGATGGTTCCGCAGCAGCAGCTGAGAAATACGGCTTAGGCTACAACCTGGTAGCTGGTGCTAACATCGTTGGTTTCCAGAAAGTTGCTGACGCTATGATGGCTCAGGGTATCTGCTGGTAGTCAGTAGTTCCCCATACCATATGGAGTGAATGTATAAGTAATATAATTGCATAACGCAGTTACATAAAGAGACTGCTGATTCGGACAACCTGGCGACAGGAAGTCCGGCTCAGCGGTCTTTTTTGCGTAATAGGAAATTCCTTGGAATTCCCTATTACGCAAAAAGGCACTAACGTGCCAAGGAATAATTCTTACCTCCCACACATAAAATAGTAATGGTAATTTTTGACAGTCTATCTAAGACGTAAATGTTCAAGCAGGGAGGAGAATGAGAGAATGAGAAGAACAAAAAAGACGAAAAAAACGAGAATGCAGGGACACATGGCAGTAGCAATTTCCATGGCGATGACGGCAGGGCTGGCGCTGACGGGATGCGGCAGTACCGGAACGACAGGAGTATCGGCAGAGACATCTGCGGGAGGTAAAAATGAAGCCGGGAGGAATACTGCCGGTAACACAGCAGGCGGACAGGAAGAAAGTCAGAGTGGGGCTGGCGCTGCGCAGGTGACAGACACGAAAAAGGGCGGAAAGGATGGCGGAACCAGCCTCATTTTTACGACGGGAGGCGATCAGGGTACATATTATGGATTTGGCGGCGTGCTTGCAGGAAAGATAGGGGAATCGACCAGCACTTCGGTGACGGCGATCACATCGGGCGGTTCGCAGGCAAATATCGAGGCGCTGGATGCACATGATGCGGATTTGGGATTTGTGCAGTCGGATGTCATGGCATATGCCTACAATGGTACGAATCTCTTTGAAGAATATGGAAAAGTTGCTGATTTCTCGACCGTGGCGGCGCTCTATATGGAGCAGGTGCAGATTGTTACGCTGGATCCGTCGATTCAGTCGGTAGCCGATCTGGAAGGCAAAAATGTTTCGGTCGGCGCGGCGGGGTCAGGCGTCTATTATAATGCGGTGGATGTGCTGGGAGCATATGGATTGGATATCGAAAAAGATATAAATCCGACGTATCAATCCTTTGGGGACAGCGCAGAGGCGCTGCAGGATGGCAAGATTGATGCGGCATTTGTCGTAGCGGGTGCGCCGACGACCGCAATCACTTCCCTGGCAGCGACGAGGGATGTGTATCTCGTCAGCCTGGACGATGAGCATATGGATCAGCTGATTAAAGAATCGCCATATTACAGCAAAAACACGATCCCAGCGTCCGCGTATGGAACGGATGAGGATATCAGGACGGTGGCTGTCGGTGCGGTAGTAGTGGCGCGCGATGACGTTCCGGCAGAGGATATCTATAACTTCTGCTATGGCGTCTTTGAAAATATGGATTCCATCAAGGCGGCGCATGCGAAGGGAGCGGAGCTGAACCTTGAATTTGCCACTTCGGTCACAGCGGTTCCGTATCATCCGGGAGCAGCGGATTATTTCGCAGAGAAAGGGATGGAGGTGCCGGTGAAATAAGGGGGAAACCCAGAAATGAAGTGTGAAAGGGGGTTATACGAATGGGTGAATGGAAGGAAAAGAAAAACAGGGCACCAGATCTAAAATACCTGGAACGTGAAAGCCTGAAAAAGGGCGATTCGGACACAGGGACAGCTGCGGATGTTGAGTTAGTCATGAAAAAATATGACCGCGAGTCCAACACGCGCGTCTGGCAGGGGAAACCAGCATCGATCATCCGGTGGCTGTCGGTATTATTTTCCGTTTACAGCATTTATGTGACGCTTTTCAGTACCGCCTTGCCGGAAATCCGGTTGTCGATGTTTCTGGGAATGATTCTGATTCTCGGGTATCTGCATTATCCGGTTCAGAAGGGAGACGGACGCATCAACCATATGCCGTGGTACGACTGGGTTCTGATGGCAGTGGGGGCGGTTCCATTTTTCTATTTTGCGGCGAACGCGCATGCGATCATTAAGCTGGCGACGCGGGTCACGAAGAATCCGGTTATGGTGCTGATGGCGATTCTGGCGCTGCTCTCGCTGATGGAACTTTGCAGGCGTTGTGTGGGAATCCCGATTCTCTGTGTGGTCGGTGCGCTGCTTGTATATACATTTGCGACGGTGCGCTTTGGAAAGGTTATTTATGATTTATTTTACACGACGAGCGGCGTTATGAATACGCCGATCAATGTCTGTGCAAAATATATTGTGGTCTTCATCATTTTCGGGGCGTTTCTGGAACGGACGGGGATCTCGAATTTTTTTATCGACCTGGCGAACTGTCTCTGCGGTTCCTCGGCGGGCGGTCCGGCGAAGGTGGCGGTTATCTCCTCGGCGCTCTGCGGGATGGTATCGGGATCTTCGGTTGGAAATACTGTCACAACGGGTTCGGTCACGATCCCGATGATGAAAAAATGTGGTTACCGCCCGGAATTTGCCGGAGCAGTAGAGGCGGCTGCTTCGACCGGCGGGCAGATCATGCCGCCAATCATGGGCGCGGCAGCATTCCTGATGGCAGAATATATGGGCGTGCCGTATGCGACGGTGGCGCTGAAAGCGATTCTTCCGGCAGTGCTGTATTTTGCGGGTATTTATATCGCAGTGCATCTGGAGGCACAGAAACTGGGACTTCGTGGAATTCCGCGGGAGGAACTGCCGCAGATGCGGGTGCTGATGAAACAGATCTATCTGCTGGCACCGTTGATTGTGCTGGTGGTGCTGGTATCGACAAATACATTTACGATGCAGTTTTCTGCGTCGGTAGCGATCTTTGCCGCGATTGCGGTCGGTGCTCTGAACCGGAATAACCGGATCACGCTGAAAAAGATTGTGGATGCGCTGGAGGCAGGCGGACGCGGCACGATCACGGTGGCGGTTGCCTGTGCGATGGCGGGGCTGGTGGCTGGATGTATCACATCGACCGGTCTGGCATCGAAGCTGATCACGGCAATTGTGGCAGTTTCCCAGGGAAAACCGCTGATCGCGCTGTTCCTGACGATGTTATGCTGTATCGTGCTTGGCATGGGCGTTCCGACGACGGCAAATTACTGTATTATGGCGGCGACCTGTGCGCCGATTCTGATTGCACCGGAGATCGGGATCAATCTGGTCTGCGCGCATTTCTTTGTTTTCTATTTCGGAATCGTGGCGGATATCACACCGCCGGTGGCATTGGCAGCTTATGCGGGTTCCGCGATCGCGAAAGCGCCTCCGATGAAAACGGCGCTCAATGCGACGCGGCTGGCGGTTGCCGCTTTTATCGTGCCGTATATTCTGGCATTTAACCCGGCGATGGTATTCATCGACACGAATGCACTGCAGGTTGTGCAGATCTGCATCACCTCGCTGCTCGGTATCTTCGGGATTGCGGCGGCGCTTAACGGTTTTCTGTTTGGATGGCTGTCCGTTGTAGAGCGGCTGGTTTTGATCGTGGGCGGTCTGTGCATGATGGATCCGGGCGCATGGACGGATCTTCTGGGACTTGTGTTGGTTGGCGGTGTGACATTCTGGCAGAAGAACCATGGATTGGAGAAAGATGCGGAGACGGGTGTTGGATGAATGAATTTGCATTGCAGTTTACATAACGTGTAAACTGTGATGTGAAGTGTGTGTAAACGTAGACCGCACAGGCGCAGGCATGTGCGGTCTTTTGTGGCATAGGAAACTTCGTGCGGTTTCAGCAAGGTATGTTTTTTGTTTCCGGTGGGATGTTTGCAAACCAGAGGCTGTGAATCGGGCGGTAGCGAATCGATTTTAAGATAATTTTCACAAATTCACTCTGGAAATATCGGGTGGAATATGGTTAAATAGTCAATAGAGTTTTGCCACCCAAAAGAGTGTAGAAGGAACGGAAAGGAGAAATACCAGGATGGATGAGAATAAAGAGTTGGTAGAGACAATGGAGGACTATGCCGAGGAGCTGGAGGCGTCTTTCAAGCGTCTGCATGAGGGCGATATTGTGACTGGCACGGTTGTTGCAGTGACGGACGACCAGGTGCTGGTGGATTTGAAATATTTTGCTCAGGGCGTGATTGACCGTGAGAATCTGAGCAATGATCCGGATTTTAATATGAAAGAAGAGATTCAGCCGGGCGACCTGCTCACGGCAACGGTAATTCAGATCGACGACGGCGAGGGCAATGTCGTTTTATCCCGCAAGGAGGCGAATGACAGGATGACGTGGGAACATTTCCGTCAGCTGCTCGATGAGCGCACACCGCTTGAGGTTACTATTTCCGAGGTCGTAAACGGCGGTGCGGTTGCGATGGTGGAAGGCGTGCGCGGCTTTATACCGGCGTCGAGACTGGATGCAGCGTATGTCGAGGATCTGGACAGCTGGAATGGAAAGAAGATTCCGGTGCTGGTGATTGAGGCGGATGAGGAGAAGAAACGTCTCGTCCTGTCCGGCAGAGAGTTGGCGAGAGAAAAACAGGATGCGGAGAAGAAGAGCCGGATTGCGCGTTGTGAGACCGGCGCGATCATGGAAGGAACGGTCGAGACAATCAAGCCATACGGCGCGTTTGTTCTGCTGGAAAATGGCTTAAGCGGACTGGTACACGTTTCCCAGATGAGTAAAAAGCGCGTGGAGAATCCGGGTGCAGTCGTAAAGGTGGGACAGAAAGTGACGGTGAAAATCCTGTCTACCGCAAATGGCAAACTAAGCCTTAGCATGAAAGAGGTAGAGCCGGACGAAGCGCCGGAAGAGGAAGTATTTAATTATCATGAGTCAGGCGAGGCGACAACCGGGTTTGCTGAGCTGTTAAAGGGCTTTAAATTTGACTAAATAGCAGTAAAGGAGAGGGAAAATTGAATATCCCTGAGACGTATAATCAGCTTGACCAGTGGACGACAGTCATGTTTCTGTACAATTCTGCCCTGAAAGCGATTAACACGAAAATTGAAATTCTAAATAACGAGTTTATTCATTTATATAATTACAATCCGATTGAGCACATCAAATCGCGCCTGAAAACACCGGAGAGTATCGTCAAGAAGCTTAAACGCGGTGGACATGAGGTGACGATCCCGAACATGATTGAGCATCTGAGCGATATTGCGGGCATCCGTATTATCTGCTCGTTCAGCCCGGATATTTACCGGATCGCGGAGATGATCGCGCGTCAGTCGGATGTGACAGTGCTGGTGGTGAAGGATTATATCAAGAATCCGAAGCCGAACGGCTACAAGAGTTACCATATGGTTGTGACGATCCCGATTTATCTAAGCGATGGTCCGGTGGATACGAAGGTGGAGATCCAGATACGGACGATAGCGATGGATTTCTGGGCAAGTCTGGAACACAAGATTTATTATAAATTTGAAGGAAATGCGCCGGATTATCTGGAGCAGGAACTGAAAGCCTGCGCGGATATGGCGGATATGCTGGATAATAAGATGTTTTCCCTGAATCAGGCGATCACGAAGATTGCGGAGGAACAGGCGAAGGAGAAGGAAGCTGCGAAAGTGGCGGAGGAAATGAAGAAAGCAGAGCGGGAGGATGTGCCCGCGGGGAACGAGCAGGAGCCGAAAGACGGGAAACGGAGCGGGGAAGCTGCGTCCGGGAACCGGAAAGAAGCCGGAGAGTAAGAGACGAAGAAAATGAAGATACGCAGGCGGATGGGTGAGACAAAGCAGATTGTTCAGGTAAATGGGGGGAATATTCTGCTGTTTGAGCTGGCTTTCCGTTTGCTCACGCTGCCGCTTCTTTTGCAGGCAGTGGCGGCGCTGTTCCGGCTGTCGGTGCGCGCGTCTGGCTACAGTTATGTGACGGTCAGCAATCTGGTTTCCTACCTGCTGCGGCCGGTTACGATCGCGATTCTGGTTTTGATGGCAGCGATCCTACTGGTGGGAGTTTCCATCGAGGCGGCGGGACTTCTGGCGGCATATCAGGCGGCGGCACTCTCGCGGAAAATGAGCGCTTTTTCGATGTTTGCGGCAGGCATCCGTCTGACGGTATCAGAGATCCGAAAGCGGAATCTGAGGTTGTTTCTGGTGCTGGCGGTTCACGGCCTGGTGCTTCATTCATTTTTGATTTACCGGATGTTATGTCATGTGAAGGCGGTCAAATTTATCCTTCCAGCGCTTCTGGCGGAGAACTGGGGGCGGCTTTTACTGGTTGGCGTGATTGTTGGCGCGGTTGTGATTTCACTTCCGACGATTTTTATCTGTTTTGGCTGTATGCTGGAGCAGCGGTCGTTTCGGGGCGGATTTCTGCGAAGCAGGGAGCTGCTGCGCGGTAATCGGGTACAGGTAGTTGGGACGCTTGTTTTGTGCAATCTGGCAGTTACGGCGGTAACGGTGGTGCTCTATCTGATTGCGGTTGTGATTGTGGCGGTGTTTGCTGTCTGGTTTGCGGACCGGCGTCTGGAATTGATTCTGGTTTTAGAGGCGCGCGACCGGATCGAGATGGTTTTGATGCCGCTCATGAGCATCGCGCTGATGTCGGTCAATTATGGCGCATTGACGGTGTTATATGTGCAGCTGGACCGGAAACGTCAGAACAAAGAGCGCTGGAAGTTTGAAGCTGGCGAACATGCGGGTCTTCCGTGGATGAGCCGCCGCAACCGGATGGCGGCGCTGGCACTTCTGACGGCATTGAGCGCCGGAGCAATGTACGACGCTTTTTACCGGGGCAATGTGCTGGCGGCGGATCAGCTGAGGGAAGTGCAGCTCACAGCGCATCGGGGCGCATCGACGAGCGCACCGGAGAACACGATGCCTGCGATGGAGGCAGCGGTCGATCAGATGGCGGATTTTGCAGAGCTGGATGTGCAGGAGACGCGGGATGGTGTGCTGGTATTGTTCCATGACAGCACTCTGGAGCGGATCGACGGGACGCGGCGGACGATCCGATCGCTTTCCTGGGATGAGCTGCAGCAGGTAGATGCCGGTGGCTGGTATTCGGAGCAGTACAGCGGGACGCGGATTCCGAAGCTGGAGGACGTTATCGAATATGTCAGGGGACGGATGATGCTGAACATCGAGATCAAATATGCCGGCGCGTCGAGCGATCTGCCGGAAAAGGTCGTGGACTGTATCCGGGAGAATGATTTCGTGGAACAGTGCGTCGTGACATCGACGAGTCTTTCTTATTTAAAGCGGGTGAAGGCGGCGGATCCGGATATTTATACGGGCTATATCCTGTCGGCAGCATATGGAAGCTATTACGAGGATGATGCGATCGATTTTATCAGCCTGATCTCCAGTTCAGCGAACCGGAAGCTGATCGAGCGCGTCCATGCCTGTGGTAAGGAGGTTCATGTCTGGACGGTCAATAAAAAGAGTGAACTGGAGCGAATGAAGATGATCGGCGTCGATAACATCATCACCGACCGGCCGATCCTGGCGCGGGAGGTCATTCTGGGCGAGGAAAATGCGGAGAATCTGCTGGCGCGGCTGAGGGCGCTGCTGCGGTAAAGAAAGATTACAGGAAAAATAAAAATCAGGAGAAAAACATGAGATTTGTACTACAGAGAGTCAAACACGCGAGTGTAAAGGTAGACGGCGAGCTGATCGGCTCGATCGGCCGTGGATATATGGTGCTGATGGGCGTCAGCGACACCGACACGGAGGAAATCACCGACAAAATGGTGGATAAAATGTGCAAGCTGCGTATTTTTGAGGATGAGAACGGCAAGACGAACTGTTCGCTGGCGGATGTGGATGGCGAGATCCTGCTGATCAGCCAGTTTACTTTGTACGCGGACTGTAGCCACGGAAACCGCCCGGGCTTTACGGGTGCGGGAAATCCAGAACTGGCGAACCATCTTTACGAACACGCGCTGGCGCGCTGCGCCGGACAGGTGCGGAAGGTCGAGCACGGTATTTTCGGGGCAGATATGAAGGTCGAGCTTTTAAACGATGGACCATTTACGATTCTGCTGGATAGTGATACGATAGTGAAAAAGAAATGATTTGCAAAAGGAGGAAGGATATGTCAGTAGCGAAAGAACAGAGAGAAAAACTGATCTGGGAATTTCCTAATATTGGAAAGAAAGCCCCGGAGCAGGAGGAAAAGGCATTTGCATATTGCGAGGGATATAAGGAGTTTTTAAATGCGGCAAAGACCGAGCGCGAATTTGTGCGCGAGGCGGTGCTCCGCCTGAAAGAGGCTGGTTATGAGGAGTTCGAAGAAGGAAAAATCTATCAGCCGGGCGACAAGGTATACCAGATCAACCGCAAGAAAGCGCTTCTGATGAGCACGTTCGGAAAACGTCCGCTGGAGGACGGCGTCCGCATTAACGTGGCTCACATCGATTCCCCGCGCCTGGATCTGAAACCGAACCCGCTGTATGAGAAGGCAGAGGCGGCATATTTCAAGACCCATTATTACGGCGGCATCCGCAAATACCAGTGGGCGACGATCCCGCTGGCGATGCACGGCGTTGTGATTTTAAAGGACGGCACCTCGATGGATATTTGCATCGGCGAAAAAGAGGGCGATCCAGTCTTCTGCGTGACCGATCTGCTTCCGCATCTTGCCGCACAGCAGAATGAGCGGAAACTGAAAGACGGCATCAAGGGCGAAGAATTAAATATCATTGTTGGATCCCTGCCGTACCCGTGCGAGGAAGAAGACTCGATCAAGGAGCCGGTCAAGCTGCTGGCGCTGTCGATCTTAAATGAACGCTTCGGCATGACGGAGAAGGATTTCCTGCGTGCAGAGATCGAATTTGTGCCGGCAGTAAAAGCAACGGATGTCGGTCTGGACCGCAGCCTGGTCGGCGCTTACGGACAGGATGACAAGGTGTGCGCGTACACGGCACTGACCGCAGAGATGAAAGTCAAGTCCCCGGAATATACGACTGTTACGATTCTGGCAGATAAAGAGGAGATCGGTTCCGTTGGAAATACCGGCTTAAATTCCGATTTTACCCTGCATTATATCGAGGGACTGTGCAAGGCAGGAAATGTGGATGTCCGCAAAGTGCTGAAGCATTCTCTGTGCCTGTCGGCGGATGTCAATGCGGCGTATGACCCGACGTTTGCGAGCGTATTTGAAGAAAAAAACTCCTGCTATCTGAATAAGGGTGTCGTTTTGACGAAATATACGGGTGCGCGTGGCAAATCCGGCAGCAACGACGCGAGCGCGGAGACGATGGCGAAAGTGATCCAGATCATGGATGAGGCAGGCGTATACTGGCAGATCGGCGAGCTGGGCGCAGTAGACGTCGGCGGCGGCGGCACGGTTGCCCTGTTTGTGGCTGGCATGGATGTAGATGTTGTGGATATGGGTGTTCCGATTTTATCCATGCATGCCCCATTTGAGCTGGCATCGAAACTGGATATCTATAATACATATCTGGCATTTGCAGCATTTTGCAGCTAAAAAACAGCCAGAAAATTCCGTCAGGAAAGACAAAACGTTTTTTTCTGGCGGAATTTTTTATCAAATAATTCATATCCGGTTTCCTTAAATTGGGAAAAGTGATGAACTATGAAAAAAGAGTTGCTGAAAATATAAAATATTGAAAAATCGCTTTTGCGACAGGCTGGTTTGTGGTATGATGATTGGTAAGACATACGTGCAGATATATCATATGTGCGTTTGAAAGCCAGGTGCCGGATGGCGCAGGCAGGAAATTGAGAGATAGAGGACGACTAAATGAAGAGATGGAAAATAGCAGGCATCTGTCTGGCGGTTGCGGTAGCAGCAGCGGCATCTGGATGCGGAAAAAAGACAGGGACTGAGACGACCGCAGCAGAGAGCACGGCAGCAGAGACAGAGGAGTATGTCGCAGAGAGCAGCGTGAAGCTGGGCGAGTACAAAGGCATCGCTGTGACCGTGACCGAGGCATCCGTGACGGACGAGGAAGTAGAAAACCAGATTCAGCAGGTGTTGAATTCAAAGGCCGAGTACCGCGAGGTAGACCGGGCAGCTCAGATGGGCGATCAGGTCAACATTGACTATAAGGGGCTTTTAGACGGCGAGGCATTTAAGGGTGGTACCGCTGAAGGATATGATTTGACGCTTGGATCCGGCAGCTTTATCGATGGATTCGAGGATGGGCTGGTCGGCGCTGTGAAGGGCGATCAGAAAGACTTAAACCTGACCTTCCCGGATTCGTATCCGAACAACCCGGATCTGGCAGGTAAGGAGGTTGTATTTGAGGTAACGGTCAATGCGGTCAAGGAGCGCTCCGTTCCGGAACTGACGGATGAGTTTGTTGCTTCCGTATCACCGGATGATGGAACCGTGGAGAAATACCGTGAATCCACCCGTGAGAACCTCTTAGAGCAGAAACAGCTCTCGATTGACAATCAGAGAGATACGGATATTCTGAATGCGGTTGTGGACAATTCAGAGGTTGTATGCTCGACTGCATCGATCGACGAGGCATATGATACACAGTTAAAGGCATACACCAACATGCTATCCTCCTACGGCGTCGATCTGGCGACCTATGCGGGCATGATTGGAAGCGATGAGGACAGCTTCAAGCAGGAGATCCGCCAGGAAGCCAAGGAAATGGCGAAACAGTCCCTCGTTTTAAATGAGATTGCGAAGCAGGAAAATATCACGATCGACGATTCGGACAAGGAAGCACTGGCGAAACGCTACGGCTACGAGAGCCTGAAGACGATGCTTCAGAATGACAACATCGATCAGAAGATGGTGGACGATACGGCACTGATGCAGAAGACACTTGATTTTCTGGTAGAAAATGCCAAGATCACCGTCAGCACTGAGGAGAACAATGCGGCGCTGAATACAGAAGCAGCCGAGGACGAGGCGGAGTAGAAAGCGTCTCATAAAAATACAGATAAGGGGATAGACATATGCAGATTTTATACGACAGAATCCGTAAAGATGGAATCGTAAGAGCAGGAAATGTATTGAAAGTGGATCGTTTCCTGAATCACCAGATGGATATTCATCTGTTCCAGGAGATCGGCAAGGAGTTTAAACGCCGTTTTGAGAGTGAGGAGATCAACAAGATCCTGACGATCGAGGCGTCGGGTATTGGTATTGCCTGTATCGTAGCCGAATATTTTGATGTTCCGGTTGTATTTGCCAAGAAAACAAAGACGAAAAATATTGCCGGAGAAGTGTATACAACGAAGGTTGAATCGTTTACCCATGGCACTGTATATGATATTATTGTGTCCAAGGAGTTCCTTGGAAAAGGCGATAAGGTTCTGGTTATCGATGATTTTCTGGCAAAGGGCAAGGCATTAGACGGTCTGACCACTTTGATTCAGGATTCGGGAGCAGAATTAGTTGGTGCGGGCATTGTCATTGAAAAAGGTTTTCAGGACGGCGGCAAACGCATCCGTGATAAGGGCATCCGCGTTGAGTCACTGGCGATCGTAGACAGCATGAATGCAGAGACCGGGGAGATCATATTCAGAAATGAAGATAAATAAAAAAGCATTGTTTTTTGATATTGATGGAACATTGTTTAGTGAAAAATTAAGGCAGGTACCGCAAAGCGCGGTGCTTGCCTTAAAAAAAACAATGGAAAAGGGAAATTTGACATTTATTAATACGGGGCGGACCTGGTGCCAGACGTCCAAAATCCGGGAGGAAGCGCCGGTAAACGGGCTGCTCTGTGGCTGTGGTACCTATATTTCCGTGGATGGAAAGACACTCTATGACCAGAGAATTTCGCCGGAACGGGCGGAGAAACTGAAAGAGGATATTCTGCGGTTCCGGATGGATACAGTGATGGAGGGCGTGGACGCCTGCTTTTTCCGGCCAGATGGGGTGCAGACCGAAACGATGCGGGCGATCCGCTCGATTCTCGACCAGAGCGGCTCGGTTTCGGCGAAGAACTGGTCGGATCCGTCCTTTTCGATCAGTAAATTTTGCGTGGCAGTCGGAGCAGACAGTGATCCGGCGGGATTTTTTGAGACACTTCGGGATTTTGAGGTGATTGACCGGGGCGGCGGCTTCTATGAGTGTGTGCCGATGGGGCATTCTAAGGCGAGTGCGATCGAGTGGATTTTGAAGCAATATGGGATCGCGCTGGAGGACGCGTGGGTCTTTGGAGACAGCATGAACGATCTGTCGATGTTCCAGTATGTGCCGAATGCGGTTGTCATGGGAAAACACGATGCCGGGCTGGAGTCGTATGCGACGTTTACGGCGAAGACCGTGGAGGAAGATGGGATTTACCGGGCGATGGAAGAGCTGGGGCTTTTGTAAGAAAGCAATGGTTTGGTGTTTGATATATATGTATAAAGAGTGAAATTTGTGTGGATGTGTGGAGTTCAGAGAAACATCCTGTGGAGAGAGGTTTCAGGAAAGATTGAACTGGTGGATGTCTGAGACTGGAAATGCTCAAGATTGTGGATCGTTGAGACAGAACTAGAATGAAAGGGCGTTGGATAAAGATATATGAATTATGAGAAATCGGAAAAATATGAAGTTCTCAAGCGGTATTTCGGATATGACAGCTTCCGCGAAGGACAGGAAATACTGATTGACGGGATTCTTGATGGGCGTGATGTGCTGGGAATCATGCCGACGGGCAGCGGAAAATCACTGTGTTATCAGGTTCCGGCATTGATTCTTCCGGGAATCACGCTGGTGGTGTCACCGCTGATTTCTCTGATGAAGGATCAAGTCACGGCACTCAATCAGGCGGGCGTCCACGCGGCGTATCTGAACAGTTCGCTGACGACGGCACAGTATTATAAGGCGCTTGGGTATGCGCGCGAGGGGCGTTATCCAATCATTTATGTGGCGCCGGAGCGTCTGATGACGGAGACATTTCTTGATTTTGCGATGCACGTGGATATTGCGATGCTGGCGATCGATGAGGCGCACTGCATTTCCCAGTGGGGACAGGATTTCAGACCGAGTTATTTGAAGATTGTTGATTTTATCGAGAAGCTGCCGAGGCGTCCGGTGGTCAGTGCTTTTACGGCGACCGCGACCAAGGAGGTCCGGGACGATATCATCGACATTTTGCAGTTACAGAATCCGGTGATGCTGACGACGGGATTTGACCGGAAAAACTTGTATTTTGCAGTGGAGACGCCGAAGGACCGCTATGCGGCAATCCGGGCATATCTGGAGGCGTACCCGGGGCAGGGAGGGATTATTTACTGTCTGACCCGCAGAAATGTTGAGGAGATCTGTGAGAAGCTGATCCGGGATGGATTTTCAGTGACGCGTTACCATGCGGGACTTTCCGATGCAGAGCGGCAGAAGAATCAGGATGATTTTATCTATGACCGGGTTCCGGTGATGGTGGCGACCAATGCGTTCGGCATGGGAATCGACCGGTCGGATGTACGGTTTGTCCTGCACTGCGGGATGCCGAAGAACCTGGAAGCCTACTATCAGGAGGCAGGACGTGCCGGGCGTGACGGCGAACCGGCGGAGTGCATCCTGTATTATAGCGGGCGGGATGTGGTGACGAACCAGCTCTTTATTGAGCGGAACCAGGACAATCAGGAGCTTGACGACTATACGCGGCAGGTGGTGCTGGAACGTGACCGGGAACGCCTGAAAAAGATGACATTTTATTGTTTTACGAATGAGTGCCTGCGTGATTATATCCTGCGGTATTTCGGCGAATATGGAAGTAATTACTGCGGAAACTGTTCGAATTGTATGACGCAATTTGACACGATCGACATTCAGGCGGCGGCAGAGAGTCTCTTAGGCTGTGTGCAGTCGTGCGGACAGCGCTATGGAACAACGGTGATTCTCGACACGGTGCACGGGGCGAATACGGTTAAGATCCGCAATTACCGGATGGATGAGAATCCGCATTATGGGGAGCTGGCGAAGGAGAGCGTCGTGCATCTGCGCCAGATGTTTAACTTCCTCCAGGTGGAGGAGTATCTGTTTGTCACGACGGATGAGTATTCGATTGTCAAATTGACGGAAAAAGGTGCTGCTTTCCTGGAAGCACCGGAACCAATCGAGATGAAGATGGCGAAGGAGCGGGAGAAACAGACAGCTGGAAGCAGCAAAAAGAGCCGCCGGGGCGCGAAACTTCCAGCCGGGGCAGACGAATTTACGGAGAAGGAAGAGACGCTCTTCGAGGCACTCCGCGCGCTGCGCCGCGAGATCGCATCCGAGGGAAAAGTGCCGCCGTATATCGTATTTTCTGATAAGACGCTGACGCATATGTGTATTTTAAAACCGGTCACGAAAGCGGAGATGCTGGAGGTGTCCGGCGTGGGTGCGTATAAGTTTGAAAAATATGGAGAACGGTTTCTGGAATGCGTGCGGAAGTTCTTAGAGTCTTAGTATCGGGTGTGTGTTCTGTTTGTGAGTAAAAAATGCCTGGAGAAAAGACAGAAAAATAAAAAAATATACATATGATGACAGATTTTAGCTTGTTAAACGCCACATTTTCTAGTATAATAAGGGTATCAATCCATGGACGGATGTGACTGTGAACATGGAACTTTTTGGTGCAGTTACAAACATTTATGAACACCTATTTAGATGGAGAAGGGGGCGTTTTTATGGAGAAAAGTTATACAAAGATCTACACAACTGGAGCGACAGTACCGTTAAAGATTCGGCCAGGACATTTCGCAACAAACCATGCACATATCAATTATTACATTGATGTGACGACCCTGAAAGCGAGAACGAAAGAGGCGGAGGAAGTTGCACAGGCGCTGGTTGGCATGTATCTGTATGACACCGTGATCGACACGATTGTCTGCATGGAGGGCACGGAAGTTATCGGTGCTTTTCTGGCGGAGGAGCTGGCAAAGGGCGGTTTTCTCTCGACGAACGCGCACAAATCTATCTATGTAATCAGCCCGGAGTTTAACAACAACAGCCAGATCATTTTCCGTGACAACCTGATTCCGATGATCCGCGATAAACATGTGATGATCCTGATGGCATCCGTGACGACGGGACGTACCTTAAATAAGGCAGTTGAGAGCATCCAGTATTACGGTGGTATCTTACAGGGCGCATCGGCGATTTTCAGTGCGATGGATTCGCTGGATGGTGTGCCGATCAAGTCAGTCTTTGGCAAGAAGGATTTACCGGATTATACGTATTCAGATTACCGTGACTGCCCGCTCTGCAAGGCAGGAAAGAAGATTGATGCGCTGGTAAATACGTTTGGATATTCGCCGATGGGGTGATGCGGCGATCGGAAGCTGCTTCGTTTGATGAATACAGGATTTGTAAAAGCCGGATCGTTGAAATGAAACGCGATCCGAATGCGGGTGCTGCATGGCGGCATAGAAAGCATTATTGAGAAAGAGATAGATTTTACAAGGTTTGAGAACAGATAGTGGATACCGCAAAACCACAGAATCCGTGCACTGACCTGTCAGAAATAAGAAGATGGGGAGCAGAGGGATGGGAAAAAGGTTTTGCGGTATCTCTTTTTGTGTCAAAGGTGCCAAGGCACATTAATGAAAAAAATAACAGAAACAAGAATAAAGAAGGGAAAGAAAGAGGGATAAAAATGGATACACAGCAGATGTTTCAGGAACTGGATCGCCTTTATGCGCAGGGAAAACTGGACGAAGCGGAAGAGAAAATGATGGGCTGGATGAAGGAAGGGCTGGATTCAGGGAACAAAAGCCTTTGCCTGATGATGTGCAATGAGATGGAAGGACTCTACCGGAATACCGGACGGGGTGCACAGGCAGTCGATATGGCGGATATGGCGCTGTCCCTGATTGCGGGGATGGGACTGGATGGTTCGATCCACCATGGAACGACACTTTTAAATGCGGCAACCGCGCGCCGGATGGCAGGAGATGTGGAGAAAGCGCTTTCCCAGTACCGGGAGGCGGAAGCGATTTTTAAGAATCTTGGAAAAACGGATGGCTATGAGATGGCGAGTCTCTACAACAATATCAGCCAGATTTATCAGGAACAGGAGGAACATGAAAAGGCGCTGGAATCGCTGGATAAGGCGCTGGAACTGATTAAAAAGATGGAGAACAGCGAGGCGGAGGTGGCAACGACCCATGTCAACCGGGCGCTATCCTTGATGGCGCTGGGACGGCTGGATGAGGCGGACGAAGAGTTAAAGGAAAGCCTGACCTTTTATGCGTCCCCGGAGGGCGTGCAGTCGGGACACTTTGGTTCGGCGCTGGCAGCAGCCGGGGAGCTGGCATGGAGGCGCGGTAATTATGATCAGGCGATCGGGCTGCTGGAAAAAGCGCTGATGGTAACGCAGTCCCGGTTTGGCGAGAGCGATGCGTGCGCGGTGATCCGCCAGAATCTGGAAATGATCAAAAAAGAAAAGGAAGAAAAAGGCATTACCGGAGCTGCAGACAAGAAGGAAGACAAGGGCGGAAACCCGAGCCACTGTGCGAGCTGTCAGTTCAAGGATGCGAAATTCTGAGACAGGACAAGAAAAAAGCGTTTTTTGAAAAGTTTTCAGATGGAAGATTTGATAAAAAGCGTGCAAGAAACGCGCATGAAAAAAAGATACTGAAAATAGAGAAAACGTAGAAATAGAAAAAACCATAAAATCAGGTAGGGGGATCAGATGCAGGGACTAGAACTGGCAAAACGATACTATGAAAAAGTCGGGCGTCCGATGCTGGAGCGGGATTTTCCAGAGCTTCTGCCGCGGTTGGCGGCGGGACTGGTGGGCGAAGGTTCGGAATGTCTGGGATTTGACGATGCGATATCGCAGGATCACGATTTCGGGGCGGGTTTCTGTCTGTGGTTTTCGGCGGAAGATTATAACCAGTACGGAAATGCGCTTCAGGATGCTTATGACCGTTTGCCAGGGGAGTTTGCAGGTGTTCCGGCACGCCTCACAAGTGCGCGGGGCGGCGGACGTGTCGGTGTGTTTGAGATAGAGGCATTTTACAGCCGTTTTATCGGGATGGAACAGCCGCCAAAGAGCCTGATGCGCTGGCTGCATTTGCCGGAAGATAAGTTGGCGGCAGTCGTGGGCGGGGCAGTATTTGAGGACGGACTGGGAGAATTTTCCGCGGTCCGCGAGGAGCTTCGGAAGTATTATCCAGAGGATGTCCGGATCAAGAAGATCGCGGCGCGGGCAGCGAAAATGGCGCAGTCGGGACAGTATAATTATGGCCGCTGTATGCGGCGGGGGGATACGGTTGCGGCGATGCTGGCGCTCGATGAATTTGTGCGGCAGGCGATTTCGATGGTCTATTTACTAAACCGGACGTATATGCCTTACTATAAGTGGATGTTCCGGGGAATGGAAAAATTTCAGATATTGCCGGAGGTGGCGGAAAAAATCCGGGAGCTTTCGGTGATGGGAGATACGAGCGAGATGTGGAAGCCGCCGTTTCCCCCGGGATGGAATCCTTATGTAAACCAGTTAGATCCGCGTGTGGGTCGGATCGAGGAAATCTGTCAGGCGGTAGTTGGGGAACTGCGAAAACAGGGACTGACTGATAGCCGGGATGCATTTCTGGAAGCGCATACGTGGGAGCTCATGAAACGGATTCAGGATCCGGAGCTGAAAAAATGTCATGTGATGGAAGGATAAGCCGCGGATAGACACATCAAAATGGGAACGCGCATGGACTGTAACTGAAAGAAAAGATGCAGGAAATTGATTTGGAAGGGATCTGGCAAGCAAAAGGGAGGACAGCGTATGACGAAACAGGAGAAAATAGAGAAACTGATTCAGATGGAGTGGGAAGATTTTCAGAAAGTCAATAACGAGGGCGGACGTGCTTCTTGTCAGGACGATCCGGAGACATTTTTTATCATGCGACGAAGCCATTTTGCACCGTGGACAGAGGAACTCATCGACTGCGTGCAGGCGGATATGGACCGCGCCCATGAGCAGGGGCGCAATCTGGTAATGGAGAAATATGCGTGGATGATGGCGAGCACCGCACCGGAGCAGTTTAAGAAACTGCATCATTTCCTGATTGATCCGACGCTGGCGGGCGAACGGTGGAGTGATGCGATCGTGAAACAGCAGCTTGCCTGGATGGAAGAGTACCAGGCGAAATATCCGGTGCTGGCGTCTGGAAACCGGCTTCTCTACAGTTCTGAAGATACGCCGTATGATACTTCCTTCCAGACGTACCTGCTCGGTGAACTGCGGACTTACTCGGACAGCACCCTGCATACGTACTGGCAGTTTATCAATGACCTGAAAAAGGAAGGAAAGAGTCTGGCACTTCTGACGATGGAGGCGGAAGTGAAGGCATATGGATATGAGGGGCTGGATGCGGCGGAGAAGGCGCTCTCTAAATAAACAGAAAGTGTGGTAGTTTCTATTTTCGTTGTTTAAACAACTGAAAAAATGTCCCAAAGCATGTATACTCCTTCTTGTAAGCGGCACAATACATATGAATGGCAGGAGAGACTAGAGGCATGCTTGTCCATATGCAGAGAGCGGATGCTAGAAACATGGACATGTAGTATAAGCCGGAGAAAAAAGGAGAAATGAGCGTATGAGCAGAGAGGTAAATCCAAGAAAAGCGGCAGTCATCGGGTGCGGATTTGTGGGTTCAGCAACGGCATTTACACTGATGCAGAGCCGGTTATTTTCCGAGCTGGTTCTGTTAGATGTAAATATGGAAAAGGCGGACGGCGAGGCGAAGGATATCGCGCACGGGATTCCGTTTGCAGGGCAGATGAAGATCTACGCGGGCACGTATGACGACGCGGCGGACGCGGCGATCATCATTATCACAGCGGGGGCGAACCAGAAGCCGGGGGAGACGCGGCTTGACCTGGTGCAGAAGAATACGGCAATTTATCAGAGTATCATCCCGGAGATTGTAAAACGCGATTTTGGCGGGATTCTGCTGATCGTATCGAATCCGGTGGATATTTTGACGTATGTGGCATTGAAACTGAGCGGGCTGCCGGAGAACCGGGTGCTCGGTTCGGGTACGGTGCTTGACACGGCACGGCTTAAATATGCGCTGGGCGAACACCTGGGCGTGGACAGCCGGAGTGTACATTCGTTTATCATCGGTGAGCACGGGGACAGCGAGATCGCGGCGTGGAGCAGTACGAATGTATCGGGCATTCCGCTGAACGATTTCTGCGAGATGCGCGGGCATTTTAACCACGATGCGGCGATGGACGCGATCGCGGAGAAGGTCAAAAACAGTGCTTACGAGATTATTTCGAAAAAACAGGCGACGTATTACGGAATTGCGATGTCGGTAAAACGTATCTGCGAGTGTATCGTCCGCAATGAGCGCTCGATTCTGCCGGTGTCTGCGATGATGCACGGGGAGTACGGCATCGAAGATATCACGCTGAGTATGCCGGCGATCGTGGGAATCGGGGGTGTGGAGACGCATGTACCGATTGCATTGAGTGAGGAAGAGGCGGAGAAGCTGGTGGAGTCGGCTAAGAAACTGAAAGAGGTAGCGAAAGGGCTGATAGAATGATGCCAGATGGGCTGCCGTACATTGGCACGGCAGCCCATCTGAACCAAGCGGTTTTACTATAAAATTCTTTTCTATCAGTAAAGGCCATCTTTTAGGCAGCCGCCTGATTTTCTTTCTGGGTCAGTAAGAAGACAACGATCAGGGTAAGGAAAGAAACCGGAACTGCAACCAGGATGGTTGCCAGACCGAACGGATGTCCCATAACTTCCCAGGTAATCGTAGCAAAGGTTCCGACAAACATGGAAGCGATGCCTTTGCTTTTTGTGTTATTTGAATTGATTGTGATTATTATACTGCAAAGCACAGGCCGCTGCCAGTGAATCCAATCGTGTAAAATGAATGTTTCAGTACATATAATAGGAAACGTCACATGAAATATGATAAGATAGTGAAAGCAATTTTCATAGAACGTCCCAATCGTTTTATTGCGCGGGTAAAGATTGATGGCTCGGAAGCGGTAGAATCGGTTCATGTAAAGAATACGGGACGTTGTCGTGAATTACTGCTGCGGGGGGCGGAAGTGATTTTGGAAGATTGCATAGAAAAGAATCCAAATCGAAAGACTCGCTATGATTTGATTGCAGTTAAGAAGAATAAAAAATGGGTTAACATTGATTCTCAGGCACCGAATAAAGTGGTAAAAGAATGGCTGATGACACAGGGGTATGATTGTATTAAACCAGAGTATACCTTTGGAAATAGCCGGATGGATTTCTATATGGAAAAAGGAAAGCAAAAATATCTAATGGAAGTCAAAGGCTGCACCCTTGAGATAGACGGAGTTGGATATTTTCCAGATGCCCCGACGGAAAGAGGAGTTAAGCATTTAAGGGAACTTGCAGCTGCGTGCGGACAAGGATATAAATGTTTGATAGCATTTGTGATTCAAATGGAAGGCATCAGTGAAGTCAGGCCGAATACGGAAACGCATCCCGAATTTGGCGCTGCACTTCACGAGGCAAAGGCAGCAGGTGTTGAGGTGCTTTTCCTGAAATGTCATATTGGGATGGATAGGTTGGAAATCATAGGAGAAGATGAGTCTTGAGGGCAAGGTTCTAAAGGAGAGAGAAATCTATGATACGTGAAATTGAGAATAGAAGAAGTATAAGAAAATATAAGCCAGATGAGATCGAAAGGAAGTTAATTGACGAGATCATATACAGTGCTTCCCTTGCACCATCTGCTAAAAACAGACAGCCTTGGAAATTTATTGTATATCAGGGGAAAGAAAAAGATAAACTGGTTGATGTCATGCGTCATGGTATAAATTCAGAAAAAATGACCCATGAACTTATGCCGGAATGGGCATTTGCCATACCGGATGCTGAGAATACCGTTAGAATCATGCAGGAGGTCCCATGCCTTATAGCAGTGCTTAATACCAACCAGCATACTCCATTTGCAAGCATTGAAAATGAAAAGCGAATTGTTGAAATATGTGATTCACTGTCCATAGGTGCGGCGATTGAAAATATGATTCTGACAGCAACGGGATATGGATTGGGCACCTTATGGATTGCCAATACTTGTTTTGCCTATAATGAGCTGATGGATTTTATCGGAACAGACAGCCAATTGACAGGAATTGTTGCGATTGGATTTGCCAATGAAGCTCCGGCTAAAAGACCAAGGAAACCTTTCGAAGAAATTGTTGAGTACAGATAGGTAAATCGTAATGAGTTAATCGTGTTATAATCAGGTTGGATGGAGAATAATCGTTATGATTAGAAAGTTGCAGAAGGTAGATATAAATAGAGTCGCTGATATATGGTTGAAAACTAATCTGAAAGCACATTTTTTTATTCCTGAACAATACTGGATAAGTAATTATGAATTCGTGAAGGAAATGCTGCCACAGGCGGAAGTTTATGTGTATGAAGATGATAAAATGATTCAAGGCTTTATAGGAGTAAGTGATGAATACATAGAAGGTATTTTTGTTTCTGACGAAATGCAGTCATGTGGCATAGGTAAAATGTTGTTGGATTACATCAAGGATAAAAAAGACAGATTACAGTTAAAGGTATACCAGAAGAATGTCAGGGCAATGTCTTTTTATCAACGAGAAGGATTTACTATTCAGAGTGAAGAGATGGACGAATTCACAAGAGAAAAAGAATATGTGATGAATTGGGAATCGTCTGGAATTTGAATACCCATGGCAGGAGGGGATGAACCGCCTGTTTGTTTACAAGATGGAAGATGATTCCCATCGGATGTAGTATTTTGCAGCAAGAATGCCGATGAGATTCTTCACCAGAATAAAAATATCTGAAGGGAGGCTTTTGGTATGAAAAATAGAAAATACAGTCTTGTTTTTATAATGCTTTTGTGTATGATAATGGCAGTTTCAGCATTTCCGATGACAGTCAATGCCGATATGGGACCAAAGGCCTCTGTTCGGATTCAGTTTGAGCATATGGGGGATGAGCTCTGTTATGGAACTTTGCTGTCGAAGGAGAAATCTACTGGTCCGGCAAGTGCCTGGGATGGAAGAACGGAGAGTGCCCAGAAAGAGTACATGGATCCTGGTATCTGGGAGATCTTTGTGAATTACAAGGATCCGGATGGATACTATTTTCTGCAGCGGAGCTGGAAGGTAAGTGAAAGCAAAGAGCTTGCATGGACCTATTATCCGCCGGATGATTTTAAAATTCTTCTGTATTATCCGGAAACGGAAACCTTTGTATCCAGTGGAATTTATGCTCGTTATGCATTTGATACGTATTATACAGTGGATATGGATGGTGTGGATATCGGTTCGGTGGAATACAATGATGATTTGAGTACCAATGAGCGGATTGAGGCTTACCGTTCGTATAATTACCGGCAGGAGATGCTGGCTCTTGGAGCAAGGATCGTCCTTACTATTTTAATCGAAATGCTGGTGGCGCTGCTGTTTGGTTTCAGACAGAAAAAACAGCTGTTGATTCTGGCTGTTGTCAACATTATTACGCAGATTATCTTAAATGTGCTGCTCAATGTGATTAATTATAATTCCGGTCCTCTTGCATTTACATTTTTCTATGTACTTTTTGAGCTGATTGTATTTGCTCTGGAGGCAGTGTTGTATTGCACAATTCTTAAGAGGCTATCAGAAAAGAAAAAGGAGGATGCATATTATATCCTGTATTCCTTTGTGGCCAATCTGATCTCATTTGGTTCTGGATTATTCCTGGCGGCGAAACTGCCGGGCATGTTTTGATATAAAGATAGGGTAAGGTAACTCCTTAACGTGGTGAAATAGAAATACATACGGCAGGAGACAAGATATGGAAAAAAGATATTCAATTATATTCAGCAGTTTAACTGGAAATACAAGAAAGCTGGCCGATCAGATTCACGAGGTGCTGCCAGCGGAAACATGTGATTATTTTGGAGAAGCGAAGGGGGAGGAACCATCTTCGGAGGTTCTTTATGTTGGCTTCTGGACCGATAAGGGAAATGCAGACGGAGATTCCCTTAAACTCCTTGCGTCCTTGAGAAATAAAAAGATTTTCCTGTTTGGAACTGCTGGTTTTGGTGTCGATGAGGCCTATTACCGGAGGATCCTTACAAATGTGAAACAGTCGATAGATTCCAGTAACACGGTAATTGGTGAATATATGTGCCAGGGTAAAATGCCGATGGCAGTGAGAGATCACTATGTAAAGCTGAAGGAACAGCCGGAGTATCCGGCGAATCTGGATGTTCTGATTGAAAATTTTGAACGGGCGCTTTCACATCCGGATAAGGATGACTTAGATAAGCTTAGAAATATCGTTTTATCATAAAAATAGACCCAAAGGAGTAAATTTGTGTTGACAAACAGAATCAATGAATCCACCTTGAAACGTTTTGATATCAGTGCGGCGGCACTGCATATCATCGCCATGACGCTTATGCTGATGGATCACCTTTGGGCGACGCTTCTTCCTGCTAGGGAGTGGCTTACCTGTGCCGGAAGAGTGGCATTTCCTATCTTCGCTTTTATGGCGGTGGAGGGGTACTTCCACACCAGAAGCTTTAAAAAGTACATCCTTCGGATGCTGCTGTTTGCAGTGCTTTCAGAAATTCCCTTTGATTTGATGTACGGCGGTACCTGGTTTTATCCGGTTCACCAGAATGTCCTCTGGACATTCCTGTTGGGCCTTTTAGGTGTCTGGCTTATGGAACAGGTACGGAAAAAAGGAAAAACCTGGATGTATCTGCTGGTGTGCGTTTTGGTTGTGCTGGCAGGTCTGGTACTGGGAACTCTTTGCATGGTGGATTACTACGGAGTCGGTGTTCTGACGGTATTTGTGTTCTATTTCCTCCATGGGCGGAAATGGTGGTGCTTCTTGGGACAGCTGGCTGCCCTATACTGGCTGAATGTGGAACTGCTGGGCGGTCTGATGTATCCGGTTCAGCTCTTTGGCATGGAATTTGAACTGTGCCAGCAGGGGCTTGCGCTTCTGGCATTGATCCCCATCTGGCTGTACCGCGGCAGACAGGGCTACCACAGTAAACCATTCCAGTATCTCTGTTATGCATTTTATCCAGTTCATATGCTGCTGCTTGTGGTGGTACTGAATTTCATCAACCGATGATAAAATTTTACAATCCCCGCCATTCATGGTATCATAACAGGTAGTAAAATTGCCTGTGAATACCTTGAATGGCGGTGATTTACGTCAGTCGGTTTACCGGGCTATCCGTCATGGCCTGATGCAGGCACATTCGATGCTTTTGGAGCCATTTTATGCATTTCATCTGACGATACCGGACAAGATGGTAGGACGTGCAATGACGGATCTGGAACGCCGGTTTGCGGTTTTTGAAGGACCGGTTCTGGAGGATGGACAGGCGATACTTACCGGCCGTGCACCGGCTTCATCCTTGGATGGATATCAGACAGAAGTAACGGTTTATACCAGCGGCTTAGGACAGCTTGTCTGTACCCTGGATGGATATGGACCCTGCCATAATGAGGAAGAGGTCATCGAAGCAGCCGGTTATGATCCGGATGCGGATTTGGCAAACCCAAGCGGCTCGGTCTTCTGTTTCCACGGAGCCGGTGTCTACGGTGAGACTGCCGCACACCGGAAGTCCGGAGGATGTAATATCCGCAGCTCTGATTATCGCTGATAAGACGGATGTACGAAGAAGCCGTGTTCGTGAAAAAGAGAGAGCCACTTTTGATATCCACGACCGTGTGAATTATGCGGTAACAGAGTCCAAACTTAAGATTGAAAAGGATCGTTCAGTTATTGCCCTGAATCTTCAGGTAGATGAAAAGATATGTTCCATGTATGATTATTTTGAGATTTTCCTGGGAAGAATGATGCTTTGCCGGAAGTCGGCGGAGATACTGGGAACGACCTTTAAGCTGACAGTAAATGGACGGAAGGTGCTGTAAAAATCAACGGTGAATGAATGGAAAAATGCTTAAGGTGTTTTTGAATATACAATTGTAAATGAGGCGAGAAGTGCAGTGACGAGAAGCACTTCTCGCCTTATTTTAGTCATATGATGCCGGAAAAGACTGAAAATCTTGTTAAAAACGACAAATACATTAAACATACAGACAAAAATGCGATTATAGATTTGTACACTGAGCACAATGAAAAATAAGACAAGGTTTTATAAAATAATTGCAACAAGAAAATATTTACAGCAAGGAGGAATGGGAATGGATTATCAGAAATTTGTAAACAATGCTAGTTTTACAATCTTTGTTGCCGTTGTTTTGGTTTTAGTTACCATTGTCTGTATCATTTTTTTGAAAAATGGTTGGAAAGAAGCAGAAAGGTTGGGAGTAAGCAAGGAAGAGCTAAAAAAAATTGTTATTAATTGCATTGGAATCAGTTTGGTTCCATCTATCCCGATTGTGCTTAGCGTAATCGTAATGGTTCCAGTTCTTGGTGTAGCATTGCCGTGGCTTAGGACTTCTGTTATAGGCTCAGCAAATAATGAATTAATTTCAGCAACAATGGCAGCAGAAGCAATGGGAGTTGAGTTTACATCGACGACAATGACGATCGAGGCATGGATTAATGCTGCATGGTCGATGACATTAGGATGTTCAGTTGCATTGCCAATTGTCTTAGTGGTTTTAAAACCAGTTTGTAAAACCTATGATGTTTTCCGAAAAAAGGATAGCCGTTGGATTGGTATTTTCAGTCTTTGTGCATTAGTTACAGTAATTGCTGCGTTTGCAATTAATAGTGGAAAGAAAGGAATTGTTCCGAGTCTGGTTATTATTGGATGTTTTCTGTTTTCATATGTATGTAATTTGGCAGCGAAAAATCCAGCACTAAAATGGTTGAAAGATTATGCTTTTCCGTTAACAATTTTATTTGGATTAGTATTATCAATGATTATAACACCGCTCTTAGCATAATTAGGAAAGGAGTGAAGTCTAATGACTGATTTTGAAAAGAAAATGCATCATGATGGAAGATTATATGGATGGGCAATGTTGATTGCAATCTGCGCATTTCCGTTTTTTGCTTCAGTACGTTCTGGAATATGGCCGGATTTTAAAATAATATGGCCAGGAGTTTTAACAATGTGGATTTTGATGGCTTCGTATGTTTTAAGTGAAATGATTGCTTTTCCACCTATTTTAGGACCAGGAAGCCTTTATTTGACTTATATTACCGGAAATCTGCAGAATCAGAAAATTCCTTGTGCGTTGTCAGCAATGAGTATAGCTGGTATAGAAGCTGGAAGTGAAAAAGCAAATGCTGTATCAGTTGTGGCAGTGGCAGTATCCAGTATCACGACAACGGTAATTATTGCATTGGGAATCGTTTTGATGCAGCCATTGACCCCAGTGTTAAATTCTGCAGTTCTTGCTCCGGCATTTAGTAATGTCGTTCCTGCAATATTTGGTGCTTTAGCTGGACTGTGGCTTTTAAAAGAATTCAAGGTTTCAGTTGTTTCAGTTGTTCTTTGTTTATTAGGAATACTAGTATTAAAAATTGATCTTCAGTGGGTATTGTTAGGAGGAATAGCGCTTACAATTATTATTGCCAGATTCATGTATAAAACAGGTATTATAAAACAGGAATAAAAATGGAGGTGAAGGATTTATGAGCACTTTATTATTTAAACATGTGAATGTAGTTGATGTTCGAAATCAGCAGATACTTTCAGATGTGGATGTTTGGATCAAAAATGAAAGAATAGAGAAAATAGGAAGAGATATTAAGAGTTCTGCGGATCAGGTGGTAGACGGTGAAGGAAAATATTTATCACCAGGAATTATTGATATGCATGTACATAGTACATGGGACGGAAGCGCTATTTCAGAAGATATGGATGAAATGTACGGTCCATATCAAGCTTTTTTGAGAAGTGTACATAATGTTGAAAATTCTTTAAAAAAGGGAGTTACAACCATACGAGAAGTAGGAAGTCCTAAGGATTTATCAATTGAAACGGCGTTTGCAGTTGAAAAGGGATGGATTAAAGGTTCGAGAGTTATTCCATGCGGTTCTGCAATTCAGAGTATATATGGACATGTTCCATCAATTGGAACGATTGCAAATACGAAAGATGAACTTTTGTATGCAATACGGGAAAAAAAGACTTTGTTTGTAAAAAAAGGAATCCGTTGCCAGTGGATTAAAATTATGGATACTGGTGGTGCAGCTGGACTGGAAGATGTTGGACCAAGCATGTACGATTTAGATCAGCTTAAATTTATTGTTCATGAAGCACATCGTCTTCATATGAAGGTTGCTGTTCATGCAGTTTCGCAGGAAGGAATTATTGAATGTATCAAGGCAGGAATTGATACGATTGAACATGGACCGGACATTCCGGATGAGTATTTAGACATGATGAAAGAAAAAGGACTAACTTTGGTTCCAACATTGGCTATTTATAAAATATTATCGGAAAACAAGGGTGTGTTAAGTGATTTTATGGTGGAACGTTCTGCTCTTGTAACAAGACAGCAGAAAAGCACTTTTGCGAGAGCAATGGAAAAAGGGGTGAAGATTGCATTAGGAACGGATGCGGGTTCTCCGTGTTTTGGTTCACAGCCATCTGCATTTAAGGAAATGCTAGTTATGCAGGATTATGGAATGCCTCCAGAAAAGATTATTTCTTCTGCAACGTTAACATCGGCAGAAGTATTAGGGATGTCAGAAGAAATTGGGACGATTGAACCAGGTAAGATTGCTGATTTAGTGCTTTTGGGAGAAAATCCATATACTAATTTGAAAGCATATACGGATTGCTTGATTGGGGTATACAAATCTGGAGAAATGGTTTAATATAAAGACAATTAAAACTGGAACTAGAGAGGTGCTGCGCTTGTAGTGCCTCTTTGCTAATTGTAGAAGTAGGTGAGAAAATATGAAGCTTTCCGTTTTGACAGAGGCATTATCAGCTGAGAATATAGAAGAAATTCACATAAAAGATATGTCTCAGAACATTTGCCAAGTCTGTAATCTTTCATTGACGTCTGTAGCATTCACAAAAAATATTATTTATGTGGTAACAGCTCCGGTATTGTTAGAGGTAGGAGATGGCTGTCTGGAAGCCCCATCTATATTTATCCTTTTAGGAAATTTGAATGATTTTATTGATATGCAGAAACCAGAGAATTATATAATATATCAGAGTGATGCTCCGGGAGAAGTGTTTACAGCACTTTTATCGAAATTAAATTTGGAAAGTCGTATCTTGGAGGCAGAATTGGCGATCAGTCGTGCTTTGTTTGATTGTACGTCTATAAAGGATTTATTGGATGTTGCTGCTAGTATCCTTGGAAATCCTATTTTATTACAAGATTTTACAACAAGATTATTGGTACATTCGGCAAATGAAGTAATGGCTGCAGATGACGAGATATTAAATAGTGTATTTCGAATGGGATATGTGACAAGTGAACTATTTCAGAAATACGATTACGCTAACGTTCTGGAGCAAATAAAAAATACACCGCAGACGTTTCTTTTGAAATCACCCAAAAAAAGAGAACGTTTAATTTGCCGATTGATTGTAAATCGAAGATATTTTGGCTGGTTTTTAACGGTGGCTTATAATCATCCGTTCAAAGATAGTGATATCGAAATTATGAATTTTTTGTGTGGAGCACTTCAACTATTTCTTGAAAAAGAAAATATTTTACCTAATACAACACGAAGTGAAAATCTATTGCAAGAATTAATTCAGGATGCAAAATACTCAGAAGCAGAGTTCAAAAAACGGGCAGAAGGTTTTTCGTGGATGCTTCATGATCATTACTATATAATTGCTATTTCTGATAAAACCAGAAAGGCAGAGTCACGAATGATGATGTCATATAGAAATCATTTGTCGCTGATTTTCCCTGAAGCCATTATTCTTGAAGTCAATAGAAAACTGATTTTATTTTTTGATACAAAAGAGGTTGGAATATGCTTGAATGTGTTGGAAGCATTTCTGGAAAAATATGATTTGCTAGCAGTATGCAGCAATCAATTCCATAAAATTACAGATTTTGCATATATTCTTAATCAACTATTAATGGTTATAGGACTTGAAAAAAGTCTGCATTTTAATAAAAGCCTGATTCATTATCAAGATTATATTATGTATTGTGCTATAAAGAAGATTGGAAGGGAAGGACATATCCAATACTTTTGTATGCCTGAATTACTAGAGGTATTTAGATATGACCACAAATATGGTACTTCATTCGCATATTCTAAAAGAATTGCTTTAGAACTTGCTAGTGTAACAGCAGCTGCACAGAAATTGGGAATTCATCGAAATACAATGGAATATAGATTAAGAAAATTTAATGACTTATCAGGAATTTCAAACTATACGGCAGATATTGTAGAAAGGTTGCTATTTACATATAAAATATTGGATTTATATCCAGAAATACTAGAAGAAAAGGATATTTTGTGAGGGAGGAAAAGACAGGACGTGTTGCAATAAACAATATCTCCTGTCTTTTCTATAAAATATTAGAAATTTAGCAAATAATGAAATCCATTATGAATACGTTTCCGTCTTGATAAAGGAATCCATATATTTGATATACTCCTCTTTGGTAAAGATGGGCTGATAATTCGCCACAATTTCTTTTGCTTTCACAGCCCCGTCCCGAAGCAGGCGGTAAGCGGAGAGGGCGAAGATTTTTGCAGTGACCACATAGGCAAGTTCCTCGTCTACGATATCGAAATCAACGGAGTGGAGGCCGCTTACCTTACCGCCGGTGTTGAAGGTAAGGACCGGCTGCAGATGCTGTACATCCCCCACATCGGTGGAACCGCCGCTGTAGGCGTGGGTATCTTCCTGGACGATCTGGTAATCGTTTTCACTGGTTTGTGCGGCAATCTCAGCGGCTGCCAGAACTGATTCATCGGCTTTTTCACTCAGAGCCGGAAGATATCCGGGCATAGTGGTGATTTCGCAGGAAGCACCGACGGCGATGGCACCGGCTTTGAAGGCACGGTCGGTTTTGGCGGCAGCATCTGCGATGGCATCTTTGTTGGCGGCACGTACCAGAGTTTCGATTACCACCTCATCCGGTACTACATTGACGAGATTACCGCCTTTTGTGATAATGGGATGAATCCGGACATGGTCATCATCCCGGAAGGTTTCGCGCTGGTAAGCCAGGGCGGAAAGTCCGAGGGAGGCTGCATTTAATGCATTGACTCCCAGATGCGGGGCACCGGCTGCGTGGGCAGCCAGTCCCTTATAACGAATGACCTTGGAGACGAAACCGTTGTTGGAGTGGGAACCGACACTGATATCTTTATCACCGGTGTGGTGGACGATATCCAGGTCGATGTCATCAAAAGCACCGATGCGGATGAGTTCACATTTTCCGCCACCGTATTTGATTTTGCCCTGTGCGGTCAGGGAGTTTTTAAATTCAATCTCACCATATTCCTCTGCCGGTACGGCGAAGAATACAACCTGTCCGTCCAGCTCTTTTTTTACATCTTCATTGGTCAGAGCCAGGGCTGCACCGATGACACCGGCCAGCTGGGCATGATGTCCGCAGCAGTGAGCTCCCTGAGTCTCCGGATTGGAATATTTATGTTCCGGGATGCGGAGCGCATCCAGTTCCCCGATGAGAGCCAGACTTACATTCGTTTTCTCTTCTTCATTTAAGTAGGCTTTGACACCGGTGACAGCCAGTCCTTCCTTTGTCTCAAGACCCAGATTTTTCATGAAAGAAGCAAATTTTTCTGCAGTTCTGTATTCTTTATAACCCAGCTCTGCATGGGTGTAGATATCTTTGGCGAATGCGATGATCTCGTCGCGGTGTGCGTCGATGATATCGACAATTTTCTGTTCGGTTTTATCTAAAATGAGAGCCATGTGAAATCCCCCTGTTTCCTGCTGGTGTATTCCGATGCTGTTTCCTATTAGTTAAACAGTTCCTCCGGAACAAACCATAAACCATTGTTATTCTTGTCTAAATATTCTTTGAATTCATCGGAGTGGTAAGCAGCAACGATATCTTTTGCCCACTGAGCATCTTTATTTTCCTCTTTTACAACGACCTGCAGAATCAGATGCGGCAGGATGTCTTCCTGAAGAAGGGCAGTGGATGGATCGATTCCTGCATTGTATACAATACTTCCGGTGATAACCGCATAATCAAAGTCATCTAAAACAGCTGGAATGTTGGTGGAGTTCATTTCGGTAAATTCGATGTTGTAAGGGTTTTCCGTGATGTCTGCCTGGGTGACAGTGGAGAGATCCACATCCGGGTTTAAGGTGATCCATCCGGCTTTCTGTAAGAGTACATAAGCGCGGGCTGTGTTGGCGGCATCGTCTGGAACGGCTACTTTGGCACCGTCTTGAATGGCGTCCAGAGAGGTTTCGGTGGCAGAAAAGATGGCAGCCGGAACGGTAGGAATCGGGGAAATCGGGACCAGGTTACCCTTCTGGGCTTCGTCGAAATTTTCGGCATAAGCGGTATGCTGCTCTACATTGAAATCGATTTCGCCGTCATTTAAAGCAAGGTCATTCTGGAGAAGGTCAGAGAAATCAACCTCGGTGAGTGTATAGCCCTCTTTTTCCAGAATTGGTTTGATGGCATCCTCAAATAAGACAGTGTACGGACCGGCAGCTTTTCCGTATTTGAGCTCCTTCTTATTAGAATTGGAAGCATCGGCGGAAGCAGCAGATTCGGTGCCGGAAGAAGCAGCGGCAGTATCAGCAGCGGAGCTTCCAGCATCACTCTTTGAGCAGCCTCCCAGAACAGCAGCTGCGAGGATCAGACCGGCGGTCAGGGTGGTTCTTACATAGGCTTTTACGTTTTTCATAATGGGGTTCTCCTTTTTTCGTTTTATTATTTTGTATATAAAATAATTTAATAGCTTTTATGATATAATTTGGTTTACTGATGTGTCCGTCTCTTCTGTGACAGTCGGTTTCCCAGACTCTGGATGATCCAGACAAATGCAATCAGGATGAAAACGGTCGCAAACATCAGCGGGAAGTTAAAGGTCTGATAGCCGTAGGTCAGGGCGATGTTTCCGATGCCGCCGCCTCCGATGTAGCCAGCCATCGCAGTTGCTCCGATGAGGGCGATGGTGCCGGTTGTCAGAGCCAGGATAACCGAAGCAAATGCTTCCGGAAGCACAAAATGAACGATAATCTGGAACGTGGTCGCTCCCATCGACTGGGGTGCCTCGATGATGCCACCGCCGACTTCCAGAAGCGATGTCTCAAGAAGTCTTGCTAAAAATGGGGCGGTATAGATAACTAACGGCACGATGGCCGCCTTGGTACCGATCCGGGTGCCGACGATGATTTTCGTAAAGGGCATTACACATACCAGAAGGATGATAAACGGTGTGCTTCGGATGATGTTGATGAAACCGTTTAAAATCGTGTAAAGCAGTGGATTTTCTTTGAGCCCGCCTTTGCGGGTCAGCCATAAGACAATGGCGATGAAAAATCCGACGATGGAACCGATAATCAGGGAAAAACCGACCATATACAGGGTTTCCCAACCGGCCTTGATGAGTTTGTCCGGCGAAATGCCTAAATACTGCTGAATCATGGTAATACAACCTCCTTATATTCTTCGTTTGATTCGAGAATGTAGCGCTCGGCTTTTTTGATTTCCTCGTCGCTTCCGATGAAGAGAACGAGCATGATGCCGACGACGATGCCCTGAATAACGTTGATGGTGGAGTAGAGAATGTTGGTTTCCACCTCAAACCGCCGGTTAATATCCCACAGAAGCGGTTCCGTGCTGTCTGTATTTTCCAGCTTGATGCGGAGAAGGCGGCTGTTCCGCGTTTCTCGGCGGATGCTCTCGACGAGCGGTTCCGGAATAACGTCGTGGATGAGATTGCCGACAAACCGTTTGGCGATATCGGACTGCGGGTCTGAGAAAACCTGGATGACAGAGCCCGTTTCTACGACTTTACCGAAATCCATGACGGCGACTTTATTACAGATTTTCTGGATGACATTCATCTCATGTGTGATAATCACAATTGTAATATGAAGAGTTTCATTAATCTTCTTTAGCAAATCGAGAATGGAATCGGTCGTTTTCGGGTCGAGGGCGCTGGTCGCCTCATCGCAGAGAAGAATCGACGGATTATTTGCAAGTGCCCTTGCGATACCGACGCGCTGTTTCTGTCCGCCGGAGAGCTGTCCCGGATAGTAGGACTTCTTATCGGAAAGTTCGACGAACTCCAGCAGCTCATTCACACGCGCTTCGATGTCTTTTTTGGGGGTGCCGTTTAGTTTCAGGGCAATCGCGACGTTGTCGTAAATTGTCTTGGATTCCAGGAGGTTGAACTGCTGGAAAATCATTCCGATTCCCTTTCGGAGGCTGCGAAGCTCTTTTGCACTCAGGCTTCCAATGTCCTTATCTTCGACAAAAATCTTTCCGGAAGTCGGTCTTTCCAGGGCGTTTACCATTCGGATCAGGGTGGATTTTCCGGCACCGCTGTAACCGATGACGCCGTAGATATCGCCCTTTTCGATTTCGAAGGACACATCCTTCAGTGCTTCAAATGCACCGTCTTTCGTCTGGAATGTTTTACTTAAATGTTCAAATCGAATCATTTCTGGTCTCCTTTAACTTTGTTTATCTGGGGAAGCACATTTTTAAGGGATAATTCCTGAAAAATGACTTCTGTATGTGTCGCGTTTTTTATACGAATGATATATCTGAATGCAATATAAATATTTAATTTTGCATACTGAAATATAAATGGGTACAAAAAAGGAGGTCTGGTTGTCCAGACCTCCTAAATTGGATTGTATCTATCACTTTCCAGTGAAAGCAAGATGAGAAAAACCTCATGAAGATATCATCCAGTTATCTGTCTGCACAACAAAAGTAAGAGTGTCACAGCAACAGCAGAACATACACTCCATACAACAACACATAGCAGACATAACTGAATAAGATGTTCTCATGATGGTTTCCTCCTTTCCTTAAAATTCATAAACGATTATAAAAATATATTTCCTACTTGTTTTGTGGGTTTTAAATGATAGCTCTTATTATAGCGCGGAAAT
The DNA here is from genome assembly GCF_003461685.1 of Clostridium sp. AF12-41. Lineage (NCBI taxonomy): Bacteria > Bacillati > Bacillota > Clostridia > Eubacteriales > Clostridiaceae > Clostridium > Clostridium sp. AF12-41. Next base: position 224,539 of record NZ_QTXO01000003.1, on the reverse strand, counting down.
GAGATTTGTCAATCATTTTTTTATTTCATAGGAAATTGTGTCCTATGAAATAAAAAACGCTCCGCGAGAATGTGCCAAGGCACATTCTTTTTCATATCATCCAATACCGCCCAATGCGATGCCTAATATTAATACCAGCGCACATACCGGAATATAAATATAGCGGCACACCGGTACAAACCATTTTGTAAAATTCTTTTCGCGACCTTTGTTGACCTGCGTTTCTGCATAGTCTTTTCCGAATACCCAGAAGAACATGATTCCGGCGAGTCCGGCACCGAGAGGGCAGATGTAGATGGAGAGAACGTCCATCCAGTCGGAGACGATGCCCTGGATTAACAGGGAGACGGCAGCTCCGATGATACCGATAACTGCGCAGGCAGGGACGCGGCCGAGGTGGAGTTTTTCCTGGACGGTGGCGATCGGTGCTTCGTAGAGATTGAGCAGGGAGGTCATCCCGGCGAAGAGAACGGCTACGAAGAAAATAATCGCGATCAACGTACCGCCCGGCATTGAGCGGATGAGGTTCGGGAGGTAGATGAAGAGAAGTCCCGGACCACCCTGATCAAGTTTTGCGCCGGTGGTTGCCATTGCCGGGATGATGACGAGGGCGGCGAGAATCGCGGCGATCGTATCAAACAGGGCAACCCGCGCGGCGGATGCCGGGATGTTTTCCTCATCGGAGAGGTAGGAACCGTAGATTAAGGTTCCATTTCCGGCGACGGACAGGGAGAAAAATGCCTGCCCCAGTGCGAAAATCCATGTTTTTGGGTCTGCGAGGATCTCAGGATCGATGCGGAAAATGTAGCGGTAACCCTGCATCGCACCCGGCTGGAATGCTACGTAGATGCCTAAAAAGACAAACAGGATGAAGAATACCGGCATCATCAGCTTGTTGGCGTTCTCGATTCCGCTTCCGACGCCGAACATCAGAATCAGAATGCAGAAGAAGAGGGCGGCAAGCTGCCAGCCATTGTTTCCAAATGCGGACGCCATCGAGCCGAAAGCAGAGGCAAAACCGTCTGTGTCGGCCGGGGCAAGCGTGGCACCGGTAAAGGCTCCGATGGCATATTTTAGGATCCAGCCCATGACGACGGTATAGCCGATCGCCATCGCGAGGGAACCGGCTGCCGGGATGAAACCGAGCGCGTCACCCAGTTTGCGCCTGCCGCGTGTCTCGCAGGCAGCGCCGAACGCGTCGATTGGACCGGAGCGGGTGCCGCGTCCCAGGCACATTTCCCCGATGACACCCGTGGAGCCGATCAGGGCGACGAAGATAAAGTACGGGATCAGGAACGAGCCGCCGCCGTACAGGGAGACGCGGGTGGGGAACATCCAGAGATTTCCCATGCCGACCGCTGAGCCGATACAGGCGAGGATGAAGCCCCACTTACTGTTGAAAGATTCTCTTTTTTCCATGAAATTGTAACTCCTCAAACATTATATAAGATTTGCTGCAAATATCTGGGAGTCCGCTGATTGGAAGCGGTCAGGCAGATGTTTGCATAAGTCCATCTATTATACCAGAAGAGAGGCATTGCTTTCAAGTGGCAGAGCGCGCGAATCGTATGTTTTAGGGGAAAAGGCGATCTAAAGTAACTGCCGGTGAACCGTTACAGGGAAATACCTTGATTTATAGGGTGGAAAGATGGTATTCTATAGAGGACGGCAGCGGCGGGCTTTGGGAGGGTGGCGCCGCGGCAGAGCAGATTCGAAAAGGAGAAGGTAGCACAATGAAAAACGCAAACAGGATTCCGGAGACGTTTCAGACGGATGCGGAATACAGACAGTGGATGGAGCGCTGGCAGCAGGAGGCGCGGGAGGCGACGATCGAGGGATTTAAGCAGAATCGTAAGTTAAACGGCATGACACAGACGGAGCTTGGCAGAAAGGCGGGGATTTCCCAGCCGAATATCACCCGCTTCGAGAGCGGCAGCTACAATCCGTCGCTGGATTTTATGGTAAAGATCGCAGCGGCGATGGGGAAACGGGTACAGATTACATTGGTAGATGAATAAGAGGCGTGCGCCGAGGCGCACAGGGACCATTTGGGGAATAAACAGGGGAGACAGCGGTGTGTGTGAGGCTGTCTCCCCTGTTTTTAATGAGTGCATTTCAGCGACGATTCAATAAACCGTGAAATCATATTCCACTCATAGCTCTGTTCCAGCCACGCAAATTTGATCGGGTACCGCGCTTCTTTCCCGAGCGTAAAGACATGGAGTGTATCCAGCTGTTCCTTGCTGAGAATAGAAAATGCGAGGTTTTTTGGGCTGATGCAGGCACCTTTTCCCATCGCGCAGAGGGCAAGCAGGGTAGCGATGTTGTCAGAGCAGGCATGAACCGAGGGGACGAAGTTGTCTGTCGCGAGGATATTCCGCCCGATGCGTCCGACTAGATCATGTTCACGGTTTAGGAGAAACGGACATGGAGCCAGAAGGGAGTAGCGGTGATGGCGGCTGACTTCCTGGATAATGGCTTCGGTCTGTTTGCCGTAAATGTTCTGCAGCAGGGCAGTGGAGACGATGAGAACCATCTCTTCCTCATAGAAATCCCGCAGAATGATGCCGGGAATGCGAACTGAAAAATTGGCGATCGCCAGATCAATTGTGCCGTCCAGCAGGTATTTTTGCAGCACATCGTTGGAAGATTCGATGAGTTCCACATCCACGCCGGGATATTCCTTTTGAAAGGCGGCGATCAGCTCCGGCATGATGGCGTGTCCGCGCGTGAATGCGATGCCGATCCGCAGTTTTCCTGTCTGGTTATTTAAAATATCGCCAAATTCGTGAAGCATACAGTCATATTTTGTATTAAATTCCGTTGCATAGCGCAGAAATACCTCCCCCGCATAGGTAAGCTCCAGCGGGATGTGACGGATTAGGAGCGGACATCCAAGCTCCCGCTCGATTCCGGCGATATGGGCGCTTAATGTCTGCTGGGTAATATGTAGCGCATCGGCGGCCCTAGTGAAGCTGCGGTTTTTCGCAACCGCGGCAAAATATTCCATTGATTGAAAATTCATATTCGAATGACTCCTCTTTTCCCAAAACTTTCATCTTAAGTTTCTAAAAAGCATCTGACTATAAAAGTGGTCCTTCCAACTCAAACACTGTCCGCTGCAGCTGCGCGATTAGCAGGCTGGCAGCTGGGGACGCTTTTTTTGCTGACGGAATCCGGACGCCGAGCACGCGCTCCATCGGCGGATTGAGTGGCAGCCGGACAACATTTTTAGAAATATCGCGGACGACCAGCTCTGGCAGGATGCAGACCCCCAGGTTGTGGCTGACCATCGCGAGCATGGAGTAGGTGTTCTGCGAGGTAAACGACGGCTTTGGCGGTGTAATGCCGAGCTGCTGGAACTGACGCAGCAGGTCATTTTCACCTTTTTCTTCTATATAAGAAACCTTGGGGAGATCTTTTAAGTCAAAGCGCTCATATTCTGCATAAGGGGAATCGTTCGCGCAGACAGCCAGGTAGGGCTCTTTTTTCAGGGGAAGCCAGTCCATCTTTCCGTCCGGGTGGGGACCGACGATGCCGAAATCGATGGAGCCATTTTCCAGCCATCCTTCAATCTCCTGTGAACACCCCTCCAGCACTTCCACGGTCATATCCGGGTAATCGGTAAGAAACTTTTTGAGGGCGGGCGGCAGCCATTGGACGGAAGCGCTTAAGTAAGCGCCGATCCGGATGTGCCCGGTCTGGACACCCCGGATGGAGGCAGCTGTCTGATCAAAATATTCCGCCGCTGCCAGCGTCCGCCGGATCGGGGAAAGCAGTGCCTCGCCGTTCCGCGTCAGGGCAAGTCCTCTCTGGGAACGCGAAAACAGGGAAAACCCGAGTTCTGTTTCAATATTTCGCAGCATATGGCTTGCCGCCGACTGTGTGTAACCGTTTTTCTGGGCGGCACGCGTCAGGTTATTTTCTTCTGCAATGGCTAAAAAAAGCCGCATATCTTTGAGATCCAAAAAATACTCCCTCCATTTTCGTAATAAGCGTTCGGTCTGATTCATAAAATGTACAGAGCTGACAGATACCAAAGGAGGATGAGAAGATTTGTAAGAATTATGTAGAATACGAATCTGATTCATACGGAATATCCGGGCGGATTACATGGGTGCGTGTGCGGCGGACATTCATTCCGATGGCTCTGCCAAGTGTCCCTAGTATATCATATTCGTGAAAGAAATGGGAGAAAAAGATAGAAATATGCCCACGATCTCAAATACAACATAAAAAATTCATCTAAATGAAACACACAAAAAGTTAAAAAATAAACAAATGGTAAACAAAATTCATGAAACTCCGAAAGAAAATGGACAAAATTCTGAACGGGAGTCTAACGGAAAATGGCGCAGTTGTAGACAAAATATCATGATATCTTGTGCATTTATACTAATTGACGCTCGAAAAAGTGCAATTTATTTCATGAAAAAAACAGAGGGATTCATGATTCTATGCTATATCATGAAAACTCTGCATAATAAATTCAAATAATTTTGTTGAACAAATTTCACTTTAGTGATATAATTTTTTCAAAAGCAAGAAGTTTTTTGAGCGAATTGAAAAACTTGCTTAGCCAGCGCGCGGCACTACATCAAATAAAGGGGGAACTTTATATGGAAGCAATTAACAACATCGTCAGTATGTTGAACGGACCCATTTGGGGCGTTGGAATGTTAGTTCTGATTGTTGGTAGTGGTTTATACTTTACAATCCGTCTCGGCTTTTTCCAGTTTGTTCATTTTAAAGATATGTGGAGCCGAATCATTGACAAGTCGGAGTCTGAATCCGGTATTTCTTCATTCGCATCCTTCTGTACAACCATGGCGATGCGTGTTGGTACCGGTAACGTAGCCGGTGTAGCCGTAGCTCTTTACATGGGCGGACCTGGCGCACTCTTCTGGATGATCATCGCTGGTATGACAAACTCTGCTGTTTGCTTTACTGAGTGTACATTATCCGTACTTTATAAGAACCGTATCGATGGTCAGTATCGAAGCGGCGGCGCTTACTGTGCTGAGAGAGGTCTTGGCTGGAAAGCTTATGGTACCTTCTATGCAGCATTCTTCGGACTGGGCGTTGTATTATTCATGCCGGCAGCAGCTACCTTTACAATCTGCGATGGATTTAAGAACGCTTTAGGTATTCCGATGTGGATTTCGGCTCTGGTTATCGCACTGGCTATGGCAGTTGTAGTTATGGGTGGTGTTAAACGAATCAGTTCTGTAGCATCTATGCTGGTTCCGCCGATGGTAGGCATTTACCTGATTGCAACCGTTGTTATCTTAATCGCAAACGCAGGTCAGATTCCGAGCGTTATCGCTCAGGTTGTATCCTGTGCATTTGGTTCCAAAGAAGCTCTTCTGGGCGGCGGCGTTGGTATCGCTATCCAGCAGGGTGTTAAACGAGGCACATTCTCATCTGCATCTGGTATGGGTGAGTCCATGCCGACCGCAGCAGCAGCAGAGACCAGCCACCCGATTAAACAGGGTATGGCAAATGCAGCTGGTGTTTGGCTGGATACCGTTATCGTATGTACCGCTTCTGGTCTGATGATGCTCTTAAGCGGATGCTACAATACACAGTTTGGTTACATCGGTGGTACCGGTGCAATGCACGATCAGATGGCTCAGTTAGCAGCAGATGGAACATATGGCGTTATTTTCGTTCAGAATGCTTGCAGCACCGTTATGGGAAGTATTGCTCCTCTGTTCATTGCTATCATGCTGGCTCTGTTCTCCTTTACCTGCTTAATCAGCTACTATTACGAGGGCGAGACTTCGGTTCTTTACCTGTTCCAGGGCGATGATAAAGCAGCTACCCGTAAAGTGGTTATCAGAATTATGCAGATTGTTATGCCTATCCTTATCTTCATCTGGGGCAATATCGATTCCGGTCTGGCTTGGAATCTTTCCGACCTTGCACTTGGTGGATCTACATGGATCAACATGTTAGTTGTACTGCTTCTGTCTCCGAAGGTATTTGCACTGTACAAAGACTACGAAGAGCAGATGAAAGCAAAGAAAGACCCGTACTACAACCCGGATAAGCTTTGCTGGAAGGGCGTAGACGTTGAGATGTGGAAAGACATCAACAAAAAACGTATCGCAGAAGATAAATAATCGAATGTGAATCGTTACATATTATTAGATATAGAGCTTAACTCCTAGAGTCTAATATAAAAGGCAGTCCCTGTCGTGTGGCAGGGGCTGTTTTTTTGCTATTATATAGATAATGTCTATGATAGAAATGGTAATTTTTTGTAAATTGTCATTGACGATCCAGCCGCCGCGCGATACAATCAACCGCGAAAGGCGGTAATGGTATGGTACAGAAAGTGATTCGGGATCGCCTGGATGCGATCCTTCATTGGAATATATCCCTGGTCGGGGGATTTCTCGGAGCCTATGCGATTTTGCTTCATGCCGGAAACTTTGGCTCTGCTCAGACAGGCAACCTGATGGAGATGGGAGCGGAACTGGTATCGATGGAATGGTTTAACGTCCTTCTGCGCCTGGCTGCGCTGGTGCTGTTTGGACTGGGCGTGGCATCCGCATATCTGCTCACGAACTTTACGAAGATAAACATGCGGAAACTTGCCCTCTGGGTGGATGCGGCTGCGCTGGCACTGGCATCGATGCTGCCGCTTGAACCGGCGCTGGTCGGAATTTATCCGATTTTCTTTGCATCCGCATTTCAGTGGGGCGTCTATTCCGGTGCCGACGGATTTAACAGCGCGACGATCTTTATGACGAACAACTTCAAACAGTCGGTGCTTGGCTGGCTTCAGTACGGTCTGACAAAGGATAAGGAATTTAAGAGAAAAGCAATTCTTTATACCTATACGGTCATCAGCTTCTTCCTGGGCGTGATACTCGGAGCGTGGGCGGTTGGTCAGTTCGGCATCTACAGCGCCTATGTGGGTTTCCTGCCATTGGCGGCTGCGAGAACCTTTATTGCGGTCGGTACGGCTCCCCTTGAAAGCGAGACTCCGGAGGAGACGGCAGTCGAGGCGGCAGAGGAGATGGAGGAAGCAGAAAAGCTGGAAAAAGAGCAGAAGCTGTAAAGTGTGTTTCCTGCAAGCTTTCTACCAGATGCAGGAAAGAAAAGCGGCAGGAAACAGGCTTTGGCGGGAACAGGATGCGGAAAAATGCAAGCGCTTAAGAACAGCAAACCTGAATCGGTGGACAGACTGCTTTAGTGCTGGCGATGTTGCAGGAATTTTCCTAAAAGCCCTACTCCCTGATACAGCGCCGCAGACATAATACATAAAAGAATAATACTCATCACAACCATATCCATCTGGAATACCTGTGAGCCATAGATGATCAGATATCCGAGTCCCTGTTTGGCAGCGAGAAATTCACCGATGATGACGCCGACCAGGCAGAGACCGATGTTGACCTTCATGTTGGCGAGAATCAGCGGGATTGAGCCTGGCAGCAGGACTTTGGTTAAAATATGAATCCGGTTTCCTCCGAGGGACCGGATTAATTTGATCTGGTCGGGATCCATCGAGGAAAATCCGTTGTGGAGTGTCAGGATCGAGCCGAAGACAGCGACCGAGATGGAGGCAACGATGATCGTGCGGATGTTGCTCCCAAGCCAGACGATGAGAATCGGGGCGAGGGCGGATTTCGGCAGACTGTTGAGCATGACGAGATACGGCTCCAGAATCTCTGAAAGATTCCGGCTCGACCAGAGGAGAACCGCGCCGATCAGCCCGCAGAGGATGACCAGTGTAAAGCTGATCAGCGTTTCATAGAGCGTCATGCCGGTGTGGATGAGGATGCTTTTGTCCTGCATCATCCGCAGGAAACAGCGCACGGTGCGTGACGGGGAACTGAAAATAAACGCGTCGATGAGCCCCAGTCGGGCGCTCATTTCCCAGCATATTAAAAAGAAAACGAATAAGAAAATCCGGCAGAAGAGAACCAGACGGCGCCGATGGAGCTGGCGGCGGAGGTAGGCTTTCTGGGCGGTGGATTCTTTCTTACATTTCATACTTTTTGCCCTCCCCTTGCAGTGTCTTCCATAGTTCATTGAAATAAAGAGAAAAAGCCGGATCATTCCGGCGTTCCAGCGGTCGGTTAGCGGACAGCGGGAAGGTAACCGGCAGGATGCGGCAGATGGTTCCGGGGCGTTTAGTCAGAACCAGGATGCGGTCGGCGGCACTCACGGCTTCGGAGAGGTCGTGGGTGATCAGAATCGCTGTTTTGCGGCTCTCCCGGATGATGGTGCTGATATCGTCGCAGACGGTTAAGCGTGTCTGATAATCGAGCGCCGAAAATGGTTCGTCGAGAAGCAGAAGCTCCGGTTCCAGCGCCAGTGTCCGGATCAGGGCGGCGCGCTGGCGCATTCCACCGGATAGTTCGGAGGGGCGGGAATGCTCAAATTGTTCCAGTCCGTAGATTTTTAAGAGCCGGTGGAGGCGGTCTTCCGCGGCATGATCCATTTTTTTCTGGATTTCCAGCCCGAGGGCAGCATTCTGGATGATCGTCCTCCATTCAAAAAGCTGGTCGCTCTGCAGCATATAACCGATGCGGCACTGGCTTTTCGAGAGTGGAATCCCATTTATAAGAATGGAACCCTCTTCCAGAGGAAGGAGCCCGCTGATTAAGGAAAGCAGCGTGGATTTTCCACAGCCGGACGGTCCGACAATAGCGATAAATTCGCCGGTTTCTACCTGAAATGATATATCAGAAAGGGCTTTCGTCTCCCCGGATATCGTGTGGTAGGAGTAGGAAAGCCCGGAAACTTCCAGAATGGGCGGCATAAGCAAATACCTGGGTAACTGTGTATCAGTGGGACAGTTACGCTCCTTGAAATATTCTTACTTTAAAATATGCGGAAATGAAAGGCCGGGTTACTGGACACGTATGCGTGTACAGTAACAGCCGGGTTACTGGTTGTGTGAGAAGCGCATTGCCTTGGTTGACCCGTGTGGAAAAGAGATGGTATAATAAAAATACAGGTAACTGTGGAGAGGAAGCGCTTATAGACAGGATACAGGGGGTATTTATGATACGCAGATATACAGTGGCATTGATGCAGATGGATACACAGAATGATAAAGGAAAGAATCTGGAGACGGCATGCGCCTGGATTGATGAGGCGGCGGCAAAAGGGGCGAAGCTTATCTGTTTCCCGGAGGTGATGAATCTGATCGGCAAAAATATCGGTGAAGGCGGCGGACGCGAGGAAATTCCGGGGTACACGACCGAGCGCCTCTGCGCGAAAGCGAAGGAACACGGCGTCTATATTCACGGGGGCAGTATCACGCAGGCACTTCCGGGGGAAAAACGATCGGCAAATACGAGTGTGCTGATTTCGCCGGAGGGGAAGATTCTGGCGACATACAGCAAACTGCATATGTTTGACATCACGCTGGCGGACGGCACGCCGTACCGGGAGTCGGACCGGGTCAAACCGGGCGATTCGATTGTGACGGTGGAGACGGAGCTGGGCGTTTTTGGAATGTCGATCTGCTATGATGTGCGTTTTCCGGAGATTTACCGGCTCATGGCGCTTCGCGGGGCGCAGGTTATCTTTGTTCCAGCGAGCTTTACGATGCCGACGGGAAAGGATCACTGGGAGGTTCTTCTGCGGGCGCGGGCGATCGAGAACGGCTGTTACATCGTGGCACCGGGACAGATTGGACAGAAACCGGCGTATGCGGCATACGGCAACAGCCTGGTGGCAGATCCGTGGGGAACGGTGATTGCACGGTCAAAGGATGCACCGGGGATCACCTATGCGGAGATTGATTTAGATTATCTGGATAAGATACGGAAGCAGATTCCGTCGCTGGAAAACCGGCGGAGTGATTTGTATGAAGTGAGTGAGAAGAAGTAAGGTGTGAATATTTTCAGTCGGCAAAATGGCGTGTGGACGGAAATGAAAAACGGGTGTATTCGGGCAAATGGATAAAAAGGACAGAGAAAAATGGAGTCCAGGGGGGGGAAACCATGGTAAAGGTGTTTCTGGTAGAGGATGAGGCGATCATCCGGCACGGTATACGGGATAATATTGACTGGGCGAGCCACGGATTTGAATTTGCGGGGGAGGCGGGCGACGGCGAGTACGCGTATCCGCTGATATTGAAGGCACAGCCGGATATTCTGGTAACGGATATCAAGATGCCGTTTATGGACGGGCTGGAGCTGAGCCGTCTGGTGAAAAAGGCGCTTCCGCGCACGCGGATCATCGTGCTCAGCGGCTACAATGAATTTGAATATGCAAAAGAGGCGATCAAGATAGGAATCAGCGATTATCTGCTGAAGCCGGTATCCTCGGCGGGACTCATCGATGCGTTGAAAAAGGCGGCGGACGAGATCCGGGAAGAGCGGGAAAAATCAAAGCTTCTGGAGAGGTATTTTGTCAGCTACGAAAAATATACGGAATTTCTGGATAAAACGGATTACAGCGGTGTTGACCGGAAGCTCATCAACGATTTTTTAAAGCTCGGCTCAGTCGAAGAGTGCAGTCCGTTTGTCGAGGAGTATTTTGCAGCGATCGGTGAACATAATTACAAATCGCTCTTGCTGCGTCAGTATATGACGATGGATATTTTTTACTGTGTGCAGGAGTTTTTGAAGAAATTGAAAGCGGAGCCGCCGGAGGTTCCGGAAAGCGTGGTTGACATAAAACGGGTTCCGAAGGTGATCGAGAGCGTGGAGATGACGAAAGCCTATCTGATCGAGGTGTTTACGGCTGCCCTGCAGGCGCGTGACCGGGCGTCGAACGACCGTTATGGCAGCGTGATCCGGGATGCAAAGGAATATATCCGGGCAAATTTCAGCCAGAGCGACCTGTCACTGAACCGGATTGCCGTGCACATTGGCGTCAGTCCGAGCTATTTCAGCTCGATTTTCAAGCAGGAAACGGGGCAGTCCTTTGTGGAGTATCTGACGCAGGTGCGGATGGAACGGGCATGTGAGCTCTTGAAATGTACCTCCTACCGGACTTCCGAGATCGGAGAGCAGGTGGGATACAACGATTCACACTATTTCAGCGCGGCGTTCAAGAAAGCGATGGGACAGTCGCCGAAAGAGTATAAGGCGAGCCAGACGCGGCAGGAGTAAGGAAGGTATGTACTCTCGGAGTCTTTCTGCACTTGCTTTTGTGGCTGATTTTCCGCCAGCCGCACCCGAATTTCATCAACGTACGCACCGCGTACGCCTCAGAAATTTGGGCACAACTGACAAAAAATCATCTCACAAAATCAAGCACAGAAAGATTCCGAAAGTACATAGGTGTTCAAAAAGGGAGGAAAGATATGGGAGTGGAGCAGGGGCAGATTGGAAAAACAGAAGGGATGGCAGAGGTAAACAAAAATCAGGATCCGGGCGCGGATTCATTATCCGCTGCCCGTCCATATCGCCCTCTTTCTCTCCGCGCCCGTCTGATCCTTCTCCTCTTCGTGATTGCCATTCCATTGACAGGCATGGCGCTCGGATTCCAGAAGATGATCGCTTCCTATTCTGCTTCCTATGACGCGATTCTGGCGAATCTAAAGACGGCGAATGAGTACAACATAAAGTTCAAATCGGATATGGAGTATTCGATGTACCGTGTTATGATCGGGCTGATTGACGCGGAACAGTTCGAAAATGGAGATATTGTCGAGGGCGAGACGAAGTATGCGACGGTGGTCAAGAATCCCCACAGCCTGATTGCGTCGGCGAGACAGGCGTTCGGAACGACGATCGAGCGGGAACCGGGGTCGGACTGTGATATCAAGATAAGAGGTATCCTCTCCTGTCTGGATTCCCTGGAGCGGGCAGTGGATAAAATGATTGGAAATGCCGCCGCCGGTGGATATTACGATGAAAATGTCAATATCTGGGAGAATGACATCCAGGGTCTGTGCTCGATGATTCAGGATTACATCACGCAGTATACCTATTATGAGATGATCAACATGGAGCAGCTTCAGAAAGAGCTGAAGGTGCAGATGGCGGATCAGATGCAGAGCTATCTGGCACTTCTTCTGGTGGTGCTGGTGGTCGGTATGTTTCTGGCAGTTACGATCACGAAATCCATCACGGAACCGCTGCAGCAGTTACAGAGGACGGCAGAACAGCTCGGCCGCGGGAACCTGAATGCGAGGGCGAGAACGGGCGGATTGGAAGAGATCAACGTGCTGGCACGGGCGTTTAACCAGATGAGCGACCGCATCCGGCGGCTGCTTGATAAGACGAGGCAGGAGCAGAAGAACCTGCGGGAGCTGGAGTTGCGCCTCCACCAGGAGCAGATCAGTCCCCATTTCCTCTATAATACACTTGATTCGATCGTATGGATGGCAGAGGGCGGCAACAACCGCCAGGTCGTGGAGATGACGACGGATTTAAGCGACTTTTTTCGCACGGTTTTATCGGGCGGGCGCGATTTTATCACGATCGAGGAGGAAGAATCACACATCCGGAGCTATTTAAAGATTCAGAAGATCCGGTACGAGGACATTCTCGACTATTCGATCGAGATCGAGCCGTCCATCCGGCACCGGATTGTGCTGAAAATGCTGCTGCAGCCGCTGGTGGAAAATGCCCTCTACCACGGCATCAAAAATAAGCGCGGCGGCGGATGCATTGTGCTCCGCGGCTATGAGGATCGGAATGGGCTTGTCTTTGAGGTGGAGGACGATGGGATTGGCATGGATGAGGCGGAGCTTGCCGCCGTGCGCGCCAAGCTGACACTGGAGCCGGAAGAGGAACTTGCCCCCATCGGCAGCGGCGGATTTGGGTTACATAATGTGGTGCAGCGGATTCAGATGTATTATGGCGATCAGGCTGAGATCCTGGTTGAATCTGAAAAGAATATCGGCACCTGCTTTAAGGTTTATTTGGGAAATCAAAAAAAATCATAACTTTTTCGAAAAAAATTGTAATTTTTTAAAGACATACCCGGAAAAACACAGAAAACGACAAACATCGCAAAAAAATAATATACCTTTTTCCAAAGATGCCCCGTATCCATGATGCGGGGTACTTTGTTATAATAAATACGCAAAAACAAATATATTGGGTCTTATAAGGAGGAAACAGTATGAGAAAAAGATTAGTGTCCGCAGCTTTAGCAGCAGCAATGGCGTTATCCATGACCGCTTGTACAAGCAATCCGGCTGAGAAAGAGACGGAGGCAGCAGCTCCGGCTGATACAGAGGCAGCAGAAGAGGGTGAAGAGAAAGAAGCGGCAGCAGACGGCGATCTGATTACCGTAGGTTATGCACAGGTTGGTGCTGAGTCTGACTGGAGAACAGCCAACACCGAATCTTTCAAATCTACATTTACTGAGGAAAATGGTTACAAACTGATTTTCGACGATGCACAGCAGAAACAGGAAAATCAGATTAAGGCAATCCGTTCTTTCATCCAGCAGGGTGTTGACTACATTGTAGTTGCTCCGGTTGTTGAGACTGGATGGGAGACCGTTCTGGAAGAAGCAAAAGAGGCTGGTATCCCGGTTATCCTTTCTGACCGTCAGATGCAGCTTTCTGATGACAGCCTGTATGAGGCATGGGTAGGCGGAAACTTCGTAAAAGAAGGCGAGACCTGCGGCGACTGGCTGGCTAAATACTTAGAGGATCAGGGACGCGGCGACGAAGAGATCAACATGGTTACCATTCAGGGTACCATCGGTGCATCCGCACAGGTTGGTCGTACGGAAGGTATGGATAACAAGCTGAAAGAGCACTCCAACTGGAAGATGCTTGACAGACAGTCTGGTGAGTTTACCCAGGCAAAAGGACAGGAAGTTATGGAGTCCTTCTTAAAGAGCTATGATGACATCGACGTTGTTATCTGTGAGAATGATAACGAGGCATTTGGTGCCATCGATGCTATCAAGGCAGCAGGCAAGACCTGTGGTCCGGACGGCGACATCATCGTTGTAAGTTTTGACTCCGTAAAGGCAGCTTTCGAGTCCATGATCGCTGGCGACTTAAACGCAACCTTCGAGTGCAACCCGCTTCATGGTCCGCGTGTAGCTGAAATCATCCAGAAACTGGAAAAAGGCGAAGAGGTTGAGAAGATTCAGTACGTAGACGAAGCATACTTCGATACAAGCATGGATCTGGAAGAAATCTTAAAGACAAGAGCTTACTAATTCGCTTTTGAATGGTATTTTTAAATGTTAATAATCGGACAGGCAATCGCTTTTGACCGTAAGTGAATGAGTGTCAGACCGGAGGTTTCGGCGGACGGCAGGCACTTGGCAATCAGGAGGCGCGGGGCTGGAGGCTTAGGTTTCCGTCCCTGCGCTTTCTTTTTCAAAAAATAAGGAGGCAAAGCTTTTATGGAAAAGGATTCCGTTCTTGAGATGAGGCATATTTATAAGACATTCCCGGGTGTAAAAGCTCTGCAGAATGTGGATTTTACCTTAAAAAAAGGCGAAATTCATGCCCTGATGGGGGAAAATGGCGCAGGAAAATCCACGCTGATCAAAGTCCTGACGGGTGTAGAGGAGTTTGAAACAGGGGAAATCATGATAGACGGCTGCGATCATGCGATCATCAACCGCAGCCCGCAGGAGGCACAGAACCGGGGCATCAGCACCGTGTATCAGGAAGTCAATCTCTGTCCGAACTTGACGGTTGCAGAGAATCTGTTTATCGGACGCGAACCGCGAAAAGGCGGATTGATTGACTGGAAAACAATGAATAAAAAGGCCAGCAAACTGCTGCAGGACCTTGACATACATGCAGATGTAACACAGACGATCGACAATTATTCGATTGCAATTCAGCAGATGATAGCGATCGCCCGTGCAGTCGATATGTCGGCAAAGGTATTGATTCTTGATGAGCCGACCTCCTCCCTCGATGATGGAGAGGTAGAAAAGCTCTTTAATCTGATGCGCCGCCTGAAATCCGAAGGCGTCGGCATCATATTCGTTACACATTTCCTGGAGCAGGTGTATGCAGTCTGCGATAAGATCACCGTTCTTCGGAATGGGCAGTTGGTAGGACAATTTACGACGGCGGAGCTTCCGAGAGTCCAGCTGGTTGCCAAGATGATGGGAAAGGATTTCGATGATCTGGCAGCGATCAAGGATTCCAAGAGTGAGGAGAAACACGGCGAAGCGGACATCGTCATCAAGGCGGTGGGACTCGGAAAGAAAGGATACATAAAGCCGTTTGATCTGGTGATTCACAAGGGTGAAGTCGTCGGATTTACCGGGCTTCTGGGTTCGGGACGTTCTGAGACGGTCCGTGTTCTCTATGGAGCGGAAAAGCCGGATGAGGGCGAGCTGAGTGTCAAGGGAAGACCGATCGCGGCGCGCCACCCGCTGATTTCGATGAATGCCGGCATGGCATATCTGCCGGAGGATCGGAAAAACGAGGGTATCATCTCGGATCTATCCGTGCGTGAGAACCTGATCATGGCACTTCAGGCAAAACGCGGTATGTTCCACCTGCTCAGCCGCAAGCAGCAGGAAGAATTTACCGATAAATACATTGATATGCTGCAGATTAAGACCGCCAGCCGTGAGACACCGATCAAATCACTCTCCGGCGGCAACCAGCAGAAGGTAATCATCGGACGCTGGCTTCTGACCAACCCGGATTTCCTGATTCTGGACGAGCCGACCCGTGGCATCGACGTCGGAACCAAGACAGAGATTCAGAAACTGGTCGTAAAACTGGCAGAACAGGGCATGGCAGTCGTGTTTATTTCTTCCGAGATCGAGGAGATGCTCCGTACCTGCGATCGCATGGTCGTTATGCGTGATGGTGCAAAGGTAGGAGAACTTTCCGAGGATGAGATGAACCAGTCCAACATCATGTCAACCATTGCAGGAGGACAGTAGCTATGAAAAATATGACGTTCAAAAAAATTACCTCGCAGAGGCTGTTTCTCCCGATTTTCTGCCTTGCGCTGGTATTGCTGGTAAATATCGTCACGACGCCGAACTTCTTCGCGATCGAGGTGCGGAACGGCGTTCTCTACGGATACTTAATCGATATCATCAACCGTGCGTCAGAGCTGGTGATTCTGGCAGTCGGCATGACGCTTGTCGTATCGTCCTCCGCTGGAACGGATATTTCCGTCGGCGCGATCATGGCGGTCAGTGCGGCAGTCTGCTGCAACCTCTTAACCGGCGGCGAGCGCGCAGCAACTGCATATGCCAATCCGCTGATTCTTGGCTTCCTGGCAGCGCTCATCGTCGGCGCGGCGATTGGCTGCTTCAACGGTTTTCTGGTTGCAAAGTTAAACATCCAGCCGATGGTAGCGACTCTTATCATGTTTACCGCCGGGCGCGGTATCGCCCAGCTGATCACGGATGGACAGATCACATACGTGCGCGTGGACAGCTACCGTACCCTGGGCGCTTCCCTTCCGGGATTCCCGGTTCCGACCCCGTTTATCGTGGCGGTCGTCGTTGTGGCGCTGACTTCATTACTCTTGAAGAAAACGGCACTGGGTATGTACATCCAGTCGGTCGGTATCAATAAACGGGCGTCCCAGCTTGTCGGCATCAAGTCGGTTATGATTATTTTCCTCACCTACGCGTACTGTGGACTCTGTTCCGGTCTTTCCGGTCTGATTGCTTCCAGCCGTATCTACTCGGCGGATGCGAATAACATCGGTCTTAATATGGAACTGGATGCGATCCTGGCAGTTGCCATCGGCGGAAACTCCCTCGGCGGCGGTAAATTCTCGCTGGCAGGTTCCGTCATCGGCGCGTATACAATTCAGGCGCTGACGACCACCCTGTATGCGATGCACGTATCCTCGGATCAGGTTCCGGTTTACAAGGCGATCGTGGTTGTCATCATCGTAGCACTCCAGTCTCCGGGATTTGCTAGATGGAGAAAATCCCTGGCACAGAAAAAAGAACTGAGCGCGGCAGGAAAGGAGGCGGCATAAATCATGAAAGAAAAGAAGAAATTAAATCAGAACACGTTCCTGCTTCTTGTCACGATCCTGCTGTTCTTCGTGATGTACGCGATCGGCTGCGTGCTCTTTAATGCACAGGGCTTTGCCAAGACACAGAACTTCTTAAACCTCTTTATTTCCAATGCGGGTCTGATTGTCATCGGTATCGGCATGACGATCGTCATGATCACCGGCGGTATCGATATCAGCGTCGGTTCCTTCGTGGCGATGGGCTGTATGATGTTGGCATGGATGATGGAAAAAGGCGGTATCGGTGCGGTTCCGGCGGTTCTCATCGTGCTGGTGACCGGGATTGTCTTTGGTCTGGTACAGGGATTCCTGGTTGCCTACATGGATATCCAGCCATTCATTGTTACCCTGGCGGGTATGTTCTTTGCCCGCGGCATGACTGCGATCATTTCCAAGGACATGATCAGTATTACGAATGAAACTTTCATGGCATGGGCGAAGATGAAACTTTATATTCCGTTCGGCGGCTATCTCAACAAAAAAGGCATGATGATTTATCCATATATCTATCCGACGGTTGTGATTGCGCTGGTTCTTCTGGTTCTGGCATTTATCATGCTGAAATATACGAAATTTGGACGCAGCATTTATGCGATCGGCGGCAACGAGCAGTCAGCGCTGATGATGGGCTTAAATGTGCGCCGGGTAAAACTGAAAGCCTATATCCTGGACGGTTTCCTTTGCGGCGTCGGCAGTGTCCTTTTCTGTCTGAATACGCTGGGCGGCTTCGTTGAGCAGGCAAAGGGCTTCGAGATGGATGCGATCGCTTCCTCTGTTATCGGCGGCACGCTCTTAACCGGCGGCGTCGGTAATGTATTCGGAACCCTGTTTGGCGTCCTTATCAAGGCGACGATCGAGGCATTTATCACTTTCCAGGGAACACTTTCTTCCTGGTGGACCCGTATCACGATCGCGGCGCTTTTATGCTTCTTCATCGTGCTTCAGTCGATCCTTGCGATGGTAAAGAAGAAAAAGTAGAAATTCTCTTCCGGAGACAGACAAACCGGCATGAATGTCTGCTATGACAGCATCAAGATAGAACAGTCAAAATGACGGGAAATATCCATGCAAAGAGAGAGAAGACATCTGAAAAAAGTACAGTACATATTAGAAACAATATAAAGCTGTATTCTCTTGATTCGACATAATTCGAGAGGAAATCAGCAAACCTATACATGATGCATAAATATTTAGCGAAAACAGCCGCTTTGATTTATGCATCATTTGTATTCCTGTTAAAATGATGTCAAAATCAGGCGTTAAATTTATAACAATATACAAAATAAAATACAACTTTATGAAAAAATGCTCTTGTATTTACTTGCACAATTTGTCCTAGATTGTTATAATAAAGTTACTAAAAGTTGTGAAAAGCAACAAAGCAGTGCGGCTGGGGTGCCGCTTGCAAAGAAAATTTTATGGGAGGTAGTTAGAATGAAAAAAATGTTCAAACGTGCCGCTGCATCCATGACAGCAGCAGCGATGGCAGTGAGCATGACCGCATGCGGCGGCTCTGGAGCAGCAAATGCGACACAGGCAGCAGATGCTTCTGCAGCAGAAGGAAGCGAGGCAGCAGCTTCGACGATCGACAACAAAGACATCAAGATCGGTGTTTCCATCTGGTCCTCCACCGATGTACTTGGTTCCCAGTGTAAGCTGATCATCGACGAGGCAGCAAAGGCTCTGGGCGTTCAGGTTCAGTATGTTGACCAGGGTCATGTGTCGGAGAAGGTTACCGCATCCGTAGAGCAGTTAGCAGCAGCAGGATGCCAGGGTATCATCATCTGCAACTCTTCTGATACAGAGATGACATCCGCTATTAAGACATGTAATGACAATAAAGTATATCTGGCACAGTTCTTCCGTGTTATCAGCCAGGAGAACAGCAAGGATATCTATGATTTAGCAACCGCATCACCGTACTACATCGGCGCTGTTCATGAGAACGAGCCGGAGAACGGTGAAAAATTAGTTCAGATTCTTCTGGACAAGGGCGACAGAAACATCGGTCTGATCGGCTGGGAGCAGGGCGACGCTACCTGGCTTGGCAGATGGGAAGGCTACAAAGCTGGCGTTGAGAAATGGAACGCAGAGCATCCGGATGATCAGGCAAAACTGTCTGAGCCGCAGTACGCAGGTACTTCTTCTGAGGGTGGTTCCAAGGCAGCAGAGGCTCTGATGTCCGCAGATCCGACTCTGGATGCACTGATTCCGGCAGGCGGCGGCGGTGACCCGCTTCAGGGCGCTATCGCAGCAGTTGAGCGTGCAGGCAAGACTCAGGATATCGACATCGTTTCCACAGACTTCCTTCCGGATCTGGGCGAGAGACTTGAAAATGGTTCTATGGCCGGTGAGTCCGGTGGACATTATTGCGATCCGCTTATCGCTTTCATGATGGTTTACAACGCAATCAAGGGCAACTACACAGGTATCGAGGGCAACTTCGAGGACGTTCCGTTCCCGTATCTGTATGTATCTTCTCCGGACGACTACAAAGCATATGAGCAGTACTTCGTAGATCAGCTTCCATACACCGATGAGGAACTGGTAGCTATGTCCGAGCTTAGCTTGGATGACCTGAAAGCAACTGCAGCTGGTATCTCCATCGAGGATGCTGCACAGAGAGCAGGCAACTAATTAGTTCAGAAACTGATTCAAATTATAGAATTTTAAGAGGCTGAATGTAATAGAAAAGGCCGGTATCGCACGGCGCGATGCCGGTCTTTTCTTTAAAAGAAAAAAGAAACTGAGCAGTTATGAATGAGGTATAAAATATGGGTTCTTCTGTTGTTGAAACAACCGGAAAGAAAAAACTTTCGGGAACTGCCAAGGGTTATATCATCCTGGTGGGTTTGGTAGTGCTTTCCTGGGCGATTTTTAAAGCTTTGACGCCGGGCAATTTTGGTTCTCCGGCCAATATGCTGAGTTATTTTCAGGCCAGCCTGATCGCGACGGTTGGCGCTGTTGGTTTTTACTTTGTTATGGTTATGGGTATGTTCGATTTCTCCATCGGCGCGAACATCATGCTTTCAGCGATTGTAGGCTGTGTATTTGCCTCTCGTTTCGGCATGGGATATGCCGGTCTTATCATCGGCAGCGTGCTGACTGGTACGATTGTCGGACTTTTAAACGGTGTTTTTTATGTAAAACTCCGTATCCCGTCCATGATTGTAACGACGGGTCTGGCTCTTATCTATGAGTCGGTTGCCAACTACATCGCAGGCGGCGTGGAGCAGACGCTTCCGTCCAACCTCCGTGCATTCGGACAGATGCCGTGGAACATTATTCTGGCACTTCTGGCATGTGTGGCAGCTTACATTTTCTTAAATTATACAAAGATTGGTACGTATACATATGCGATCGGCAGCAACGAGTTCGTAGCGAAAAACATGGGTATCAATGTTAATAAGTACAAAGTACTTGCATTTATCTTAAGCGGCGCATTTTTAGGCGTTATGGCGATTTTAACGATCAGCTACGGTTCCTCCATGGTAGCGGTAACCGGTATGGCGTCGATGAGCCGTAACTTCGTTCCGACGATGGGATGCTTCTTCGGTCTGGCGTTTAAGAAATATGGCATGCCGCTGCAGGCGATCGTCATCGGCGAGTTTGTTATCAACATTATTTTCTTTGGTTTCATCGCGATGGGCGCACCGACAGCAATTCAGGACGTTATCACAGGTCTGGCACTGTTAATCATAATCACGCTGACCACAAAAGCGGAAAAAGGCGAGATTGTCAAGTAAATCGAGGGAGGAAATGCAATGAGCGAGGTAAGATTACAGGTAAAAAATCTTTGCAAGTCCTTCGGTATCACGAAGGCAGTTCAGAATGTGTCTTTTAATGTCAATAAAGGCGAGGTTCACGCGCTGATCGGAGAGAATGGTTCCGGTAAATCGACGCTGACCAACATGCTGACCGGCATCTACAGTATCGGAAGCGGTACCTTCATTCTGGATGGGAAAGAGATTCATCCGAAGAATCAGGTAGAAGCCAACAACGAGGGTGTTTCTATCATCGTACAGGAGTTAGGAACCTTGTCAGGACTTACAGTAGCGGAAAATATATTCCTGGGACACGAAGATCAGTTCGTACATATGGGAATTAAAAATACAAATGCCATGAATAAAAAGGCGACGGAGCTTCTGAAACAGTACGGCTTCGAGCGTATCAAGGCGGCAGACATTATCGACAACTACAATTTCGAGGACCGGAAACTGGTCGAGATCGTAAAGGCGACCTACTTCAATCCGAAGATTGTTGTCATTGATGAGACGACCACGGCACTTTCCCAAGAAGGTCGTGAAGAACTTTACAAACACATGAACCGCATCCGTGAGAGCGGCAACACAGTCATCTTTATCTCCCATGACCTTCCGGAGATTCTGGATAAATCCGATACCATCACAATCCTGCGGGATGGTGTTTATATCGACACTGTAAAGAGCAAGGATGTGACCGAGGACGATCTGAAACGTCTGATGGTAGGTCGTGAGGTAACCGGTGATTATTACCGTGCAGACTACGGCGAGAAGGTATCGGATGAAGTGGTTCTTTCAGTGAAAAATGTGACGGTTCCGGGACTGATTGAGGATGTGTCTTTTGACCTTCACAAGGGCGAGATTCTGGGCTTCGGCGGTCTGTCTGAGTCCGGTATGCATGAGATCGGCAAAGCAATCTTCGGCGCATCCTATGACAGAACCGGTACGGTAGAGCTGGCAGACGGAACGCAGATCAACGATATCCCGAGCGCGATCAAGCACAGCATCGCGTATACATCGAAGGATCGTGATAATGAGTCGGTCGTTTTAAACCAGAGCATTGGCGACAACATCTGCCTGCCGTCCCTGGATTCGCTGGCAAACAAGATTCACCTGTTGAGCGATAAGAAATTAAGAGAATTTTCCAACCAGTTTGCAAAACAGATGTCCGTCAAGATGGTAAACGTAAACCAGTTTGTTTCGGAGCTTTCTGGTGGTAATAAGCAGAAGGTCGTTCTGGCAAGATGGATTGGAAAAGATTCCGATATTGTCGTTCTCGACAGTCCGACCCGTGGTATTGATATTAAGGTTAAACAGGACATTTACCAGTTAATGAACCAGATGAGAAAGAATGGAAAATCGATTATCATGATTTCCGAGGAGCTGATGGAGCTGATTGGTATGTGCGACCGCATCATTATCATGAAGGACGGCAAGATCAGCGGTGAGCTGGAACGTGATGAGGCGATGGATGAGAACAGCCTGATCACGATGATGGTATAAGGAGGATGCAATGGAGAATCAAGTTAAGACAAGTACGGAAAATAAAGAGCAGCAGCTCAAAAAGTTATCAAAAATGACGATGATCCGTTCGCTTCTGCCGATTGCGGGACTGATTATTATCTTTCTTATGTTCAATGCCCTGACGAATTTCCGGATGATGAATAACCTTCCTCTGGTACTTTCCCAGGTGTATGTCACTATGATTTCGGCAACCGGCGTATTCTTTATCATGACGATGGGCGGTCTGGATTTCTCCCAGGGTTCCATCCTTGGTATTGCATCGATTGTTGTCTGCATGGTTTCCAAGACCAGCATTCCACTGGCGATTGTGGCAGGTATCGCGGTTGGTGCAGCGATCGGTGCCATCAACGGTTACTTCTATGTATACCGCAAGATTAAATCCTTCATCGTTACGATTTGTACGATGTTCTTATTCCGTGGATTTATCAAATATCTGACGACCAACGCGCCGGTAGCCGGCTCTGCGATGTTAATCAACTTCGACAGCACTGAATTAAAGCTGGCTTGTACGTTGGTGGTCCTGATTATCGGATTTATTTTATTCCGCTTTACCAAGTTTGGTACTTATTTAAAGGCGATCGGAGCAGGTGAGAAAGCAGCGATGTTCTCCGGCATCCGTACCGACCGCATGAAGTTCCTTATCTACACACTGGCAGGTGCGATCACAGGATTTGCCGCATTTATCAATGTTATCAAGGTTGGTTCGGTTACTTCTTCCGGTGGTAACCAGCTTGAGACCCAGATCCTGATTGCACTGGTACTGGGCGGTATGCCGATTTCCGGTGGTGCGAAGGTACGTTTTGAGAATATCATCGTTGGTTCTCTTCTGTACATCGTCCTGAACAGTGGTCTGACGATGATGGGCTTTACCACACAGATGATGCAGCTCATCCAGGGTGTTGTATTCCTGATATTCGTAGCTGTATTCGCAGACCGTCAGTCTCTGCAGGTTATCAAATAGGACAGACAAAAGCGACATCTGGAGGTTACAGTATGAGGGAGAACAGCAGCCGGAATCAGGGTGGACTTAAATATCAGAAGCTCTACAACTGGGGTCGGACGCTGATTATGAGCGGGGTGCTCCGGAATATGGACAAGTTTCCATCCGAGCATATGCTCCAGAATAAATTTGGATACTCCCGCCAGACGGTCCGCAACGCGCTCGACCGCCTGGAGCAGGACGGGCTGATTGCCCGGGTCAAGGGAAGCGGCACATACGTTTCCTATGCGCCGGAGAAGGATAAGGAAGAACGTCCCCGCATCGGACTGATTCTCAGTTATTTTTCAGATTACCTGTTTCCGCAGGTGTACGAGGGAATCGAGTCCGTCCTGCGGGAGGAAGGTTATGAGATCAGCGTTTCGGTCACGCGCAACCGCTTAAATGATGAGGCCCTGTATCTCAAGGGGATGCTGGGGCGCAATGTGTCCGGACTCATCATCGAGGGGACGCGTTCCAGTTTCCCGAATCCGAATCTGCGGCTTTACAAGGAGATACGGCGGAGAAATATTCCGACGCTGTTTATTCACAATCATTACCAGAATGAGACGTTTGACAGCGTGGAGATGTCGGATGCGCGCGCGGGCTATGAGCTGACGCGGATTTTGATACAGAACGGACATACCCGGATCGGCGGTATTTTCAAATACGATGACTGGCAGGGGATCGAGCGTTACCGCGGCTTTATCGAGTGCCTGTCGGATTTCGGGATCGATTTCCAGGAGGACTGGATCCGCTGGTATTCGACCCGGGATATGGAAGAAAAATTAAGCAAAAAAGGACTCCAGCGGATGTACCGCCGGACGAAGGACTGTACCGCGATGATCCTCTACAACGACGAGGTAGCGGGCAGCTATATGGATTTTTTAAAGGACCGCGGACTGCGCGTGCCGGAAGATATTTCCCTGGTATCGTTTGATGATGCCGGACCGGTGCAGGAGGGGGATCTCACGATCTTGTCCGTGATTCATCCCAAGTACAATCTTGGGCGGCTGACAGCGCGCAATCTTCTGCGGATGATAGAGGATTCGGATTGGCAGGAAAAGAAGTATTCGTACCGGTTTCCGGTGATGTTTAACAACGGAAATTCGGTTCGGGATATACATTGAAAATGACAAGGAGGCAGATTAAAATGAAAAAGTTATACTTTATTGTGGGTTCCCAGGACTTATACGGAGAGGAATGCCTGAAACAGGTTGCAGAAGACAGCCGTCAGATGGTTGCATTCTTAAACGAAAAAGTGGGCGATCTGGCAGAGATCGAACTTCTTCCAACCGTAGAGACTTCTGAAATCTGTATTCAGGATATGCGGAAAGCTTCCAATGATGATGACTGTGTCGGCGTTATCACATGGATGCACACCTTCTCCCCTGCAAAAATGTGGATCAAAGGTCTGCAGGAATTAAGAAAACCGCTGCTTCATTTACATACACAGGCAAATGAGAAGCTTCCGTATGATGAGATCGACATGGATTTCATGAACCTGAATCAGTCCGCACATGGCGACCGTGAGTACGGCTTCATCGTTGCCAGAATGGGTATTCCGCATGAGGTTGTAGCTGGATATTACAAACATGATGATGTGGTAGCAAAGATCCGCCAGTTTGCATCCGTTGCAAAGGCTATCTCCTACTCTAAGTCCTTAAAGGTAGCTTCCTTCGGCAACAACATGCGCGAGGTGGCGGTTACCGACGGCGACCGCGTAGAGAGCCAGATCAAATACGGCTGGGAGTGCAACTACTATGCACTGGGCGATCTGGTTGACATCATCAACCAGGTAACCGAGGAAGAGATCGACGCGAAGATGAAAGAGTATACCGATAAGTATACAATGAAGACCGACCGCATTGATTCTGTCCGCGAGCAGGCTAAATACGAAGTGGGTCTGGAGAAATTCCTCTTCACGAACGGAATCGGTGCATTTGCAGACACCTTCCAGGATCTGCACGGCTTAAAGCAGCTTCCGGGTATCGCAGCACAGAACCTGATGGGCAAAGGCATCGGCTTTGGTCCGGAGGGTGATTACAAGATTTCCGCTCTGTCTGCAGTCCTGATGAAGATGTCCGAGGGCAAAGAGGGCGCAACCGGCTTTATCGAGGATTACACCTACGATCTGACTCCGGGACAGGAGTTAGAGTTAGCTTCCCATATGCTGGAGGTTCCGCCGGCATTTGCAGCAACCAAACCGGAGATCGATGTAATTCCGCTGGGTATCGGCGGCAAGGAGGATCCGGCAAGACTGATCTTCGACGGCGTGACCGGCGATGGTATCCAGGTAACGATGGTAGATATGGGCGACCATTTCCGCATCATCTGTGCAGATATTGAGCTTGTAAAACAGCCGAAACCGATGCCAAAACTTCCGGTGGCGAGAATTATGTACCGTCATAAACCGAACTTCCAGATCGGTACGGCTGCATGGTGCTACGCAGGCGGCGCTCATCACTCCGTTGTATCTACCGCTCTGACAAGAGATGACATCGCTATGTTCGCGCGTCTGACCGGTACCGAGTTAATTACAATCGGCGAAGATACGACAGAGGCTGATTTACAGAAATTCTTTATGAAATAATAGGGTGTTTGAAAGATAAAAAAATTTGAAAAAGACGTAACTGCATAAGTTTTCGCCACAATTGTGAAAATAAAATAGTTATGAATGACGGGGCGTGCCGCAGCCAAGGGGATGATAATTCCGGCGGCGGTGCGCCTTTTTGCTACAATGAGGAGGATGGATATGGGCCGCAGTGCGGAAGAGATCAAGAAAGACATAGAGAGCGGAAATACAGCGCTCGGAATTGAATTTGGCTCGACCCGAATCAAGGCAGTATTGACGGACGGCACGACCGCGCCGATCGCGCAGGGGAGCTATGAGTGGGAAAACCGTCTGGAAAATGGTATCTGGACCTATTCCCTGGAAGATATCTGGAAGGGCTTAAAGGACTGCTATGCGGATCTGGCTGCCGATGTGAAGAACCAATACGGTTTAACGCTTAAAAGGGTTGGTGCGATGGGCGTCAGCGCCATGATGCACGGCTATATGGCATTTGATGCGGACGGAAAGCTGCTCGTTCCGTTCCGTACCTGGAGAAATACGATGACCGCCGAGGCAGCAAGACGCCTGACGGACCTGTTTAACTACAATATCCCGCAGAGATGGAGTATTGCACACCTGTATCAGGCAGTGATCAACGGCGAGGAGCACGTATCCCACGTGCATTTTCTGACCACCTTAGCCGGATATGTACATTGGAAACTGACTGGCAAGCAGGTACTTGGCGTCGGCGATGCTTCGGGTATGTTCCCGATCGACCCGGCAACCGGACAGTATGATGCTGAAATGCTGGATAAGTTCGAAGAAATGATGGTTCCGAAGGGATATCCGTGGAAGCTGCGCGACCTTCTGCCGGAGGTTCTGAGCGCTGGCGATGAGGCGGGAACGCTGACTGAGGAAGGCGCGAAGCTGCTGGATGAGAGCGGCAATCTGGAAGCTGGCATCCCGCTGTGCCCGCCGGAGGGCGATGCAGGAACCGGTATGACTGCAACCAATAGTGTGGCAGTTCGCACCGGTAACGTATCTGCCGGAACTTCCGTGTTTGCGATGGTTGTTCTGGAAAAGACTCTGGAGACGGTTCACCAGGAGATTGACATGGTAACTACGCCGGACGGCCATCTGGTCGGTATGGTTCACTGCAACAACTGTACCTCCGATCTGAATGCCTGGGTAGGTCTGTTTGAAGAGTTCTATGAGCTGATGGGTCAGAAAACAGACCGCAACACCCTGTTTGGAACCCTGTATCGCAAGGCGCTTGAGGGCGATGAAGACTGCGGAGGACTGATGTCCTACTGCTACCTCTCCGGCGAGCCGATCACCGACTTCGA
Organism: Clostridium sp. AF12-41; assembly: GCF_003461685.1. NCBI lineage: Bacteria > Bacillati > Bacillota > Clostridia > Eubacteriales > Clostridiaceae > Clostridium > Clostridium sp. AF12-41. Next base: position 197,465 of record NZ_QTXO01000003.1, on the reverse strand, counting down.
GGAGGGACGCCCGCTGTTTATGCGCCATCCCGACAGCAAGCTGGGGCTGGCAAACTTCATGCGTACCCACTTATACAGTTCCCTGGCAACCCTGAAATATGGTCTGGACATTCTGTTCAAGGAAGAGCACGTGACACTGGATAAACTGATGGGCCACGGCGGATTCTTCAAGACCAAGGGCGTTGGACAGCGTATCATGGCGGCAGCGGCTGATGTGCCGGTATCCGTTATGGAGACAGCCGGTGAGGGCGGTGCCTGGGGTATCGCGGTTCTGGCGGCATACCGCAAGGATAAGAAGCCGGGACAGAGCTTGTCCGATTACTTAAATGAGCAGGTATTTGCAGATGCAAAGGCGGAGACGATGGAGCCGGATGCAAAGGATGTCGAGGGCTTCAATGCGTTTATGACAAGCTATATCAATGGTCTGGCTGCCGAGAGAGGCGCCGTAGAAGGAAGGTTTTAATCGATGCTGGAAGAATTAAAAAAAGAAGTATACGAAGCCAATATGCTGCTTCCGAAATACGGTCTGGTTACCTTTACCTGGGGCAATGTTTCCGGGATTGACCGCGAGAAGGGGCTGTTTGTCATCAAACCGTCTGGCGTGGACTATGACAAACTGACGCCAGATGATATGGTTGTCATGGATCTGGAAGGAAACCGCGTTGAGGGAACGCTGAATCCGTCCTCTGATACAAAAACCCACCTGATTCTTTATAACCGTTTTCCGAAGATCGGCGGCGTGGTTCACACGCACAGCCCGTGGGCGACTTCCTGGGCGCAGGCGGGACGCGACATTCCGTGCTACGGAACGACCCATGCAGATTATATTTATGGTTCCGTTCCATGCGCGAGAAACTTAAATGAGGAAGAATTAAAGAATTATGAGTGGAACACAGGCGTGCTGATTGCAGATTTGTTTGAGGAGAGGAAGCTCGACCCGATGGCGGTGCCATGTGTGCTCTGTAAGAACCATGGACCGTTTACCTGGGGCAAGGATGCGCATGAGGCGGTTCACAACGCGGTTGTACTCGAGGAGGTTGCCAAGATGGCGGCGCGCTGCGAGATGATCAATCCGGATGTGAAGGAAGCGCCGCAGTGCCTGCAGGATAAACATTATCTGCGGAAGCATGGTCCGGGGGCGTATTACGGACAAGGAAATTTATAGTTACTGTTCACGGGTAGGCACTTTTGAAACCGAAAGTGCCGTAAGAAAACGTGGTGGCAGCAGGAATTTGCCGTATTTAAATGCGAAGCCACGGCAAATTCCGTTACTGGGCACGTATGCGTGAACAGTAACAATTTGTAAAATATAGATTCAAGTATGGAAATAGATGGGACAAGTATGGTATACTTATGCATAGTAGATATAGGAGATACTGGCTATCTATCTTATAAAAATTAGGAGGATATGGGAAATGAAATTTTTTATTGATACCGCGAATGTTGATGAGATCCGTGAAGCGAATGATATGGGTATTATCTGTGGCGTTACCACAAACCCGTCTCTGATTGCAAAAGAAGGCCGTGATTTTAATGAGGTTATCAAAGAGATTACCAGCATTGTAGATGGACCGATTTCCGGTGAGGTTAAGGCTACGACTGTGAAGGCAGAGGATATGATCGCCGAGGGTCGTGAGATCGCTAAGATTCATCCGAACATGGTTGTTAAAATCCCGATGACTACCGAGGGCTTAAAGGCTGTGAAAGCTCTGTCCGCTGAGGGCATCAAGACCAATGTAACCCTGATCTTTACTGCCAACCAGGCACTTCTGGCTGCAAGAGCAGGCGCTACATACGTTTCTCCATTCTTAGGCCGTCTGGATGACATCTCCACCAACGGTACAGACCTGATTTACGATATCGTAGAGATCTTTGACAATTATCCGGAGATTTCCACCGAGATTATCTGTGCTTCCACCAGACATCCGATGCACATCATCGAGTGCGCGAAGGCTGGCGCTGACATCGCAACGGTTCCGTTCAAGGTTCTGATGCAGATGGTAAAACACCCGCTGACCGATGCTGGTATCGAGAAATTCAAAGCAGATTATGAGGCTGTATTCGGTAAATAAAAAGAAACAATAGGAAATACCTCTTGAACTTCCGAAAAAAGCATGTTATACTAGGCACGATAACATAATAGACTGACTGGAAAGAGTGGACAAAAAAGTCCACTCTTTCTAATTTCATAGAAAGGTGGTGGGGGTGTGGCAAAGGGAGAGCAGTACGAAGCACGGGTAGAGGCGTGGATCACGCCGGTTCTGGAGCAGCATCAGTTTGAGCTGGTTGATGTGGAGTATGTCCGTGAGGTCGGCGTCTGGTATCTGCGGTGCTACATTGACAAAGAGGGCGGTATTACCGTTGATGACTGCGAGGTAATCAGCCGTCTGCTTGGTGAATGGCTGGATAAGGAAGATTTCATCGAGGACAGCTATATACTGGAGGTGAGTTCTCCGGGACTGGGACGTCCTCTGAAGAAAGAGAAAGATTTTGCAAGAAGCATCGGCAAAGATGTGGAGATCCGCCTGTATAAAGCGATCGACAAACAGAAGGAATTTACAGGAACGCTTACGTCCTATGACGCGGATTCCGTGACACTCACGATGGAGGACGGCAGCGAGCGTACATTTGAAAAATCAGGGATTGCTTTGATTCGTTTAGCCTTTGATTTTTAGACGGTAGGAGGAGATAAAATAAAATGAATAAAGAGTTGATTGAGGCAATAAATCTGCTGGAAAAAGAAAACAATATCAGCAAAGATGTTCTTTTAGAAGCGATTGAAAATTCTCTGCTGACAGCATACAAAAACAATTATGGCCGGGCAGATAATGTCAAGGTAAACATCAACCGTGAAACAGGAGATTTTTCCATCGTGGCAGAGCGTGAGGTTGTGGAGACCGTAGAGGATCCGATGACCCAGGTAAGCCTGGCAGAGGCAAAGCTCTTAAACAGCAAGTATGAGCTGGGCGACATCGTTCAGTTCTCTGTCAATTCCAAGGAGTTTGGACGTATCGCCGTTCAGAACGCGAAGAATGTTATCTTACAGAAGCTTCGTGAGGCAGAGCGCAACGCCCTGTATGAGGAGTGGCACTGCAGAGAGAAAGATATCGTAACGGGTATCGTACAGCGCTATGTAGGACGCAACATCAGCATCAACTTAGGCAAGATCGACACGATCTTGAACGAGAGTGAGCAGGTAAAGGGCGAGGTATTCAAACCGACCGAGCGTATCAAACTGTATGTCATCGAAGTAAAAGAGACACAGCGCGACCCGCGTATCACCGTATCCAGAAGCCATCCAGATCTGGTAAAACGCCTTTTTGAGTCTGAGGTTGCCGAGGTCCGAGACGGTACCGTAGAGATCAAGGCGATCGCACGTGAGGCAGGTTCCCGTACGAAGATGGCAGTCAGCTCCAACGACCCGAACGTCGATCCGGTCGGTGCATGTGTCGGCTTAAACGGCGCGCGTGTTAGCGCGGTTGTCAATGAGCTGCGCGGTGAGAAGATCGATATCATCAACTGGGATGACAACCCTGCATTCCTGATTGAGAACGCGTTAAGCCCGGCAAAGGTTATCCTGGTTGCAGCAGATGAGGAAGCACGCGAGGCACAGGTGATCGTTCCGGATTACCAGCTTTCCCTGGCAATCGGTAAAGAGGGGCAGAATGCACGCCTGGCAGCCCGCCTGACCGGCTTCAAGATCGATATCAAGAGCGAGACACAGGCAAGAGAGTCCGGTCTTTTAGATGAGCTTGAGAGCGGTTATGAGGAAGGCTTCGAGGGCTACACCGATGACCCGCTGATCAGCGTGGCAGAGGAAGACACAGCCGAGGCAGCAGAAAATGAGGCGGCTGAGGGCACAGAAGAGCCGGTAGCGGAGCAGGAATAATCCTGACAGATAATGTGCGGGGATGCTGATTTCGGGCGGAACGAGCAGATTTGGCAGAAAGAAAGCAGCAGAACCGGGATTTGACAGAAATGGAAGTGATAGACAGTGGGAGCAAAGAAAGTGCCGCTCAGACAGTGCATCGGATGCGGAGAAATGAAGAGCAAAAAAGAAATGATCCGCGTTTTAAAGACAGCCGACGATACGATCGAGATTGACGCGACAGGCCGTAGGAATGGACGCGGCGCCTACCTCTGTCCTTCGATGGACTGCTGGAAAAAGGCGGTAAAGAGCAAAGGACTGGAGCGGTCGCTCAAGATGGCGATTCCGAAGGAAGTCTATGAGGCGCTGGAAAAGGAGATGGAGCAGTTTGGAGAATCGTAAAAAGGTGCTGAATCTTCTGGGACTGGCGACGCGCGCCGGAAAGACGGCAAGCGGCGAGTTCATGACCGAGAAAGCGATCAAGAGTGGAAAAGCGTATCTGGTGATCGTGTCAGAAGAGGCGTCGGATAATACAAAAAAGATGTTTGAAAATTCATGTGCATACTACAAGGTTCCCGTGTACCAGTTCGGCATGAAAGAAGAGCTGGGACACGCGATGGGAAAAGAGATGAGAGCGTCTCTGGCCGTTTTGGATTCCGGTTTTGCAAAGGCGTTAAGAGAGAAGTTAGATGATTAACGCTTTTCTGGGCGGGCTCTTTTAGGAGCTTATGCAGAACGGGAAGGCAGTGCCGGAACGGAGGTAGCAAAACATGAGAGTTAATGAGTTGTCAAAACAGATTGGCAAATCAAATAAAGAAGTTTTAGAGATACTGCAGAAAAATCATTTTGACGTAAAAAGCCATTCTTCCAAGGTGACGGAGGAACAGGCAGAAGCAGTCAGATACTTCCTTGCAGGAGCAAAGAGACAGACGACAGCGTCAAAGACAGATACAGGAAAGGCGGAAACAAATCGAGTGGAAGATATAAAGAAAGAGCCGTTAGAGGCAGAGAAGAAAGAGGCGGAGAAGACAACTGAGCCGCCGAAAAAGCGGATTGCAGCGGTTTATCGTCCGCAGAACAGCGTACAGAGAGGAAGCCGTCCGGCAGGCAAGGCCAATACAGGAAACGCAGCCAAGACCGGCGCACCGGCAAGCCGTCCGGCAGCAGCAGGCGCAGATCAGACCGTACAGCCGGCTAAGAGCGCAGCTCCGGCGGAGAACCGTGACGGACAGAGAAGCGGCTATCAGGGAAACCGCGACGGACAGAGAAGCGGCAGCTACCAGGGAAGCCGTGACGGACAGAGAAGCGGCGGCTATCAGGGAAACCGCGACGGACAGAGAAGCGGCGGCTATCAGGGAAACCGCGATGGACAGAGAAGCGGCGGCTACCAGGGAAGCCGCGACGGACAGAGAAGCGGCGGCTATCAGGGAAACCGCGACGGACAGAGAAGCGGCGGCTATCAGGGAAACCGCGACGGACAGAGAAGCGGCGGCTATCAGGGAAACCGCGACGGACAGAGAAGCGGCGGCTATCAGGGAAACCGCGACGGACAGAGAAGCGGCGGCTATCAGGGAAACCGCGACGGACAGAGAAGCGGCGGCTATCAGGGAAACCGCGACGGACAGAGAAGCGGCGGCTATCAGGGAAACCGCGACGGACAGAGAAGCGGCGGCTATCAGGGAAACCGCGACGGACAGAGAAGCGGCGGCTATCAGGGAAACCGCGACGGACAGAGAAGCGGCGGCTATCAGGGAAACCGCGACGGACAGAGAAGCGGCGGCTATCAGGGAAACCGCGACGGACAGAGAAGCGGCGGCTATCAGGGAAACCGCGACGGACAGAGAAGCGGCGGCTATCAGGGAAACCGCGACGGACAGAGAAGCGGCGGCTATCAGGGAAACCGCGACGGACAGAGAAGCGGCGGCTATCAGGGAAACCGCGACGGACAGAGAAGCGGCGGCTATCAGGGAAACCGCGACGGACAGAGAAGCGGCGGCTATCAGGGAAACCGCGACGGACAGAGAAGCGGCGGCTATCAGGGAAACCGCGACGGACAGAGAAGCGGCGGCTATCAGGGAAACCGCGATGGACAGAGAAGCGGCGGCTATCAGGGAAACCGTGACGGACAGAGAAGCGGCGGCTATCAGGGCGGCCGTGATGGTCAGAGAGGCGGACGCGATGGACGCGGCGGTTTAAATATTCCGAAGCCATCCTTTGACAGCCCGGTTGTACAGAAACCGCAGAACAACAAGCAGAATAAGAATAATTACAAGAACGATAAATACAGCAAGATCGACCATGAGGAAGAGATGCACTCCAAGGGAAGAGGCGGAAAGAACGTAAAGAGCGCTGTTCAGCCGCCGCAGAAGAAGGAGGCAAAGGTTGAGGAGATCAAGACAATCACGATCCCGGAGGTAATCACCATCAAGGATCTCGCAGACAAGATGAAACTTCAGCCGTCTGTGATTGTAAAGAAGCTCTTTTTACAGGGCAAGGTTGTCACCATCAATCAGGAAGTAGATTACGAGCAGGCAGAAGAGATCGCGATGGAGTTTGACGTACTCTGTGAGAAAGAGGTCAAGGTTGACGTCATCGAGGAACTTCTGAAAGAGGAAGAAGAGGATGAGAAGGACATGGTAACCCGTCCGCCGGTTGTATGCGTTATGGGCCATGTCGATCATGGTAAAACCTCCCTTCTGGATGCAATCCGCCAGACCAATGTAACTGCAAAAGAGGCAGGCGGTATCACCCAGCACATCGGTGCGTACATGGTAGAGATCAACGGACAGAAGATCACATTCCTCGATACGCCGGGACATGAGGCATTTACCGCAATGCGTATGCGTGGTGCAAAATCCACTGATATTGCAATCCTCGTTGTTGCAGCAGATGACGGTGTTATGCCGCAGACCATCGAGGCGATCAACCATGCGAAGGCAGCAGGTGTTGAGATCATTGTAGCGATCAACAAGATCGATAAGCCGAGTGCCAATATTGAGAAGGTAAAACAGGAGCTTATCGAGTACGAACTGGTTCCGGAGGACTGGGGCGGCAGCACCATCTTCGTTCCGGTATCTGCACATACCAAGGAAGGTATCAAGGAACTGCTTGAGATGATCCTTCTGACCGCAGAGGTCAAAGAGTTAAAGGCAAACCCGAACCGTAATGCGAGAGGTCTTGTCATCGAGGCGGAGCTGGATAAGGGTAAAGGTCCGGTTGCAACCGTCCTGGTACAGAAGGGTACCCTGCATGTCGGTGATCCGATCGCGGCAGGCGCCTGCTACGGCCGTGTCCGTGCGATGATGGACGATAAGGGACGCCGCGTCAAAGAGGCTGGTCCGTCCACTCCGGTCGAGATTCTGGGTCTTAATGACGTGCCGAACGCCGGCGAGGTATTTGTACAGCCGGAGAACGAGAAAGAGGCAAGAAGCTTTGCAGAAACCTTTATCTCTGAGAGCAAGAATAAGTTAATTGAAGATACAAAGATGAAGCTTTCCCTGGACGATCTGTTCTCCCAGATCAAGGCAGGAAATGTAAAGGAACTTCCACTGATCGTCAAGGCAGACGTACAGGGTTCTGTCGAGGCAGTAAAACAGAGCCTGATGAAGCTGTCCAACGAGGAAGTCGTAGTCAAGGTCATCCACGGCGGTGTTGGTGCGATCAACGAGTCCGACGTCAGTCTGGCAGCCGCATCCAACGCGATCATTATTGGTTTCAATGTGCGCCCGGACGCAACCGCGAAGTCCATCGCAGAGCGTGAGAAAGTAGACGTTCGTCTCTACCGCGTCATCTATCAGGCAATCGAGGATGTCGAGGCAGCGATGAAGGGTATGCTTGACCCGATTTACGAGGAGCAGGTAATCGGTCACGCCGTTGTACGTCAGACCTTCAAGGCTTCCGGCGTTGGTACTATCGCTGGTTCCTACGTCCTGGATGGTAAATTCCAGAGAGGCTGCAAGGCACGTATTACCCGTGACGGCGAGCAGATCTTCGATGGTCCGCTGGCATCCTTAAAGCGTTTCAAGGACGACGTGAAGGAAGTTGCTTCCGGATACGAGTGTGGTCTTGTATTTGAGAAGTTCAACGATCTGCAGGAAGACGATATGATCGAAGCATATGCGATGGTAGAGGTTCCGCGCTAGAAAGGCAGAGGGATTCATGCGTAAAAATAGCATTAAAAATACAAGAATTAACAGTGAAGTACAGAGAGAGCTGAGTTCCATCATCAGCCGTGAGCTGAAAGATCCGCGGATTCATCCGATGACAACGGTTGTCTCCGTGGAGGTAACTCCGGATCTCAAGTACTGCAAGGCGTATATCAGCGTGTTAGGCAACGAGGAAGCGGCGAAGGATACGATCCAGGGACTGAAAAGTGCTGTCGGATTTGTCCGCACCCAGCTTGCAAAACGCATTAATTTACGGAATACGCCGGAAATTACATTTATTCTCGATCAGTCGATTGAGTACGGTGTACACATGACCCGCCTGATCGATGAAGTAACTGAAAACCTCAGAGACTCAGAATCGGGAGATGAGGAAGAAAATGAGTAAAAATATCTTAGAGGCGTCACTGGAAGGGGCAGAGCACATCGTGCTGCTTGGTCACATCCATCCGGACGGGGACTGTATCGGAACGACTCTGGGACTGCTTAACTATCTGCGGGAGAATTATCCGCAGATAGAGGCAGAACTGTTTCTCGACCATCCGGCTGCTAAATTTTCTTATATGAATGATTTTGAGAAAATTCATACCGAGATTGTGCCGGAAAAACAGTTTGATCTGTGCATTACACTGGATGCCAGCGACAAAGAGCGTCTGGGCAGCTACGCGGTCTATTTTGACAACGCCGCCAAGACACTCTGCATCGATCATCACAGAACCAATACAGGATTTGCAGAACAAAATTACATCATTCCGGACGCAAGCTCCTGCAGCGAAGTGTTATACACGCTTCTTGATGAGGCAAAGATCAGCAGGGAGGCGGCAGAGTGTCTCTATACCGGAATTGTGCATGACACAGGTGTATTTAAGTACAATTCAACGACCCGGAAAACGATGGAAATCGCGGGCGCGCTGATGGAAAAAGGCGTGAACGCGGCGAAGATCATCGACGACAGCTTTTACCGCAAGACCTACGCACAGAACCAGATTCTCGGAAAAGCGCTACTTGGCAGTACACGGATTCTGGATGGAAGATGTATTTTCAGTGTGGTTTCCCAGAAAGAAATGGAGTTTTACGGTGTCGATACGAACGATCTGGATGGCATTATCGATCAGCTCCGGATTACCGAAGGAGTGGAATGTGCCATTTTCATCTATGAAAAGGCGTTCAACGAGTACAAGGTCAGCCTTCGTTCCAACGACTATGTCGATGTGAGCAAGGTGGCGGCGTATTTCGGCGGCGGCGGACACATCCACGCGGCGGGCTGCACGATGCAGGGACATCCGAGGGATGTGATCAACAACCTGACGGGACATATTGAGAAACAGATGGATGCCCGTAGGGAGGAATAGGAGGTTCTGTTGCTGATTGCGCTGCCTGCTTTCAGGTGCACAGCGCATGGACGGTAATAGTTCTGATTTTTTAGGAGATTTTATGTTTCACGGTGTGATAAACATTTATAAAGAACCGGGGTTTACGTCCCACGATGTGGTGGCGAAGCTCCGGGGCATTTTGAGACAGAAAAAGATCGGTCATACGGGTACGCTCGATCCGGCAGCGGAGGGCGTACTCCCTGTATGTCTGGGGAAGGGCACGAAGCTGTGCGACCTTTTGACGGATAAGAGGAAGACGTATCAGGCAGTTCTTTTGCTGGGAACCGAAACTGATACGCAGGATATGACAGGAACGATTCTTTCGGAGAAACCGACGGAACAGCTGACAGAACCGGCAGTCCGCGGGGCGGCGGAGAGCTTTGTTGGTCCGTATATGCAGGTACCGCCGATGTATTCGGCGCTCAAGGTCAACGGAAAGAAGCTCTACGAGCTGGCGAGAGCCGGAAAAGAGGTAGAGCGGGCAGCACGCCCGGTGGAAATCTATGATCTTCAGATAGATGCGGTGGAACTGCCGCGTGTGACGATGACCGTGACCTGTTCCAAGGGAACCTACATCCGTACCCTGTGCCATGACATCGGTGAAAAGCTGGGATGCGGCGGCTGTATGGAAAAACTGATCCGCACCCGCGTCGATCGATTTGCGATCGGGGACAGCCTGCGCCTGTCCGAGGTGGAAGCGCTGGCGAAAGCCGGTCAGATCGAGGATAGGATTGTGCCGGTGGATGGAATGTTTGAGGACTGCCCGGCGTATGTGTCGGAGAGCGAAGTTCTGGATAAGCTTCTGCAGAATGGAAATCCATTCCCGAAGGGGCTGGGACCGAGAGACGGCTGCTTGGTGCAGATCGGAAGCAGTTTGGCTGAACACCAGGTTTCTGCGGATGGAAACTCAGAGATGGTACTTCCGGATTCTGGAATCATCCGCGTCTATGACAGCGCAAACCAGTTTATCGGTCTCTATGCCTATCAGCCGGAGAAGAAACAATGGAAACCACGTAAGATCTTTCTGGGAGGAGAGTAAGATGCAGTATTTTGCCGGAACCAGAGAATTTCAGATAAAAGAGCCGACTGCGGTCACGATCGGTAAGTTTGACGGTCTTCACAGAGGGCATCAGAAGCTGCTGCGGGAAGTGATGCGGTATCGGGAAAAAGGATATAAACCAGCGGTGTTTACCTTTGAGACGGCACCGGGAACCTTGATCCGGGGAAAGCTGCAGACGATGATCACGACCAACGAGGAGCGCGAGGAGAACCTGCGCGAGGCGGGGGTGGAGTATCTGGTGGAATATCCGTTCAACCAGGAAGTCGCACATATGGACCCGGAACAGTTTGTTGCCGAGATTCTGGTCGGCAAGATGGGCGCAAAGGCGATCGTGTCCGGTCCGGACTGCCATTTTGGCTACCAGCGGAAGGGCGATGCTGAACTGCTTCGGAAACTGGCACCGAAATATGGATATGAGGTATCGATCGTTGAAAAGGCGATGGATGGCGAACGCGAGATCAGCAGCACCTATATCCGGGAAGAGCTGGCGAAGGGAAATATCCGCAAGGCGAATGAACTGTTGGGATACGAGTACCGGATCAGCGGACAGGTGGTACACGGGGAGCATTTAGGCTCCACCCTAGGGTTTCCGACGGCGAATATCCTGCCGGGAATCCAGAAACATCTTCCGGCGTTCGGGGTATATCTCTCCCGGACGGTGATTGATGGTGCTTCTTATGGAAGTATCACGAATATTGGAAAAAAACCGACGATTGCCGGAGAACGACCGGCGGGGGCGGAGACATATATCTATGATCTGGATGAAAACCTGTATGGGAAAAAGATAGAGGTTCATTTTTTAGATTTTATGCGGCCGGAGATGAAATTTTCCGGGGTGGATGAGTTGAAGATGCAGGTTTTGAAGGATAAAGAGACCGGGAGAAAAATGCACGGAGCGGAACGATGAGAGTTCAGCTTCGTGCATTTTTTAAATATGATTCAGGTAGGCAGCTGCTTCCTCTGCCGCCAAATGGATATATTCATTCATTGGTAAATTCTGTGTTCCTACTAAAATATGGCGGCAATAGGAGCTTCCACTGACAGGAATCAGGATTTTCTGGGCGCGGCTTTGTCCGATGGCGGCTGCCATGGCGGGGGTGATTTCTCCTAAGAGGGAGTCTGCAATGACGATGCCGATTGGTCCGATGATTAGGTCGGCATCGCGGCAGGCGACGAGAACGGGGTTTTCTCCGGTGGCGCCCATGGCAGCTCCGGCTTTCATCATCGCGGCAGTGGCAGTGGTGTTGGCACCGAGCGCGAGAAGCGGCTGTCCGGGACAGAGTTTCTGGATTTCTTCTACGAGAGCGCGCCCCATGCGTCCGCCCTGACCGTCGATGATGACAACTTTTTTCATAATGGATACCCCCTTTCCTTTTCGTAGGATTTTCGTAGGACAAGATAATAAAAAAGAATATGCCTTGGCACATTCTCGCGCAGGAACGAAAATAAGAGGGTCTAAATCTGCCTTTTGGACAAAATAAACACCCCAGTATATCTTTACTATAATATCATACATTTTGAAAAAAGAAAAGCAAAAAAGATCGATTTTTGTAAAATTTTTTGTTTACAAATAAAGCGCTTTCTATTATAATGCTGATAATGGCTAACTGGGGTCTGGCAGAGCTGCGATTGGCGGAGGCTGTCAGGGTGACGGAAGATCAGACAGACGCGCGTGAAGGCACCGCGGAGGTGCTTGATTTTTAGTTGATCCGGGAGGCCGCTTTTTTAAAGCCAAAAAACAGCAGACAATGAGAGGGAGAAAACATGAGGAGAAATGACATTCACAAAGTATTGATTATCGGTTCCGGTCCAATCATTATCGGACAGGCGTGTGAGTTCGATTATTCGGGAACACAGGCGTGCAAGGCACTGAGAAAACTCGGCTATGAGATTGTGCTGGTCAATTCCAATCCGGCTACGATTATGACGGATCCGGAGACAGCAGATGTGACTTATATTGAGCCGCTGAACGTAGACCGTCTGACTCAGATCATTGAAAAAGAGCGCCCGGATGCGCTGCTCCCGAACCTGGGTGGACAGTCCGGACTGAACCTCTGCTCCGAATTGGCAGCAGCAGGTGTTCTGGATAAATATGATGTTAAAGTAATCGGCGTTCAGGTTGATGCTATCGAGCGTGGTGAGGACCGTATCGAGTTTAAGCATACAATGGAAAGCCTGGGCATCGAGATGGCTAGAAGTGAGGTTGCCTACAGCGTTGAGGATGCACTGGCAATCGCAGATAAACTGGGTTATCCGGTTGTTCTTCGTCCGGCTTACACCATGGGCGGCGAAGGCGGCGGTCTTGTATATAACGTAGAAGAACTGAAGACCGTGTGTGCAAGAGGCCTGCAGGCCAGCATGGTTGGTCAGGTTCTGGTAGAGGAGTCTATCCTTGGATGGGAAGAGCTTGAGCTGGAAGTTGTCCGCGATGCGAAGAACAACATGATCACTGTCTGCTTTATTGAAAATATTGATCCGCTGGGCGTACACACCGGAGATTCCTTCTGTTCTGCTCCGATGTTAACCATTTCGGAAGAAGTGCAGAAACGTCTGCAGGAGAAATCCTACAAGATCGTAGAAGCAATCCAGGTAATCGGCGGTACCAATGTACAGTGGGCACACGATCCGAAGACAGACCGTGATATTGTTATCGAGATCAACCCGAGAACCTCCCGTTCGTCCGCACTGGCATCCAAGGCAACTGGTTTCCCGATTGCACTGGTATCAGCGATGCTGGCAACCGGTATGACTCTGGATGAGATTCCATGCGGCAAGAGCGGCACTCTGGATCAGTATGTTCCGTCCGGCGACTATATTGTTATCAAGTTTGCACGCTGGGCATTTGAGAAGTTCAAAGGCGCAGAGGACAAGCTGGGAACCCAGATGAAGGCAGTCGGCGAGGTTATGAGTATCGGAAAAACCTACAAAGAGGCATTCCAGAAGGCGATTCGAAGCCTGGAGAGAGGCCGCTACGGTCTTGGTCATGCGAAAGACTTCGATAAGAAGACAAAAAAAGAACTGCTTGCGATGCTGCATGTTCCGAGCAGCGAACGTCAGTTTATTATGTACGAGGCACTTCGTAAGGGCGCTACCGTAGACGAGCTGTTCGAATTAACCAAGATTAAACATTACTTCATCCAGCAGATGAAGGAACTGGTAGAAGAGGAAGAAAGCCTGATGCAGTATAAGGGCGAGGTTCCGCCGGCTGAGGTTCTCCGCCAGGCGAAGCTGGACGGTTTTGCAGATAAATATTTAAGCGAGCTGTTAGGCGTTACAGAGGAAGAGATCCGCGATGCAAGAACCAAAGAAGGTATCGTAGAAGGCTGGGAGGGCGTACACGTAAGTGCCACACCGGATTCTGCATACTACTTCTCCAGCTATCACATCAAGGATCAGAGTCCGTGCAGCGACAACAAGAAGATCATGATTCTGGGCGGCGGTCCGAACCGTATCGGTCAGGGTATTGAGTTCGACTACTGCTGCGTACATGCAGCTATCGCTCTGAAAGAGCTTGGATTTGAGACAATTATCGTTAACTGCAACCCAGAGACCGTATCTACAGACTATGATACCTCCGATAAACTGTATTTCGAGCCGCTGACTCTGGAAGATGTATTAAGCATCTATCATAAGGAGAAACCGCTGGGAGTTATCGCACAGTTTGGTGGCCAGACACCGCTGAACCTGGCAGCAGACCTGAAGAAATATGGTGTCAATATTCTGGGTACAACTCCGGAAACCATCGACATGGCAGAGGATCGTGACCTGTTCCGTGCGATGATGGATAAACTGCAGATTCCGATGCCGGAGTCAGGCATGGCAGTTACCGTTGATGACGCATTAGAGATTGCGAATAAGATCGGTTACCCGGTTATGGTTCGTCCGTCCTATGTACTTGGCGGCCGCGGCATGGAGGTTGTTCATGACGATGAAGCGATGACCTTCTATATGAGAGCAGCTGTCGGTGTAACTCCGGATCGTCCGATCCTGATTGACCGTTTCCTGCATCATGCAACCGAGTGTGAGGCAGATGCTATCAGCGATGGCGAGAACGTATTTGTTCCGGCTGTTATGGAGCATATTGAGCTGGCAGGTATCCACTCCGGTGACTCCGCTTGTATCCTTCCGTCCAGAAATCTGACCAAGGATCAGGTAGAGACAATCCGCGATTACACAAGCCGTATCGCAAAAGAGATGCACGTAGTAGGTCTGATGAACATGCAGTATGCAATCGAGGACGGCGAAGTATACGTGCTGGAGGCAAACCCGAGAGCATCCCGTACCGTGCCGCTGGTATCTAAAGTATGCAACATCAAGATGGTAAAACTGGCAACGGATATCATGACTTCCTACTTAACAGGCCGTCCGTCACCGGTTCCGGCACTGAAAGAGAAGAAGATTCCGCACTACGGTGTTAAGATGCCGGTATTCCCGTTCAAGATGTTCCCGGAGGTTGACCCGGTACTTGGACCGGAGATGCGTTCCACCGGTGAGGTTCTTGGTATGTCCGCCAGCGTTGGTGAGGCTATCTACAAGGCACAGGAAGCAACCCAGACACGTCTTCCTTCCTCAGGAACTGTCCTCCTGAGTGTCAATGACAAGGATAAGATAGAGCTGATCGAGGTTGCAAGAGGCTTCTACGAGTGTGGCTTTACCCTGATGGGTACAGGCAGAACCTGTGATGTGATGGTAGCAGCAGGACTTCCGGCTGAGAAGGTATGCAAGATCAACGAAGGCCGTCCGAACATTTTAGATAAGATTACCAACGGAGAAGTGGCAATCATTATCAATACCCCGAACGATAAGAAGGGCAGAGGCGATGACAGCTACATCCGTAAGGCAGCTGTAAAGGCGAAGATTCCGTACTTCACCAACATGGCAGCAGCAAAGGCTACCGTACAGGCTTTGAGAAGTATCAAGAAGAACGGACATCTGGAGGTTAAGTCCCTGCAGGAGTTCCATAGCGAGATTCAGTAAATAAAAATAAAAGGGTAAAATCCATTGTTACAGAGTCGTTTCAGTGGATTTTACCGTGACAGTGAATTAATTGAGCTGTTATAGAAGAGAGCGTCTGCCCGGCTGTGAATGCGGGGCTGGCGCTCTTTTAATTGCAGATAGAAATTTTCTGAACTGAAAATTCCGTATGATATCATATCGATAGCAGATTTTGCCGATTTGAAATGCGAAGCATCGGTAAAATCCCGTTGATGTGCACGGAATGAGTGAGCAGCAACGAATATATCAGCTTTGCTGACCAGAATCACGCGCCAAGTCTCACGGACGTTCGACTTGAAATACGAGATGCAGCAGCCATGCTCCCAAAATGATTGAAAGCACATACACCGCGTTTCCGGCAAAAATTCCAAATTTAGCAGCGATCTGGGAGTACATAATCTGCGTGGTCGCGTAGTACGGCGTGATATAAAACATATCTGCGTTTCCATACGGATGCGAGGTAACATTGATGATGGTTGCGATGACACATCCGACCGCAAATACAGCTGTAGACTGCCAAAATCCTTTGGCGGTTGGCAGCACCATGCGGGAAAAGGCGATGAGCAGTCCGATGAAGATCAGAAGGATATGCCAGATAAATCCATGCAGGGTCAGCGTCCAGTACGGGTGCATCAGACCGGACGGATCGATGAACACCATGACGGCGCCGAGCAGATTGTAATTATACATAAAAGTGCAAAAAATACGTTGATATTTATGCGGAACAAAGGGCAGCAGCAGGCAGAGGTACATCGGCAGGCTGCAGAGCTGAAATGGAAAATACCACCAGTCGTAGTGCCGGTTGTTTTCTATGTAATAGAGAAAAAGCTGTTTGTAGACCTCGGAAAACGCCAGAAAGACGCCGCAGGCAAAGAGCAGACGCAGGCGGAATGTTTCGGAGCGCGCCCGCAATTTCCATGCGGCAAAGGCGGCGAGCGGGATGCCGATCAGCATAAATACTAAATGAAAGGGAGACCAGACTGCGGGCGGTGTCATGGACCAGGCAGTTAAGGTAAGTAGACGGGAAATCATAAAAAGCCTTCTTTCGTAATAAAACCTAAGGAATGGTTCCGTATCTTGTGAATCATGCTGCAAGCGACCGCGCCCGGCGAGAGAATGTGACAAGGCACATTCTCTTTACGGAAGCAGATGCCCAGTACAGAGAAAACGGTACAGAATAGTTATAGTACGAAATATTAGATTTGCCAAGAATTAACAACAAGATCTGCCCATAATAAGACGATGGGAGATTTACATATTTGCAATTTTTTTCTTTCCAAAGCTGCAAGTTGACAAGCGCCGTCAATTTCCTATATTCTGTAGATATAAGAATCGAGTAAATGATACGGGAGATATACCATGAACCAAAATGAGACCCAATGGGATAGATTTCTGAAAATCCGAACAAGCGGCAGAGATGATTCGCATGCGGATCAATACCGATACCCATACGAACCGACGGCATACGTGGTTCTGGAACGGTTGGCGAACAGCGGATTAATTCGGAAGAATAATACCTTATTGGACTATGGAACCGGCAAGGGAAGAGTCTGTTTTTACTTGTCCTATCAGACAAGGAGTAAAACAATCGGAATCGAATACGATGAACGTATTTATCAGGGGGCAGCAGAAAATAAGGAGACGGCAGTGTCCGGAAACCGTACTTCCTTTATCTTAAGCAGTGCGGAGAACTATGAGCTTCCTCCAGAAGTGGACCGGTGTTATTTTTTCAATCCATTTTCGGTAGAGATATTGCACTCTGTTCTTGCCAGGATATATGAGTCCTATTACGAAAATCAGAGAGAGATACTGCTGTTTTTTTATTATCCATCGGAGGAATATATCAGTTGTCTGATGACGGAGGAACAGCTAATGTTTTATGATGAGATCGACACATCGGATTTGTTTCCGGGCGAGGACAAAAGAGAACGGATTATGATATTTGAGGTGATTTTATGAAGCTTTTATTTAAACAGCGGTTATTTTCGTGGTTTGACAGTTATGATATTTATGATGAGTTTGGCAATACAGTATATGTGGTAAAAGGCCAGTTGTCCTGGGGCCATAAGTTGGTGATATATGATGCAGACGGCAATGAAATTGGAATGGTTGTTCAGCGTGTACTGACATTTCTGCCAAAATTTGAGATATATAAAAAAGGCACCTATATCGGATGCTTGAGTAAAGAATTCTCTTTCCTGATGCCGCATTACAATATTGATTACAATGGCTGGCATATCGACGGTTCGATTATGGAATGGGATTATAATATCCTCGATCAAAGGGGATATTCGGTTGCCAGTGTCAGCAAAGAGCTGTTCCATATGACGGACACGTATGTTATTCAGGTAAATGAGCCGGAATATGCACTGGATGCATTAATGTTTGTGCTGGCGATCGATGCGGAAAAATGTTCGAGGACGTAAGAAAGGGTGCGTCTGCTTTTTGCTACAAGAGCACCGAGGCATTCTTGAATAATGACAGGACGATATGGTGAACACAAAAAAGAAACGAGCATCCCGCTTAAGCAATAGCTGTACGGTAACAAACCCATTTCTTGATTATATGATACATTGAACAGTATTAAATGTCAACGAAAAAAAGCATAAGAAATTTCAATGAAAAGCCAGCCAAGCTATTCATCGGAAAGACCATAGAAAAGCTAGGTTCAGATACACTGATTACTCTCCGTGCGTCCGGACCTGTTTTTTGTTGCTATCGTTTCTTTCAGTTGCCTTTGCCACGCCTGCTCTTGGGAGATTTCAGCATATCAGATTTACGAAGAATGCCCATGTTCGATATGGAGAATGTACAAGCCGCCTGGGAAGAGCGAGATAAGGAAATGTTGAAAGTTCTACTGCATGGGTATGTGTGGAACCATATAGAAGGTTAGTAAAAACATTCTTGAAATTGTTGATTCGTTACAGGTTGACAGTTACTGTCATCTTTGGTTTGTAATTGCATTTTTGTTAGATATAATTGATTTTATGAATTATCAATTGCATTGCAAAAAGAGTTCAGCATATATAGACGTGTATCTTGAAAATGACATTTAGTTTTCTGAAGAAACAAATTATGTGAAACGCGTTTTGGTAATTTTTACGAAAATATAAAGATATTTTGTTGAAAAATCCTATTGAAAACAGAATAATAAAAGTGTATTTTATATATAAATCCTCTTGCTTAATACGAGAGGTAATTTTTAAAAGAATTAGTAAGTGCACTGAACTAATTAAGTGAGTAAGGGGTGTAATATGGAGAAGAATGGAAATTTAGGGCATTTAGAATTAATACGAAAAATTAATCGGACATTGATTCTGAATATGGTCAAGGAGAAACAGCCGATTAGCCGTGCACAGATATCAAAGGCATTAAATTTAAGTAAAACAACAGTTAGTGCGATTGTAGATGAATTAATTAAGAAAAAGCTCCTAGTTGAGTATGGAGACTGTATGTCTCCATCAGGGGTTGGACGCCCATCTACTATGTTGGGATTTAATCCAAAATCTGCGTATTGTATTGGCATGGATATTGGCGGAACAAAACTTTTGTTTTTGATAACAGATTTGGTGGGTAATATTGTGTACGAAAAAAAAATACCAACCAAAAATCAGTTTGAGGAATTAGTCCAGATTGTAGAGGAGTCATTAGAAGCAGCAGGAATTAAACGAGAAATGATATTTGGCATGGGAATTGGAGTCCCGGGAACGGTGGATTCAGATGGAACAGTGGTGCGTGCCAAAGCATTATCGTGGAATCAATTTCCTTTGCAAAGTTTAATGAATGAATATTTTTCATTTCCAGTGTATGTCGGAAATGATGTGAATCTGGCAGCATTAGGTGAACGTTGGATAGGTTCAGGTGAACAGACGGATGATATGTTGTTTATTGCATTGGGAACAGGTATTGGCGGAGCATTAGTATGTGGTGGACAGTTGGTATTGGGGGCTCAAGGAAGAGCAGGAGAATTAGGATATTATTTAGAAAGTTCTGATGTGGAAAAAGGGGAAATTAATAAATTAGGACAACAGGGAATTTTAGAAAAAAAATGTTCTGGCTCGGCACTGGATCAAATTGTTGGTTCGGCAGAAGCATTATTTACAGCATATAGCCGAGGAGATGCCTCAGTAATACCGGTAATAGACAAATTTGTTCGTGATTTTTCAGTTGCGATAGCCAATACGATTAGTCTTTTAAATCCAGAGAAGGTTGTAATAGGCGGTGGAGTTTCTGATTCTATGGGATCTGTGATTCAGCGGATTCGAGAGGAGGTTGGCAGGCTTACGCCAATTCAGGCGGATATTTGTTTGGCAAACTTGGGAGGAAAAGCAGGAGCTCTAGGAGCAATTAATTTTGCTTCAAAAAAAATCGAAGAGCAGGATATACAGGTAAAAAAATAAAATAGAGAAAAATACAAGAGTTCATTCAGGAGTGTTGCCTTGGGGAGTAAAGGGAGCTTTAAAGCATATTAACAAAAAAGAACTGAAACCTGGAGATGCTATCATGCACAATGATCCATTCATTGGTGGAACTCATTTGCCAGATATTATTATCTTTTCTCCGATCTTTTTTAAAGGAGAGCTAGTAGCTTTTGTAGGAAATCTGGCGCATCATGTAGATGTGGGAGGAAAGGTTCCGGGTTCGTTAACACCAGATGCAACGGAAATTTTCCATGAAGGGATTTGCTTCCCACCAGTAAAGATAAAAAAAGAAGGAAAAGTAGATCCTGAGATTTTTGCTATGTTTCGCTCTAATATCCGAACAAAATACGAAAGTAGTGGAGATTTGATGGCTCAGATTGCAGCAAATAATGTAGGAGAAAAGCGGTTTGAGGAATTATGTGATGAGATGGGCGTAGAAGTAGTTCTTGAGGCAATTGCAGAGTTAGAGAACTACTGTGACCGGCGAATGGGAGCAGAGTTAGAAAAACTTCCGAAAGGGACATTTGAATTTGAGGATTTCTTAGAGGGAGATGGAATTACTACAACAGAGCCATTAAAAATCAAGGTAACAATTACTACAGGAGGTCCACATATTAAAATTGATTTTACGGGAACATGCCCTCAGGTAAGAGGACCTTTGAATTGTGTTCGTCCGATGGCGTTGGCTTGCATTTATTATGTTGTTCGAGCAGTGACGGATCCCACGATTCCACCGAATTCTGGAACATATCGCCGCTTTGAGGTTATAACACCGGAAGGTTCCTTGGTAAATGCGGTATATCCAGCAGCTACCGGTTCTGGAAATTCTATTACGTGTCAGCGTTTGGTAGATGTACTGCTTGGTGCACTGGCTCAAGTGGTTCCAGAAAAAGTATGTGCGGCTGCTTGTGGATCTATGAATGGAATTCAGCTGGGTGGTTATAATCCAGAAACACATTCGTTCTTTGCTAATGGTGAAACTGTTGGAGGAGGATATGGTGGAATGTGCGATCAAGATGGAACCAGTGGAGTTAATACGCATATGACTAATACCAGAAATACACCAGTAGAAGTTCTTGAAAGAATCATGCCGGTTAAGGTAATACGATATGGTTTAGCTCCAAATTCTGAAGGACCTGGTAAGCACAGGGGTGGATTTGGAATTGAGCGAGTCCTGGAATTCCAGACAGATGAGGTGGACTGCTTTATTGCCTCTGATCGTGTTAATACGGCACCGTGGGGATTGAATGGTGGAAAAGCAGCATTAGGAGCTCGTTTTACAGTAAATAGAGCTGATGGAACGGAAGAACATTTGCCTTCGAAAGCAAGGGTGCGTTTTTATAAGAAAGATAGACTCTATATTCAGACAAGTGGCGGCGGAGGTTGGGGTAATCCGCTTGAGAGAGATAAAAAAGCATTAAAGTGTGATGTGAAAGATGGCTTGATCAGCCAGGAACGAGCAGAAAAAGAATATGGTGGATGTTGAAAAAGGAGGAGTACAATGAAAAAATTAATTGCAACGACAATGGCAGCAATGATGGCATTAACTATAGTTGGATGTGGAGGTAATAATACAGTTGCACTGCAGAGCGATAAAGCGGAAGAAACTACGAAAGCAGATTCAGATGCAACTCATCTTGTTTTGACAACATCAGCGTTAGATCCAGAGGTTGCCCCGGATTATAATCCCTGGGCTGATGGACTACTGAAATTTAAAGAAGAGGTGGAGAAAAATAGTAATGGCCGTTATGTAGTAGATATTTATTGGTATTCCAGTTATGCCAGCGATGCGGAATCCTTTCAGATGATTCAGGATGGGGAGACGGATTTTAACTTTGGTGCCGGAATGTCTAATGTAGATAAGAGATTTGCATGGCAAAGAATTCCATTTTTATTACCTGATTTAGACACAGTGAGGGAAAAGCTTGCTAATCCGAATGCAGAAGGATTTGCTATTAATACAAAGCTTTATGAAGAAAATGGAATTAAACTTTTGGCACAAAACAGTGGCTTACAGCGCCACATCTTTTCGACAGATAAATTGATTAAAGTGCCGAAGGATCTGGCGAATGAAACGTTTCGAACATATGAAGATGCTATTGTTAACGAATTTTATGGCGGTTTGGGAAATATCGCAATTATGCCATACGGAGAGTTATATACATCGCTGCAGAATGGTTTGATTACGGCTACGGATCAGCAGATACCTTCATATATTATTGAAAATTATTATGAAGTAGCACCATTTTATTCATATGTTGGAGCTCAGTGGACTTCGTATAGTTTGATGATGAATTTAGATAAGTTTAATCAGTATAGCGAAGAGGATCAAAAGATATTTGTGGATGCTGCCTGGGCGTGTTCAGAGGCTGAATATGAATCTTATAAAGATATGAAAGCAGACGCAGAAAAATTCTTTGATGAAAAAGGAATTACATATTATCAGCCAACAGATGAGGAATTGAATCAATGGAAAGAGTATGCGGCTTCTCTGTCGGATAAGTGGAGAGAACTGATTGGAGAAGAATTATACAATCAGGTATCTGAGCTGTTTAATTATTAATGGTATGGGGGATGCTGCAAGTGGATTGATATCTATGTTTGTAGTATCCCCTGCTTTTTTATTTACCGTTAAAGAGAGGAGGAACGTGGTGAAATTTTTAAAAAAATTAGATCATATAGTTGAATTTGTGGTTGGAAATTTAGCGGGTATTTTGTTGATTGTGATGATGATTATGGTTAATCTGACAATCTTCAGTCGTTGGGTATTTAATATTAATATGCACGGCTATGAGGAATTGCCAACAATTCTATTTATTGTATTTGTATGGCTTGGAGTAATACTGGTTGTGCGTGATGACAATATGCTAAAAGTCGATTTCTTCTTGAATCTGTGTAAGACGGAAAAGTCAAAAGAAGCACTTCATTTGTTTAGTTTGATTATTTCTACTATAATATGTGGATTATTTATGCCATTAACATTTAATTTAATGATGACACATATTGAACGTAATACGGTGTCTCCAGCTGTTGGATTTAGCATGTGGTGGGTATATGCTTCTGTATTTTTAGGAGCTTTGGGGATGATGGTTTATTATGTGGTGAATGTTTGTAAATCTATAAGGAGGTTACGCACATTATGATATTTGGAATAGCTGCAGTATTAATTTTACTCATGATTTTTTCCGGCGTTGCAGTTCCGTTAGCATTTTTGGGCGGCTCCTTTTTTGTGGCATATATGGGGCTTGGAAGTACAGGAACGTTTGCAACGAATGCGTTTTACATTTTGAACTCTATTTCTATGTTGGCGATTCCGCTTTTTATAGTAGGAGGTTCTTTGATTGAGCGAAGCGGAATTGCAAATGTGCTGATTCGGGTAGCGGATAAGATGCTACATAATGTAAAGGGAGGATTGACGGCCACAATTCCAGTAGTTTCCTGCTTTTTTGGAGCCCTTTGCGGTTCGGCATTGGCAACGGCTAATACACTGTCAACAGCTATGGTGCCAGAATTGGAAAAGAAAGGATATGATAAAGCATATTTAGCGGCATTAATTGCAGCTTCCAGTCCTTTTGGCTTTATGATTCCACCAAATGTAAATGCTATTATTTTTGCATCCGTGTCCTCGGCATCGGTTGGTGCTTTATTTATGGCTACGATTGTGCCGGGATTAATATGGGCAGGGCTCTATTTGATCATTAATCGGATTATTTATATAAAATATTATCATCCAGAATATGCGGGTAAAACAGTTGCATCCGTTTCTGCATGTACTGAAGATAATGAGCCTAAAGAAGAATCAGAAAAAAATGCGCGTGAGACTATAAGCCGGAATAGATTTTTTTTAGAGCTTGTTGTAGCAGTTTTAATGCCGGTAATTGTGTTAGGGGGTATCTATGGCGGCATTTTTACAGCGACAGAAGCAGGTGCAATTACCTGTTTATATGGAGCGATCATGGGAGTGGTAGTTTATAAAAAGCTTTCTCTGGTTCAATTGATGGGCGTTTTTTCTAAGGGAGTCAAGGATGTTTCGGCATTGGTTATAATGTTTCCAATGACTTTGATTTTCAGTCGCTTGATGACACTTAACCATATTCCTGAGTTGGTGGCAGAGTTAATGTTGGGAATTACCAATAATCGTATTGGTCTTATCCTGTTAATAGATCTTCTGCTGTTTTTTATAGGTTTTTTCTTGGATGGAAATGTTATTATTTTGACGCTGGTGCCGCTTCTTACACCGATTGCTACTGCATGTGGGATTGATACAATTCAGTTAGCAGTAATCGTTTTTGTTTCGATCGGTATTGGCTCAATTACACCGCCAATGGCTACTTGTCTGATGGCATGTTCCAGAGTTTGTGATGTTCCGATTCATAAACTTATTAAACCTATTCTTCCATTTTTGCTTTTTGGTGCATTACCTATTTTGCTGCTGGTATCGTTTGTTCCTGTCGTATCAACCTGGTTGCCGGGCTTGTTTTATAGTTTCTAGTCAACGCTATTATAACGAATGGATTGCTTTTATGCGTTTTTTTAGCTGAGGCGCTGAACTATCAAGGTGTTGTCAAGTGCTTGTTGAGTTATTGGTAGAAAAAAGGAAATTTTTTTCAAAGAAATTCTCTAAGTAAATGATATTGCCTGTGGAGAGAACGTGAAGTTTGAAAACAGGAAACACAGAAAAAACAAAAATTTGGATTATTGAAAAAAATATATATCCAGTCTTTGGCAGTTGAGTGAAAATAAAATCGCTGTAACCCTTGTATTTGCTGGGGTGCAGCGATTTTTGTTGCTGTTGCAGACTATAGTATTTTTTTCTTCCTTGTCCATTTTTGGAATTGTTCTCATTTTACTGTTCGTTATGAATTGATAATCCGTTCGGAAACCGGAAACATTCTTCGAGCTGTCATCTGCTTTCATTTACTTTCAAAATTTCACTAACCTGATTATGCAACTATTAAACTCCCGTGCCAAGAATTAACAACCAGATCTGTCCGTAACTGGAACCGTACAAATTGGAAAAGAATGCATAATCATACAAAACCATGTAAAAAACAGGAATTCAGGCTTGATTATTTATAAAAATGCGGTATAATGTATTCCTAGATACAGTAATAAAAGTAAGAATATTCGTATTTACTGCATAAAAATACAAAAGCAGCGAATAGAAATGAGGAGGAATTTATTATGAAAAAGAAATTAGCAGCAATCGCTATGGCAACTGCTATGGCAGCATCGTTAGCAGCATGCTCTTCCAAACCGGCAGAGACAACCGCAGCCGCAGAGGAGAATGAGGAGACAACCGCAGAGGCAGCAGAGGGCAGCGAGGCAGCAGAAGCTGGCGACAGCGCATTTGCAGGAAAGACTCTGGTTATGTCCACCAACGCTGAGTTCGCACCGTATGAGTACCACGATGGAAATGATATCGTAGGTATCGACGTAGATATTGCAAACGCTATCTGCGAGGATATGGGAGCATCTCTGGAAATCACCGACGTAGCATTCGATTCTATCATCCCGGAGGTTCAGTCCGGCAAAGCTGATTTCGCAGCAGCAGGTATGACTGTTACCGAGGATCGTCAGACCCAGGTGGATTTCTCTGACACTTACGCAATCGGCGTTCAGTCTGTTATCGTAACAGAGGACAGCGACATCGCATCCCTGGATGATTTAAAGGGCAAGCAGATCGGCGTTCAGCAGGGTACCACCGGCGACCTGTACTCCACCGATGATTTCGGCGAGGAGAGCGTACAGAGATTTTCCAAGGGCGCCGATGCAGTACAGGCGCTGTCCACTGGCAAGATCGATGCAGTTATCATTGACAACAAACCGGCACAGGTATTTGTAGACGAGAATGAAGGCTTAAAGCTTCTGGAAACACCGTATGCAGAAGAAGAGTACGCAATCGCAGTTAAGAAGGGCAATACAGAGCTTCTGGACGCTATCAACGCATCCATCGCAAACCTGAAAGAGTCTGGAAAACTGGACGAGATCGTTGAAAAATACATTACCGCTGAGTAATATAAAAGAGAATTGAAATGAATCGTCAGATGGATGGATTCAGGTGATCCGGAAAACACCCAGAGTGCTTCCGGTATCTGACGGAACGGAAAAAGGTTGCTGCAGAATGGCGAAAACACGGTTCGGCGGCAGCCCTTTTTCAAGTCTATATCACCTTACAAGGAGGAAAACAGATTGGAGAAACTCAAGCAGGCCTTATATTTAAACCTGATCAAGGATGACAGGTGGCAGTATTTGACAGGGGGCCTAAAAAATACCCTGATCATCACGTTATTTGCGACCCTGATCGGCATTGCCCTTGGTCTGCTGATTGCGATTGTCCGTGCAACTCACGACAAAACCGGAAAAATGAAATTTTTAAATGGTGTCTGCCAGGTATATCTGACGGTCATCCGGGGAACGCCGGTTGTCATCCAGCTGATGATTTTCTACTACTGTATTTTTGTATCGCGTGTATTTGCTGGCGTCTTTGTCGGTGTGATCGCGTTTGGTCTTAACTCGGCAGCGTATGTAGCGGAGATCTTCCGTTCCGGTATCATGTCGATCGACGAGGGACAGATGGAGGCAGGTCGAAGCCTTGGTTTTAACTATGTCCAGACGATGCGCTATATCATTATGCCGCAGGCATTTAAAAACGTACTTCCGGCACTTTGCAATGAGTTTGTTGTTCTTCTGAAAGAGACTTCGGTAGCCGGTTACGTGGCGGTGCAGGATCTGACGAAGGGCGGCGATATCATCCGTTCCAGAACGTATGACGCGTGGACACCGCTTCTGATAGTGGCTGCTGTTTATCTGGCGCTGACGATGATCTTCAACCACTTTGCACAGAATCTGGAAAGGAGCCTGAGAAAGAATGAACGATAAAGTACAAAACGGAGAAGTGATAATTGACATCAAGGATCTTTCCAAGGCATTCGGTGATTTAAAGGTCCTGACTAATATTTCTACCCAGATACGCAAGGGGGATGTTGTCTGTGTGATCGGACCATCTGGTTCCGGTAAATCCACATTTCTGCGCTGCATGAACCTGCTGGAAACTCCGACCGGCGGACACATCTATTTTGAGGGAACGGATATCACGGATCCAAAGACAAACATTGACAAACTCCGTCAGAAAATGGGAATGGTATTCCAGCAGTTCAACCTGTTCCCGCACATGACGATTCTTGATAATATGACGCTGGCACCGATGAAACTGCTCGGACGCCCGAAGGACGAGGCGGAGACGGAAGCATTGAAACTTCTGGAGCGTGTCGGATTAAAGGAAAAGGCATCCGCCTATCCGGGACAGCTCTCCGGCGGTCAGAAACAGCGTGTGGCGATCGTCCGCGCCCTGGCAATGCATCCGGATGTGATGCTCTTTGACGAGCCAACCTCTGCGCTTGACCCGGAGATGGTAGGCGAGGTATTAAACGTAATGCGCCAGCTTGCCGAGGAGCACATGACGATGGTCGTGGTTACCCATGAGATGGGCTTCGCCCGCGAGGTGGCAACCCGCGTCATGTTCATGGAGGGCGGCAACTTCATCGAAGAAAACGAACCGAAGGAGTTCTTTGAGCATCCAAAGAGCGAAAGATTGAAGGCATTTTTGAGTAAGGTGCTGTAAGGAAATTTAATATTAGGAAAAGCCCGGTAGGGAGAGAATGTATAGAACAATTCTTTCTGCCGGGCTTTTTTATGTCTGTAATATCTTTATGCGTTTTCTATTATCCATCTGGTTCTTCTAACTTCCGTTTTGAAAAATGTTTATTTGGAAAGAAAAGTTGTTAAAAAAATTGCAAATATATAAAACAAAATGAAATCTCCCATCGTCTTATTAGTAGAACAGCAGAAAAGGAGGAAGATTCTGAAAAGAAGGCGGAACAGAATGTTGAGACAAAGCTGGACAGTGGGAAGCAGGAGAAAAAAGAGAATGCGGTAGAACGGTCGGTTAAAAACATTAGAACCGATAGCGCTGAGGAAGCACTTCCATATGAGCTCGTGATTGTGGAGGCAGAGAAAAAATAAATCTATAATAAAGGGGAAAGAATTGTGGAAAATGGCAGTTCTTTCCCCTTTTATGGTTTTCACACGCCTGTGCCTACCACGTCACCACCCGGTCAATCACCGTCTGCTGTTCCTGACTCGATTTCATCAGGTAAATCCGGGTTGTTTCGATGCTGTCGTGTCCTAACAGATCCGCCAGCAGGGAAATGTCATTGAACCGTTTCAAAAAATTGATGGCGTAGCGGTGCCGGAAAGAATGCGGGTACATTGTTGCCGGATTGATGCGGTAGCGCTTTGCGATGTTTTTTAACTGCATCTCGATGGCGCGTGCGGAGATGCAGGTGCGGCGGCGGGTCAGGAAGAGAAAGCCGCTGTCGATGCCGCGGGAGGCAAAGTAGGGGATTGCTTCCCCGCAGAGGGAGCGGGGGAAGAACAATCGCCGTATCTTGCCGCCTTTGGAGTAGAGATCGAGATAGCCAAGCTGCAGATCCTCCATTTTGATCTGGCGCAATTCACTGACGCGCGCGCCGGTGGAGGCGAGAAAACGCACGATGAAATACCAGAAGTAATTTTCATCCTTTTTTAGCCGCCGTTTGAGCCGGTCGTAATCTTTCTGGGAGATCACTGTATCAAGGTAGGTGTGCTTCTGCTCCCGGATGGGGCGCAGGCGGTAGTGACCCGTGGGAGTGATGCGGAGTGAATCTGTGGGGGCGGATATGGGTGATTGAAAATTCGCCTTTTCATTATCTAACAATCCACTGTTTTGCATAAAATCCAGAAACCGGTTCATTCCCAGAATCCGCGTATTCACTGTCGATGGCTTATAACATTCCAGCAGCCAGCGCCGGTACGACTGCAGGTGCTCGACCGAAAGGCTGTTATAATGCGAAAAAAACAGCCGGACGGAACAGCTGTAGACCCGGATGGTGCTGGCGGCGTGCCCCTGTTGTTCAAGGTAAACGCCAAAGTCGGAAATAAGTGTTTCAAAATTCATATGTGCTTCATTTACTCCTCTCTACCAGGTGACTACCCGGTTGACAATCTCATACTGCTCGCCGCTGGAACGACGCAGGTAAATCCGGGTTGTTTCGAGATTTTTGTGTCCAAGCAGGTCGGAGAGCAGGGAAATATCGCCGCATTTTTCGATAAAACTCTTGGCAAACCGGTGGCGGAATGCATGCGGATGTACCATTTCCGGTGTCATGTGGTAGGAGAGGGCGATGGTTTTGAGCTGGCTGCGGATGCCGCCTGGAGAGATGGGGGAACCGAAGCGGTTGAGGAAGATGGGACCGTGGGATTTGTGGAGAAAGGAAAGCCATTTGAGGGTATCGGTTCGGAGTGACTGTGGGATGTAGATGCGCCGGACTTTATTTCCTTTGGAATAGATGTCCTTATAGCCGGAGAAAATATCTTCTGCCTGGAACTGAATCACCTCGCTGACCCGGACGCCGGTTGCCGCCATGAAACGGATGAGAAAATAGTAAGTGTACCGTTCATCCCGAAGCAGGCAGCGTTTCAGGTATTCATAATCCGCCTCGCTGATCATGTGATCCAGATAGGTTTTCTGCTGGATTTTTACCATGGGAAGATGCCCGGGATAGAGCTTTTTAAAATCCAGGTAGGCATTCAAAGCCCGGATCCGTTGGTTGATGGTCTGCGGCTTGTAGTGCTCGAGCAGAAAGATTTTGTATAGCTTTAAATTGGGGTAGGTAATGTCACGGTAATAGGTAAAATATTGCCGTACCGCATAAGTGTAAGCGCGGAGTGTCTCATCGGCAAGGTTGCGCGTGAGCAGGTAGCGGGCAAATTCGTCCGCGGCCTTTTGGGCTCTTGCAGGTGCGGCAGCACGCGTTTGACCGGAAAGGCGTGGAATGGCAGCAGAAGTTTGCCTGGATGAGAGGGGGAGAGTGTGCTTGCTATGAGCAGCGTGTGGAAAAATATGATTTTCTATCATTTGTGGCATAATATGTAGGAACCTTCTTTCTGTATCATTGAGAAACGTCCATTGGCACAGAAAGAAAACTCTGCCGAGGCGTGGAACACACCGGAACGGATGAAAGGATGAAATGGCAGAGAAATCAATCCGGAATGCTGCTGGACGTTACAAAAGTCAATTATACAGGATTTAAAAGAAAGCGGAGAAAAAAGTGTCTCCGGTGTCTTTATCATACGGATACATTCTTCGCAGGTTCATCGGTTTCACAGTTGAATTTCTTCATTAATTCCATCAGGCGGCACAGGCACTCGTCCATCGATGCCAGTTCTTCCGGGGTGTAAGCGCGCAGCCCAAACAGGGTGGAAGACAGCATTTCCTGCTTCATCTGGTTCATCATCTCACGACCGGAATCGCAGATGCGGATGTAGACGCGGCGGCGGTTGGCTGTATCGTGGATCCGCTCGACCAGACCGCGTTCCTCAAGAACCTTGATCATATGGGAGAGCTGCTGCTTTGTGATACTCAGCTTGTCCGCCAGCTCAGACATGGTATAGTCTTGATCTGCCCAGCTGTCGAGCGCGATCAGGGCAAAAAATGGAAGCGAGTTGACTTTCATATCATGGCTTGGCTGGTAGTGGCATTTCGCCAGGGAGAGAAAGCCGAGTGCAAACTCCAGGAAGTGGATACCGGTGTTTTTTAAAAGATTTGAATTTTTTTTGCCTGGATTCATAGGAAAACCTCCAAATTTAAATATCAAAGTAATAAAATGCGGTCCATTTCACAAACATAAATTGCAAACAAGGAAACATCAATTTACTTGTACTCTAGCACATCCAGACAAAAAGGTCAACAAATATAAAAAGTAAATAAATATTTACTGTTGTGGATTGACAAATAACAAAGAATGCGGTATATGTTAATGTATCACGAAACGATGTGACAGAAACACAGAAACCATCTGTCACAGACTCACAATAAGGAGAACAATCTATGGTAGAGAACACGAACGGCGGCGGAAAGCAGCCGCCCAGAAAATCATTTTTATATTATTATGGATTGGTTATGCTGATTGTCATGCTGTTAAATATTTTCCTCTTTCCATCTATGATGGATCGGACGCAGCAGGTGCGGTTTGACCAGTTCAGCGATCAGTTGAAGGAAGACAATGTCGATGAAGTGTATGTGACGACGAACAATGAGATCGTTTATACGCTGAAAAATGACAATAAAAACACAGCGTGGAATGTCACCTACAAAACCGGCGAGATTCCGGGTGTCAACCTGTATGATCTGCTGGATGGTAAGGATGTGAAATACAGTGCGGAGATCAACACACAGGCGTCCCCGCTGCTGAATTTCCTGCTGACCTGGATCCTGCCGCTGATTCTCTTTGTGGGAATCGGACAGCTCATGGGACGCTCGCTGATGAAACGGATGGGCGGCGGACCCGGCAACGCAATGACGTTCGGCAAGTCCAATGCAAAGATTTATGCGGAATCCGAGACCGGCATCACCTTTGCGGATGTGGCTGGTGAGGAAGAGGCGAAGGATGCGTTAAAAGAGATTGTCGATTTCCTGCATAAGCCGGAAAAATATTCGGAGATCGGTGCGGTGCTTCCGAAGGGTGCACTTTTAGTCGGTCCTCCAGGAACCGGTAAAACAATGCTGGCGAAAGCGGTTGCCGGTGAGGCACACGTTCCATTTTTCTCGATCTCCGGTTCGGAATTTGTTGAGATGTTTGTCGGCATGGGTGCGGCGAAGGTGCGTGATTTATTTAAACAGGCCAATGAAAAAGCGCCGTGTATCGTATTTATCGACGAGATCGATACGATTGGTAAGAAGCGTGACGGCGCCGGCATGGGCGGCAATGACGAGCGCGAGCAGACGCTGAACCAGCTTCTGACTGAGATGGATGGTTTTGACGGCAAGAAGGGGGTTGTCATTCTGGCGGCGACCAACCGTCCGGAATCCCTCGATCCGGCGCTGCTTCGTCCGGGACGTTTTGACCGCCGGATTCCGGTAGAGCTGCCGGATCTGAAAGGCCGTGAGGCAATTCTGAAAGTCCATGGCAAAAAGGTTAAAGTGGATGAGAGTGTGGATTACAATGAGATCGCCCGTGCCACCAACGGTGCGAGCGGCGCGGAGCTGGCAAACATTGTCAATGAGGCGGCGCTGCGGGCAGTCCGGATGGGACGAAAGACCGTGTCCCAGCAGGATCTGGAAGAGAGTGTCGAGACGGTTATTGCCGGATATCAGAAGAAGGATGCCGGTGTTTCCGGGGATGAGAAGAAGATTGTCTCCTACCATGAGATCGGTCATGCGCTGGTAGCGGCGCTGCAGACGCACTCGGCTCCGGTCCACAAGATCACGATTGTGCCGCGAACCTCCGGGGCACTCGGATATACGATGCAGGTGGAGGCGGATCAGCGCTTCCTGATGAGCAGGGAAGAGGCGTTCAACAAGATCGTGACACTGACCGGCGGCCGTGCGGCGGAGGAGCTGATCTTCCATTCTATCACGACAGGGGCTTCGAATGATATCGAACAGGCAACCAAGATCGCCCGTGCGATGGTGACGCGTTACGGCATGAGTGACCATTTCGGCATGGTAGCGCTCGAGACGGTCAACAACGCCTACTTAGGCGGCGATACTTCCCTGGCTTGTTCGGCAGAGACGGCGGCGAGGGTCGATGAGGAAGTGATTGCGCTGGTAAAGAGCGCGTATGAGAAAGCGAAAGCTATTCTTTCCGGGCATGAGGATAAGCTTCATGAGCTGGCAGACTATCTTCTGGATAAGGAGACGATCACCGGTGAGGAGTTTATGAAGATTCTGGAAGAGAAGAAAGAGGATGGCGAGGCAGAGGCTTAAAACAGAGCCGTGTATTATAAGGTGGACGGTTACGTGTTTGCCGAAGTTATAAGAGAAATCAGTTACAGTGAGCTGAGCAGGTATCAGGCATTTTGAAAGGAAATGTCTGGTGCCTGTTTTTGTGTTATCTGCGTCGAAAAAAGATGCTGGCAGCTGATTCCTCCGGTGTTCCCTTCCTGCATATCGGGGGATTACAGGAGGAAAACAGAAATAAGTAAAACTTATGAAAAGAGATTAATAAATATCACAGTAAAAATCAGGCAAATTCCTTGAAAATCGTCTGTAAATATGCAATAATATTTCCTGTATCGATCCAAATTTTCGGGAATGCGGTTTTATTTTCGGATTTCAGGTTCTGCGAGGGAATTCTGACAAACGATGAGAAAGGGAGAGAACCGCATTCGCAGGCATTCTTAGGAGGAAATGTTATGAGAAAAGTAGTAAGCGTGTTACTGAGCGCTGCCATGGCGCTGTCCCTGTGTGCAGGCTGTTCTTCTTCGTCTTCTGATACAGCAGATACGAAGGCAGCGGAGGAAAAGGGAGTTGACGCGGCAGACACAGAAGCAGGCGAGGCAGCAGAGGGCGTGATGCCGGCAGTTGCTAAAGAGGATCTGAAGGTCGGAGTGATTCATATTGGAAATCCGGCGGATGGTTCCGGTTACAGCTATACGCATGATCAGGGTATCGTAGCGATGCAGAAAGCCGTTGGTCTGGAGGATGATCAGATTATCCGCAAGAACAACGTAGCGGACGATGATCAGACTGCCATCGAGACAGCAATGCGCGAGTGTGTCGAGGAAGGATGCCAGATTATCTTCGCGACAAGCTGGGGCTACATGGATGCATGCGAGGCACTGGCAGAAGAATATCCGGACGTTATCTTCTCCCATGCAACCGGCTACAAATCCAACGGTGTGAACTTTAACAATTATTTTGGACGGATTTATCAGTCCCGTTACCTCACTGGTATCGCGGCTGGTTTAAAGACAGAGAGCAATAAGATCGGTTATGTCGGCGCCTGGGGCAAGGACAATGCCGAGGTTACCGGCGGATGCGACGCATTTGCAATGGGTGTATATTCTGTAAACCCGGATACAACCGTTTACATCAAGACCACCAACAGCTGGTACGATCCGGAAGGTGAGAAAC
Source organism: Clostridium sp. AF12-41 (assembly GCF_003461685.1). Lineage (NCBI taxonomy): Bacteria > Bacillati > Bacillota > Clostridia > Eubacteriales > Clostridiaceae > Clostridium > Clostridium sp. AF12-41. The sequence goes on along the minus strand of NZ_QTXO01000003.1, from coordinate 163,628 downwards.
AGGCAGCCGTAGCCCTGATCAACGAGGGCTGTGATGTCATTGGACAGCACTGCGATACACCGAACCCGCAGCTGGCAGCTGAGGAAGCTGGCGTATTTGGTGTTGGTTACAACTCTGATATGAGCAAGGATGCTCCGAAGGCAGTTCTGACCTCCACCGTTTGGAACTGGGGCGCTTACTATACCAAAGCTGTACAGGATCTGATTGATGGTACATGGACAGGCGAGAACTACTTCGGCGGTCTGGAGGAAGGTCTGGTAGACATTTCCCCGTTATCTGACCTGTGCGTAGATGGTACGCAGGAGAAGATCGATGAGGCACGTGCGCAGATCGAGTCTGGCGACTGGGATGTATTTGACGGCGTGATCGAGTGCAACGACGGAACCACCGTTGGCACCGAGGGCGAGCATATGTCTGATGCAGATATCACAGGCAATATTCACTGGTACTTCAAGAACATCGTAGAGAAATAATCACGGAATTATATACCTGGAAGCGATACTGAAACAGGTTCGGAAACGCTTCCGGGTGTTGCAGATTTCAAGAGTATATAACAGATAAAAGGAGGCAGCTTCAAATGGATCCACTTTCATTTGCGGCACCTCTTTTTTCTTTTTTAGAAAATTGATTAAAAAAATTGGTTAAATATTCATTTGAGGTGACGATATGACAGAACAGTATGCCATTGAGTGTAGGCAGATCACGAAAGCATTCGGAAGCGTCGTGGCGAACGATAAGATTGATCTGACCGTCCGGTACGGCGAGATTATGGCACTTTTGGGAGAAAATGGTTCCGGTAAGACAACGCTCATGAACATGCTTTCCGGTATCTACCACCCAGATGCCGGTTCGATTCTGGTTGGAGGAAAAGAAGTCTCCATAAATTCGCCGGTAGATTCGAGAAATTTAGGAATAGGTATGATTCATCAGCATTTCAAACTGGTGGATGTGTTCAGTGCGATGGATAATATCGTGCTGGGAACCAAGGGAAAACGGCTGGGAAGAAAGGCGTTGCGGGAAAAAATTGAAGCGCTTGGACAGTCATTTGGACTTGAAATTGAACCGGAGAAAAAGGTCTACGACATGTCGGTCAGCGAGAAGCAGACGGTCGAGATCCTGAAGGTATTATATAGAGGCGCCCAGATCCTGATTCTGGACGAGCCGACGGCAGTCCTGACGCCGCAGGAGACGGAGCGGCTGTTTAAAATCCTGCGCCGGATGCGGGAACAGGGTTGTGCGATTATTATTATTACCCATAAATTAAATGAGGTCCTTTCTATCAGTGACCGTGTCACGATTCTGCGAAAAGGAAAGAGCATCGAGACGGTGGAAACTGCCGGATGTGATGAGAAGAAACTTACGGAGCTTATGGTTGGACGACCAATCAGCTTGAATATCGAGCGCCCGGAGATGGAGAAGAGAGAGACTATTTTGAAGATTGTCGATCTGACCGTCGATAAGAGTGACGGCGGCGTGGCGCTGGATGATATTTCTTTTGAGATTAAAACAGGCGAGATTCTGGGCGTTGCCGGTGTTGCCGGAAGCGGCCAGAAAGAACTCTGCGAGACGCTGACCGGGTTGATGGACGCGAAAAAGGGCGCTATTTTGTACCGTAAGGAAAATATCATCGGTAAGACTCCGGCGGAGATCATCCGCCTCGGAATCAGCATGAGTTTCGTGCCGGAGGATCGTCTCGGCATGGGACTGGTTGCTTCAATGGGTATGGTTGATAATATGCTGCTCAAGTCCTATTCGGAAGGGAAAGGGTTGTTTGTAGATCGGAAACCGGCAAGGGAGATGGCAGAACGCCTGATCGGAGAACTGGGAATCGTGACGCCGGGCGTTGATACGCCGGTGCGTATGATGTCGGGGGGCAATGTCCAGAAGGTACTTTTGGGACGTGAGATTGAGTCGAGCCCGCAGGTGCTGATCACGGCTTACCCGGTGCGAGGGCTTGATATTAATTCTTCCTATCTGATTTACGACCTCCTGAACCAGCAGAAGAAAAAGGGCGTGGCGGTTGTCTATATCGGTGAGGATCTGGATGTGCTTCTGGAGCTTTCAGACCGGATCATGGTACTCTGCCATGGAAAGATCACGGGTATCGTGGATGCTAAGAAGCTCACGAAAGAACAGCTGGGACTGATGATGACCGGTACCGAAGCGGGCGAGCTGGGGCTGGATAAGAGTATGGCATCCGAAAAGAAGGGGGAACAGGCATGAAAGAACCGTGGATCCGCGTTGTAAAAAAGGCGGAACTTGGAAAAAGAGAAACATTGATCCTCCGTCTGGAGGCGATCGTGCTGGCTCTGGTGGCAGGCGGATTCTTTATCCTGCTGATTGGGCAGAATCCATTTGTCATTTATCAGACGATTGTAACCGGAGCGCTGCGAAGCGAGATGGCGATACAGGCGACGGTCAAAATCATGATTCCACTTTTGATTGCGTCGCTGGGCGTGACGCTGGCATTTAAAATGAAATTCTGGAACATCGGAGCCGAGGGACAGATCATTATGGGCGGTATTTTTGCCTCGTATTTTGCACTGTTCCATGCGAACTGGAATCACTGGCTGCTGGTGATCGTGATGTTTCTGGCAGGCGCGATCGGCGGAGGTCTGTGGGGACTCATTCCGGCGTGGTTTAAGACCCGGTATGATACGAACGAGACGCTGTTTACGCTGATGTTAAACTATATCGCGCTGAATGTCATCGTATTTTTGAGAGAGGGCGCATGGCGTGACCCAGGTTCCCAGGGATATGCGAAGATTGCCCGTTTCAATAAGAACGCGGCGCTCGATAAGGTGTTCGGCATCCAGTTCGGCTGGGTGATTGCGCTGATTCTTGTGGTAGTGATAGCGGTTTACTTAAATCGTTCCAAGCAGGGATATGAGATCAGCGTCGTGGGAGAGAGCCAGGAGACGGCCCGCTATGCCGGCATGAATGTAAAAAAAGTGGTTCTGCGGACGATGTTTCTGTCCGGCGCTGTCTGCGGCATCGGCGGCATGGTGCAGGCGACCGGTTCGGATGTCACGCTGACGACGGCAGTTGCCGGAGGGGTCGGATTTACGGCGATCATCGTGGCATGGCTGGCACAGTTGAATCCGCCTGTGATTCTGCTGGTTACCTTTTTGTTCAGCGTGCTGGAAAAAGGAAGCAGCGTAGTTCAGTCTTCATTCGGATTGTCCTCGGACTGCGCGGATGTGCTGCAGGGAATCATCCTGTTCTTCATTCTGGGATGTGAACTGTTTATACGGTATCAATTTGTATTTCGCGGAAAAGGAGGTACACGCGCATGAGCAGCGAGATCGTAATTAAATTTCTGGTGGCGGCTGTATTGGCGGGTACGCCTTTCCTGTTTGGCACGGTTGGCGAAATTTTGAGTGAGAAGGTCGGACACCTGAATCTGGGCGTCGAGGGCATGATGTCGATTGGCGCGTGCGCCGGATTCATGGTCGGCTATCAGACGGATAACTTTGTTGCGGCGCTGTTAGCTGCGGCGGTGGCTGGAATGCTGTCGGCATTGATTTACGGTGTTTTGACTGTCACATTTATGGCAAATCAGAATGTAACGGGATTGACCCTGACGATTTTCGGCGTCGGATTAGCCAATTTTATCGGTGTCTTTATGCTGGAAAAATCAGAGAACGGCACCCTGAAACTTCCGGATGCGGTGACGGCACAGATGCGTAACATCCACATCCCGGGACTCAGTGATCTGCCGGTGGTCGGAGAATTATTATTTTCCTATAACCCGTTCGTTTATCTTGGAATCATCATCGCGATTGTGGCGAGTTTCTACTTATATAAAACACAGGTTGGTTTAAATGTGCAGGCGATCGGAGAAAATCCGGGCGCAGCAGATGCGGCAGGTATCGAAGTTACAAAGTGGAGATACATTAATATCCTGCTATCCGGTGCGATCTGCGGTATCGGCGGCGCGTATTGTTCGATGATCATCAACGGCGGCGTGTGGCTGCGCGACAGCGTCGGTGGTCTTGGCTGGATTTCCGTTGCCCTCGTTATCTTCGCGGCGTGGAAGCCGATCAATGTTATTTACGGTTCCTTTATTTTCGGGGCGCTGCGCGTGCTGAAATACTATGTGCCGAAAAACACGTATGCGATTCCAACGGCATTTTTCGATGCCCTTCCGTTCATTATCACCGCATTGGTGCTGGTGATCGCGTCGATGCGTAAGAATAAAGGGGCACATATCCCGGCGCATCTGGGCGAGAATTATTTCCGGGAGGAACGGTAGGAAAATGAAGGGGAACTTATAGGATTTGTGGGAGGGCTGCAAAAAGTAGTTACATGAAATAATAAGGGAAGCCCTTGATAGGTGATGTCAGATGGCGGCTTGAGATGATAAGACGACATCAGAAATGATATAGAAATAATAGAAAAGACGGTTGTTTGTCAAAGATTTTAAAGGGATAGAACAGAAAGATCGGACGAAAACCGTCTTTTTCTGTTTGAAATGGAAGGAAAGGTTATAAAACGATGTGGCAGGTTCGGAAATTCAGAAGATAAAAGGAAGAATTTGAAAAATGAATTTCGGACATAGAAAGGCTGATGGGAGGAAAATCTATGATTGCATCGAAACAGATTGCAGAAAATTATGTGGAGACGGGCAGAAAAAAGGCGGAACTTCCGGTGTCTCATATGCTGATACTCGGCTTTTTCGCCGGAATGTTCATCGCGCTGGCAGGCGCGGGGGCTTCGGTTGCCTCGGCAGCAATGACAAATGGCTCGGCATCGCGGATTGCTTCGGCACTCGTATTCCCGGCAGGATTGGCGCTGGTGGTCTGCACCGGGGCGGAACTTTTCACTGGGAACTGCCTGATGACGATCTCGGCGCTGCAGAAACGGATTTCCGTGGGCGGGCTGTTTAAAAATCTTCTGTTTGTCTATCTGGGAAATCTGATTGGCGCGATCTTTGTGGCGGTTTTATTTGTCTACGGGCATATTCCAAGCCTGTACGGCGGCAATCTGGCGCAGGTTCTTCTGAATACAGCCGTTTCCAAGGTGACCCTGACTCTGTCGGAGGTGCTGTGCCGTGCGATCCTCTGTAATGTGCTGGTTTGTATTGCAGTCTGGGCGGCGATGAGCTCCGAGCAGGTATCTGGCAAAATTCTGGCGCTTTACCCGCCGGTGGCGATTTTCATTCTCTGCGGCTTCGAGCATTGCATCGCCAATATGTTTTACATCCCGGCGGGGCTGATGATCATGGGCGAGTACGGTCTGGCAGCGGAAGGGCTGACGATCGGAACCTTTATTCTCAATAATCTGATTCCGGCTACGATCGGAAATATGATCGGCGGGATGCTGGTGATTGGAGGCGGGTACTGGCTGGTGTATCTTCGGGGAACGAAAAATCGTGAAATAAAATGAATGCGTGAAAAAATGAAATAGGGCGAAAGGGTATTTTTGTCTGGTCTCCATGTTAGGTTTGGAGTCGGGCGGAGGTGCCCTTTTTGTATTAGAATTGATGAAAAGTTTGACTTCTATTCCCAAGGAATATCTATGTTTAGCTGATTCAATTTTATCAAACAGAACAAATGTTTGCAAAGACTTTTGGAATGTGTTATACTAAGCATAATTACAGGGAAGACTGTGACTATAATGACTATAAAATAAGTCAGTAGCGACATGATAAAACAGAGCAGAGTCAATGATAATTGAGGTACAGATATGGCGAAGCAATATATAAAGATACGAGGTGCCAATGAGCACAATCTGAAAAACATTTCCATTGATATTCCGAGAAATGAGCTGGTCGTCCTGACCGGACTTTCTGGTTCGGGTAAATCATCTCTGGCATTTGACACGATCTATGCCGAAGGGCAGCGGCGGTATATGGAGTCCCTGTCGTCTTATGCGCGTCAGTTCTTAGGTCAGATGGAAAAGCCGGATGTCGAGAGCATCGAGGGCTTGTCCCCGGCGATCTCTATCGACCAGAAATCGACGAACCGGAATCCGCGTTCGACGGTCGGCACAGTGACGGAGATCTATGATTATATGCGTCTTTTGTACGCACGAATCGGTATTCCGCATTGCCCGAAGTGCGGTCGTGAGATCCGCCGCCAGACGGTCGATCAGATGGTTGACCAGATCATGGCGCTGCCAGAGCGCACAAAGATCCAGCTTCTTGCCCCGGTCGTGCGCGGGCGGAAAGGACGCCACGAGAAAGTGCTGGAGCAGGCAAAGAAGAGCGGTTATGTCCGTGTGCGGGTGGACGGCAGCTTATACGAGCTTTCCGAGGAGATCACGCTGGATAAAAATATCAAGCACAATATTGAGATTGTGGTCGATCGCCTGGTGGTCAAGCCGGGGATTGAGAAACGCCTTTCGGATTCGATTGAAACGGTCATGGGTCTCTCCAATGGTCTGATGCTGACCGATACGGCGGTGCGGGATGAAAATGGCGAAGAAAAGCACGATACCCTGACGTTCAGCCAGAATTTTTCCTGCCCGGACTGCGGTATCAGCGTGGATGAGGTCGAACCGCGCAGCTTCTCTTTCAACAACCCATTTGGTGCGTGCCCGGACTGCTTCGGTCTGGGATATAAGATGGAGTTTGATGAGGATCTGATGATTCCAGACAAGAGCCTGAGCATCAATCAGGGTGCGATCACGGCGATGGGATGGCAGTCTTGCACGGACAAAACGAGCTTTTCCGGCGCGATCTTAAATGCATTGGCAAAAGAATACGATTTCAGTCTGGATACCCCGTTTGAAGATTATCCGAAGGAGATCCATGATATTTTAATTTACGGAACCGGCGGCAAGGTTGTGAAGGTGTATTACCGTGGACAGCGTGGCGAGGGAATTTATGATATTGCCTTTGAGGGGCTGATTCAGAGCATGAACCGCAAATACCGTGAGACGTTCTCTGATTCAATGAAGGCGGAATATGAGACATTTATGCGGATCACGCCGTGTCCAGCCTGCAAGGGGCAGCGATTAAAGAAGGAATCTCTGGCAGTCACGGTTGGCGGGAAAAATATTTTCGAGGCGACCGATATGTCGATCGTCAAATTCCGCGAATTTATCGATGCGCTGGAGTTGACGTCGATGCAGCAGGCGATTGGTGCGCCGATTTTGAAAGAGATTCGGGCGAGGATCAGCTTCCTTATCAATGTCGGTCTGGAATACCTTTCCCTGTCGCGTGCGACTGGCACGCTGTCCGGCGGCGAGGCGCAGCGAATCCGCCTGGCAACCCAGATCGGCTCCGGTCTGGTCGGTGTGGCATATATTCTGGACGAGCCGAGTATCGGACTTCACCAGCGGGACAACGACAAGCTTCTGGATACCCTGAAACACCTGCGGGATCTGGGAAATTCAGTTCTGGTGGTTGAGCATGACGAGGATACGATGCGCGCGGCAGACTGTATCGTGGACATCGGTCCGGGCGCGGGCGAACACGGCGGCGAGGTCGTGGCGATCGGCACAGCGGAAGAGATCATGAAAAATGAAAAATCGATCACCGGCGCATATTTGAGCGGGCGCATTCAGATTCCGGTGCCGTCCGAGCGGAGAAAACCGGCCGGCTGGCTGACGGTGAAAGGCGCAGCGGAAAATAATCTTAAGAATATCGACGTCAAATTCCCGCTGGGCGTGATGACCTGCGTCACCGGCGTTTCCGGTTCGGGAAAGAGCTCACTTGTCAATGAGATTCTTTATAAAGCGCTGGCAAAGAAGCTGAACCGAGCACACACGATTCCGGGAAAACATAAATCCATCGAGGGCGTCGAGCAGCTCGATAAGATTATCGCGATCGACCAGTCTCCGATCGGGCGGACGCCGCGTTCCAATCCGGCAACCTATACGGGGGCATTTGATCTGATCCGGGATCTGTTTGCGGCATCTACGGATGCCAAGGCAAAAGGCTACAATAAAGGACGTTTCAGCTTCAATAAAAAAGGCGGGCGCTGTGAGGCGTGCTCCGGCGACGGTATCATCAAGATCGAGATGCATTTCCTGCCGGATATCTATGTGCCGTGTGAGGTCTGCGGCGGCAAGCGCTATAACCGGGAAACGCTGGAGGTCAAATATAAAGGGAAAAGCATCTATGATGTCCTCAATATGACGGTTGAGGAGGCGATGAAATTCTTCGAAAATGTGCCGTCCATACACCGGAAGATTGCGACACTCTACGATGTAGGACTTTCCTATATCCGCCTGGGACAGCCGTCCACCGAGCTGTCCGGCGGTGAGGCACAGCGAATCAAGCTGGCGACGGAGCTGAGCAAGCGTGGAACCGGCAAGACGATCTATATTCTGGACGAACCGACTACGGGACTTCATTTTGCCGATGTACACCGTCTGATTGAGATATTAAGACGTTTGTCGGATGGTGGAAATACCGTGGTTGTCATTGAACATAACCTGGATGTCATCAAAACTGCTGACTACCTGATCGACATCGGACCGGAAGGCGGCGAGGGCGGCGGAACCGTGATTGCGAAAGGAACACCGGAAGAGGTGGCAGCGACGCCGGGATCGTATACGGGGAAGTATGTGAAGAAATATTTAAATGTTTAGGACAATAAGCGGGAATCCTCGGCAATTCAATTACCGAGATGAAAGCGCAGGAGTGTGCATATCTGCACAATGCAAATAGTATAATAATTCTCATCCTTTGCTCTCAGTTGAGAAGCCCCACCTCTTTAGGTGGCGAGTAATAACAAATTTGTCTTAGTGGGAGTTAGGTCTCCGATTGAGATAAACGCTCCGCGAGGATGCGCAGTGATTCTGCATAGAATATGCATTTTTACTTGCGGATAGGAATTTTCTGCACTGAAAATTCCGTACGATATCATACTGGTAGCGGATTTTGCCGATGCTTCGCTGACCAGAATCACGCGCCAAGTCTCACGGATGTTCGACTTGAATTGAATCGAAAAGCATTTTTCTGAAAAAAGTGCCTGAAAATACCGTAAAAATGGCTTGTCTTTAATTGCCGGGTATTTTATAATAAAAGTTACAGGAATTGACAGGAAGAGAACGTGGTATAGCTGCTGAACAGATTGCGACCGGTTATTTTTCGATTGGCGGCGATGGGGCTGAAACGGAGCGATTACCTGCGGCAGCAGTATGACTGTTACAGTTCACATGTTGTGCAAGCGTGTGACCATAAATCCTGGAAGTTGATTCGAAGCTACAAGTTGATGAAGTACGGATCGCAGCATAAAATTATAGGAGGAATACTCGTGGAGAAAGAGATGATCATTGTACTGGACTTTGGCGGACAGTACAATCAGTTGATTGCCAGAAGAGTAAGAGAGTGTAACGTATATTGTGAGGTTCATCCTTACACCCTGCCGCTGGAAAAAATCAAAGAGATGAACCCGAAGGGTATCATTTTCACCGGCGGACCGAACAGTGTATACAAGGAGGAATCTCCGAGATGTTCAAAGGAAATCTTTGATCTGGGAATCCCGGTACTGGGTATCTGCTATGGCGCACAGCTGATGTCCTACCTGTTAGGTGGCGAGGTTGCCACAGCACCGGTCAGCGAATACGGAAAGACTGAGGTAGAGGTAGACACAACATCTAAGCTGTATGAGGGTGTATCCCCGAAGACCATATGCTGGATGAGCCATACCGACTATATTTCCAAGATGCCGGAAGGTTTCCGTGTGACAGCCCATACTCCGGTCTGCCCGATTGCAGGTATGGAAAATGAAGAAAAAGGCTGGTACGGCATCCAGGCACATCCTGAGGTACTTCATACACAGGAAGGCTCCAAGATGCTGCATAACTTCGTATACAGTGTCTGCCATTGTGCAGGTGACTGGAAGATGGATGCGTTCGTAGAGAAATCCATCGAAGAAATCCGTAAAAAAGTAGGAAATGGTCGTGCCCTTCTGGCTCTGTCCGGCGGTGTAGACTCTTCCGTAGCAGGCGTCCTGATGGCGAAAGCGATCGGCGACCAGCTGACCTGCGTATTCGTCGATCACGGTCTGCTTCGTAAAAACGAGGGTGACGAGGTAGAGGCAGTATTTGGTCCGAACGGTCCGTACAAGCTGAACTTCATTCGTGTCAATGCACAGCAGCGTTTCTACGACAAGCTGGCAGGTGTAACCGATCCGGAGCGCAAGCGTAAGATCATCGGCGAAGAGTTCATCCGCGTATTTGAGGAGGAAGCAAAGAAGATTGGCAAAGTAGATTACTTCGTACAGGGTACGATTTACCCGGATGTGATTGAGTCCGGTCTTGGAAAATCCGCTGTTATCAAGTCCCACCACAACGTAGGCGGACTTCCGGAACATGTAGATTTCAAGGAGATCATCGAGCCGCTGCGTATGCTGTTTAAAGATGAGGTCCGCCGCGCCGGTCTGGAACTTGGTATTCCGGAAAATCTGGTATACCGTCAGCCGTTCCCGGGTCCGGGACTTGGCGTTCGTATCATCGGTGAGGTAACAGCAGAGAAGGTACGCATCGTACAGGATGCAGACGCTATCTACCGCGAGGAGATCGCAAAAGCAGGTATCGACCGCACACTCGGTCAGTACTTCGCAGCCCTGACCAATATGCGTTCCGTAGGCTGCATGGGCGATGTCAGAACCTATGACTATGCCATCGCACTTCGTGCCGTCCTCACATCCGACTTCATGACCGCAGAATCCGCAGAACTTCCGTGGGAAGTACTCGGAAAAGTCACAAGCCGAATTGTAAATGAGGTGAAAGGTGTAAACCGCGTACTGTATGATTGCACGGGGAAACCGCCGGCTACGATTGAGTTTGAATAAATCGAGTTGCTTAAAAAAGCCAGTGTTTATGCGGGTTTCAGCGATTTCGATTAGTCTTTTGATAACAAATTGATAACAGTCATAGCAAGTGCCATTATTCTTGTTATCCAGTGGTTTATGGGTAACGGAACAATTAACAGGTGGCTTGCAGACTAAAGTTCGGAGCTTGGCTCTGAACAAATTCCATATTATAAACTAAGCCCTTAGCTGTGGTTAATAACCATAGTTAAGGGCTTTTTTGTCGTTGCCAAAGCATCTGTAGGGAGCTGCCAGTGGCAGGTCCTGTAGGTGCTTATTTATCTTTCAAGTGGTCTTTGAATGCTTCCACGAGAGCGTCACTTAATTCCTGTGATGGAACTTTTGCCCAACGCTGTGTGGTGTCGAACTCTGGATAATGGTAACGCCAGTTATCGTATTCTTCTCTGTTGATTTCTTCGGAAGATAGCTTGTCTGCCTGTTCTTTCCAAGCATACAGCATTTTGAGGAGTTCATATGCTTCTCTGCCTTTGTCCTTGTTGACCTTTAAGCATACCTCTCCGTCTGCTTCACTGACAGTAAGACCGTAAATATCTTCAAGGGTAAACAGAGTGTGCATAAGACCGATATAGCTGTCTATGTCAGGAACATCAAGAGCCTGTGGAGAAACATCAAGCACCTGTGCCAATGCATTTGTAAGGTCTGCTTTCGGTTTGCGTGTACCAGTTTCGTACTGTGCCAAACGCACATCAGCACTCTTTTCTGGAAAACCGATTGCTGTACCGAGATACTTTTGTGTCATACCACGCATTAGTCTGAAAAAATGTATTCTTTCGCTGATAGCCATAATGATACGCTCCTTTTATATTTAGTGAAATAAGTATAGCAGAAATGTTTAGTGGAAGTCAAGAAAAACCGAAACAAAAATGTTTAATATTTTCTTTGCAACCACTTGACAATAGCAAATATGTTTAGTAAAATAAATTACGAATTAAACAAATATGCTTAATGCGACAACTGAATGACCGTCCGAAAAGCCAAACCGCCAAGACCTCGTCGGAGCAAGTTCCGTATCGTTCGCTTGTGTGCAAGCACAAAAGCTCATTCGCTGCACTGCTCCTCCTCTTCCCCAAAAGTCTCCGACTTTTCGGGAACCCCTATACGAGCGAGCGCCTGATGTACTGCGGTGCATTGGGACAGCACAGCGCCTGCCGACAAGCAGGAGTGCCTGTTGGAACTTTAACACGGAGAAAGCGGCAAGCAAAAAATTATTTTAAGAAAGGAAGAAAAAGGATATGGAAAACAGATTTATCCGAGCCGAAGATGTGGCTCAGGAACTAAACGTATCAAAACCTTATGCATATTCGATATGATTTCAGGCACGAATGGTCTGATGGGTGCGGCAGACGGTGCATTTGTTCTCAGTAAGGACAAGCGTACTTCCAACAATGCCACACTTGATGTTGCTGGCAGAGACCAGCAGGATATGAAAATCCATCTTGTAAGGGACAGCGAGCGATTGGTGTGGAACTTTGCAAAATCGGAAACGGAGATGTGGAAAGAACCGCCCGAACCTCTGCTTGAGAAGATAGCGGATACGCTCTTTTCGGAAAGTGACAGATGGGAAGGAACTGCTTCGGAACTTTGCGAAAGGCTTGCGGTGGATATAAAGCCGAATGTACTTTCTTTAAGGCTCAGTATCAACGCAAGCAGGCTGTTTCGTGATTACGGTATCCGTTATCAGAACAGCCGCACACACGACGGAAGAAAGGTTTCACTTTGGAAAGAAACCGAGCAGACGGCGTGACAAACGGTGTCAAAGGTGTCAATGTTTTTGAGAGCAGCACGCTGTGAAAAACATTGTCACCATCGTCACACTTTGACACCGGATAAAGTTTAGGGGAGTGTGCAGAGAGTGCCTTTTCAAAGGCGGCTCTTTGGTCTCGCCTGCTGGCTCGGTCGGTTCGCAGGCGTGTGTGCCACCGGCACACGCTCACCCCTCGGAGAGCCTTCGGAGAACGCAAAACCTGTTTACACCTAAAAGTACAAATAATATGATAGCGGTAGGTATGGATGTTGACCGTTTAGGACTTATGTCAGTTGTAGGTCAGCCAATAAATATAATAGGTATGATGGAACAAATGATTATCAGTTTATGTTGGATATGTTCAATAAAAGAAATAAGAGTGAGATTACAGAACAGCAGCATAGAAAGATAAGAGGTTTGATAGCATATTCTATCAAGCCATTTTTAAGAGAACGACTAAAATATAAGTGAAGTTTATATAAATAATAATAGAAACAAATAGTAATTTAGCAAAAGGCATGATTTATCAGATTTTTACTGACGATTGTAGCAGAAAGTAAAGTATACCTGAGCAGACATGTTAAGAGAAATCTTGCAAAGGCAATCGATTTTATTCAGTACATAGAAATTTTGTGGTACTGCCCATTAGTACCACAAAATTTCTAGTTGCAGAAACATCGTCTGGAGATTATAATTTTCATAGGTGGACAAGCAAACCGACAGAAATTTATTCTGTGAATGGTAAACGAACCTGTAAGCCACCGGAACTACACACAATAATGAAAAAATGCAATGGTACTGGATTGGTACTAAAAATATGTGAAACGAAAAACAATGTGTGGAAAAGGCACGAGTTATCAATACAAAATAGTATAGATATTTACATTAGAATAACCTGAATCAAACCAGACTCTGCGAGTTTGAATAAACAAAAATGTTTAGTAAATCCAGCGTTTATGCGGGTTTGCAGCACTTTTAAAAGTCTTTTGATAACAATTTGATAACGGTTGCATGAGAGCCATTATTCTTGTAATCCAGTGGTTTTAGGGTTAGAGAATGATTGACAGGTGGTTGTGCAACAAATAAATCCATATTTATCTAAAAAGCCCTTAGCTGTGGGTATAAAACTCATAGCTAAGGGCTTTTGTCGTGCTTATTTATCTGGTTTGAGTTTGTCTTGGAACATTTCGACCGTAAATGGTAAACCACACATCTCTAGAACTACACCTCCAAGTTTGAGATAATGTTGGAAAAGTTGTACAATACACTTTTCCCATTTTTCACACTAGGAGGTCAATTATGAACACCAAACTTGCCACAGCACAGATCCGTGTAAAAAACTGGGCTGCTATTATTCAGGAGCGCAACGAATCTGGTCTGTCTGTCAAAGATTATTGTGCACAGCATCAGCTTTCATGAGACTCTTATTATTACTGGCTCCGCAAAGTGAAAGAGGCCCTGCTTGTAGAAAGCGGCTTTGTTGAAGTAACGCAGCCAAAGCAGTTCCCTGTGCAGAGGTCTGTAACAGCTGATCCAAATGAAATGTTAACGCTCAAATTCTTCTGTGGTTCCAGTAACCGGAAGATCAAAGGGCTGGTCTGGGAGGAAGACGGCTTCCTGCTTATTTATAAGCGGCTGGAGGCGGGAACTTTTCAATGGCCCCGATCGGAAGCGGAAGCCCGGAACATCACTTCGGAGCAGTATCATCTGCTCATGAGCGGATACTTCATAGATCCATCTGTCCATAAGATCGATCCAAAACATCCAGTGTGACTTTTGTACAAAACAGAGAAGTTTTCTGTTTGATTCGAAAGCCTGTATGGGGATAAAAAGTTCTGTTTTTTATCCGCTTAACATGAATTGTGGACAGTCTTCTCTGCCACATGAAAAGTAAGCCGGATCCACCTGTTTTCAGGCAGCCTGGAAGGTATTCTCTACAGAAAGAACTGCTTTTGGAGCAGGAGTTTTCCACCGTCAAAATACCGAAAAGATATCGGTCTGATTTTTGTGTTTTTTCGCTTCTTCTGTTATACTGGATCCATAAAAGCGAAGGAGACTGATCGTCCGTATGGCACTTGCGTTATCAAAAGAACAGCTGGCAAAACTGAATAAAAAAGATATCCTGCAGCTCTTGTTTGAAAGCATGGAGCAGGAAAAAGAATTACGTAGCCAGCTGGCTGTTCTTACGGATGAGTTGAAACGGACAAACCAGCAGATGCAGGTGATCCTTGAAAAATGGAACCTTGCGCAGGCAACTCGCTTTGGACGTTCTTCTGAAAAAATGACATATGATACCGGAGCCTGCCAGCAGTTGGAACTAGCCATCATGTACGCGGAATGTTTCAATGAAGCAGAAGCATGTTTTTTACGGCAAATCTTGCTAATAACCCCAGGTTTCGCCTATAATAGGATTCAATATGAATAATAGAAAGAAGGGGGTTAAGCAATGCAGGCATATACATATATTTCTAAGGGAAAGTTTGAATTAGTGGAAAAACCAAAACCGGTGCTTATGCACGAACGGGATGCGATTGTAAAGGTAACACTGGCCAGCATCTGTTCCAGTGATCTGCATATCAAACACGGAAGTGTGCCGCGGGCGGTCCCTGGAATTACAGTCGGTCATGAGATGGTAGGAATTGTGGAAGAAGTTGGGTCAGCGGTGACCCATGTGAAGCCGGGGGACAGAGTCACTGTAAACGTAGAGACCTTCTGCGGTGAATGCTTTTTCTGTAAAAATGGATATGTAAATAACTGTACGGACGAGAATGGCGGCTGGGCCCTGGGATGCCGTATCGACGGCGGGCAGGCCGAATATGTGCGGGTTCCATTTGCAGATCAGGGATTAAATAAGATTCCGGATGGAGTGACGGACCGGCAGGTACTGTTTGTGGGAGATGTGCTGGCGACCGGCTATTGGGCGGCGAGAATCTCTGAGATCACGGAGGAAGATACGGTTTTGATCATCGGTGCCGGTCCGACGGGTATTTGTACCCTTCTATGCGTAATGTTAAAGAAACCGAAACGAATCATTGTCTGCGAGAAAGATGAAAACCGTATCCGCTTTATAAAGGAGCATTATCCGGATGTATACACCGTTTCACCGGAGGAATGTCTGGAATATGTTCAGAAAAACAGTGATCACGGCGGAGCCGATGTGGTTCTTGAGGTGGCAGGAGCATCCTCTACTTTCCGATTAGCCTGGGAATGTGCAAGGCCTAATGCAATCGTCACGGTGGTAGCGCTCTATGACGAAGCCCAGACGCTGCCGCTTCCGGATATGTACGGCAAGAATCTTACCTTTAAAACCGGCGGTGTAGATGGATGTGACTGTGAGGAAACGCTTCGCCTCATTGCAGAGGGCAAGATCGATACGGAACCGCTTGTTACTCATACCTATCCGCTTAGCCGGATTGAAGATGCATACGAGCTTTTTGAGAACAAGAAAGATGGAGTGATTAAGGTAGCGGTGGAGTGCTAGTTGGATAAAGAAAGATAGGAGATACATGCAGAACATCAGATGGGCAGTTCTTGGAACCGGAGTGATTGCAAATGAAATGGCCGTGGCCTTAAAGAAAAACGGGCGAAACATCGATGCGGTGGGTAACAGAACCCATGAGAAAGCGGTTGCATTTGCAGAAAAATATGGGATAAAAAAGGTATATGATAATTATAATGACATGTTTACAGACCCGGATATTGATGTAATCTATATCACAACTCCCCATAATACCCATATTAATTTTATGCGCAGGGCAATTGAGAATGGAAAGCACATTCTGGTCGAAAAATCTATCACCTTAAACAGCCGGGAACTGGATGAGGCAATTGCTCTGGCGGATAAAAAGGGTGTTGTCATAGGTGAGGCCATGACGATTTATCATATGCCGATTTATAAAAAGCTTAAAGAGATTCTTGAGTCAGGGAAACTTGGAAAGGTGAATCTGATCACTATGAATTTTGGAAGCTTCAAAGAATATGATATGAACAACCGCTTTTTTAATAAAAACCTGGCAGGAGGTGCCATGCTGGATATCGGGGTGTACACGCTTTCCTTTATTCGGTGGTTTATGGATTCCAAGCCGGATCAGCTTTTATCCCAGGTAAAACCGGCACCTACAGGAGTGGATGAACAGGCAGGATTGCTGCTGATGAATCAGGAAGGCCAGATGGCATCTGTCATGTTGTCGCTGCATTCCAAGCAGCCGAAAAGAGGCATGGTATCCTGTGAAAAGGGATATATAGAAATCATGGAATATCCGAGAGCCTGGGAAGCGAGAATCACCTATACAGATTCCGGAGAAACGGAAGTGATTCAGACCGGTGAGCATGCAGATGCGCTGGCCTATGAGCTGGCGGATATGGAGAAAGCCATCCGTGGGGATGCAGAATGCATGCATTTGGATTATACAAAAGATGTGATGGATATGATGACGGAATTCAGAAAAGAATGGGGATTTCAGTATCCGGAGGAGATGTAAATTATGGTACGAAAACACATCTTTTTTTCAGGTGATGTCCAGGGCGTCGGCTTCCGCTACCGCTCCTTTTATATCGCCCAGTCCCTTGGCCTGGCCGGCTGGGTGGAGAACCTGTGGGACGGAAGAGTGGAGATGGAAGTGCAGGGAAGCGAAGTTTCCATTCGGGAAATGTTAGCTAGGATTCAGCAGCAGAGATGGATCAACGTGGCGGATATGGAGATCACAGAGATTCCCTGTGAAGAAGAACGGGGATTTAAGATAAGATAAAAACGAGGGGGATGTTACTATGTTTATCAATTTTTCCAATCATCCAAGCAAACTTTGGGCAGAGGATGAGAGAAATGCGGCTCTTCAGTATGGCACGATTGAGGATCTGGCCTTTCCGCAGGTTCCGGAAGGCGCAGTCTAATCACTGGCTAAGCCAGTGGTCATGATTTGCATTACCAGAGCCAATTCCATTTTTGGGTGTATAAAAATACAGGAAAATGACAAAAAACATGTAAATTTTTAGTTGGCTTTTTAGCATTCTATGGTAGACTAATATGGTATATCAAAAAAATGGGAAGGAGACTCAAAAATGAGCCAAAAAGAAGAAAAAGGGCTAAAGTCCTTTAACAAGGGATTCCAAGTGCCAGATACCTACATTATCATCTTTTTAGTAGTTGTTATCGCAGCACTTCTGACATTTCTTGTACCAAAGGGATTTTACGAAACACAGGATATTTCATATATGATCAATGGTGTTGAGAAAACCCGTACAGTAATCAAGGACGGAAGTTTCCAGTATCTGACAGATGATGCAGGAAATGTAGTAACAGAA
The DNA here is from genome assembly GCF_003461685.1 of Clostridium sp. AF12-41. NCBI lineage: Bacteria > Bacillati > Bacillota > Clostridia > Eubacteriales > Clostridiaceae > Clostridium > Clostridium sp. AF12-41. The sequence goes on along the minus strand of NZ_QTXO01000003.1, from coordinate 145,793 downwards.
GGAGTAGCACTCTTTAGCGGAGATGGTGGAACAGGATTCTTCAACTATATGTATAACGGAATCGTAAATAGTTCTGCAATCGAGATTATCGCATTCCTTATGGTAGTAGGTGGTGCATTTGGTATCATGATCCGTACAGGTGCGATTGAATCTGGATTGATCGGATTGATCCGTAAGGCCAAGGGAGCAGAAAAACTACTGATTCCGATACTTTTCGTACTGTTTTCTCTTGGTGGAGCAGTTTTCGGAATGGGAGAAGAAGCGCTTCCGTTTACTATGATTCTTTGTCCGTTGTTTGTAGCAGTTGGATATGATTCAGTTATCGCAGTTCTTGTTACTTATGTTGCCACACAGATTGGTTTCGGTTCATCTTGGATGAATCCGTTCTCTGTAGGCATTGCACAGGGTATTGCAGGTATTGACGTATTCTCCGGTGCAGGATTCCGTATGGTAATGTGGGTCGTATTTACAGCACTCGGCTGTGGAATGACTATGTTCTATGCATCAAAGATTAAAAAGAATCCGACAATCTCAATCGCATATAAGACGGATTCATATTTCCGTGAGCAGAATGAAACAACAGGAATTGACGAAGGACATTCATTTGGTCTTGGACACATTTTAGTCCTTCTGACACTGGCTGTTACAGTAGTATGGGTAGTTTGGGGAGTTATGACTCAGGGATACTACATGCCGGAGATTGCAACACAGTTCTTTATTATGGGAATTGTTTCCGGTGTGTTTGGAGTTATCTTTAAACTGAATGATATGAAACTGAATGATATTGCAACATCTTTCAAAGATGGAGCAAAAGACCTGATCGGTGCTGCCCTTGTCGTTGCTATGGCACAGGGAATCATGCAGGTTCTTGGTGGTTCTGATCCGACAACACCTACAGTTATTAATACAATTATGTATAATATTTCAAATGCATTGTCTGGAGTTTCCGGAGCAGTTGCAGCCGTACTTATGTATCTGTTCCAGTCCGTATTTAACTTCTTCGTTGTATCCGGAACAGGACAGGCTGCCATCACAATGCCGATCATGGCTCCGCTGTCAGACCTGTTAGGTGTTTCGCGTCAGACAGCTGTAGTTGCATTCCAGCTTGGTGATGCATTTACAAACCTGATTGTTCCTACATCCGGATGCTTGATTGGATCTCTTGCAATTGCAAAGATTGAGTGGTCTAACTGGATTAAATTCATGTGGAAATTCCTTGGTGTCTTAATGATTGGTGCAATCATTACAGTTCTTGTTGCAGTTGGAATTGGATTCTAAAATATGTATTTTATCTCAGTCGAGAAGACTCCCACCTCTTTTGGTGGCGAGTAATAGCAAATTTGTCTCAGTGGGAGTGATTTGTGATGAAATTAATTCAGAATATTGATGTTTATGCTCCACAGCATTTGGGGAAAAAAGATGTACTTATAATAAATGATAAGATTGTTAAGATGAAAGATGCGGGTTCTATATCCGCAGACGGATTTCTTTCTGAGGCAGAAAGGATCAATGGAGAGGGGCTACTTTTAACTCCGGGATTCATTGATAGTCATGTTCATGTACTCGGAGGCGGTGGCGAAGGCGGATTCGCCAATCGTACTCCGGAAGCAACCATGGAAGGACTTACGAAGTTTGGAGTGACAACCGTTGTTGGCTGCCTTGGAACAGATGGAATCGGTCGTGATATGTGTGCACTGGTTGCAAAGACAAAAGGATTGAATGAGCAGGGAATGTCTGCATACTGTTATACCGGAAGTTATCAGATTCCGGTCCGCACGTTGACTGACAGTATTGTGAAAGATATTATGATGATTCAGGAAATCATTGGAACGGGAGAAATCGCGATCTCTGATCATCGTTCTTCACAGCCGACTTTCGAGGAATTTGCACGTGTCATTGCGGATACAAGGCTTGGTGGTGTTCTTTCCGGGAAAGCTGGCATTGTAAATGTTCATCTGGGCGATAGTCCGAGATGCTTAGATCTGATTGAACGAGTAGTCGATGAGACAGAGATACCGGCAACTCAAATACTGCCAACACATATCAATCGAAATGAGATGCTTTTTGGCAAGTCGATTGAGTATGCACTGAAAGGCGGAGCAGTAGACTTTACTGGAAATGAAGATATTGACTATTGGGAAACTATCTGTGATGAGGTACGTGTATGTAATGGTATCAAACGAATGTTAGATGCAGGAGTAAATCCTGACCGCATAACAATTTCTTCTGACGGGCAGGGAAGCCTTCCGATGTACAGTAGTGATGGCAAATTCCTTGGAATGGGCGTTGGACAGTCCAGCTGCCTTCTGAAGGAAGTAAAGGAATGTGTATTTAAAACAGAAATTCCTTTAGAAATAGCAATTTCTACAATTACATCGAATCCAGCAGATATTCTTTGTCTTAAGGGAAAAGGTAAGGTTGAAGAAGGCTATGATGCGGATCTTTGTATTCTCGACCAGGAATTTCAGCTTGTTGAAGTGATTGCAAAAGGGAATACAGTTTATAAAAAATAAAGGATATCAGATGTGAGAAGCATCAGTCACTTAGTTGGCTGGTGCTTTTTGCGTGCTTATACAGTTGATAAAATGATAACCTTGCATAAAAAGAGATGCTGTCTGCTGGTAGAATTAAAAAGAAAAAAAGTTGTTGACATACACCACAAATATAATAACAATTCTAAATGTTTGAATTATAATTATTCTATATGATAGAAGAAGGAGATAAATAATAAATGGATGATTCCTTTCACTACTTGGGAGAGTTATTCTTTTATCTATTTAAGCGACCGGCTTAAGGCAAAGTTGACGGTATATCGGACGTTTTGTTCGAAACCATAGCCTGATCCCTTCTTTTACATACGACAGTATGCCTGAGATACCTTTAGCCAGCCGATAATAGCTGAAATGGATTTTTTCTTTTATAGGGTCTGCTTTCTGTATGATTGCAACCTTCAGGGCATGCGTTTCTGATTTCATGGATATATGTGCCAGAAATGCCATGCACAGGGTAATATAAAAATTTAGGGCATTGATTGCAGTGAGCTTCCTTACACGGAAGTTTTCAAACTGAAACATCTGCTTTTTTAGAGGTTTCTGGGCTTTGGGCTTGCAAAATGCTTGCAGTAAGTAAAATTTCTTATAATTTGAAAATACCAAGATGAAAATATCAAGGAAAGAAATCTCTTGACATTTCCCACCAACATGCCTAAAATAATAAACAGATTGCATACATGAAATCAATCAAACCAAACAAACAAACTAAAAGCTATGATCGTGTTCTATAAGATACTGTTTCCGGTCAGAGAGAAGAGGTCAGCGGCTGTGAGCCTTTTCCCGTTCAGACAGATATCCGAATTTCCCACGGGAGCTGCATTGCTGAAATTTAGAGTAGGCATTGCCGTCTGGTGTACGTTACATACCGGAAAGTGTCTGTGGCAGACGAAGAAATGACCTGCCGACAGGAAGCTGGGTGGTACCGCGGTATAGATATGATCGTCCCTTTGCACGTTTTGTGCGAAGGGATTTTTTTATGTCATGTCGCAAGCGACCGCGCTTAGCGCGAGAATGTGCCAGAGAACATCCTTTATGCACAAATTCGTGTCCACAAGTTAAAGCAATATCAAGATAAAAAGCAACAAAAGTAATAGAAGGAGAGAAATCATGCAGGATTTAAAAGAACTGAATGAAGTGATCACTGCGATCAAAGAGGAAATCCGCCAGGGTGCGGATGCTCTGACGACTTCCAAGAGTGTCTATGAGTTTAAGAAGACCTTTCTGGATAATAAGCAGGGCAGAATTGGTCTGCTGATGAAAGAAATGCGTAATGTTGCCAATGATCAGAAAGCGGAATTTGGTAAGACAATCAACGGCGCCAAGGAGTGGGCAAACAATTTCTTTGACGAGCTGGATCAGAAATTAAAGGAGAAAGAGCAGCAGCAGCGCTATGAATCAGAGAAGATTGATATTACGATGCCGCCGGTTAAAATCCGTTACGGCAAGCTGCATCCGGTTACGACGGTCCGCAATCAGCTGACGGATATCTTCACCTCTATGGGATTTGAGGTATATGAGGGAACCGAGATCGAGACCGATTATTATAACTTTACGGCTTTAAATACACCGCAGGATCATCCGGCACGCGATATGCAGGATACATTCTACCTGTCTCCGGAGTTCTTGCTCCGTACCCAGACATCGGCTGGACAGGTTCATGTCATGGAAGCGAAAAAACCGCCGATCAAGGTTGTTTCCCCGGGTAAGGTATTCCGTTCTGATGATGATGCGACCCATTCTCCGATGTTCAGCCAGATGGAAGGCCTGGTTGTTGATGAGGGCATCACCCTGTGTGATTTAAAGGGTATGCTGGATATGTTTGTTCAGAGAATTTTCGGTGAGCAGACAAAAACGAGACTTCGTCCGTCCTATTTCCCGTTCACGGAGCCGTCTGTCGAGGTCGATGTAAGCTGCTTCCAGTGCGGCGGAAAGGGCTGCCGTCTGTGCAAGGAAACTGGCTGGATCGAGGTTCTCGGCGCTGGTGTGGTAAATAAGAAGGTACTGGAAAACTGTGGCATTGATTCCAATAAATACAGTGGATTCGCATTCGGATTGGGTCTGGAGCGTATCGCAATGCTGAAATACGGCATCAACAACATCAAGATGCTTTTTGAGTCTGATCTGCGTGTGCTGGATCAGATCGATGACTGATCAGGACAGGAGGATTAGAAATGCTTGTACCGTTAAGCTGGTTAAAAGATTATGTAGATATTAATATTTCCGCAGATGAGCTGGAGAAGAAGCTTTTTGACTGTGGATTTGAGGTAGAAGAAAAATGGCAGGTTGGCAAGGATATCAGCGGCATCGTCGTTGGTTATGTTGACTCCTGTGAGCCGATTCCGGAAACACATCTTCATGTGTGCCAGGTCAATGTAGGTGGTCCGGAACTCTTACAGATCTGCTGTGGCGCTGACAATGTAAAAGCTGGCGGAAAATTCCCAGTTGCCATGATTGGCGCGAAAGTATATGCAACTGCAAAAGACCATGTGACGATCGAGGGCGTGGCTACCATTAAAAAGGGTAAATTGAGAGGTTATGAGTCCCAGGGTATGCTGTGTTCCGGTACCGAGCTTGGCTTAAACGAGGATCTGTATCCGGGCGCCGGTTACAACGGATTGCTGGTTCTGCCGGAGGATGCGGAAATTGGTTCGGATGTCAAAGAACTGACCGGCTTAAATGATTGGATCTTTGATGTTTCTATCACTGCAAACCGTCCGGACTGCCAGAGTATTTTCGGTCTGGCAAGAGAGGTTGCCGCCGCACTGGGCGAGCCGCTCAAGACACCGGCACTGGATTACACTGAGACAGAAATTGAGAAAGAAGGCTTCAATGTAACGGTAGAGGCACAGGATCTTTGCCCGCGTTACATTGCACACTATGTATATGACGTAAAATTGGGTCAGTCCCCGGCATGGATGAGACGACGTCTGGCTTTGGTAGGGAATAATTCCATTTCCAATATTGTTGATATTACAAACTATATCATGCGTGAGTTAGGTCAGCCGCTTCATGCGTTTGACTGCGATTATCTGGAGGGCAATGCGATCAACGTAAGACGCGCGGCCGAGGGCGAGAAGATCGTGACGCTGGATGAGAAAGAATTTACCTTAAATCCGAACAATCTGGTTATCTGCGACGGCAAAAAGCCGGTAGCACTTGCCGGAATCATGGGTGGTTTAAATTCTGAGGTCCGTGATACCACGACGGAAGTGATGTTCGAGGCAGCTAAATTTGCCCGTGACAACATCCGCAGAAGCTCCCGTGCATTAGGACAGGGATCCGACGCGAGCCAGCGATATTCTAAGGGCGTCGATGAGTACACAACCGAGATGGCGATGAAACGTGCCCTGCACCTGGTTGAGGAGCTGGGAGCTGGTAAGATTTCCAAGACCCATAAAAATGTAAATACCGGAAACTCCTTAGAGCCGACCACCTTCAAGACAAGTGTTAAGAAGGTAAACGCTGTTCTGGGTATTACCGTTCCGAACGAGGATATTTTACGCATCCTGACTGGCTTAAACTTCCAGCCGGAGATCAACGGCGACGAACTGACCATGCATTTCCCGGCATACCGCGAGGATATGGAAGATTATCCGGATGTTGCCGAGGAAGTGATCCGTATGTACGGCTACGATCACATCACATCGACCTTCCTGCCGAGTGCTAAGGTGACGATCGGTGGAAGCAACCTGCGTCAGAGAACAATTCTGAAAGTAAAGAGAACGCTGTGCAGTGTTGGCGCATTTGAGGGAATCCACTATTCCTTCTTCTCCCCGTCGGATCTGGATGAAATGGGATTTGCAGAGGACGCGCCAGAGCGCAGGGCGATCCGCATCATGAATCCGATCAACGAGGATCTGTCCCTGATGAGAACAACACTGGCACCGCAGATGATTCATGCGATGGGACGCAACCAGAAGAGAGGCATCTTCGAGGGACGTATCTTCGAGATTGGAAATGCATTTATTCCGAAGTCCCTGCCTCTGACGGAATATCCGGAAGAGCGAGAGACGCTGTGCATCGGTGCATTTGGTAAGGAAGAGTCCTTCTTTACCTTAAAGGGAATGGCAGAGGCAGTTGCCGATGTTTTAAATATTACTTTTAACTATGAAAAAGCAGAGAAACCGTTCCTGCATCCGTATCAGACCGCAGCGATCTTCTGCGAGGGCGAGGAGATTGGTTACCTCGGTAAGGTAAAATATGAGATCATGAAGGAAGAGGCAATGCGCGAAGATGCGTATGTGTTGGAGATCAGCATGAAAGCGCTGGAGAAATGGTATGGAAAAGCCAAAGTATTTGAGCCTCTTCCAAAATTCCCGGAGGAAAAACGTGATCTGGCGCTGGTTATGGACAAAGACATCACCTGCGGACAGGTTGAGGGCTGTATCCGCGAGGCTTGTGCTTACGTCAAGGATGTTAGCCTGTTCGACGTATACGAGGGCAGACAGATCGCAGCCGATAAGAAATCGATGGCATTTACCGTTCTCTTCACTCCGAAGGAAGAGGCGTTCAAGGCAGATACCGTTGACGGATATGTCAAGAAAGTGCTGAAACAGCTGAATAAGACGTATGGAATTGAGCTGAGAAGCTGATTTTGAAGGAAAGAAAAGGCTGCTGTCCAGAGAGAGAAACTTTGGACGGCAGTCTTTTTGTGTAATAGGAAATTCCTTGGAATTCCCTATTACACAAAAAGGCACTAACGTGCCAATGATGCGCACTCGCGCGAAGCAGAAACATGTCGCAAGCGACCGCGCTCGGCGCGAGAATGTGCCAAGGCACATTCTTTTTCACGTTCATAAAAAATATTTGATGATAAGTTTGATTACGCTTCATTTTCTATTCGTATAATCACAATATCATTTAATTTCAAAACCATATTTTTCTGCGGAAGCACCGACAGATCATCGCGCAGCACCAGAAATATCTTGATATTCTGCTCTTCTTCCATCTCTTCAATGGTTTTTCCGGCATATCGTTTATCGACGAAAACCTCGGCAATTTCCTGAATATCCGCGTCCTTCATGCTGGACAGGCTGCTCTTGCGCTGGTACTGTTCGACGAAACCGGCGCTGATGATACCGGTTGGGATCGCGACGGCACCGACTCCGAGGTAGGCGATGCAGATCGCCATCACGCGCCCAAGCGTTGTGACCGGGTAAATATCGCCGTAACCGACGGTCAGCAGCGTGGACATACTCCACCAGATGCCGCTGAATGCATTGCGGAAAATGTCCGGCTGAGCGTTGTGCTCGACACTATACATGCACATGCTGCTCGCCAGCATCAGCACCATGACGATGAACACAGAGGAAATGATCTGGTTCCGTTTTTCATAGAGTACGGTGGTAATGATGTTGAACGAGTCGTATTTCGCATTGAGCCGGAACAGATGGAAAATCCGCGCCACGCGCAGCATACGGAAAATGATGAAGCCCGACAGAAAAAAGACCGGGATGATCGTCAGCAGATCCACCACTCCATCAAAGGAAATGAGAAAGCAGAACCGGGCGCGTCCCGGCGTTTTTTCTGGATAGAGATAGTCGGCAGTCCAGATGCGCAGCGCGTATTCAATACAGAAAATCAGGACACTGGCATGTTCCAGCATGGTAAACAGACCACCGAAGGATGTTAATTGATCGAATGTTTCCAGAAACGTGACAATGATATTGCAGATGATCGTGAAGGTGATGAAAATATCGAATGCACGGCTGATACGGTTGCTCTTGTCGCCGATCTGGATGATGTTAAATATTTTTTCTTTCATAGTGGATATTTTTATAATAATTTTTGGGTGAATGTGTTTCCCTGTTGGTATAAAAGAGGGGGTTATCTCAGTCGAGAAGACTCCCACCTCTTCAGGTGGTGAGTAATAGCAAATTTGTCTCAGTGGAAGCCTTGTCTCCGACTGAGATAAACGCTCCGCGAGGATGCGCAGTGATCCTGATAGGAATATGTCAGCTTCGCTGACCAGGATCACGCGCCAAGTCTCACGGACGTTCGACTTGAATATAGTTGCAGATATTATTATTGTATCATTTTCAGGCATCCCTTGCAATCTTTCTGGTGTCTGGGTATAATTTCTGTAGGTAATTTAAAAAGGTAAAATGCTTTGTTTAAAACGGCCGCATTTAAAATAGAAGGTGCCGTATAATAGCAAGCATGCTCACAAAGGAGGAATAAGATGCTGTTTATTTATTATCCAAAATGTAGTACCTGCCAGAAAGCGAAAAAATGGCTGGATGCACAGGAAATTTCATATACAGAGCGCCATATCGTGGAGGAAAATCCGACGTATGAGGAATTGAAGAAGTGGCAGGCGAGAAGCGGGCTGCCGATCAAGAAATTTTTCAATACGAGCGGGATGCTATATAAGGAAATGCAGTTAAAGGATAAGCTGCCGCAGATGAGCGAGGACGAACAGTTGAAGTTGCTTGCCACCAATGGGATGTTGGTAAAACGCCCTGTCATTGTGGATGGAGATACTGTTTTAACGGGATTTCGGGAAAAGGAATGGGAAGAAAAGCTGCGGTGATGGACTGGGAGCAGAAGTTTCCTTTCTTACGCGAAAAAGGACAAGTGGTTTCGCTGATTGGCGGAGGCGGAAAGACGACGCTTCTGTATGCGCTGTCGGCGTACTGCACGGCGAAGGGATGGCGGGTGCTGACGACGACGACGACGCATATTCGAAAGCCGGTAAATGTGCCGTGGATTGCGGTAAATGAGGAAGAAAATACCGCGTGGGAGAATGCCAGAAAAGAGCGCGATCGTCTCTGGCAGCAGGGAACCTATGTCGTAGCCGGAACCCCAGCCCCACACGAAAAATTGACAATTCTGCCAGAATCGATTCGAAGCGAGTGGATTTCGGATGCAGATATCACATTTCTGGAGGCGGATGGCGCGAAATGTCTTCCGTGTAAATTTCCGGCGGCGTATGAGCCGGTGATACTGCCGCAGAGCGATATCGTGCTGGCGGTCGCGGGGCTGAGTGCCCTGTATCATCCGCTGGGGGAGGTGTGCTTCCGGGCGGAACTGGCGATTGAGGCGTGGAACAGGGATGTGTGCGAGTATGGGGACGCAGCTTATCCCAAAGAAGGAAAAAGACTGCTCAAAGAAGTGCCCATTTCGAAAGATACGCCTTTGACCCCAGAACTTCTGGCGTGGCTTCTTGGTAGCGAAAACGGTGCCAGAAAAGATATATCGGGGCGTTCGTTTTTTGTGGTTCTGAACCAGGCGGACACGTCAGAGCGCCGGGAGGATGGCAGAAAGGTACTGGATATCCTGAAACATAGCTACGGAATTCAGGGAATTTTAACTTCCTTTTCAGGAACAGAACGAAATCAGGAGTGAGAGAGATGAGTGAGAAAAAGGATATCGTATTTTGTACGGGCGGCGGCTGTACGGCAAAGCTGGGAGCCGGTGTTTTAAGCCGCATTTTGGAAAAACTACCGCGCGGCGAGAAGGATCCGAATCTTTTAGTCGGATATGACAGCCGGGACGATGCGGCAGTGTATCAGGTCACGGAGGATCTGGCGCTGGTGCAGACGGTTGATTTCTTCCCGCCGATGGTGGACGATCCGTATATTTTTGGACAGGTTGCAGCGGCAAATGCGCTGAGCGACGTGTACGCGATGGGCGGTGAGGTCAAGACGGCGCTGAATCTGGTGTGTTTTCCGGAATCAATGGATTTGAATGTTCTGGGACAGATTTTACAGGGCGGCGCGGAGAAGGTGGCAGAAGCAGGCGGCATTCTCGCGGGCGGTCACTCGATTGCGGACACGGGCGTGAAATACGGTTTGTCCGTGACGGGACTGGTAAATCCGAAAAAGCTGTACGCCAATGATGCCGGACAGCCGGGCGACCGCCTGATTTTGACAAAGGCATTGGGTGTTGGGCTGATTTGTTCGGCAAACCGCGTCGGAGAAGTGACAAAAGAGCAGATGGACGGAGCGGTACAGTCGATGACGACGCTCAATAAAACAGCGGCGGAAATCAGCCGGAAGTACACGGTTCACGCGTGCACAGATGTGACTGGGTTCGGTTTTCTGGGACATCTGCATGAAATGATGGGGCGCGGGCTGTCGTGCGAGATTGATGTGAAGCATATCCCGGTGCTTCCGGGCGCACGTGAGTCGGCAGATGCGTTTTTATACACGGCCGCAGGACAGAGAAACCGCAACCATGTCGGGGCGGCGGTGCAGTTTGAAAATGTACCGTTTTCAATGGAAGAGGTCTTGTTTGACCCGCAGACCTCCGGCGGACTTCTGATGGCAGCTGCCCCGGATGAGGCGGAGAAACTGGAACAGGAGCTGCAGAACGCTGGGCTTCCGGCGCGGATCGTGGGAACGATCACGGAACCGGGAGAGGTTGAAATTTTTGTACGAGGATAGGAGGAAACAGAAATGAAGAAAGTAGATGCAAGAGGAGACGCATGCCCGATTCCGGTCGTAAAGGCAAAACACGCGATAGAGGAACTTTCGGGTGCCGGACAGGTGGAAGTGCTGGTGGATAATGAGATTGCAGTTCAGAATCTGACGAAAATGGCGGAGCAGAAGGGCTATCAGAGCAGTGCAAAGAAGCTGGCGGATCAGGAATATCAGGTTATCTTTACGGTGGGTGAACAGACAGAAGAGGAAAAAGCACAGGCAGGAGCCGGATGCGAAGCCTGTATTCCGGACAGCCGTACCGATACCGTGGTTGTGATTGCCAATGATAAGATGGGCGAGGGCAGTGAGGAACTTGGAAAGACGCTTTTGAAGGCATTTACATTTGCCCTGACCCAGCAGGACAACTTGCCGAAAACCATTCTTTTCTATAACGGCGGAGCCAGTCTGACCTGTGAAGGATCTCCGATGCTGGAGGATCTGAAGACACTGGAGGCAGAAGGTGTGGAGATCCTGACCTGCGGCACCTGCCTGAATTTCTATGGTCTGACCGAGAAGCTGGCAGTCGGCGGTGTAACCAACATGTATGTTATCGCTGAAAAAATGCTGGGCGCTGGAAATGTGGTAAAACCATGATTTATATGGACAATGCGGCGACTTCGCTTCAAAAGCCGCTGCAGGTGGAACAGGCAGTCCTTGAGGCGCTTCGTACCGCAGGAAATCCGGGGCGCGGCGCGCATGAGGCAACCTTACATGCTTCAAGACTGGTGTACGGGGCACGTGCGGCAGCAGCAGAATTGTTCGATGCGGAAGATGCGTCGCGGATTGCCTTTACGGAAAACGCAACGGAGGCGCTGAACATAGCCATTTCCGGGCTGATTCGTCCGGGCGATCACGTGATCACGACGGTCTGTGAGCATAATTCGGTGCTGCGCCCTCTTTACCGTCTGCGTGATCAGGGAGCGATGCTTAGTTTTGTGGGTGTGGATGCGCGTGGAAATATAAAATATGAAGAGTTGGAAGCATTTCTGCGCCCAGAGACGCGTGCGGTGGTAATTACCGGCGCCTCCAACGTGACAGGAAATGTGACGGATCTTTCCTATATTTCTTCGTTTGTTAAACGGAATGGACTGCTTCTGATTGTGGATGCGTCGCAGACTGCAGGGGAAGAACTGTTTTCCGTGCAGAAGCTCGGAATCGACGTGCTCTGTTTTACCGGGCATAAGGCGCTTCTGGGACCACAGGGAACCGGCGGGCTGTATGTGAAGCCGGGACTTTCGGTGGAACCGCTTCTGGTTGGCGGCAGCGGCATTCACAGTTATGATGAACACCATCCGAAGGAAATGCCAACGGCACTCGAAGCCGGGACGCTCAATGTCCATGGTCTGGCGGGTCTGGCCGCAGGCATCCGTTACCGGATGGATCAGGGGATCGAGAAATTGCAGAAACGGGAGCGGGATTTAACACGCCGTTTTTACGAACAGGTGAAGGAAATTCCGGGCATCATTGTGTATGGAGCTCCGGCGGCAAAATGTCATGCGCCGATCGTCTCCCTCAACCTTGCCGGGGAAGATTCGGCACGTGTGGCGGATGTACTCTGGGAAGAATACGGCATCTGCGTCCGCGCGGGGGCACACTGTGCGCCGCTCATGCACCGGGCGCTTGGAACGGTCGGTCAGGGAGTGGTGCGGTTCAGTTTTTCGCATTTTAATACGGAAGAGGAGATTGAGAGGGCAGCAGAAGCAGTTCGGGCACTGGCAGAGGAAGCGTAGGGGAGAAATTGGTAGTATGAGAGAAAAACATCCATTTATCGTACTGTCCTTTCAGACAACTGTGGCGGCGATGAAATGGGAAAAACGATGTATGGAAACGGGCATTCCGGGACGTTTAATTCCACTTCCGAGGGAGATTTCTGCCGGCTGTGGTCTTGCGTGGCGGATGCGTCCGGAAGAGTGGGAGCAGTGGAGCGGACGGATAGACACTTCTGTTTATGATAAGGTGTCGTGTGTGTGGCAGTAAAAAGAATCACTCTAAAAGCAGAAAACACAATCAAAAAATTATTTGAAGAAGCTGCATAAACAGGTAATGGAAATAATAGTAGCAAAAGTGAGATAGGAGAAGGCATCCTCATGAAACGAGATGATTTAATTATTGTGCGCGGCGGCGGTGACCTGGCAACTGGGACGATTCATCGGCTCTGGGCGGCAGGGCTTCGGGTGCTGGTGCTGGAGATTGAAAATCCGGCGGCGATCCGGCGACAGGTAGCTCTGTGTGAGGCGGTTTATACAAAAACAACTGAGGTCGAGGGGCTTCGTGCTGTCCGGATTGATCGATATGAGGAGGCAGAAGCGGTCTGGCAGGAAAATAGCGTGCCGATTTTGATTGATCCGAAAGGCGTGTCGATTGGAGCGCTGAAACCGGCTGTTGTGATCGATGCGATTCTGGCAAAGCGAAATCTTGGAACTCGCCGGGATATGGCACCGCTCACGATTGCACTTGGTCCGGGCTTTACGGCAGGTGAGGATGTGGATGTTGTGGTGGAGACAAAGCGCGGTCACCGGCTTGGGCGAATTATCCGCGAGGGTGCGGCAATCCCGAATACGGGGATTCCGGGCGTGATCAGTGGATACGGTGCAGAGCGGGTGATTCACGCGCAGGCAGCGGGTATTTTCAAAAATGTGCGTGTGATTGGTGATATCGTTGAAGCCGGGGACACGATCGCGGAGATTTGGCAGGAGGACGGAACGAAACTTCTGGTTCAGACACAGATCACGGGCATTCTGCGAGGTCTTTTGCGGGATGGTTATCGGGTGACGGAACATTTCAAGGTAGCAGATGTCGATCCGAGAAAAGAGGAACTTTCCAACTGTTTTCTGATCTCGGACAAGGCGAGATGTATCGCGGGAAGTGTACTGGAGTTGGTGTGTGCCCAGTTATGGAAGTAAAAGAGAGACTATAGCAATAGTTCCTTTGAGAAAAATTCTAAGAAATTTCATCCTAATCATTGACGTATAGCAAAAAAACAGCGTAAAACTTTCTGGATAAGCTCCTTTGGCAGTCAGCTTTGATAAACATCAGGATCTGGTTTTGGAAGATGATCTCTATGATTGTTAGAATCTTCATGTCATAGGAAACTTCGTCCTATGACACAAAAATGCTCCGCGGAAAAGCACAGCGAACTATAAAGACGCTGTGCCTTCCGGGGTTTCTTCCCCTTCATTTGCTTCCTCCATGGTGACAATCGGCTGGATGGCCTCATCGGTGTAGCGGACGCGCAGAACTGCCTGCGGCCAGTTAAGCTTAATGAGGGCTGTTTTCTGCCGCTCTTTTCCAGCTTTTTCGATTAGGTCGAGCAGTTCACGCAGAACTTCCTTTGTCAGATAGCCGCCGCGCCAGTGAAACGTCAGTGTTTTTCCTTTTTTGGCCGCCTGTAAGGAGCGCTTGTAAACGTCCTCCTGTTTGGTAAAGGAGAGCTTCTTTTCTTTATAATAGAAATGGTCGCTGTCCGTGCAGGCAGGCGCCGGGGTGATGAGCGGTTCGTGGTCGCGGAAGATCGCCTTGTCGTCGAGATTGAAGTAATCGTAGCGGATTTCCTCGCCGGTCTGGAGGCATTTGCCGAGACTGTTGTCGAAGGTAGCGTCCAGATGGTAGTACGTTTTCCCGATCTTGACGATGTTCCAGGTATGGCGGTATTTGATGCCCTTTTCAGGGTTATTGCCGCAGAGCGCGATCATGCACCAGATGCCGAGCGTATCACAAAGAATTTTGACCGATTTGGCGATGCCCTCGCAGACGCCGACGCCCTGTCCCAGAGGTCCGATGATCTCATGGGAGTAGGGCTTTTTTAATTTGTCATAGTGAACGTGTTCGCAGATAAAATCGTGGATATAGCGTTCTTTTTCCAGTTCAGTCAGCCTCATTGCCGGGCGGGCAAGTTTTTCGACGCGGGCGCCCATCGCTTTCTGATGTTCGCGGATCTTGCCCTTGTCAAAGAGGTATTCCGGTATCAGGATCAGATTCGGGGAATCTGGGTAATACTTATATTTAAAGCCGGAAGCCCAGAAAATCTCCGGGTGATCGAGCCGCAGTTCAAAAAATACATTGCTTAAATCCTTTCCCTCCAGGCGCGGAATCTGAAATTCGTCGGAGAGATTGGTAAGCCCCTGCTGCATGGCGCGGTAGGCGGCTTGCTGGTTCTTGTTCATGTGATTATAGTAAAATGGTTCCATTTTGATATTCCTTTGTAACCTCTTTATATTTTAGTGTGATTCAGCCGCTTTCTCAATCTGCCCGGATTCCGGGTCAAACCAGACGCGATCGCCCTCATCGATTCCGGCATCATAGAGTGCCTGATCCGCGGTGCGTATCGTGTATTCTGGATGCTCTGAGAGGTTTGCATTTTCAGTTGTGTCCAGCAGACGGACACAGACCATCGTTTCCTGTCCGTCCGGGCGTTCTTCACAGCCAAAATCGGCTTCGTATATTTCTAAAACCCGGCAAAGACGCGGGAATGTTTGATTGCTGTTCATTGTGTATATGCCTCATTCCATGGGAAAATTCCTGTTTTTGTCTTTTTAATTTTAGCAGAAGATGATAAGGCAGGCAAGTAGAGATGAAGGGGGAAAAATAAATTAAATGCGAAGCCACGGCAAATTCCGTTACTGGGCATGATGCGTGAACAGTAATGATGGGGCGGCTGGGAAGAAAAGCGGGAGGGGGAGAAATTTGAGGAGAAAATTGCCGGCAGATACTTGTAATTCTAATAAAAACAGGTAGAATAGAAGCTGTCTATGTCCTCGGGAGACGGACATAAAAGTTACAATCACGGGGGTTATAAGTAAATGGCAAAAAAGAAAAACAGCTTCAGCGGTTCGCTGGGTTTTGTGCTGGCAGCAGCCGGAAGTGCCGTCGGTGTAGGAAATATCTGGCGTTTTCCGTATTTATGTGCGAAAGACGGAGGCGGACTGTTCCTGCTGGTGTATCTGGTGCTGGTGGCGACATTTGGATTTGTACTTCTGACGACGGATGTGGCGATCGGCAGAAGAACGAAGGAGAATGCGCTGCAGGCGTTTGGAACGCTGCATCCGAAGTGGAAGTTTGTCGGATACCTGACGTTTCTGGTTCCGATGTTAATTATGACGTATTATTCGGTCATCGGCGGATGGATCACGAAATATTTCTTTGAGTATTTGACGACATCCGGCAGGGATGTGGCGGAGGACGGATATTTTACATCGTTTATCACGGAAAAGAATGCGCCGCTGATTTTCACGGGAATCTTTCTGGCGCTCACAATCTGGGTTGTATACAGAGGTGTAGAGAAGGGAATTGAGAAATTTTCCTGTTTTATCATGCCGGGACTGATCCTGTTAGTCATCGGAATCGCGATTTTTTCATTGACGCTTTCCTACACGGACGCGGATGGGACGGTCCGGACGGGAATACAGGGATTCCTCGTCTACGTGCGCCCGGATTTTACGGGACTGACGGTAAGAGGATTTCTGGAAGTACTGCTGGATGCGATGAGCCAGCTCTTTTTCTCACTGAGTGTGTCGATGGGAATTATGGTAACATATGGTTCTTATGTCAAAGATGAGATCGATTTGAACAAGGCGACCAATCAGATTGAATTTTTTGATACAGGTGTGGCGCTTCTGTCCGGTATGATGATTATTCCGGCGGTCTTTGTATTTTTAGGACGCGATGGCATGGCGTCCGGTCCGAGTCTGACCTTTATTTCGCTTCCAAAGGTATTTCAGGCGATGGGCGGCGCCGGTCATATCGTGGGACTTGCATTTTTCCTGATGCTTGGCTTTGCGGCGCTGACATCCTGCGTTTCTGTCATGGAAACGCTGGTTGCCAACTGCATGGGAGTGTTTGGAAAGACGAGAAAACAGATGTGTGTGATGGTCGGAATCTATTCCCTGATCACGGCAGTTCTCATTTGTCTGGGCTACAATGTTCTGTATTTTGAGTTGAAGCTGCCGAACGGTTCCACCGGACAGCTGCTTGATGTGATGGATTATATCAGCAACAGCTTCCTTATGCCGATCATTTCCTTCTTAACCAGCATCCTGATCGGATGGGTGGTCGGACCGAAGTGGATCGTGGAAGAAGTCGAGAAAAATGGGGAACATTTTTCAAGAGCAGGTATGTACAGCTTCTTAATCCGGTATATTGTGCCGGCTGTCATGCTGGTTCTTTTCCTGGTATCGACCGGGTTTATTAATATGCTGTAATGAAAAATGGTTTTAGCCGATTTTCACGGAAAGTGCGAGAATTGGTTAAAACCTTTTTTATAGAAAAATGCGTCCCATTATTCTTCACGGTCATCCGACTCGATCTCATAGGTATATCCGGCATTTTCGATCGCCTGAATTGTATCCTTGATGCCCTGTCCGCCTGCTTTTTTTATAGGATTCAATAAAAACAGGAATCTGTTCGGAATAAAACCTATTAAAGATGTAGGAAAATAGGAACTATTAAAACCGATTTTATCATTTTTACCGGCTAGTGTCAACTTATAAAAATGTAAAAGTTTACAATCAAAACTGGACAATATATCGATTTTTTGCTATGATAAGCTAGTTAGAAAAAACTAACTTGCAGAGAACGTGAAAACGCAGTAAATTAGGTGCATAGGTGTGAAAGCTAGGCAGCCTGATTGGATAGAGTGGAGAAACAATGCAGTATTTGTGGATAAATCCGGTTTCTGCCGGGATGTGTGAGGAAGATTCGCTGAAGCGTTTTTTAGAACGGCATGGTCTGACGCGGGTCGAGTGCCGGGGCGATTGGGGACGGATCGTCCGGGAAAGATATGAAGCTAGTCTGCGGGCGGGCGTGACGCTTGCGGATGCGCGCTGTCCGGAGGCGGTTCGGCTGCTTGAAGAGATACAGAAGGAGCCGGAAAACGAATTTGGAATTGAAAACCTGAAAGTTGCCCCGATCGAGCCGATTTTACTTCACTGTGCGCGGGAATTAAGCACGCGTCCGGATCTGGCGGATGGGGAGAAGATCATCACGACGCCATGCCAGAGTCTTGCGGTGCTTGGAAATTCGCTGGGACTTGAGAATACGCGGTTTATCGCATGGAATCGTCTGGCAGGCGGTGAGGTGCGCGTCCGGGCGATCGAAGACAGCCCGATTCCGCCGGGGTATTTTGCGGGAATCTGCCGGAAAGATGGACAGGCGGCGAAGGTAGAGAGTGTCAGCAGTCCGGAGAAAATCCGGGCATATGTGGAGAGCGGAAGCTGGAAGCAGGCGGATCTGCTGGAACTTTTGTATTGTAAGGATGGATGCCATCACGGGGATGGCGTGCAGACAGAGTGAGAGAAATCTGCGGTTCATGGAAAACGCTTGAGGAAGCGGAAAATGCATGAATTGCGGCAAAAGAATGGGAAGAATGAAAGAAACGAAGAAATTCAAGGATAATTGGCAGAAATACTTCGGTCCGGCGCTGGGAATCGGAGCGGTATTTCTGATCTGGTGTTTGGTCTGCCGCATGGAGATGGTCAGTGCGTATGTGCTGCCGTCCCCGGCGCGGGTGTGGACGAGCTTTTTAAAAATGGTGAAAACCGGGGAACTGTGGGGGGATATTTCAATCAGTTTCCTGCGTGTCATGAAGGGATTTGCGATTGCGTTCCTGTTTGCCTTTGTGCTGGGAATGTTCCGGGCGCTGTTTCCGGGCAGCAGCGTTTACTATGAGTATATTGTGCAGTTTTTCCGCAATGTCCCGCCGCTCAGCATGATTCCGCTGCTGATTCTCTGGTGCGGAATCGGAGAGATGACGAAGACGGTGATTATTGTGCTGGCGTCATTTTTCCCGATGTACTTAAATATCGTGAAGGGATTTACCGGGTGCGATTCGAAACTTCTGGAAGTGGGCGATATGTTCGGCTACTCGAAGCGCCGCAAATTTTTCCGCATCATTCTGCCCTATGCGATGGCAGATATTCTGGTCGGAATGCGGATCGGGCTTGGCTATAGCTGGCGCGCCATTATCGGTGCGGAGATGGTGGCGGCGTCCACCGGGCTTGGACATATGATTTTATTTGCACAGCAGATGTCGCGGACCGACAAGGTGATCGTGGGGATTCTGGCGATCGGGGCAGTCGGATATGTGACGGACCGCCTGTTTGGATGGATGATAGGATTTGTGCTGAAAGGATCCGGGGAAAATGGCTGGAATTGAACTGATTGATATTCATAAAACATACCGGGTGGATAACCGGGAGATTCCCGTTTTAAACGGGATCAACCTGTCGCTTCCGGCGGGGAGAATCACCGTGATTCTGGGGCAGAGCGGATGTGGGAAAACGACGCTTCTGCGGCTGACCGGAGGACTGGAGACGGCGGACAGCGGAGAGATCCGCTGGGAGAGCGCCCACAAGACGGCATTTGTCTTTCAGGAACCGCGCCTCATGCCGTGGCTGACCGTCTGGGAAAATGTGGTGTTCGGGCTTTCAAAAAAGGAGACAGATCCGGGGAAAATAGAGGCGGTTATCCGCACGGTCGGATTATCTGGATTTGAAAAAGCATATCCGGCACAGCTCTCCGGCGGAATGCAGCAGCGGGCGGCGATCGCGCGGGCGCTGGCGTATGAGCCGACCTTTATCATGATGGATGAGCCGTTTGCTGCGCTTGACTATTTTACAAGGGAACAGATGCAGAAAGAGCTTCTGCGTGTCCAGCAGGAGCGCAGTGCGAGCATTCTGTTTGTGACGCACAGCATCGATGAGGCACTGATTCTGGGAAGCCAGATTGCGGTCATTGAAAAGGGCATGGTCAAGGCGCTCTATGAGGTCAAGGCGCCGCAGGAAGAGAGGAATCTTTTGGAGGATGAGATGATAACCCTGAAAAGGGATATTATAAATAATTTACATTTTATTTAGAGGAGGAACGATTATGATGAAACGATGGATGGCAATGGGAATGGCACTCTGCCTTATCGCAGCTTCCCTGGCAGGCTGCTCCGGTACAAAAGATGCGGCTGAGAGCACGCAGGCAGAGGCAGAAACCAGCGCAGAGGAGGCGGAAGCCGAGGAGGAGACAGCGAAAGAATCTGATCTGGATAAGCTGACCTTTACGTATGTAACTTCTCCGCTCAATGTGCCGACGATCATCGAGAAAAATCAGGGTATTTTTGAAAAAACATTTGGCGATATGGGGATTGAGGTTGATTATGCGGAGCTGACCTCCGGGGCAGATCAGACACAGGCGCTGGCTTCCGGCGATGTGCAGGTTTTGTATGCGGTTGGCGGTACTTCGGTGATTCTGTCTGCAGCAAATGGAGCGGATATCAAGGTATTAAATATGTACAGCCGTTCTCCGAAGGCATTCTGTATGTATTCTAAGGATGAGTCCCTGACGACGCCGGAAAGCCTGAGAGGAAAGACAATCGCAGGACCGACCGGAACCAACCTGCATGAGCTTCTCGTTTCCTATCTGGCAACGGCTGGCATGACGATCGACGATGTCAACTATGTCAATATGTCGATCCCGGATGCAAAAGCAGGTCTGGACGGCGGCAGTGTAGACGTGGCTCTGGTTGCTGGCGCAACTGCTTACAATGCAGGGAAGCAGGGTTACCACCTGGTAGCCGACGGCGAAGGCCTGATTAAGGCGATCATTGCAGTGGCAGTGACACAGAAATTCTATGACGAGCACCCGGAGATCATCGAGAAGCTGGAAGAAGCACAGACCGAGATTGCTGATTTCATGGAAGAAAAACCGGATGAGACGATGCAGATCGTAGCAGATGAACTGGATCTGGATGTCGATGCGGTGAAGAGTATGTACGATCTCTATGATTTCTCTACGGAAATCACAGACGAAGATAAGGCTGGATTCCAGAAGACGGCGGATTTCATGTATGAATCTGGTATGATCGATGAGAAATTTGATGTGAATCAGTTATTTATTGAAAAATAATCAGTGAACATTTGAGATGATAAACGATTGAAAAGCAGCTCCCGGAGTGTGGATTCCGGGGGCTGCTTTTACGATTGCATATGCAATTATGAAAATACGGAATGTTTACGCTAATACCTTTTTAATCGCTTCTAACAGCTCATCATACGCCTCATAAGCCGGAATCTGCGGATATTCTGCCTTGATCTCCTTCGTCGTGCGGAAGAGGAAGCCCGCCTTGCTTGCCTCAATCATGGCGAGGTCGTTGTGGCTGTCGCCGCTGGCGATCGTCTCGAAGCCGCAGGACTGGAGTGCTTTGACGGTTGTATATTTGGATTTCTCACAGCGCATCTTAAAATCGGTAATCTCACCATTTTCGCTGACAACCAGAGAGTTGCAGAAGATGGTCGGATAGCCAAGTTTCTTCATCAGAGGTCCGGCAAACTGGGAGAAGGTATCGCTGATGATGATTACCTGGGTGATTTCTTTTAATTTGTCTAAAAACTCCTTTGCACCCGGAAGCGGATCAATTTTAGAGATCGTTTCCTGAATTTCCTTGAGTCCCAGTCCGTGCTCGCGCAGGATGTTTAAACGGTAATTCATCAGTTTGTTATAATCCGGCTCATCGCGGGTGGTGCGTTTTAACTCCGGGATTCCGGTTTCTTCAGCAAATGCGATCCAGATTTCCGGCACTAATACACCTTCTAGATCTAAACATACAATATCCATGTCTCCTCCTGTCTGATACAACGCCTGTCAGCGCTGTGCTCGGTTGAAAAATTTGCTTCCTATTATAGACGAAATGCAGGGGAAATACCAGAGAAATTTGAGAAAAGATGAAAGAATAGAAAAAAGTGCGTTACTGGGCACGTATGCGTGAACAGTAACAAAAGTGCCAATTATTCGCGGTGAGAAAGATTCAGAAGTGAAGAGTTGGCATCATATAGCAGCAGAGTGGTTATCAATAGAATTAAAAAATACCAAAAAAGGGAGTCTCTTTTCGTGAGCGAGAGACACCCTTTTTGGCACCTATAGTCGGGTTATAATTTGATTTTGATGAAATCATTAGCAATGCGCCGGTTTATTCATTTCAGATCTTTTATCGTTTTCTGTCTTCGAAGCAGTCGATTTCGAAAACAGTACTTTACCGGAATGAACCACAATAATGACACCCAGAACCATCAGCAGAACCGCGATGATAAGCTGCAGTCCTTCTACCATAAAGACAGCGGTTCCGGCATTGTAAGCCTTTACCAGTGCGATGCAGCGCTCAACGAGTGCGGTGAAGGTAACGCACAGCATAACAACCAGTGGAACCAGCAGCGTGCGGTTTTCACGGCCGGTGACGCGTAAGAAGACGCACAGGGTGATGAGAACCAGGGCGCTTAACAGCTGGTTGGCGCTGCCAAACAGCGGCCAGATGTTGGAGTAGCCAATCTGGGTTAAAATGTAGCCGCATACCAAGGTGATAACAGTTGCAAAATATTTGTTGCAGAGAAGTTTTCTCCATCCTTCGGCGTGTTCCATGTCATCGACACTGAACAGCTCCTGGAAGGACATACGTCCGATACGTGCAACGGAATCCAGGCTTGTCAGGGCAAGTGCGGAGACGCACATTGTCATAAAGCACTGGGCAGCGTAAACTGGGATTCCGAACATCTCCAGGAATCCGGCAACACCGGAGGAGAAGATAGCAAACGGAGTACCGGTTGCAGGCGTGCCATCAGCGGAAGCGGCAGCACCGGCAACGCACAGAGCCAGGACAGCCAGTAAACTTTCCAAAAGCATAGCGCCGAAGCCAACTTTCGGCATATCCTTTTCATTGGTGATTGCCTTGGAGGAAGTACCCGAGGAAACCAGGCTGTGGAAACCGGATACGGCGCCGCAGGCAACGGTTACAAACAAAATCGGGAACAGGTCACCGGATTTCTCATTGTGGAAACCAGTGTAAGGCGCCAGGTTCATTGCCGGATGTGCGACAAGCAGTCCAACGACGGCACCGATAATCATACCGGCAAACATAAAGGTTGTCATCAGGTCACGCGGTTCCATCAAAAGCCACATAGGAAGAACGGCTGCGAGGAAAATGTAAGCGAATACCATGTAGGACCAGTTCGCCTTGGTGGTAATGAGCGGGCAGTTCATGCCGATGACGAAAGCAGCTACCGTGCAGACAAGTCCGAGCAAGGTCTGTTTCCAGCCATGGAACTGAGCCTTTTTCTGAATCAGTCCAAATACAACGGCAAAGGCAATGAACAGAAGGGAAATGCTTCCGGCTGCGCCGTTGACAGTTGCGGCGGCGGATAAGCTGGTCACGCCGTCTACCGTCTCATATGCATTGAATGTACCAGCAACCATGTCGGCAAAAGCGGCGGTTACAATTAAAGTAAAGAGCCAGCAGAACAGAAGGAACAGCTTTTTACCGGTTTTGCCGATGTACTGTTCAATCAGAAGTCCCATCGATTTGCCTTCATTTTTAACGCTGGCGTACAGGGCACCAAAATCGGTAACAGCGCCGAAGAAGATGCCGCCGAGGATGATCCAGAGAAAGACCGGAACCCATCCAAAGACAGCCGCCTGAATAGCACCGGTGACAGGACCGGCACCGGCGATGGATGAAAACTGGTGGGCAAATACAACCCAGCCATCGGTCGGAACATAGTCCTGACCATCTTCTTTTGTGACGGCCGGTGTTTTGGCGTTTGGATCAATGCCCCATTTATGGGCGAGCCATCTGCCGTAGAGCAGATAACCAGCCGCCAGACAACAGGCTGCGATAACTACGATAACTAATGTGTTCATAAAGATACCTCCATTCCCATAGGTCAAATGGTTTTTAGTGTCCCGGCAGTTTGCCGGAGTTTCGGGAGCGGGGAAACAAAAAAGCCTCCGTCCTCCTGAAACTTTTAAAAGTTCAAGAAGACGGAGGCATAAGCATCCGCGGTACCACTTCTTTTACCGGCTGTAAAGCCGATCTCTCAGCCATATCCATCATTCTGAATATGTTCCTCTTTAACGGTAGGAATCCGGACCGGACTACTGGTATCCTGCATGCGTTTGTCCGATCAGCTCACAGGGGATAATTTCCATCGGCGTTACTGTCTTTCATCGCCCGGCAGCTCTCTGAAAACGTGGAGAATTGGAAATCGTGTCCTGCTCAATGCTTTTTACAAGTACGAATTATAGACTTTTTTAAAGGAAAGTCAATCGAAAAAATAGCCGGAAGTTTGTGACAGAAAGTTTACAAATCCGTCATTTTGACAAAAAAATCACAACTAAGAAATCTGTGTTAAAATTTCGAAAAAACTGGACACCCCCTTATTTTGCTGTATAATAGGTAATTGTCGGTTCTTTTTAGGGCTGGCAATTACTTTTTATTTAAATTGGGAAGAAAAAGGGAGAGTTTGAGGTATGGAAAAAATACGTCCAATGTTGTTTACAACATTGAAGAAGTATTCCGGCGCACAGCTGATGTCAGATGTGGTAGCGGGTATCATCGTAGCGATCATCGCGCTGCCGCTTTCGATCGCGCTGGCGCTGGCTTCGGGTGTAGGTCCGGAACAGGGTATCTACACGGCGATTGCAGCCGGATTTGTGATCTCATTTTTAGGCGGCAGCCAGGTACAGATTGCAGGTCCAACGGCAGCATTTGCAACGATCGTGGCAGGTATCGTGGCGAAGAGCGGCGTGGAAGGACTGGCAGTTGCGACGATCATGGCAGGTATCATTCTGGTTATCATGGGATTCTGCCATTTTGGTTCACTGATTAAGTTTATTCCGTTTACAATCACGACCGGCTTTACCTCCGGTATCGCGGTGACGATCGTCATCGGTCAGTTGAAGGATTTCTTTGGCGTAACCTATCCGGCAGGCATGGAGACGATCGAGACGATGCAGAAGCTGAAAGCGTTCGCGGCTGGATTCGGAAGTGTCAACCTGCACGCGATCATCGTCGGCGTGGTGTGTCTGGCGATTCTGATCGTGATGCCGATGATCACGGAAAAAATTCCGGGATCGCTGGTAGCGGTTATTGCAGGTATTTTAATGGTAAAATTCCTGCCGCTGCATGTGAATACGATCGGCGACCTTTACACGGTCAGCAACAAGCTTCCGGCGTTCCGTCTGCCGGTGTTTAGCTACGATGTGATTCAGGGTTCCCTGTCGGATGCGTTTACGATTGCAGTTCTGGCGGCGATTGAGTCTCTGCTTTCCTGCGTGGTAGCGGACGGCATGATTGGCGGAAAACACCGTTCCAACACGGAGCTGGTGGCACAGGGCGCGGGGAATATTATTTCCGCCCTGTTTGGCGGTATTCCGGCGACGGGCGCGATCGCGCGTACCGCAGCCAATGTCAAAAATGGCGGCCGTACCCCGGTTGCAGGCATGGTTCATGCGGTTGTCCTGCTTCTGATTCTGGTAGTTCTGATGCCGTGTGCAAGCTGGATCCCGATGCCGACCATCGCGGCAATCTTGTTTATGGTTGCCTACAATATGTGTCAGTGGAGAACCTTCGTCCGTCTGACCAAGACGGCTCCGAAGAGTGATATTGCGGTTCTGGTGATGACCTTCTTCTTAACCGTTATCTTCGATCTGGTTGTAGCGATCGAGATCGGTATGCTGTTATCCTGCCTGCTGTTTATGAAGCGGATGAGCGATGAGACGGGCGTCAGAAGCTGGCTCTATGTCGAAGAAGTAGAGGAGCAGAAGCGCAAAGAGCAGGAAGTAAGAAAAGCGAAAAAAGCCGGAAAAGAGCTTTCAGTGGAAGAGGCACAGCTCTTAGCGGCAGCTGCAGAAGATGAAGAAGCAGCCATGAAAGAACAGGCACGTTTGCGGGAGATTCCGAGAGAACTGGCTGTTTATGAGATTACGGGACCGCTGTTCTTCGGTGCAGCAGACCGCATCAACCAGATTGAAACCCGCGAGGAGACGAAATGCCTGGTTCTTCGTATGCGTGCCGTTCCGGCGGTTGACAGTACAGCGATGAATTCGATGGTTGCCCTCTATGAGCGCTGCCAGAAGAACGGCGTTACATTGATTTTGTCCCATGTCAACGAGCAGCCGATGCACGTGATGGAGAAGGCAGGATTTGTGGATATGATCGGACGCGATCATTTCTGCCCGAATATCGAGGCAGCACTTGATCATGCGGACGAGGTGCTGGGGAAATAATTATGGACATCTATCGGAGAATGGAAGAAGTATTTAGGCGCATTCCGGACGGCTGCGTGACGACTTACGGTCAGGTCGCGCTCCTGTGTGGTGCGCCGCGCCATTCCCGCCAGGTGGGATATGCACTCCGCACCAACCGCCTGGGCGATGTCCCGGCATTCAGGGTGATTAATTCCAAGGGCTTTCTAAGCGGCGCGGCGGCATTCGACTATCCGGGACAGCAGAAAAAACTGCTGGAACAGGATGGAATACGGGTGGACTCCACCGAGGACGGCGACCGCGTCGATTTAAAACAATATGGATGGAAACCTTCGATGGACGAGGCAGAAGAATTGTATGCGTTGTTTCGGAAGTTGGGGATCTGAGTGGGAATCAAGGAAAATGCATCTGAATGAGATGTTGGTAAGCTAAAGAAGTGAAATGAGATGGATAAGATGGCAGACGATAGGGGCTGCATCTTATCCATTTTTAATAGACATTTCTGACCGTTTATTATTAAATTGCCTCCGCGATTTGCCGTGCCACATAGACACCGCTGGCAGATGCATGGGAAAGGGAATGGGTAATACCGCTGCCGTCACCGATGACGTAGAGTCCATCATGACAGGTCATCAGGTTGTGATCCACTTCCACCTCCATGTTGTAGAATTTTACCTCCACTCCATAGAGAAGCGTGTCATCATTCGCCGTACCCGGTGCCACCTTATCCAGGGCATAAATCATCTCGATAATACCGTCCAGAATCCGTTTTGGGAGAACCAGGCTCAGATCACCGGCAGCCGCATTGAGGGTTGGAACCGTAAAAGATTCATTGATTCGCTGCTGCGTGCTTCTTTTTCCGCGGATCAGGTCTCCAAAACGCTGCACAATTACGCCACCGCCCAGCATGTTGCTGAGTTTTGCAATACTCTCTCCATATTCATTGGAATTCTTGAAGGGCTCTGAAAAATGTTTCGCTACCAGGAGGGCAAAGTTCGTGTTATGGGTCTGCTTTGCAGGATCCTCGTAGCTGTGACCATTTACCGTTACGATGCCGTTGGTATTCTCATTTACCACAGCTCCCTTGGGATTCATACAGAAGGTGCGCACGTAATCCTCGTATTTTTCCGTGCGATACACGATCTTGCTCTCATAGAGTTCATCCGTAAGATCCGAAAAGATCTCAGCCGGCAGCTCAACCCGGACCCCCAGATCCACGCGGTTGGAATTCGTATGGATATCCAGATCCTTGCATACCTTCTGCATCCACTTACTGCCGCTTCGTCCGGCGGAAATGATACATTTCGTACCCTCAAAGGTTGTATCATCGCTGTAAACCTTGTAACCCTTCTCCGTTTTCTCCACGGTTTCGATGGCACAGTCAAAATAGAAATCCACCTTATTCTTCAGATGATCATAGAGGTGCTCCAGAACAATATAATTAATATCCGTACCCAGATGGCGGACCGAAGCATCCAGAAGATGCAGGCCGTGCTGCATACAGGTTTTCTTAAATTTTGTTCCCGCAGTGGAATACAGCTTCGTGCCCTCCCCGCCAAAACGGAGGTTGATTCCATCCACATATTCCATCAGTTCAATGGCTGTCTTTTTTCCGATATACTCATAGAGAGTGCCGCCGAAATCATTGGTAATGTTGTATTTTCCATCAGAAAATGCACCAGCTCCGCCGAATCCGCTCATGATGGAGCAGCATTTGCAGTGAATACAGGACTTGATTTTATCACCATCAATGGGACATTTACGGTGCTCCAGCGGATGTCCTACCTCAAAAACAGCGATCTTTAAATCTGGTTTACGTTCCATCAGTTCATAGGCAGAAAAGATACCGCCGGGACCGGCGCCGATAATTAACACATCATACATATTGAAATTCTCCTTGTTTTCCTAAAATTTGATTCCCTCTTTCTGTATTATAGCATAAATTCGAAAAAAGAGGCAGCACGTCATGCGCTGCCCCGAAACAGTATCTCCCATGTCGTCATGGCATCTTCCGTTATTATATCATCTTAAATATTTTGTATCTTGAAAGTGACCGGATTCCGGATACGGCAGTTGCACTGTTTTGAAGCCTGATTATATCTGATAAATAAAAAGAATAGACTAAAAAGACTTGCTGAATATAAAGCAGCGGGAGAAATTCTGGCTGCCGGTTTTGGATGGGGAATCATCGGTGTGTTTTCGAGCCAGATGACCTCTCCGGCGCTTCTTGGCAAAGGGCTGGCGCTGGGACTTGTATCTACCTTTTTTCCGTTTGTAAGCTACACACTGGGACTCCGCCAGATGGAGGCAGGAAAAGCCTCGGTTTTGGCGTTTGCTGAGCCGATGGTGGCAGCTGTGGCTGGGATTGTGGTATTTGGAGAAATGCTGCGGGTTGAAAATGTGCTGGGCATTCTTTTGATTTTTACAGCATTGGTGGTGTTGAACAGCCGGAACGTAAAACGGTAAAATCAGGGGCTAGTCGATAATGGAACTGTGACGAAAACACGGATCACAAATCTTAAACGGATATCCAACCGGCAGCATCCGTCCGCAGCGCTGGCAGCGGGCGATGTAGCTTTTTTTGCCCTTGGACAAATACCGCATGATCGTACCCTCAGTGCGGCTGCGTTCCTGTTCGAGCCAGTCCTCGTCGATGATCTTGTCAAAACGGTGGGAGAACTGGTAGTAGAGGTCGAGCTTGCGGTAATACGTTTCGTATTTCTGCAGTCCCAGCTTGGAACCGGCGCCTTTGTCCGGATGTTTCAGGCGTTTGTCCGCCGGGTAATCCTTGCAGTAGCGCAGCCATTGCAGGACAACCTGATGATCCTTGATATCGATGGGACAGCTGATCATGCGGTAGAGAATCCGTTTGTCATCGAATCCGTAGATATCGTCTCTGTGGCGTTCTGCCTGCGTATAAAGGCTTAAAATCTCATCGACGCTGACCTTTTCAAACGGAGGCGTCGGCTCAACGGATTTCCAGACTTTGATGATAACGTCCAGCGGCTCGTCCAGATCGAGGAGAATCTGCGGGAAACCGAGGCTGACTTTTTCGATCGGTTCCTCCTCCTGAGTAAGCTGTTCCCGGATATAATCGAGGGATTCCTGCCCCATCGCATTGACGTAGCCGGTGTCAAAGAGTCCGAAGCGTCCGGCGCGTCCGGCGATCTGCTTGATCTCCGGTACGGACAGACCGCGCCGGGTGGTACCGTCAAATTTCTGGGTCTGGACAAATACGATACGCCGGACAGGCAGGTTGAGTCCCATGCCGATCGCGTCGGTGGCGACGACCACCTTGGTTTTGCCGCTGGTAAAAAGCTGCATCTGGCGGCGGCGGATCTCCGGCGGCAGGCTTCCGTATATAACACTTGCCTTGATACCTTCTTCTTCCAGACGTCCCGCCACATCCAGCACGGATTTTTTGGAAAATACGACGAGTGCATCGCCGGGAAGAACACTTTCCGGGAAGGAAAATGGCGTGTCCTCACAGATGAGCGCAGTTTTGCGCTGATACCGGCAGATGGCAAGGCTGTCGCCGCACAGATGGATCAGGTGTGTGACAGCAGATTCAGCGGCGGGACTCATGCAGACATGGATTTCGTGAGCTTTCAGTCCCAGAATCGCCTTTGTCCAGCAATGCCCGCGGTCTGGATCGGCGGTCAGCTGTGCCTCATCAATCACGGCAATATCGTATTCCTCGGAGAAATCTGCCATCTCGATCGTCGAAGCTGTGATCCGGCTGTCATCGTCGGCGATACACTCCTGACCGGTCAGCATGGTGCTGGGAACGCCGCAGTCGTGCATTTTTTCATATACCTCAAGCGCCAGAAGGCGCAGCGGACCGAGGTAAGTGCCCTTTTTCGCTGTTTTTAAGCGTTCCAGCGCGTGAAATGTTTTGCCGCTGTTGGTCGGTCCGATGTGGAGAATGAAACGGCGGTTCATCGCCATAGTCTCCGGAAATTCCAGCTCTGGGCGGGATGGGACGAGATCCATGATTTTATACTGGATGACGTAGCGCTTATAGATCTGGTAAAGCTCCAGAAGTGTCTGCGTGCAGAGCTGACCATCCAATTCTGTTTCCAGATAATTCAGAAAATCCACGGAAATATCATCGCGCTGGGCGGGCAGAAACATTGCCTCATCCAGGCGGATGAGCTGTGGCAGCAGGCTGGTTTCAATGAGCTTTGTGACAGCATCGTTGTGCGAACGGTACGCAAAATAAGCCAGATTTTTGATCTGGCGGTGCCATTCCTCCAGCGAGAGGCTGGTGACCTGTGTCGGTTTGGTGCGTTTCAGTGTTTTAAACAGCCGGCTGGTCCGCTCGCTCAGATCGCGGGGGCGGGAACTGGTCTTCCTTTTTTTCTTGCTTGCCGCCTGATACTGGCGGATATATGTCTGAAGAAGCTGGTTTGGCTCGATCATTTGAAAGTCTCCTCTTTATGTAAATATCCTGTCCGATAAATCTTCTGGTTTAAAGCTCCATTTGATATAGGAATGTTTCTATTATCGCAGAAGTTGCATGGATGTGCAAGAACGGGAAATCAGATTGCAGAAAAATATAAAAATATTTGATATAATAAGAACACTTAGTTAAAACAGAAAGGTCAACATCTATATGGCATCAAACTATAAAACGGGCGCCAGCCTGAATTTAACTCCCTTCGAAATGCAGCTTCTAAGCCGCAGCCCCCTGTTTCGAGGCGCGGGCGAATCCGGAATCGGGGAGATGCTGTCCTGTCTGGGGGCGGAGGAACGCAGTTATGAAAAAGAAGAAATGATTTATCGCGCGGGGAATACGGTCACATCTCTGGGGGTGGTGATGCACGGAAGTGTGATGATTGTCAACGATGATCTGTGGGGTAACCGCAGCATTCTAGACCGGGTAGAACCGGGACAGATTTTTGCGGAGACATATGCGTGCGTGCCGGGGGAAAAGCTGCTGGTCGATGTGTTTGCAGCGGAGGTGACGGAAGTGCTGTTTTTAAATGTTGGAAAAATGCTGTCGCAGTGTCCCAATTCTTGCGGACATCACACGCAGCTTATCCGCAACCTGCTTGCAATCTCGGCGCAGAAAAACTTGCAGCTGTCCCGCCGGATCTTCAATACATCGTCGAAATCCATCCGGGGACGGCTTCTGTCGTACCTCTCCGATCAGGCGGTAAAAAATGAGAGCGAGAGATTTGATATCCCATTCAACCGCCAGCAGCTCGCCGACTATCTGGGTGTGGACCGGTCGGCGTTGTCGGCAGAGCTGGGGAAAATGCAGCGGGAAGGGCTTCTGGAATTTAGAAAAAATCACTTTCATTTATATGAAGAGGTTAGAAGCTTGTAGATTACAAACAAAAATACCCTGTCAGGAGCATTAAAATCCGACCGACAGGGTATTTTTAGCGAAAATCCCTATGGGTGTAACAAGACCGGCTGTTCATTCCCTATACTTTCCTGCACCGGCTGTTTCAGCATATCCAGAAATGCCTGTGCCGCCGGCGTCAGAGGGCGCATCGGGTTTTGCAGGATGAGGATCTGGCGCTTCGGGATAGGGATATTTAAGTGAAGCTGGAACACGCGGTAGTTGAGCAGGTAGTTCCGGGCAAATTCCGAGGGAACAAAGCCGATTCCCAGATTGTGGGAGACGGTCGGGGCGATCAGATCGTTGGAAGAAACTTCGATGCTCGGGTGCAGATCCAGCCCCTGTTCCTCAAAGAGATTGTCCCAAAAAAGCCGCGTCGTCGTGCCGGACTCCATGCTGACAAGCGGGTGCATACAGAGCTCTTCAAGGGAGAGTGTGCGGTTCTGCAGCTCGGAAAAACGGTTTCCGGCGATGACGATATCCTGGAACTCGGCAACCGGCATCACGTGAACCAGATCCAGCTCCTTCATGATCTCGTGGATCGGAGAGATGATGACGGCAAAATCATTTTCCCCGGCCTTTAAGGAAGAAGCGGTGATCGGCGCAGAGTTGGAATGAATCTGTACGGTCACATTCGGAAAACGCTGCTGGAACTGTTCAATATAAGGAAGCAGAAAGAAGCGCATCGTCAGCTCGCTCGCACCGATCGAAACCCTGCCGCTCTGACTGTTCGTATATTCTTTTAAAATCTCTTCCGCGCGTCCCATCTGCTGGCAGGGACGGTTGATCTGGCGGAACAGGATCCGCCCTTCATCGGTCAGGGTCACGCCTTTTTGGGAGCGGTTGAAAAGTTTGCACTGAAGCATATCTTCTAAATTATGAATGTATTTTGTTACGGTTGGCTGCGTGAGGCAGAGATTCAAAGCCGCCTGGGTAATATTCTGGCATCGAGCCACCTCATAGAAAACCTTGTAGTAGTCGAAACTGATGTCCATGTATGTAATTGAAATCCTTTCTGTATGTCGGACTGTTTCTGCCTGATTGAAACAGTGTTTATCTGATTTTATATCTGTACGTGTATTTACCAAATATAGTCACACTTTATCGTATTTTTCCAGAAATGTCCAGCCACAATAACGATTACCAATAACTATCACCATTCATTTTATCTATGGATATAGGAAAAAAATATAATTTTACCATTTGTATTTCTGGGAGTAAGATCGGGAACAGACGGGAAGAATGTGGAGACACAGGAGAAAACGTTACTGGGCACGTATGCGTGAACAGTAACTAGAACACGTGGCGGCATCGGGAAATGAAAGAACAATAGCCGGGGCAGCCGCGGGAGAACAACCCGGAGAGAGGAAGTGACAGTATGGGAGATCTGGGTGCGACCCTGATCAAGGAATTGAA
This sequence comes from Clostridium sp. AF12-41, assembly GCF_003461685.1. Lineage (NCBI taxonomy): Bacteria > Bacillati > Bacillota > Clostridia > Eubacteriales > Clostridiaceae > Clostridium > Clostridium sp. AF12-41. Next base: position 113,037 of record NZ_QTXO01000003.1, on the reverse strand, counting down.
CTGTGAGACAGCCTTTACAATTGGCGGGATCGGCATATCAGAATCCGTTGTGGTTACATGGATCATGATGGCAGTGGTGCTCGTGGTTTCACTGATTGTGACGCACGGTCTGAAAGTTGAACATCCCGGACGCGGACAGCTCCTTCTGGAGAACGCTGTTACGTGGCTGCAGGGCATTGGCGAGGGAATCCTCGGAGAGGAAGGAAAAGGCTATGCGCCGTATCTGACATCCGTGCTGATGTATCTGGGCGTGGCGAACCTGCTTGGTATACTGGGATTCAAGCCGCCAACCAAGGATTTGAACGTCACGGCAGCACTGGCGCTGATGAGTATTGTGCTGATTGAGACAGCAGGGATTCGGGTCAAAGGTTTAAAAGGATGGTTAAAGAGCTTTACAGAGCCGATCGCCATCGTGACACCGATCAATATCATGGAGGTATTTATCAAACCGTTGTCGTTGTGTATGCGACTGTTCGGAAACGTGCTGGGCGCGTTCGTCATCATGAAATTGATTGAATACATCCTTCCGGTAGGGCTTCCGGTATTGTTCAGCGCTTACTTTGATATTTTTGACGGTCTGATTCAGGCGTATGTATTTGTCTTTCTGACAGGGCTTTTTATCAAGGAATCAATCGAGTAATAGAAGAGAAATAGAAAATTACAAAAAGGAGACTTTATTATGGGTACAATCATTGCAATCGGAGCAGGTCTGGCAGTTCTTGCAGGCGCAGGAGCCGGAATTGGTATCGGAATCGCCACATCTAAGGCGACTGAGGCAGTCGCAAGACAGCCGGAGGCAGAGGGAAAAATCACAAAGATTCTATTGTTAGGTGCGGCACTTGCCGAGGCAACTGCTATTTATGGTTTCGTTATTGCCCTTTTGATTATTATTCTTTTAAGCTGATACGATAGAAAACGAAAGGTGGGGCAAGGCTATGTTACGGTTGGACATCAACCTGGTTTTTACGATCATCAACCTTTTAATCTGGTATGCGATTATCCGTATTTTCCTCTTTAAGCCGATCAACAAAGTGATCGATAAACGGAATACAGCCATTCAGGAAAAGTATGATGAGGCAAAAAAGATGCAGGAAGAAGCGCAGGCGGAGAAAGAGAAATACGCAGCCTGCCAGGATGAAATAGAAGCAGAGAAAAACAAGGTGCTGGATGCGGCGCGTGCGAGTGCACGTGAGGAAGGACGCCAGCTGATTGAAAACGCCCAGAAAGAGGCAGATAAAGTCATCCGTAAGGCGGGCGAGGATGCACGCCGGGAGAAGGACAAGATGCTCGAACAGGCGAAGCATGAAATTTTGTCGCTGGTTCTGGACGCGGCGGCTGGTTCGATGAACAAGAAGTCGGATGACAGCGCTCTTTATGATGAGTTTTTGAAGAAAGCGGGTACGACGGAGAATGAAGAAACTTGATGTCTATTTACAAGAAATAAAGAGGCAGAAGATTTCTGTCGATGATCTGCAGCATGCGGCTGAGATACTGGCTGCGACACCGCAGCTTCCGGCAGAGCTTGAAAATCCGGATTTGACCCGTGAGAAGCGGGAAGATCTGGTTCGTAGCCTGTTTCCGCTGGCAGTCCGGGGAATCATCGAGGTGCTGGCACAGGATCAGACAATGAAAATGATGCCGGATCTGATTAAGGAAGCGGAGACGTTTGAAAAGCCGGATAAATATCTGCGCTGTGTGCTGGAATATGTCAAAGAGCCGGATGAAAAACAGGCAGCCGGAATCCGGAAATTTCTCTCGGAGAAATATCCGGGACGGGAACTCCGGATTGTGAAGGAAGAAAAGCCGGAGCTTGGAAGTGGTTTTATCCTCCGGGTCGGAAGTGAGGAATATGACTGGAGCACGGAGGGAAGAAAACGGGCACTGGCAGATAAATTAAAGAATCTGGTAAAAGAGCCGGATTCGGGTGATTTCCTTACCCAGAAGGGAATCATCGGGATTCTGAAAGGAAATCTGGATGGAATCGACATTTCAGCCCGTGAGATCGGTACGGTCAGCCGGGTGGGCGACGGCATCGCCTATGTGGATGGAATCGACCACGCAATGTATGGCGAGATCGTGGCGTTTGACGGTGATGTGAGAGGCATGGTACAGGATATCCGGTCGAAGGAGATCGGCTGCATCCTCTTTGGACATGCGAACACCATCGGAGAAGGAAGCCGCGCGATGCGGACCGGCAAGATGGCAGGTATACCAGTTGGCGAGGGATTTTTAGGGCGTGTTGTAGATGCGCTGGGCAATCCGATCGATAATAAAGGTGAGATTGAGGCTGCCGGATACCGTCCGGTGGAGTCACCGGCGCCGGGTATTATCGAGCGTCAGTCAGTTGATACCCCGATGGAGACCGGTATCCTCTCGATCGATTCGATGTTCCCGATCGGACGCGGACAGCGTGAGCTGATCATTGGCGACCGCCAGACCGGTAAGACCTCGATCGCGGTGGATACGATGCTGAACCAAAAGGGAAAAGACGTGATCTGCATCTATGTGGCGATCGGTCAGAAGGCTTCAACGGTATCGAGACTGGTTCATACACTGGAAAAACACGGGGCGATGGAGTACAGCATCGTGCTGGCAGCGACGGCGAGTGATCCGGCGTCCTTACAGTATATCGCGCCGTATGCAGGAACGGCGCTGGCAGAATATTTCATGCATCAGGGAAAAGATGTTCTGATTGTCTATGACGATTTATCGAAACACGCGGTTGCGTACCGTGCACTGTCTCTTCTGATGGAACGTTCTCCGGGACGTGAGGCATATCCGGGCGATGTATTCTATCTGCATTCCCGTCTGCTGGAGCGCTCGGCGCGGCTTTCGGATGAGCTGGGCGGTGGTTCAATCACAGCGCTGCCGATTGTCGAGACACAGGCGGGCGATGTGTCGGCGTATATCCCGACCAACGTTATTTCCATCACAGATGGACAGATTTTCCTGGAAAGTTCGCTGTTCTTCGAGGGCATGCGCCCGGCGGTCAATGTAGGGCTTTCGGTATCGCGTGTCGGCGGCGCAGCGCAGACTAAGGCGATGAAGAAGGCAGCCGGAAGCGTACGTATCGACCTGGCACAGTACCGCGAGATGGAAGTATTTACACAGTTCAGCTCCGATCTGGATCCGGCAACCAAGGCACAGCTTACCTACGGCAGCGGTCTGATGGAGCTGTTAAAACAGCCGCTTGAGCATCCGCTCTCGATGGAAGAACAGGTTGTGATTCTGTATGCGGCGACGAGCCATCTGCTGGTAGATATTCCGAAGGAAAAGCTGAAAACATTCCAGGGCGGTCTTTACGAATATATGAGAAGCTCCTACCCGCAGGTGGGCGATGCACTCCGCACGACGAAGACACTCAGCGATGATATCCAGCGAGAGATTGCGAAGGCGGTGGGCGAGTACAAGGCAAAATTCCTGAAAGCACAGGGAAATGCGCCGGAGGCAGCAGCGGATGCAAAACCGGATAAGCAGTAAGGCGGTGATGGAAGATGGCAGGACTCAGAGAGATCCAGAACCGGATCCGGAGTATTCAGGATACGCGCAAGATCACGAATGCGATGTACCTGATATCTTCGACGAAATTAAAGAAAGCCAGAAAAGAACTGGCAGAGACGGAGCCGTATTTCTATGCATTGCAAAATGTCATCCGGCGTATCCAGAGGCATCTGCCGAACATGGAAAGTCCCTATTTTGAAAAAGAAGGGCACCAGTCGAAGAAAACGGGGCTGCTGGTTATTTCCGGCGATAAAGGGCTGGCGGGTGCTTATAACCATAACATCATGAAGATGGCGGATACATTTTTAAAGGATCCTTCCCGCGAGGTACATCTGTTTGTCATCGGTGAGACGGGGCGGCAGTTTTTTGCCTCCCAGCACGTCCCGATTGAAGAAAATTTCCAGTATACGGCGCAGGATCCGACGTTTAACCGGGCAAGGTGGATTGCTGGAATACTTCTGGAACGATATTTGTCGGGTGATTTGGATGAGATCCATGTCCTGTATACAAGAATGGAAAATGTGATGCAGAGTGTGGCGAAGGATAAAAGAGTGCTTCCGATTACCAAGCCGGATATGCATGGAATGGCGATTCCGGTCGATGTGCGGCTGGAGGAGTTTTCCCTCCGGCCAACGCCGGAGGAAGCGATGAATGCGATCGTTCCGAACTATGTAGCCGGATTTATCTACGGCGCGCTGGTTGAGTCGTTCTGCAGCGAGCAGAATGCCCGTATGATGGCGATGGATGCGGCGACGGATAATGCGGATGCACTTTTAAAAGATTTGAATACGATGTACAACCGGGCGCGGCAGGCGGCGATCACACAGGAGATCACCGAAGTATGCGGCGGCGCGGCTGCACAGAGACGAGAACGAGAAGAGGAGATGAGAGTGTGATGGGAGAACAGGCGGCAGAGACAAAAAAGACCGAAACCAGCCTGCCGGAAGGCAAGATTGTCCAGGTTTCCGGTCCGGTTGTCGATGTGAAATTTGAGAGCGGTCCCCTTCCGGAGATCCGGGACGCGCTCACAGTAGAAAATCAGGGAAAGACGTGTGTGATGGAAGCTGCCAAGCACATGGGAAATAATATCGTCCGCTGCATCATGCTGTCGGCAAGCGAGGGCTTGAGCCGTGACATGAAGGTAACACCGACGGGAGAAGGCATTTCCGTTCCGGTTGGCGAAAAGACGCTTGGACGTTTGTTTAATGTTTTAGGTGAGACGGTAGATGGAGGACAAAAGCTGGATGGTGAGGAGCACTGGTGTATTCACCGGGATCCGCCGCCATTTGAGGATCAGAGCCCGGTCGCGGAGATTCTGGAGACGGGCATCAAGGTTATTGATCTTCTGGCGCCGTATTCCAAGGGCGGAAAAGTCGGTCTGTTTGGCGGCGCGGGCGTCGGAAAAACAGTCCTGATTCAGGAGTTGATCCGGAATATTGCGATGGAGCAGGGCGGTTATTCTATCTTTACGGGTGTCGGTGAGCGTTCCCGTGAGGGCAATGACCTCTGGAGTGAGATGAAGGCATCCGGTGTTCTGGAAAAGACAGCGCTCGTGTTTGGACAGATGAACGAGCCGCCGGGAGCTCGTATGAGAGTTGCAGAGACCGGGCTTACGATGGCAGAATATTTCCGTGACAAAATGCACCGGAATGTGTTACTATTTATCGATAATATTTTCCGTTATGTACAGGCAGGTTCGGAGGTTTCAGCGCTGCTTGGGCGTATGCCGTCGGCGGTTGGTTATCAGCCAACGTTAGCGAATGAGATGGGCGAGCTGCAGGAGCGGATTGCCTCGACGAAAGATGGTTCGGTCACTTCAATCCAGGCAGTCTATGTACCGGCGGATGATTTAACCGATCCGGCACCGGCGACTACCTTTACCCATCTGGATGCGACTACGGTTCTTTCCAGAAAGATCGTAGAACAGGGTATCTACCCGGCGGTCGATCCGCTGGAATCCTCGTCCCGTATTCTGGAACCGGATGTGGTCGGAGAAGAACACTATGAGACGGCCAGACGGGTGCAGGAGATTTTGCAGAAATACAAGGAATTGCAGGATATCATTGCAATTCTGGGTATGGACGAGTTGTCTGAGGAAGATAAGCTGACCGTCGGCCGCGCAAGAAAGATACAGCGTTTCTTATCCCAGCCGTTCCATGTGGCGGAGAACTTTACCGGTGTACCGGGCAAGTATGTGCCATTAAAGGATACCGTCAAGGGCTTTAAGGCAATTCTGGATGGTGAGATGGATGCGTACCCGGAGGCAGCATTCTTCAATGTCGGAACGATCGAGGATGTAGTGGCAAAGGCGAAGGCTTTAGAGAAACAGGAGGCGTAGGAACGGATGGCAGATTTTCATGTAAAAATCATATCCAGCAACCGGACATTCTATGAGGGAGTCTGCCACTGTCTGATCCTTCCGGCGGTGGACGGTGAGATGGCTGTCATGGCGCACCATGAGAGCGAGATCGTGGCAGTCAAAGCGGGAGAAATGCGTTTCCAGGCGACAGAGGACGGTCCGTGGGAGGCGGCAGTCGTCGGGCAGGGCTTCTGTGAGATCGCCAACAACCGTGTTATGTTGCTGGCAGATACGATCGAGAAACCGGAGGAGATCGACCGGATCCGGGCGCAGGAGGCATTAGAGCGTGCGAAAGAGCGGCTGCGCCAGAAACAGAGTATTTCCGAGTATTACAGCACCCGCGCGGCGATGGCGAGAGCGCTGGTTCGTCTGAAAGAGACGGAAAAATTTGTGGACTAGGTGCGTTAGAGGCGGATTTGAGTCTGATGTAATTCTGTGGCAGATGCGGTTCAGAAAGAAATGACAGAAAATCAGTAAGAATGGAGAACAGGGCATGACATTACTTCAGTTAAAATACGTGGTGGAGGTGGCGGCAGCCGGAACCATCAGCGGGGCGGCAAAAAAACTTTATATTGCACAGCCGAGCCTCACGGCGGCGATCAAGGAACTGGAGCATGAGATTGGATTTTCCCTGTTTACCCGCACGAACAAGGGCGTGGTGATTTCCCCGGACGGGGAAGAATTTCTGGGGTATGCGAGACAGGTGATCGAGCAGGCAAACCTGATCGAGGAGCGCTATTTTGGCGCTGTGCCGCAGAAACGCCAGTTCTGTGTTTCCACCCAGCACTATTCCTTTGCCGTTGAGGCGTTTGTCGATCTGATCCGCGAGTACGGCGGAGAAGAGTACGATTTCCGTATCCGCGAGACGCAGACGTATGAGCTGATTGAGGATGTGGCGAAGCTTAGGAGCGAGGTTGGCGTGCTGTATCTGAACCGTTTTAACGAGACGGTGATCCGCAAGACGCTGCGGGAACACGACCTCAAATTTACGCGGCTTTTTATGGCAAAACCGCATGTATTTATCGGTGCGGCCAATCCGCTTGCAAGCCGCAGTTCTATCACCCTGTCGGATTTGGAACCTTATCCGCGTCTGTCCTATGAGCAGGGCGAGCACAATTCCTTTTATTTCTCCGAGGAGATCCTCAGCACGCTGGACAGCCGCAAGGACATCCTGGTGTCCGACCGCGCGACCCTGTTTAATCTTCTGATCGGGCTGAATGGGTATACGATCTGCAGCGGTGTCATCAATGAGGAACTGAACGGACCGAATATTGTAGCGATTCCGCTTGATGTGGACGATTATATGGAGATCGGTTACATTACCCACAATCGCGTGACACCGGGACGGTTTGCGGGACTGTATATTGAGGCGTTGAAGCGGAGAGTGGGAGTGCCGGTTCCCAAAGTGTCTACCCGTGAACCAATAACCAGAATTCCTGTTTCCGACAGGTGATTTTTTGGTTTGACTTTTTTTAAAACAGGAAATATAATAATACCGAAACGAGTAGCAAACGAGCGTAAATCCAGTTTTTGCTGCTCTTTTTTTATTATTCCATAAAGAATGTGCCAAGGTGCATTTTTTATTAAATTTTATAAAAATGCCATTAAAAAGTGTGTTGCCTATCAGCGTAAGTCCAGCTTATGAGATAGGTGCACACTTTTTTATGTAATAGGAAATTCCTTGGAATTCCCTATTACACAAAAAGGCACATTCTTTTTCATGCGGAAAAAAGGAGGATTTAGTTTAAAATGGCAGAAAGCAACAAGATGAAGGATATGCCGGTAAATCAGCTCATGATCCAGATGGGCATACCGATGATTTTATCGATGGCATTGCAGGCAGTCTACAATATCGTGGACAGCGCCTTTGTGGGAAATATGAGGGTAGGAAGCGAAGCCGCCCTGAATGCGCTGACACTGGTGTTCCCGATCCAGATGCTGATGGTGGCAGTGGGAATTGGAACCGGCGTGGGAACGAATGCGCTTCTTGCGAGGATGCTGGGACAGGGAAATAATAAAAAAGCTGCAAAGGCAGCCGGAAACAGCCTGTTTCTGGGTGTGATTATTTATGCGGTATGTCTGTTATTCGGACTCTTTGGAGTAAACGCATATATCGCGTCGCAGACGGTCGATCCGGAGGTTATTTCGATGGGAACGGAGTACCTTCGGATCTGCTGCGTGATTTCGTTTGGAATCGTATTTTTCTCTTTGTTTGAAAAATTATTGCAGGCAACAGGGCGTTCGTTTTATTCGACCATCGGTCAGGTTTTGGGAGCAGTGGTAAATATCATTCTGGACCCGATTATGATCTATGGAATTGGACCTGTCCCGGAGATGGGAGTTGCGGGCGCTGCCTATGCAACGGTGATCGGGCAGATCATATCGGCGGTTTTATTATTTGTTTTTCATATGAAGTTAAACAAAGAGTTTGAGCATGATTTCACATATATGAAGCCGGATGTCGGAATTATAAGGGAAATCTACGCGATCGGACTTCCTGCGATCATCGCGCAGGCGCTCATGTCTATTATGGTGTATGTGATGAACCTGATTTTGAAATTCAATCCTTCCGCCCAGACGGCGTATGGACTCTTCTACAAAGTACAGCAGTTTGTATTGTTCCTTGCGTTTGGTCTGCGCGACGCCATCACACCGATCATCGCGTTTGCATACGGAATGCATAGCAGAAGGCGGATTCTGGATGGAATTAAATATGGTCTGTTCTATACGGTTGTTCTGATGATTGTGGGCATGGCAATCACAGAGGTTTTCCCAGGGATGTTTGCCGGGTTATTTAATGCCGGATCGTCCAGAGAATACTTTATCGGGGCAATGAGAATCATTTCCATCAGCTTTATTTTTGCCGGAATCAATGTGGCATATCAGGGTATTTATCAGGCGCTCAACAGTGGCATCCAGTCGCTGGTGATTTCACTGCTCAGACAGTTTGTGATTATTCTGCCGTTGGCAGGCATCTTTTCAATCTTTGTGAGAAACGGTCAGGCAGGTGTTTCGCTTATCTGGTGGGCGTTTCCGATCACAGAGCTCGCCGCCTGCCTGGTGGGATATGGATTTTTGAAGAAAATCAGAACGAATAAAGTGGAACATTTGGAGTAAGGAGAGAGGATAGGATGATGGGAAAAAGAATTATTACGGTCAGCCGGGAGTTTGGAAGCGGCGGACGTTTTATCGGTATGGAAGTGGCGCAGAAACTGGGTGTGAAATACTACGATAAGGAGATGATCGGACAGATTGCGGAGCAGTCCGGATTTTCACCGAAGTATATCCAGGAGAATGCGGAATTGTCACCCAAGAAGGGGTTATTTGCCTATGCGTTTTCAGGGCGCGACCAGATGGGACGATCCGTCGAAGACATGATCTATGAAGCGCAGAGAAAGATCATTTTGGATATTGCGGAAAGAGAAGAGTGTGTGATAATAGGTAGAAATGCGGACTTTATCCTGAAAGATCGGGATGACGTTCTGAACGTATTTATACACGGAAATATACCGGAGAAGGTAAAGCGGATCTGCGGCTTATACAATGTTACGGAACAGGAAGCGATCAAAATGACAGAAGACATTGATAAGCGCCGTATGAGCAATTATCGCTTTTACACGGATCAGAAGTGGGGGATGGCAAGTAATTATACACTGTCGCTGAACAGTTCAGTGCTGGGGTATGAGATGTGTGAGAGGATTATTATGGAGTGTGCGGGGCGCTAGGATAGGGCTGACAATAGTCTTTTGTTCTTATAAGTAACAGAAAAACCAGAACTGTGTAGCTGATTTAGTCGACAGTTCTGTTTTTTTGTTTTGGAAGTCCCACATAGATGTGTCAGAACCCATTTTTTATTTCTGAACTTTGTGTGAAATCTTTGCCCAGATGATTGACATAAAGCGGGGGTTCAGCGTTATGATAGGCGGTATGGAAAACAGGGATGAAAAAGTCAAATCTTTTGCCGAAGATAGATTTGTATGGAAATAGGAACGGAATCGGAAAGAGGATGATAGAATGCGGCAGAATAGAGGAATGATTTCATGTCAGCGTCCATAATCAGCACTTCCTTTTTGTAAGAAATGTGGTATACTCGATAGAACATGAAAACCATATTAAAAAGGTGAAAAGCAGAATGAATCATATTTCAATTACAACCCTGGAAGCGCCGGAGCTGGATATCTACGCCCGGCTGAGCGAGGGGCAGTTATTTCATTATAATGAACCAAAGGAAGGTCTTTTCATTGCGGAAAGCCCGAAGGTCATCGGGCGGGCGCTCGACGCGGGATATGAGCCGGTTTCTTTTCTGATGGAAGAACGCCATATTGAGACAGAAGGGCGAGAGATTCTGGAACGCCCGGTGTGTGCGGGAGTGCCTGTGTTTACGGCACCATTTGATGTGCTGACGCGCCTGACCGGCTTTAAACTGACGCGCGGGATGCTGTGTGCGGTGAAACGGAAGAAAATGCCGGGGATCGAGGAAATCTGTGCAGGTGCCAGACAGATCGCGATTCTTGAGAATGTAGAAAATCCTACGAATGTGGGGGCGATTTTCCGGTCAGCGGCGGCGCTCTTTATGGATGCGGTGCTTCTGACACCGGGATGCAGTGACCCGCTGTACCGCCGCGCAAGCCGTGTCAGTATGGGAACAGTGTTTCAGGTGCCGTGGACGTACATTCCGAAGGGCGACTGGGCGGAGAACAGTATGGAAACGCTTAAGAAGCTGGGATTTCGCACGGCGGCGATGGCGCTCAGTGACCGTTCCGTGAGTATCGCGGATCCGGCGCTTTCGCAGGAACAAAAATTAGCAATCATTCTCGGAACCGAGGGTGACGGGTTGGCGGCATCGACGATCGCGGCGTGCGATTACACCGTGAAAATCCCGATGTCACACGGCGTGGATTCGCTCAACGTGGCAGCAGCGAGTGCAGTGGCGTTCTGGCAGCTGGGCATGGGAAACAGGAAATAAAGTTCTGGCTGTGTGAAAAAAAATGTACATTGTTTAACATGCGTTTCAAATGCCAGAAATGAGTGCGGAAATGGATGGAAAGAATCGTTTGGAGGAAGGAGAAAATAGAATGAAGTGTCCAAAATGCGGACAGGAGGCAGTTGGAAATTTTTGCAGTAACTGCGGAACTCCGCTTGTAAATGATACAGTACGCCGAGAACAGGAAACGGTGGGAAGAAAGCCGGAAAATAGCTATGACGACGGTGATTCAGAACAGCGGAATCCAGCTCGGATGGAATCGGATGAGAAAAAGGCGGAATCCGGCTCTGGATCGAAACGAAACAGTCAGGAAAAGCGGAGCAGCCAGAGTCAGGACGCACAGAAGCGTGAGGAAGAGCGCCGCGACAATGAACGCTGCCAATCCCAGGCACAGGAGGATGCCCGCCGCGACCGTGAAGCGGCATCGCGCAGACGACAGGGCGCGAGACGTTCTTCTTCCAGCGCGAAAGAGGATAAGCGGGATGCAAAACAGCAGAAGCAGATGGAAAAACGCCTTCATGCTCTGGAGTCGGAGCGGGAGCGCTCAGAGCGTCAGAAAAATCGGATGGAGCGCAGCCACCAGCGGGAACTGGAACGCCAGTCCCGGGAGGCAGAGCGCACCAGACGGGCGGCGGAGCGCAGTGAGGCGCATACGCAGAGTGACTCAAATGACGGTCCGTCCGTGCTGGATGTGACGGCAGCCGGAGTAACCGGCGTGGTTGTGCTGATGGCGCGCGTGATGCAGGCAGCCAGTTTTCTTCTGATGGCGGGAATCACCTGGGCGAATGCGAAGGCATTTCGGTATGGCGGCGACGATCTGGGCTATATCGGAACTATGATTACCGAGGAAAATTATGGTCTGGGGCTGTATGTAGGGATTGGCGTATTTCTGGTATTGATGGGCGCGATCTGGTGCCTGTGGATTCTGTCAGGCAAGCACGCGGGTGGTAAAGTACGGCTGCAAAAATACGATACGGGGCGCGGATTTATCCCGTTTATAATCATCCTTGTTCTGGTATTAGTAGCCGGTCCGGCAGCGTACCTGATGCCGAAGAATGCGGGCAGCTTACAGCCGATTGTAGACGGCGGCTATGCGGCACTGGAGGCGATCAATGCGAACCACGGATTTCTGCTGTTCTGCAGCATCGGAGGCGCGATCCTTTCGTTTATCCGGAAAATGCTGCTGGTATAATTTTATAATTCATCTAATCGCCCGAACTGATACCCCATTTCCTCCCATTTTGCCAGAAGTTCATCGAGAATCTGAGCGTTGGTCTGCGAAGTGCTGTGCAGAAGGACGATCGCGCCGGGGTGGATGCGCGTCAGAAGCTTGGAAAATGCTTCTTCTTTGGATGGCTGCTGATCCTGCATCCAGTCCACATAGGCGAGACTCCAGAAAAAGGTCTTGTAGCCGAGCTCCTTTGCCATCTGCAGGTTCGATTCACTGTATTTGCCCTGCGGCGGACGGTAATATTTTTTCATTGTCTGCCCGGTGACGGACTGGTAGAGTGTTTCCAGGGCAGTCAGCTCCTTTTCAAATGCTGCTTTGTCGGAAATGCGGGACATATCGGGATGGTGATACGTGTGGTTGGCGACGGTGTGACCCTCTGCGATCATCTGTTTTACCAGTTCAGGACTGGTTTCGAGATAGTTGCCGACGACGAAAAAGGTTGCCGGGACATGGTGTTTTTTCAGTGCTTCCAGAATGGCAGGTGTGCAGCCGTTTTCATATCCGGCGTCGAAGGTCAGATAGATGACGGGCTTGGAGGTATCGCCTACATAGAAAGCGTCAAAGTTTTTTAAAGTGTCGGCGGAGGCATTGCCGACCGGTGTCTGCCCTGGACTGGGAAATCCAAGTCCCCAGTTTCCATCTGCGGAAACCGGAATCGAATCGGAATCAAAGGCAGGCGGGAGCGAGCCACAGGCGATAACAGGCGCTGAAACCGTGTGCCCGGATGGACGGCGCAGGAAATGTGCGGCAGTCTGCCCGGCGAAGAAAGAGATGGCAAACAGGGCGGGAACCAGCAGCGGGGAAATGATGTGCCGGAAACGTGATGGAACAGAATGCATGGGAAAATGAATGAACATGATGTGACCTGAAAGATATATTTTCATTAGTATATGAAAGAAGGGGGAACATCATGTTTTTATTATAATTTGCTGTCCGTGAAATGCACCGAATCGGAAAAACCAAGCGGTACCATATAACAAATTTTATGTGCTGACATAACAAATTAATGCTTGTCATGCCCTTTGTACCTATGTTATTATTATAACGATGCTTAGATGAGATGATCCGAACCCTTGAACAAGGGGAGCTGGATGAAAAGCAGACCATGAAATTATGATGAAATAAATAAGAGAAACAAGGAGGATGTTGAAGGATGAAGCCTTATAGCGAGATGACGAAAGAAGAACTTCTGGAGCTTAAGCGTGATCTGAGCGATCAGTACCGGGAGTTTCAGGGCAAGAATCTGACGCTGGATATGTCACGCGGTAAGCCAAGTGCAGAGCAGCTTGATTTATCGATGGGAATGATGGACGTACTGAGCAGCGACAGTGATCTGACCTGCGAAGATGGGACAGACTGCCGCAATTACGGCGGTCTGGACGGTATCAGCGAGGCGAAGGAGCTGTTAGCGGATATGATCGAGGTTCCGGCTGACAATATCATTATCTATGGAAACTCCAGCCTGAACGTAATGTACGACACCATCTCCCGTTCTGTGACTCATGGCGTTATGGGAAATACCCCGTGGTGCAAGCTTGACAAGGTTAAATTCCTGTGTCCGGTACCGGGATATGACAGACATTTCTCCATTACTGAATATTTTGGCATCGAGATGATCAACATTCCGATGACCGCAGATGGTCCGGATATGGATCTGGTAGAGCAGTATGTGACAACCGACCCGACCGTAAAGGGAATCTGGTGCGTTCCGAAGTACTCTAACCCGACCGGCAATTCCTACTCCGATCAGACGGTACGCCGTCTGGCACGCATGCATCCGGCTGCTCCGGATTTCCGTATCTACTGGGACAATGCATACGGTATCCATCATTTATATGACGATGAGCAGGATCATGTGCTGGAGATTCTGGCAGAATGTAAGAAAGCCGGTAACCCGGATATGGTTTACAAATTCTCTTCAACTTCCAAGATTACCTTCCCGGGTTCTGGTATTGCGGCAATCGCAACTTCCCACAACAACCTGGACGATATCAAGAAGCAGTTAAAGATCCAGACTATCGGTCATGATAAGGTGAATCAGCTCCGCCACGTGCGTTTCTTCAAGGATATCCACGGCATGGTAGAGCACATGAGAAAGCACGCCAACATCCTGCGTCCGAAATTCGAGGCTGTTGAGAACATTCTCGACCGCGAGTTAGGCGGACTGGAGATTGGTACCTGGACAAAACCGCACGGCGGCTACTTCATTTCCTTTGATTCCCTGAACGGCTGTGCGAAGGAGATCGTTGCGAAGTGCAAGAAAGCAGGCGTTGTTATGACCGGAGCCGGTGCAACTTATCCATATGGCAAGGATCCGGAAGACCGCAACATCCGTATTGCTCCGTCCTATCCGCCGCTGCAGGATCTGATCATTGCAACTGAGCTCTTCACTCTCTGCGTGAAGCTGGTCAGCGTAAACAAGCTGTTAGAGGAAATGTAATAGCAGGAGTAACTGTAAATGCAGAAGACAGTTACGTTTCAATCATAAAACTGCCGGATCAGAGTCCGGTGTGTTACAGAAAGTACAGGAATTGTATGGGGATGTCGAAGGACCGCTGCCCATACAATTCTTTTTTCGGAGAAAAAGTGATGATAAAGGAAAAATTATCCCTGCTCTGGGGAAAGTTTGTAAACAGGGAGACGATATCGTATCTGATATTTGGTGTCCTGACGACGCTGGTGGACTGGATTTCCTATGCGGTTTTCCGCCACAACGGTATGAACTACCGTATGGCGACGATCTGCTGTCAGGCGGCGGCGATCCTGTTTGCATATGTGACAAACAAGATCTGGGTATTTCGAAGCTACAATTTCCGCCCTGTATATCTTCTTAAGGAAATGGCTTCGTTTTTCTCCTGCCGTATTCTCACATCGGTGTTCACGTATGTGGCGATGATCGTGATGGTAGACGGCATGGGAATCAAACAGGATATGATCTGTAAGATTGTGGTATCAGCGATCTCGCTGGTGCTGAATTATATTTGCAGTAAATTATTTATTTTCAAAAAGAAAGAATCCTCGAAATAGGGCTGTGTGGGGAAATGACAGCGGAAATGGATGCTGAAGACAGACCGGAAAAGCCGGAAAGAGTAGAGAAAACGCCGCCTGAACAGGATTCTGGATGGAGGGAAGATGGAGCAAAGAGAACGAGACGAAAGTTCCAGTAAACTGGAAGAAGCACTCAGGGAGCTTACGGGAGCGGAAACAACGGGGAAAATAGAGGAGTATGAGAACGAGCGGGAAGGTGCGGACGTGGATTCGGAGATCGCTTGTACAGATATGAGACGTGCTGAACGAATGCCTGCCTGGAGACAGGAAGAAGATGCCAGAAAATCTAAACTTTCAGAGTCCAGAGCAGATGTCGTTAATGAGTTGAATGATGATGACTGGGAGCAGGAAGAATTAGATGAATTAGATGAGTGGGATGAACCAGAGAAATCACCCCGCGGAATGGGGCGCCTGGCTGCGGTTTTCCGTCCGTCGGATGATCTCCTGGCGGCATTTTTCCTGCCGGTGGTGATTTTGATCCTGATTTTTGCATACCGCGGTATTTTTCCGTTTGGACAGGAAAGCTTTTTGCGGACGGATATGTACCACCAGTATGCGCCGTTTTTCTCGGAATTCCGGCATAAGCTTTTAAGTGGCGAGAGCCTGCTTTACAGCTGGGATGTCGGCATGGGCGTAAACTTTGCCGCGCTCTATGCGTACTATCTGGCGAGCCCGTTTAACTGGCTGCTGCTGTTATGCCCGTCGTCCCTGATTATCGAATTTATGACCTACATGATCGTGTTCAAGAGCGGTCTGGCGGGTCTTTCGATGGCGTGGTATCTGAAAAAGCACACGGGTTCACAGAAGTTTGGAGCGTGCTATTTCGGCGTATTCTATGCGCTGTCCGGCTATATGGCGGCGTATAGCTGGAATATCATGTGGCTGGACTGCATCGTGCTGCTGCCGCTGATCCTGCACGGCCTGGAGCGGCTGGTGCGCGAAAAAAAAGGGCTTTTTTACTGCCTGATGCTGGGACTTTCAATCCTGTCCAACTACTATATATCAATTATGATATGCCTCTTCATGGTGATTTACTATGTGGCGCTCCTGTTTCTGGAGAAACGGCCGGGATGGAAAGATTGTCTGCACAGCTTTTTCCTGTTTGGTGTGTATTCGCTTCTGGCGGGTGCGCTGGCGGCTGCGGTGCTTCTTCCGGAGATTGCCGCGCTGCAGAGTACGGCGTCTGGCGATTTTAATTTTCCGACCACACTGGAAATCTACTTCCCGATCTTTGACATGATCGCGCGGCACATCGGAAATGTACAGGTGGAGACGGGACTCGACCATTGGCCGAACCTCTACTGCGGCGTGGCAGTTTACATTTTCATGGGGTTGTATTTTCTGAACCGCCGGATTGCGATCCGGGAAAAGGTTGTGTACGGTGTGCTGTTGCTCTTTTTCTATGCCAGCTTTTCGTTCAATGTGCTGAATTTTATCTGGCATGGCTTCCATTACCCGAACAGCCTGCCGTGCCGCCAGTCGTTTATCTATATCGCGCTGGTGCTGACGATGTGTTTCCGGGCGTATCTATATCTGGATGAAATATCCAAACGGCAGTTTGCCGGGGTGACATCCGCCGCGATTGGCTACGTGATTCTGGCAGAAAAGCTGGTGACGGACGATGCGTTTGAGCCAGTTGTCTGGTATGTGGCAGTGGTGCTTCTGCTGCTGTATCTGGGCGTCTTTTATTTCTATCAAAATAAAGAACATTTCGCGTTCACGGCGGCGCTTCTGGCGATGGCGCTGGTAAGTGTGGAGGCGCTTGCCAATATGGCGGCAACGAGTATTCCGACGACGAGCCGGACTGATTATGTGGCAGACAATCAGGATGTTGCAGCGGTGACAGAACCGCTCAAAAAGACGGAATTTTACCGGATTGATAAAACGAATGCGCGCACGAAAAATGATGGCGCGTGGATGCATTTTCCATCCGTATCACTGTTTTCATCGGTGGCAAATGCCGGGGTGACGGATTTCTTCAAACAGATGGGCTGCGAAGGTTCGACGAACGCGTACAGCATCGTGGGAAGTACGCCGCTGGTGGATTCGTTATTTTCAATCAAATATGCACTCTATGAGGGCAAGCAGGACAATCCGCGCCTGTCGCTTTATGCATTTTCAGGTGACACGTACCTCTATGAGAATCCGTGGACGCTGCCGCTCGGCTTTATCCTGCCGGACATAGTAGAAACGGGCTGGAAGCGCGATCTTTCTTCGCCAGCGGATGTCCAGAATGATTTATCGGATGTGCTGGGCGTGCCGGAGTGCCTGATTTTCACGGACGGGGAGGAGCAGGGGAATCGTTTTTCCTTTACAGCACCGGAAGATGGGGAGTATTATATAAGTGTCGCAAACCGTCAGATTGATTCGGTTAAACTGGATGTCGGCGGGGAGAGCCGCAGCATTGATACGTTGAAACGCGGGTATCTGGTGGAAACCGGATATGTGAAGGCAGGCACATTGATTCTGCTGGAGAGCAATGACAGTGCCGGAAGCATGGACGCGAGCGCGTACCGCTTTGACGAAGCCGGGCTGCGTGCGCTCTATGAGCGCCTCAACCAGCATCCATTTGAACTGGAAACATTGGGCGAGGAGGCGATGAAGGGCACGATCGACGCGGGCGAGGGCGGAACGCTGTTCCTCACGATCCCGTATGACGAGGGCTGGACGGTCACGGTGGATGGAAAAGAAGCTATTACGCGTCCGGTCTGGAAGGCATTTACCGGCGTGGAACTGACGGCGGGAACCCATACGGTGGAACTCAGGTATTATCCGCAGGGACTGCATGAGGGACTGCTGATCAGCGGAGGTGCGCTGTTTGTGCTGGTGGTGATTGTGGCTTCTATGTATATAAGGAAGAAGAAGCAGGGGAAAACTTCTGCAAAAATGAGAAGAACGGTGGAAAAAGAGCCGGATGGCGATTTGAAACTGAGAAATTGAGATACAAAATTTATAGAAAAGAGGTTAAAATCATGAAAAAGCTGGAAGAATATGTAAGAAGCATTCCGGACTTCCCGGAGCCGGGTATCATTTTCCGCGATATTACTACGATTTTACAGGATGCAGACGGACTGCAGCTTGCGATCGACGGAATCCAGAAATCCTTAGAGGGTGTGGATTATGATATCGTGGTTGGTCCGGAGTCCCGCGGGTTTATTTTCGGCGTGCCGGTTGCATATGCGATGCACAAGGGATTCGTGCCGATCCGCAAGAAAGGCAAACTGCCGTGCAAGACGGTATCTGTAAGCTACGATCTGGAGTATGGCAGCGCGGTTCTGGAGATGCATGAGGATGCCATTAAACCGGGACAGAAGGTAGTTATCGTTGACGACCTGATCGCAACCGGCGGAACGACCGAGGCGATTGTCAAGCTCATCGAGAAGATGGGCGGCGAGGTTGTAAAAATCTGCTGCGTGATGGAGCTGGCAGGCTTAAAGGGACGCGAAAAACTGAACGGATATGCGGTGGATGCCCTAATTACCTATGAGGGGAAATAGATAACGGTTCACGGGTAGGCACTTTTGGAACCGAAAGTGCCGTAAGAAAACGTGGCGACAGCAGGAATTTGCCGTATTTAAATGCGAAGCCACGGCAAATTCCGTTACTGGGCATGTATGCGTGAACAGTAACAAAATAGTTTGCCGTTGCATTTTTTGTCAAATATTCGTATAATAGGGGTATTCTATATAATATTTTATTTCATTTGCGTGAACCGCTTTCCGGATTCCGAACGGCAGGCGTTTCAGTTATCTACGGAAGGGTCAGGAGGCATATATGGGAAATTTGGATAAAATAAAAAAGCTGGATCAGGAAATTGAAGCGCCGGCGGATTTTACGAGTCCGGAGGTACTGTATAATGAGTTGATTGCCGCCATTCGCAAGTACCATCCGTCGGATGACATCAGCATGATTGAGAAAGCGTACCAGATCGCGTATGACGCACATAAGGACCAGAGGCGTAAATCAGGTGAACCGTATATCATTCATCCGCTCTGTGTGGCGATCATTCTGGCGGATCTGGAGCTGGATAAAGAGACTCTGGTGGCAGGTATCCTGCACGATGTCGTGGAAGATACGGTCATGACAGAGGAGGAGATCACGGCGATCTTTGGCGAGGAGGTAGCACTTTTAGTAGACGGCGTTACCAAGCTGACCCAGATCTCGTGGACGATCGATAAAGTAGAGATTCAGGCGGAAAACCTGCGTAAGATGTTCTTAGCGATGGCGAAGGACATCCGGGTTATCCTGATTAAGCTGGCAGACCGTCTGCACAATATGCGGACGCTTCAATATATGAAGCCGGAAAAACAGAAAGAAAAGGCGCGTGAAACGATGGATATCTACGCGCCTATTGCTGATCGTCTCGGTATTTCCAAGATCAAGACCGAGCTGGATGATTTGTCTCTCAAATATCTCCAGCCGGAGGTTTACAAAGAATTGTCCGAAAAACTGGCGCTCCGTAAGGACACCAGGGAGGCGTTTATCCATAAGATTATGGATGAAGTCAAGAAACATATGGACGATGCGGGCATCGAAGCCAAGGTAGACGGCCGTGTGAAACATTTCTTCAGCATCTATAAAAAGATGGTAAACCAGGACAAGACGCTGGATCAGATCTATGATATTTTTGCGGTCCGGATTATCGTGGAGAGCGTGAAGGACTGTTATGCGGCGCTCGGTGTCATCCATGAGATGTACAAACCGATTCCGGGACGTTTTAAAGATTATATTGCCATGCCGAAACCGAATATGTACCAGTCGCTGCATACGACTCTGATTGGCAGCAGCGGACAGCCGTTTGAGATTCAGATCCGCACCTATGAGATGCACCGTACCGCTGAGTATGGTATAGCGGCACACTGGAAATATAAGGAGAGCGGCAGCAGCAAGGCGGCGATCGACAGCGCCGAGGCAAAGCTTTCCTGGCTGCGTGAGATCCTGGAATGGCAGCGGGATATGTCCGATAATAAAGAGTTCTTAAGTCTCTTAAAGAGTGATCTGGACCTCTTTACGGATGATGTATACTGCTTTACCCCGACGGGCGATGTCAAGAACCTGCCGAGCGGTTCCACCCCGATCGATTTTGCGTATTCGATCCACAGTGCGGTCGGCAACAAGATGGTTGGTGCCCGTGTCAACGGAAAACTGGTCAACATCGATTATGTCATTAAAAATGGTGACCGTGTCGAGATTATTACCTCCCAGAATTCCAAGGGACCGAGCCGCGACTGGCTGAAACTGGTTAAGAGCACACAGGCGAAGAATAAGATCAACCAGTGGTTCAAGAGCGAGCTGAAAGAGGACAATATCCTGCGCGGCCGTGCGCTTCTGGATAAATATTGTAAGGCGAAGGACATCAATTATTCAGAGTTAAATAAACCGGAATATATGGAAAAGGTCATGAAGCGCTATGCGTACCGTGACTGGGATTCCGTTCTGGCATCGATCGGACATGGCGCCCTCAAAGAGGGACAGGTCATCAACAAGATGCTGGATGAGCGCAACAAGAAGTTAAAGAAGGAAGTAACCGACACGACGATCCTCGATAACATGGCGTCGGATGGAAACAAGGTTCCGGTGATCGCAGCCGGGAAGTCGAAGAGTGGTATCGTTGTCAAGGGAATCCACGATCTGGCGGTTCGTTTTTCGAAGTGCTGCAGCCCGGTTCCGGGCGATGAGATCGTCGGATTTGTCACAAGGGGACGCGGTATCTCGATCCACCGGACGGACTGCATCAATGTGATGAATCTGCCGCAGGAAGAGCGTGAGCGCTTGATTGAAGCCGAGTGGCAGCAGCCGGAAGCACAGACGGGCACGGAAAAATACTCCACCGAAATCAAGATCTATGCGAACAACCGCATCGGCATGTTTGTGGATATTTCCAAGGTATTTACCGAGCGCCAGATCGACATTACCTCGATGAATGTGCGGACAAGCAAGCAGGGCAAGGCGACGATCGTCATGACGTTCGATATCCACGGAATTGAGGAATTAAATAAATTATCTGATAAACTCAGACAGATTGAAGGAGTATTAGATATAGAGAGAACTGCCGGATAAGCGGTTCTCTCTATATTTCACAGGTACGTACACCCTGTGAAAGTTTCACATATTATTAGGAGGAAAAGATGGAGATAAAACGGCTGATCGTGGGAATGGTCCAGACGAACTGTTATATTGCGGTGCATCCGGAGACGAAAGAAGCTGTGATTGTCGATCCGGGCGATGAGGCGGCGCGGATCAAGGATGCACTGGCGCAGACCGGAGCGAAGGCAAAGGCGATTCTGCTGACTCATGGACATTTTGACCATGTGACGGCGATGGAAGAGCTGAGACGGGATCTGGGCGTGCCGGTCTATGCCTGTGAGCAGGAGCAGGCGGTCTTGGCGGATCCGGATAAGAACCTGTCCGTCCAGTTTCAGGGCGGCGGTCTGCATCTGAAAGCGGATATGCTTTTGAAGGATGGAGAGACGTTCGAGGCAGCGGGCTACACGTTCCAGATGCTTCATACACCGGGGCATACGGAAGGTTCCTGTTGTTATTATGTAAAATCAGAGAAGGTGCTGTTTTCGGGAGATACCTTATTTGAAGGTTCTTACGGACGCATCGATTTCCCGACTGGAAGCGGACGTCAGATGATTCATTCGGTGGCAGATATCCTTCTGAACCTGCCGGATGATACGAATGTATATCCGGGACATATGGGATATACGACGATCGCCGACGAAAAACAGTACAATCCGCTGGCGGGATACAGGGGGCGCGAAGCATGATAGCGATTTTGTTAAATGACGCGTCCTTTGAACAGGATATCCGTGAGCTCCTGATGGCATTTTATCCGGGCGAGACATTTACGCACAAGGAAGAGGAAGCCGGGGAGGCGGATCTGATTGTGCGGGGAGTACGGGACGGAAACTCGTTTTCACTGGATGTGACGCCGGTGAAGAAAGAAGCTGTTCACTTTGCTTTGATTTATCCGGATTTTTCCAACCGTTTTGAGACGAAAAATGAGATCAAACAGACGTTATACCGTCTTTTGAGTGCCCAGACCGGCAGAGAGCTTCCGTGGGGGACGCTTACCGGCATCCGTCCGACGAAGATTGCGCTCACGAAGCTGTATGATGGCTGGACGGACGAGCAGATCGAGACCTATATGCGCGAGACGTATTTCACCAGCAAGGAAAAGATCGATCTGAGCATCGACGTGGCGGAGCGCGAGAGACGCCTGCTGTCCACGATCGATTATGAGAATGGGTACAGCCTGTATGTGGGAATCCCGTTCTGTCCGACAACCTGCCTGT
The DNA here is from genome assembly GCF_003461685.1 of Clostridium sp. AF12-41. NCBI lineage: Bacteria > Bacillati > Bacillota > Clostridia > Eubacteriales > Clostridiaceae > Clostridium > Clostridium sp. AF12-41. The sequence continues at coordinate 90,613 of NZ_QTXO01000003.1, read as the reverse complement.
ACTGTTCGTTTACGTCGTTTCCGATTGTGAAATGGGAAAAACGGATGGACCTCTACAAAGAGGCGCTTTTTAAGGAAATGGAATATGTGGCGGAGCAGATGAAGGATCGCCCGCTTTCGACCATCTATTTTGGAGGCGGCACACCGACCTCGTTAAATCCGCAGGATCTGGATGAGATCCTGACAAAGGTGGAAGAATTATTCCCGGTGGAACAGGCAGTTGAATTTACCGTTGAGTCGGGACGTCCGGACAGCATCACGCGCGAAAAGCTGCAGGTGCTCCGGAATCACGGCATTTCCCGTATTTCCATCAATCCGCAGACGATGAAGCAGGCGACGCTTGACCTCATCGGACGCCGTCATACGGTGGAGGATGTGAAGGAAAAATTCCTGCTGGCGCGGGAGTTGGGATTTGACAATATCAATATGGACCTGATCGTGGGTCTGCCGGAGGAGACGATCGACGATGTCCGCCAGACAATGGAGGAGATCAAGGCACTCAGACCGGACAGCGTGACGGTGCATTCGCTGGCGATCAAGCGCGCGGCGCGCCTGAATATCTATAAGGAGCGCTACGGAAATCTGAAGATTGTCAATACACAGGAGATGATTGACCTGACCGCGCAGTATGCCGAGGAGATGGGACTGAAACCGTACTATCTCTACCGCCAGAAAAATATGGCGGGCAATTTTGAAAATGTCGGTTATGCGGTTCCGGGCAAGGAATGTCTCTATAATATATTGATTATGGAAGAAAAACAGACGATCGCCGCCTGCGGTGCGGGAACGACCACCAAGGTTTATTTCCCGGCAGAAAACCGGATTGAGAGGGCGGAGAACGTCAAGGAAGTTGAGCAGTATATCGACCGGATCGATGAGATGATCGGGCGGAAAGAGAAGCTGCTTGGACGAAGAGAGTAAAAACGAAAAATTCACAGATACAGGGTGTCAGATGCAGAAAAACACTTTGTAACAGAGAAACATAAAAATCCAGTTTCCAGCATGGAAAAGTGAAGTTTTCTTTGCGCGGGAAATATGGTTGCAGAAAGACATAGAAGGAGTTTGACACATGGCTTTAAAGAAAAAACCAGTTACAGGCATGAAGGACATTCTTCCGGGCGAGATGGAGATCCGGGATTATGTGCTGAATATCATCAAAGATACCTACCGCGGATACGGCTTCTCGGCGATCGAGACTCCGTGCGTGGAGCACATTGAGAACCTGACCAGCAAGCAGGGCGGCGACAATGAGAAGCTGATCTTCAAGATTTTAAAGAGAGGCGAGAAGCTGAACGTCGAGGCAGCACAGACAGAGGCAGATGTCGTAGACGGTGGTCTCCGCTATGACTTAACTCTGCCGCTCAGCCGTTATTATGCAAACAATTCTGCTAATTTATCAGCGCCGTTCAAGGCGCTGCAGGTCGGAAGCGTATGGCGTGCCGATCGTCCGCAGAAGGGACGTTTCCGTCAGTTTGTACAGTGTGATATCGATATTTTAGGTGATGCGACAAACCTGGCTGAGATCGAGGAGATTCTGGCGCTTACCAAGGCGCTGAAGCGCATCTGCCCGGACAAGGCATACACTGTCCGCGTCAATGACCGTGCGATCTTAAAGGGCATGGCAGATTACAGCGGATTTCCGGAAAATGAGACCGATAAGGTATTTATCATTCTCGATAAGATGGATAAGATCGGTCTGGACGGTGTCCGCGAAGAGCTGCTTGCAGAAGGTTATGCGCCAGAGGCGGTTGAGAAATACACCGGACTTCTGGCAGAGATTCAGAACGATGCGGCAGGCGTCCGCGCGCTGGGCGAGAAGCTCTCCGGCGTGATGGATCCGGCAAAGGCAGAGAATCTGGCAACGATCATGGAGACAGTTAAAGCGGTTGCAGACATCGAATTCGGTCTTGAATTTGACCCGACGCTGGTGCGCGGCATGGGCTACTATACCGGAACGATTTTTGAGGTTTCCATGGAAGGCTTCGGCGGCTCGGTTGCAGGCGGCGGACGTTACGACAAGCTGATCGGCAAATTTACCGGCGTCGATACACCGGCGTGCGGATTTTCCATCGGTTTTGAGCGTATCATCACGATCCTGATGGATTCCGGTTTCAAAGTACCGGAGGCAGCCGGCAAGAAAGCATTCCTGTATGAGAAAGGTTTAAGCGGCGAGCAGTTCCGTGCCGTCTTAAAGAAAGCACAGGAAGAGCGCGCTAACGGCACCCGCGTGGCAGTCGCACAGATGAACAAGAACAAGAAATTCCAGAAGGAGCAGCTGGCGAAGGACGGCTACGAGGAGATCGTGGAATTTTACAAAGACAGTTTGAAGTGATTCAGTTTTTGAATTTTTCAGATAAAACTATAATAAACGGAGGAAATACTATCATGGCAGAATCTATGGCAGGACTGAAACGTTCCCATCGCTGTACCGAGCTGGGAACTGCCAATATCGGTGAGAAAGTAACCGTTATGGGCTGGGTTCAGAAGAGCAGAAATAAAGGCGGCATTATTTTCGTGGATCTGCGGGATCGTTCCGGTATCCTGCAGCTGATCTTCGAGGAAGCTGACTGCGGCGCTGAGAGCTTTGCAAAGGCAGAAAAGCTGAGAAGCGAGTTCGTTATCGCTGTAACCGGACGCGTAGAGGCACGTTCCGGTGCAGTAAATGAAAACTTAAAGACAGGTGCGATTGAGATCCGCGCGGATTACCTCCGCATTTTGGCAGAGTCTGAGACACCGCCGTTCCCGATCGAGGAGAACTCCAAAACCAAAGAGGATCTTCGCCTGAAATACCGTTACCTGGATCTGAGACGTCCGGATATCCAGAGAAACCTGATGACAAGAAGCCGCGTGGCTATCCTGACCCGTGCATTCTTAGCAGAGGAAGGCTTCCTTGAGATTGAGACTCCGACTCTGATTAAAAGTACTCCGGAGGGCGCGAGAGACTATCTGGTACCGAGCCGTGTACATCCGGGCAGCTTCTATGCACTGCCGCAGTCTCCGCAGCTGTTAAAACAGCTTCTGATGTGTTCTGGATATGACCGCTACTTCCAGCTGGCACGCTGCTATCGTGACGAGGACTTAAGAGCCGATCGTCAGCCTGAGTTTACCCAGATCGATATGGAGCTTTCCTTCGTTGACGTTGAGGACGTTCTGGATGTCAATGAGCGTCTGTTAAAGAAGCTCTTCAAGGAGATCTGCAATTACGATCTGCAGCTTCCGATCCAGCGTATGACCTGGCGCGAGGCAATGGATCGTTTCGGTTCCGATAAGCCGGATCTGCGTTTCGGCATGGAGCTGAAAAACGTATCGGATGTAGTAAAAGACTGCGAGTTCGTTGTATTTAAGAGTGCACTGGAAAATGGCGGCTCTGTCCGCGGTATCAACGCAGAAGGACAGGGCGCTATGCCGAGAAAGAAGATCGATGCGCTGGTTGAGTACGCAAAAGGCTTTGGTGCAAAAGGTCTTGCATATCTGGCAATCCATGAGGACGGTACCTACAAGTGCTCCTTCTCCAAGTTCATGAAGCCGGAAGAGCTGGATGCACTGGTGGCTGCTATGGGCGGTAAGCCGGGCGATCTGCTTCTGTTCGCAGCTGACAAGGATAAAGTTGTATTTGATGTACTTGGAAACTTACGTCTGGAGATCGCTAGACAGCTTGACCTCTTAAAGAAGGATGATTTCAAGTTCCTGTGGGTAACCGAGTTCCCGCTGCTTGAATATTCAGAGGAAGAGGATCGCTACGTAGCTATGCACCATCCATTTACCATGCCGATGGAAGAGGATCTTCCGCTGATCGACACCGATCCGGGCAAGGTACGTGCAAAAGCATATGATATCGTCCTGAACGGTACCGAGATGGGCGGCGGTTCTGTCCGTATCCATCAGGCAGACATCCAGGAGAAGATGTTTGAGGTACTTGGATTTACGAAAGAAAAGGCACAGGAGCAGTTTGGTTTCCTGTTAGACGCATTCAAATACGGAGTACCGCCGCACGCTGGTCTGGCTTACGGTATGGACCGTATGGTTATGCTGATGGTTGGCGCAGACAGCATCCGCGACGTCATCGCATTCCCGAAGGTAAAAGATGCTTCCTGCCTGATGATGGAAGCACCGTCTCAGGTTGATCCGAAACAGCTGCAGGATCTTTCGATTGGCGTGGTTGAGAGCGAAGAGGCGGAGAAAACCGAAGAATAAAATGTAAGATATGGAACAGCCTGAGAAGACTGTGAAATAGAAAGCAAACAGGGCTGGATGAGAAATGCAGGGAAATACTGGATTTTGTCGGACAGTCCTGTTTTGCGTGTGAGATGAAAAAGTTCCATTTGTCCTTGGCAACTGAATATATAAATTGCTCGCATTGGGGAGCCCAGGAGGATGGAAAAGGACTCTCTTTTCTATATGTGGTAGAAACTATGAATCTTTTGTGAACCTATGGAATCTCCCATCCGAATCTGTTAAAATACAGACAGATTGAGAATGTAATCAGGATATGACAGCGTGGAAAGAGGTTCTGTCATACACGGCAGAGTAAAATAAATGAGGTGAAGATTTTATGGATAAGATTAAAATACTGGTCGTGGACGATGAGGCGAGGATGCGGAAGCTGGTGAAGGACTTCCTTTCGATTAAAGGGTATCAGGTGCTGGAAGCCGGGGACGGCGAGGAGGCGGTGGATCTGTTTTTCCAGCAGAAGGACATTGCGCTGATTCTTCTGGATGTGATGATGCCGAAGATGGACGGCTGGGAGGTTGTGAAGACGATCCGCAAGTATTCGCAGGTGCCGATCATCATGCTGACGGCGAGAGGCGAGGAGAGCGACGAGCTGCAGGGCTTTAATCTGGGCGTGGATGAGTATATTTCCAAACCGTTCAGTCCGAAGATCCTGGTTGCACGTGTGGAGGCGATCCTGCGCCGCAGCAACGGCGGCAGCCAGGATGTGATCGATGTGGGCGGCATCCACATTGATAAGACGGCACATCAGGTCAGCGTGGATGGAAAACCGGTGGATTTAAGCTACAAGGAATTTGAGCTGATGACGTATTTTGCAGAGAATCAGGGAATTGCGCTTTCGAGAGAAAAAATTCTGAATAATGTATGGAATTATGATTATTTCGGCGATGCGCGGACGATCGATACGCACGTGAAGAAGCTACGGAGTAAGCTGGGCGAGAAAGGCGAGTACATCAAGACGATCTGGGGCATGGGCTACAAATTTGAGGTAAGCGAATGAAACGTTCGGTCCGATGGAAATTTACAATCATATTTGCCGGGTTGATGACGGTTGCAATCGCGCTTATCTGGTGTATCAATAACTGGTTTCTGTCCGGATATTACCAGAATTATAAGATTCATACGCTGGAAAAGGGATATCGGGCGATTGACGCGATTATCCAGGATGAGGTCCGGAATGGCGAGAGTTCGCTGGAGGACGCACAGGCGGAGCTGAATTCGGGTTGGAAAGAGTACCAGAAGTCGAAAGATGGAAGTTCTGATATGGACAGTGCAGATGGCGGTTCGGCTCAGTCTGGTAAAAATGGAACCGGTGATAGGGCTGGCGATGAGACACAGGATGCGCTGGGTGAATATGCGGAAGGTGACACGGTGGTGCTGGAGGATGACTCGGAGGATGCATCGGCGGATGCACTGGATGGGGAGGAAGCTTCGAGCGGCGGTGTCCGGCTGGCAAATGTGATCCGCGAGCTGCGTGACCGGTCGAATATTTCCCTGCTTTTATATGACAGCGAGAGTGACCAGACACTCGTCTCCTCGGCGCGGGATGTGGAAGTCATGCGTGACCGGGTGCGGCGCTATATCGTCGGTCATGCGGGGGCGAAGCGGGATGTATTGCGGGAATATGACAACTACATGATTCAGAAGACGTTTGACCCGCTCAGCAAGACGTTTTATCTGGAAAGCTGGGGATTTTTCTCGGATAATGCGACCATTTTCATCATGACGATGCCGATGGAGAGCATCCATGAGAGCGCGGCTATCTCAAACCGGTTTCTGATGTTTGTTGGAATCGTGGTAATTCTGGCGGGAAGTATTCTGATTTACTTTATTACCCGGCACATTACGATGCCGATCAAACGGCTGTCGGAGCTGTCGGAAAAGATGTCGAACCTGGATTTTGATGCCCGCTATGAGACAAGCCGCCGCTCGACGGAGGAAATTGATACGCTTGGAAACAGCATGAATGTGCTTTCGGAGCGCCTCAAGACAACGATCGGAGAACTGAAAGAGGCGAATGCACAGCTTAAAAAGGATATTGACGAGAAAGTGCAGATCGATGAGATGCGGAAGGAGTTCATTGCGAATGTGTCGCATGAGTTAAAGACGCCGATCGCGCTGATTCAGGGCTATGCGGAAGGACTCGTCGAGGGCATGGCGGAGGACAAGGAGAACCGCGATTATTACTGCGGCGTTATCATGGACGAGGCTGGGAAAATGAATCGGATGGTGCGCCAGCTTCTGACCTTGACGGCGCTGGAATTTGGCGGAGAACGGCTGTCTGTGGAGCGGTTTGACCTGACGGAGCTGATTGCCAGTGTGATTTCTTCTTCCGGTGTGCTGCTTAAGCAGAATGAGCTGACTGTGGATTTTGACGGGAAGGAACCGGTCTACGTCATGGGCGATGAATTTAAAATAGAGGAAGTCATCACCAATTATCTGACGAACGCGATTCATCATGTGGGCGGCGGGGAGAAGAAGATTCAGATCCGGATTGACCGCCGGCGCGATGGAAAAGAGGTCTGCGTGGAAGTGTTTAACACGGGAAATCCGATCCCGGACGAAGCGCTTCCGAACCTCTGGACGAAGTTTTACAAGGTAGATAAAGCGAGAACGCGGGAATATGGCGGCAGCGGCATCGGGCTTTCGATCGTCAAGGCGATCATGGAGATGCACCATAAGGCGTGCGGTGTGAAGAACCATGAGAACGGTGTGGAGTTCTGGTTTACGCTGGACACGGCTGGTGAAAAATGAAAATAAAATTTTGCCAGAGACAGAATCTTAGAATTATGAAATATGTTTCAGAATCGTGATTTGCATTATATATAAGATGATATAAAAAACACTTGAAAATACAGGGCATTTCGGCAGCCTGGGGCAAAAATATTTTGTACCAATATGGTTGAAATTCCCTGTATTTTTGCGCTTTTTTGTCGGAAATTAAAATCTTAAATAAATATAAAAGATCCGTCATTTCCTTGACAACGAAAAGAAAAGAAAATATAATAACAATGTAATAAGATTTAATAATTATGTAACATTTCGAACGATAGATAACACCACAGCGATTGGGACTCGATTCTTTTGTTTCAGCAATATCTGCGGGAATCACAAAATCTAATTAAGGAGTTTTGAAGCATGAATTTAAATAGAACAAAGAAACTTTTCAGTATGGTATGCGTGTGCTCAATGCTGACCATTGGCAGCGCGCAGGCAGCTTTTGCGGGGCCGTCTACAGGTTATGAGAGCGACATGGTGGCAACCGTGGCAGCAGACCTTTCGATCTATGCGGATGAGGATGAAAACTCAGAAGTAGTAGCGATGGCTGAAAAGGGCGAGTCCTATGACGTAGTTGGAAAGGCAGACGACAGCTGGATCAAGGTAGCAGCCGGTGAGATGGAAGGCTATTTGAAGGTTCAGAGTAGCGTTATGCTCAGCAAGGCAGAGGAAGCAGCTGCAGTCGCAGATGCATTTGTCGCAGAGCAGAGCAATCTCTCGACCAGAGAGCAGTTAGTCAATTATGCACTGCAGTTTGTAGGTGGACGTTATAAATTTGGCGGCAGCGACCCGCACACAGGGGTTGACTGTTCTGGTTTTACGAAATATGTGATGCAGCACGGTGCCGGTGTGAGCCTGAACCGTTCTTCAACTTCCCAGTCCAAGCAGGGTACAGCAATCAGCGCTGACCAGATGCAGCCGGGCGACCTGATTTTCTACGGAAGCGGAAGAGGTATCAACCATGTAGCGATGTATATCGGCGACGGCAAAGTGGTACATGCTTCAACTGAAAGGACCGGCATCAAGACTTCCCCATGGAACTACCGCACACCGGTTAAGATTGTGAACGTGCTGGGTTAAGAATGAATTTACGAAACATCTGCATTGAACCTTTTCATGAAAAAAGGGTTGGATGCAGATGTTTTTTGATTTCATAGGAAATTGCGTCCGATGAAACAAAAAAATATTACTGGCATAAAAAGTAAGAATTACCCTGCATACTTTCGCAGTAAAATTCCATACTAAGACCTGTAACAAGAAAGTGACGGTTAAGCGGCTGTTCACAGGAAGCCGGAACCGACACGTAGAAAACCTGACAGGGCAGGAATTTAGGAGGAATGACTTATGTCAAGCAAAAACAGTTACAGCAACTATGATAACAGTGCCGAGAAAAACAGCACCAAAAATGCATCCAAGAACAGCTCTAATTATGGTTCCAACCAGAGCCAGAACCGCATGCAGAACCAGAGCCAGAACCGTTCCAGAAATAGCTCTAAAAACCAGTATCAGGACAAGACAGAGGATGATTACAGCGATTGTGACTGATGAGACAGGCAGATAAGAGAAAAAATAGTGAATGCCGGGAATGCGGAATATCCACCGTTTCCCGGCATTTGTTCGTCTTTTGTACTTTCGTGCCAATGGAAGAGGCTGCCGCATCTCCTCTGACACCTGTCCGCCGGACAAAGCATATATTAATATTACATAGAGGTAAAAAAGAAATCGGGTTCTGTCAGAAACCGTTTTTGTATAAAATGAGGAGGGATGACGGATGTATCAGACCATACCGGTGCGGTATCTGGACGCGTGGCTGGAGCAAGGGTACACGGGACGGCTGATTGACCTTCGGACGCCGGAAGAATATAATGTGTCTCACCTCTGCGAGGCGGAAAATATTCCATTTTTATGGCTTCAGGATAACCGGCAGACACTTACAGGTGAACGTCCGCTTCTGTTTTACTGTGCGCGGGGGAGTGAAAGCCTTCTGGTGTGCGGCTGGTATGACCGGATGGGATATGAAGTTTATAATCTGGGCGGCGGTTACCGCTTTTATCAGGGAAAGTATCAGTGCAGTGTTATTGTACACGGGTAGGCACTTTTGGAACCGAAAGTGCCGTAAGAAAACGTGGTGGCAGCAGGAATTTGCCGTATTTAAATGCGAAGCCACGGCAAATTCCGTTACTGGGCACGTATGCGTGAACAGTATCAGTGCAGCCTGAGATAGACACTTTTGCCGCGGCTTTTCATTGACAGATGCAGACCAGTCAACTAGAATAAAAATGGTGAAGACTGTAATGAAAATAAAAGGATTCTTTGCATGAAATGATTTGGCAATGAATCCACAGAGAGATAAGAGGAAAAAAGATTGGAACGATATGAACTGATTGCTCCCTGTCATTTTGGACTGGAAGCAGTGTTAAAAAAAGAGGTAGTGGATCTGGGCTATGAGGTTACCGAGGTGGAAAATGGCCGCGTAACCTTTATCGGCGATGCGGAGGCGATCTGCCGTGCGAATATTTTTCTGCGGACGGCGGAGCGCGTCCTTTTAAAAGTGGGAAGCTTCAAGGCAGTGACCTTTGACGAGCTGTTTGAGGCGACCCGTGCGATTCCGTGGGAGAAATATCTTCCGAAGGACGGTAAATGCTGGGTTAAAAAGGCGTCGTCTATTTCGAGTAAGCTGTTCAGCCCGTCAGATATCCAGAGAATTATGAAAAAGGCGATTGCCCGTCATATGCAGGAATATTACGATCTGGACCGGATGCCGGAGACGGGCAATGAATATCCGCTGCGCGTCTTTTTCTATAAGGATCAGGTGACAGTCGGTATCGATACGAGCGGCGAGTCGCTGCACAAGCGCGGTTACCGTCAGATGACGAGTAAGGCGCCGATCACGGAAACACTGGCAGCGGCGCTGATTCTTCTGACTCCGTGGAAAGCGGACCGGATTCTGGTCGATCCGTTCTGCGGAAGCGGTACTTTCCCAATCGAGGCGGCGATGATCGCGGCAAATATGGCACCGGGCATGAACCGTTCCTTCCTGTCGGAGAGCTGGACAAACCTGATTCCGAAGAAATGCTGGTACGACGCGATCGATGAAGCGACCGAGATGGTGGATGATACCGTAAAGGTAGACATTCAGGGCTACGATATTGACGGAGAGGTAATCAAGGCGGCGCGGGAAAATGCGGAGAGAGCCGGAGTGGATCACATGATTCATTTCCAGGAGCGCCCGGTGGCGCAGCTGAGCCATCCGAAGAAATATGGCTTTATTATCACAAACCCGCCTTACGGCGAGCGTATCGAGGAGAAAAAGAACCTTCCAGCGCTCTATAAGACGATCGGTGAACGGTTTAAGGCGCTGGATTCCTGGTCGATGTACCTGATTACCGCGTATGAGGACGCAGAGCGCTATATTGGCAGGAAAGCGGACAAGAACCGGAAAATCTACAATGGTATGATGAAGACGTATTATTATCAGTTTATGGGTCCGAAGCCGCCGAGAAGAAAAACGGGGGATCAGGTTGAAGCGTAATGTTTTCTATGGGGCGCTTCTGGTGCTTCTGCTGGGATTTCTGGTACGCGAGAACCGTCTGATTCATATTCCGAAGCAGGTGGAAAAGACGGAGGAGAGCGCCGAGTGGCAGCCGGAGTGGTATGAGCAGATGGCCGAGGAGATTAATGACAGCCCGATCACGCTGGAAGTCGATGGAACAATGGTCGATCCGCAGCTTGGAAGCTTGAGAATGTCGCAGGACGGGCAGTTTATGATACCGTATGGGATGCTGCCGGACGCGCTTTCCTGTGCGGCGCTTCTCTACGATGGAAACCGGCTTGTGATGGAGCGCGGCAATACTCATGCGGAGATGACGGTCGGAAGCCCGGAACTTTTGCTTGGGGAGGAGAGCCAGACGATTGCAGCACCCCCAGAGTGGGAAAATGGAATCCTGTATGTGCCGCTTGAGGCGGTGACGGAGGTATTTTCCTATGAAGAAAATTGGGATGCAGAGAACCGGAAAATGGAACTGACCGGGTCAGAGGATCCAGCCACGTTTTTGCCGGAATCCTATGATTACCGGAAGGCTGGCCGGGCACCGGCGGTTAAAAACCAGGGGAGTCTCGGAACGTGCTGGGCGTTTGCATCGGTGATGGCGCTGGAAAGTCGTGTCCGGCCGGAGTGGAATGTCAGCTTTTCGGAGGATCATATGTCCCTCCGGAACAGCTTCCATTTTTCACAGAATGCCGGGGGTGAGTATACGATGTCGATGGCGTATCTGCTGGCGTGGCAGGGGCCGGTGCTGGAAGAACAGGATCCATACGGCGACGGCTATTCGCCTGACGGTTTAAGCCCTGCTTGTCATGTGCAGGAGATACAGGTGTTGCCGGAGAAGGATTATGAGGCGGTTAAACGGGCGGTTTATCTGTACGGAGGCGTTCAGAGCTCCCTGTATACGGCGATGGTCAGTGACCGCGACGATACGCATTATTACCGGAAAGAGACAGGGGCGTACTGGTATAATGGCGATGAGAAGCCAAATCATGACGTTGTGATCATCGGCTGGGATGACCACTATTCGAGAGACAATTTTAACCAGCCTCCGGAGGGGGATGGCGCGTTTATCTGCGCCAACAGCTGGGGCGGCGAATTTGGGGACGATGGGTATTTTTACGTATCCTACTATGATACAAATATTGGGATCCACAACATTCTCTATTCCGGTATCGAGTCGGCAGATAATTACGACCACATTTACCAGGCAGATCTGTGCGGCTGGGTCGGGCAGCTCGGTTACGGAAAAGAATCGGCATTTTTTGCCAATATTTATACGGCAGAGGAGAAAGAAGAGCTGGAGGCAGTCGGCTTCTATGCAACCGGGGAAAATACATCGTATCAGGTATATACCGTGACGGACGCCGAGGGCAGCTCCCAGTTCGGGCGGCGCAGAAAGGTGGCTTCCGGGGAGGTTGCGAACGCCGGATATTATACGGTTTTGCTGGATAAGACGGTGACGCTGGAGGCAGGCGAACGGTTTGCCGTGATTGTCGAGATCACGACGCCGGGAGCGATTCATCCGGTGGCGATCGAGTACAGTTCGCCGGATAAGGGACTGACGGTCGATTTAAGCGACGGTGAAGGCTATATCAGTTACCGCGGTTCCTCCTGGGAGCGCGTGGAGGCGGAGCAAAACTGCAATGTGTGTTTGAAAGCGTATACGAGAAATGTGGATTCCTGGAATTGATTGCTGGTACGGATGTGAAGGTATGGCGGAAGCCGTTTTTGAAGAACGGTGATTCGGAATGTCGGGATATGAAAAGCCATGCTGTTTGAGGATAAAGGAGCGAGGAAAAGTGAGCGAGAAAATTATATTTGCGACGGGAAATGCGGGAAAGCTGAAAGAGATCCGTGAGATTTTAAAGGATTTAAACCGTGAGATTGTTACGATGCGCGAGGCTGGATTTGAAGGCGAGATCGAGGAAAATGGAACCACCTTCCGCGAGAATGCAGAGATCAAGGCGAAGGCAGTCTGGGAGAAGACGGGCGGCATTGTGCTGGCAGATGATTCCGGACTGGTGATAGATTATTTAAACGGCGAGCCGGGCGTTTATTCAGCGCGGTATTTAGGGGACACACCGTATGAGGAAAAGAACCGGATTTTGATTGAGCGCGTGAAGGATGCAAAAGGAAAAGAGCGGAGCGCCCGTTTTATGTGCAATATCGCGGCAGTGCTGCCGGATGGCAGAGTGCTTCACACAGAAGCGGCGATGGAGGGCGAGATTGCAAAGGAAGCGGCTGGAAACGGCGGATTTGGATATGATCCGATTCTCTGGCTGCCGGAGTACGGCAAAACGTCAGCAGAGCTCACGATGGAGGAAAAAAACCGTATCAGCCACCGGGGCAAGGCGCTGGAGCGGATGAAAGATGCGCTGAAGGAGGCGCTTGGCGAGTGATGAAAAAAATATTAATTACAAGCGACACCCACCGTCGGGATGGTAATCTGCTGGAAGTCATCCAGAATGAAGCACCGTTTGACATGTTCATTCATCTGGGTGACGCCGAGGGAAGTGAGGACATGATTACGTCGTGGTGTAAGGAGCAGAACCCGGACTGCGAGGTCTATATGGTGCTGGGAAATAATGATTTTTTCTCCCATCTGGACCGTGAGAAGGAGATTTCGATTGGAAAATACCGCACATTTCTAACCCACGGTCATTTTTATAGCGTATCGGTTGGGACGGAGCGCCTGATCGATGAGGCACAGGATCGCGGCGTGCAGATTGCGATGTTTGGACATACCCACAAGCCGTATCTGGAGCGGCGCGGGGATCTGACTGTGTTGAATCCGGGCAGTCTTTCGTTTCCGCGCCAGGAGGGCAGACGCCCGAGCTACATGCTCATGGATCTGGATGACGAGGGCGAGGCGCATTTTACGACCTGCTATTTGTAGAGGTCTGTTACTGGGCACATATGTGTGTCACTGTACACGCATATGTGCCCAGTAACTATGCGTGTACAGAAACCGAAAAAGCAAATATCCGCATATTGACGCATTTTCGGTAAATTGTTATAATGAGAGAGATTGTGAAAAAGGTACTTATCAATGATTCAATCGACCCAATAAAGATGCCGGGGACGGAGGTTTCGTTTCCGAGGCAGGAGTATGACATGAGACTGGAAGCTTTAATTCAAAATATGACGGATCAGATCAAAGAGGCGCAGCTAAAACTTGGTTATGCCAGGGAGACGATGCGCCTTTATTATCCGCTTTCTTCCCTGAATGCGATGCTGGAGATACAGGAGACGGATATCCGGGAGCTGGCGAAGAAGATACGGCATGAGCTGGAGGCGAAGAAGGAGAAAATGGGAGATACCCAGATTCGGATCCACGCCGATCGGATCGTCTTTACGATCCCGCCGGATTTTGTGGAGTATGTCCATGAGCAGGTTCCGGAACCGCCGTTTTTAAAGGAGCTGATCCAGTTGTTTCGGGAAAAGCACGCCTGCACAAAGGAAGAGATTACCGCTGTGTTTGAAAAATTCGGTGCGTATGAGTGTCGGCAGATGCCGGACGGCATGGATTTTGATTATGTCATTTATTTTACAGACAGCAGCATCGATGCATATGATTACTGCATCCGTGAGGAGATGGGGCACACGATTTACCACCGATTTGCACGGGCTGATTTTGAGGCATTGATGACGATTCAATAAAAAGGAGATTAGACGGATGGAAAACGAGACAAAGCAGACAAATACGAATGAACAGGAGCCGGATATCTTCGCACAGAAGTTAAGAGAGGCAGATTCCTTATATGCCATTCTTTCCGGATGTACGAAAGAGCCGTATGTATACTGTGATCCGGAAACAATGGATGATGCCATCCTGCTGTTTACGGACGAAGAGGGCGCAAAGGCAGGCGCACAGAAGCTGGCAGAGCAGCAGATTCCGGTAGGAATCGCGAAGGTAGACAGAAAGAGCCTTCTGCTTTTCTATACCAGCCTTTACACGATGGGTGTCAATGCTATCCAGGTACACGTGGGCGAGGAGCAGAAGATGATTCAGCTGACCGAGTTTGTAAGACGCAAAGACCCGGAGGAGAGCAAGAATGGAAAAGTCTGGGTGGAGAACCCGGAGCTGCACCTGACGATGCTTTACTATATGCAGGATCTGCGCCGTCAGCCAAATCAGGAGATTACGCCGGAATTAAACGATTTACAGGAGGAGATCGGCGCGCACTTCACGAAGGGCCGCTATATCGTGCCGCTTCCAGAGGAAGGAAATGGCATTCCGCTGGTTAAATTAAAGAGCGGAGATATTTTCCAGCCGATCTTTACGGATGTGATCGAGTTCCAGCGTTTCAACCGTGAGAAGAAATTCCGCCCGGTTGTCGTAGATGCGCTCAAGCTGGCTCAGGTACTCCCGGAGGAGGCAAAGGGCATCGTTCTCAATCCGCTGGGCGTTAATATGCCGCTGACCGTACAGAAAGTAAAGAAGCAGCCGGAAGCACCGGTCCAGAAGCCGGTATCCGTAGAGGCACAGATCGACGCAGCTATCCGCGAGGTTCAGGCAGAGGCTGGACGGGAGTAGGAAAGGAAAGAGTATATGTATCAGGCAGCAGACGCAAGATATGATGGAATGACCTACAACCGCTGCGGCAGCAGCGGACTCAGACTCCCGGCAGTTTCGCTGGGATTCTGGCATAATTTTGGCAGCACCGGCGTCTATGAGACAATGCGGAAGCTGTGTTTTACCGCTTTTGACAATGGCGTCACGCACTTTGACCTTGCCAACAATTATGGACCGGAGCCGGGAAGTGCTGAGGAAAATCTGGGACGGATTGTAAAGGAAAATTTCATGCCATATCGAGACGAGCTGATCATCAGCACGAAAGCCGGATACGAGATGTGGAACGGCCCTTATGGAAACTGGGGCAGCCGTAAATACCTGCTTGCAAGCCTCGATCAGAGCCTTACACGCCTGGGACTTCCGTATGTAGACATTTTCTACCATCACCGGATGGACCCGGAGACGCCGCTTGAGGAGACGATGGGAGCACTCGATCAGGCAGTTAAGAGCGGAAAAGCTCTCTATGCAGGACTTTCCAACTACAATGGACAAAAAATGCAGGAAGCCGCTGCGATCCTGCGTGATCTGAAATGCCCGTTCGTCATCAATCAGAACCGCTACAGCATCTTTGACCGCACGATCGAAAACAACGGCTTAAAAGAAGCCGCTGTCAAAGAAAAGAAAGGTCTGATTGCATTCAGCCCGCTTGCACAGGGAACTTTAACCGACCGTTATCTGTACGGTATCCCAGCCGACAGCCGCGTCATGACCGACGGCAGATTTCTCAAAAAAGACCAGCTCACCGAAGAAAAAATCAGCCAGATCCGCGCCCTCAACGAGATGGCCGGACAGAGAGGCGAAAAACTCTCCCAGATGGCGCTCAAATGGGTCATGAAGGATCCTGTGGTAACCAGCGTTCTCATCGGTGCGTCCAAACCGGAGCAGATATTAGATAATCTGAAAATGTTGGATGGGGCACCGTTGAGCGAGGAAGAGCTGCTTAAAATCGATCAAATTTGTGGAATAAAATAAACAGAAAACGCCCAGCGGCGCAATTATGCGTACCCGCTGGGCGTTTCTTCCGTCCGTGTTGGCAAACCATATCTATTTAACCGCCACAACCACCCTATTCGGCAGGCAAACCAGCGATTCCCCACTCTCTGAAACGGTTCCCTGCTTCACACAGAGCTTGTCCGGGCAGTCTGCCTCTTCGATCCGGGCACATCCATCTTGAATCACCAGATGATTTTGTCCCCCCTGATACCCATCGATCCAGGTGTCTATCTCCTCATCCAGCCGGTAGGTGGCGACGGTTGTTCCATTGACACTGACATCAACGGTAAAAGCATCCTTCTGGCGCTGCAAGCGCACAACCAGAAAACCGATGAGTATGACGGCTAGAAGAACCAGAATCAAAACAAAATCATTTCTATTTTTCTTTGATTTCATCAATAAATGCCTCCGCTCCATCCGAGTAAATCAGTTTATAATCATCCGTGATAAAATAAGCATAAATGCCATCCATTGAATTGATGAGTTCCAGGCCCTTATCCAGTCCCATCGAGAAACAGGTCGTGCTGAGTACATCGCCGTCCACCGAACGCGGGGAGACGATCGTCACGGAAACCAGTCCGTTCTGGTACGGATAGCCTGTTTTCGGGTTTAACAGGTGATGGTAATTGACACCGTTTTTTTCAAAATGGCGCTCATAGACGCCGGAGGAGACAACGGACATGTCATCAATATTCAGATCGGCAAAGACCGTTGCATAGTCGGCAAACGGTTTCTGCAGCCCGATGCGGAACGGCTGGTGGTTTGTGCGCTCACCGACACAGAGTACGTTGCCGCCCAGGTTGATGATGGCGCTTTCGACGCCGGATTCGGTCAGATAGTCTTTCATGCGGTCGGCAATGTAGCCCTTGGCGATGGAGCCGAGGTCAATCGTCGTGTCCGGGGAGAGGAAGGTTAAAGTATTTCCGTCAAGTTTCACATTTTTCCAGTTGACGCGTTCTGCCGCCGCTGTTATGTCATCCTCCGCCGGGATCACGTGCTCGTCGCTGGTAAAATTCCAGAGAGAACTGAGCGGTTCGATCGTCAGGTCGTAGGCACCATGGGAAACCTCACTGTAATGCAGTCCTTCAGAAATCATCGCCGCCATATCGTCGGAGACGGTAAAAGTCGTCTCGTCGGCGCTGCGGTGGTTTAACTTGTAAAGCTCGCTGCCCTCGATCGTCTTGCTGAAACGGTTTTCGTACTCCTGGCACATGTCCACACAGTGGTCAAGGATCGCTTCATCCTGCGAATCATAGAGTGTGATGTTGACAAATGTATTCAGCAGAAACGCGGAACGGCTGATCGGCTCCCGGCGGGATTTGCTGAAAAGAAGCGCCGCGCCGCAGCCAAAAAATACGACGGCAAGAAGTGTCAGAAGCGCGGATAAATCCTTTTTTTTCATAAAGAGCTCCATTCTTAAAAATATCGAAAATTCGGTTTGAAACTATGTTTGCAAAAATGTCTGCAACTACTCTAACAAAGGTTGATAGGAAAGTCAAGATTACGGCCCAGAAACTAAATGCACCGGCAGCCAGAACGTTACTGGGCACGTATGCGTGAACAGTAACGCCAGAACTGTATCGTACGGAATTTTTAGTTCAGAAAATTCCTATCTGTGAACAGTTACGCGCTTTACAAAACTAAAAATTTTTACTAATATATTTATAGAGGTATACAGAGGAGGAAGAAATGCAGAAAAAAGGACGAGCAGGCACATCCAGAGCCGGAAAAATCGCTTTATATGGAATGATGACAGCGCTGGCATTTCTGCTGAGCTATGTCGAGACCCTGATACCGCTCAACCTGGGCGTTCCGGGGATCAAGCTGGGATTGGCGAATCTGGCGTCGATCGTGAGCCTGTATCTGCTGGGAGCCGGTGCGGCAGCGGCGATTGCATTGGTGCGTATCGTGCTGGTAGGATTTACGTTTGGAAACCTGTCGATGATGCTGTATAGTCTGGCAGGTGCTGCGGTCAGCCTTCTTCTGATGGTGGTGTTCCGCCGGTTGGACTGGTTCGGCGTGACCGGTGTCAGCATCCTGGGTGGTGCGGGACACAACATCGGGCAGCTTATCGTGGCGGCGCTGGTGGTGGAAAATGCGAGTCTGTTCTACTATCTTCCGGTGCTTCTGGCAGCCGGAACGGCAGCGGGGGCGCTGATTGGGCTTCTCGGAGGAATCCTGGTAAACCGCTTAAAATGTCTGGATTTGACAAAATTTATGTAAATGGAAGCCACAAGAGTAAGAGGATGTACAGTGACTGTTCATATGCAGGCATTTTTGGAACCGAAAATGCCATGAGATAAGGTGGCGCAGTGGTAGATGGGCAGATAAAGTGTTACTGTTCACAGGTAGGCACTTTTGGAACCGAAAGTGCCGTAAGAAAACGTGGTGGCAGCAGGAATTTGCCGTATTTAAATGCGAAGCCACGGCAAATTCCGTTACTGGGCACGTATGCGTGAACAGTAACGATAAAGTTATAATGATAAAAGGATAAGAATGAAACAGCAAGGTTGTTTTTCAGTCAGGAGGATAGGGTATGGCAGTATATGAAGCAATCAGAAATTTAGTACAGTACGGAGTCAATACGGGGCTTCTTCAGGAGTCGGATCGCATTTACGCGACGAACCAGATTCTCGAGGTTCTGAGACTGGATGAATATGAAGAACCGCAGGGCGCATGCAGGGAGATTTCACTGGAAGAGACGTTGGATGCCCTGCTTGATTATGCACATGAGACGGGCGTTTTGAAGGAGGACGGCGTGGTGTACCGCGATCTGTTTGACACGAAGCTGATGAACTGCCTGATGCCGCGCCCGAGCGAGGTGATTGGACATTTCTGGAAATTGTATGAGGAATCGCCGGAGGCGGCAACCAATTATTATTACAAATTGAGCCAGGATTCCAATTACATCCGCCGTTACCGTGTTTCCAAGGATATGAAATGGAAAACGGATACAAAATACGGGGAGCTGGACATCACGGTTAATTTATCCAAGCCGGAGAAAGATCCGAAGGCAATCGCGGCAGCCAAACTGGCAAAGCAGAGCGGTTATCCGAAATGCCTCTTATGCAAGGAAAATGAAGGCTATGCCGGACGTGTCAACCATCCGGCGCGCAATAACCACCGCATTATTCCGATCACGGTCAATGACAGCCAGTGGGGCTTTCAGTATTCGCCGTATGTGTATTACAATGAGCACTGCATCGTGTTCAACGGTGTGCACACGCCGATGAAGATCGAACGGGCAACGTTTGTCAAATTGTTTGATTTTGTGAAATTGTTCCCGCACTATTTCCTGGGGTCCAATGCGGATCTGCCGATCGTCGGCGGTTCGATTTTAAGTCACGACCATTTCCAGGGCGGACATTACACGTTTGCGATGGCAAAAGCGCCGATTGAACAGAAATTTGAGATGGAAGGCTTCGAGGATGTGGAAGCCGGAATCGTTAAATGGCCGATGTCAGTTCTGCGGACCCGTTCCAAGAATCCGGACCGCCTGATTGATCTTGGTGAAAAAGTGCTGCGTGCATGGCGCAGCTATACGGATGAGGATGCTTTTATTTATGCTGAGACGGACGGAGAACCGCACAACACGATCACGCCGATTGCCAGAAAGAATGGCGATTTCTACGAGCTGGATCTGGTGCTCCGCAATAACATCACGACGGATGAGTATCCGCTTGGTGTTTACCATCCGCACGCGAAGCTGCATCACATCAAGAAAGAAAATATCGGTCTGATCGAGGTCATGGGTCTGGCGGTGCTCCCGTCCAGATTGAAACAGGAGCTTGCCGATCTGGCGGAGGTGATCCTTTCCGGAGGCGATATCCGTTCCAATCCAGAGCTTGAAAAGCATGCGGACTGGGTGGATGAGTTCCTGCCGAAGTATGAGCATATAACAAGTGAAAATATAAACGAAATCCTGCAAAAAGAGGTAGGTCTTGTCTTTGAGCAGGTACTGGAAGACGCGGGCGTATATAAGTGTACGCCGGAAGGCAGGGAGGCATTTGCCCGGTTCCTGCGCTCAGTGGGCTTCCGATAAAGAGGAGATAATGGAGAGAGATTTATTTTTAAGAAAATATCGGATCGAACAGGAAGACTTTGACGCGGCGGGCGTTTCCTGGGAGGAATTGACTGCGATCGCGGATCATTATGCGACGATCGAGGGAAAGCTGCGGGAGATTGGCAAGGATTTTGTAGATAAGTATCTGTATGATATTGAAAAAGCGGGGATCCATTCCTACCGTTACCGTACCAAGGCACCGGGGCATCTGCTGGAGAAGATCATCCGCAAGAAAAAAGAGCAGCCGGAGAAATTTGCCCAGCTGGGAGTTGATAATTACTGGAAATACGTGACGGACCTTATCGGTATCCGTGTATTCTTCCTGTACCGTGAGGATTGGCGTCATTTCCATGAATACATCACATCGGCGTTTGAAAATGCCCCGGAGCAGTATGTAAAAGACCGTGAGCGCGATTTTGACAACGATGAGACACACTGCTACATTGCAGAGCGTCCGAAGGTATACCGCCGAAACGGGGACAGCCGGATCTACGATGAAAATGTGATCGAAATCAAGTCAGGCGGTATCTACCGTTCCCTTCACTACATCATCAAATACCGCGGTTACTACGTCGAGATTCAGGCGAGAACGCTGTTCGAGGAGGGATGGAGTGAGGTTGACCACGACATTGTTTATCCGTACCACAAGGACGACGTGATGCTGCGCGATTTCTCCCGCCTGTTAAACCGGCTCTCCGGTATGGCGGATGAAATGAGCTCGTATTTCCGCCGGATGAAGGTGGAGAAGGAGTTTGAAGAGGTCCTGCTCGGAGAATATAAGGAAGACAAAGAGGCGAAGCTGCTCGCAAGTATGCGGGAGCTGCTGGGGAAAGAAGAACGATAAGGAATAGGGAAAAGATAACTGGATCAAAAAACAGGCATTGGAATGCTTGCTATCCACACAGTGGTGGATGAAGAGCATTTCAATGCCTGTTTTGCTGTCATAGGTCTATGAATCTGGCCTTACTGGGCACGTATGCGTGAACCGTGACAATCTGGCTGATTCTAAGGACAGATGCCAGATAGGAATGATAGATAATTGGAAGCACATGGAGCTATAATTATAGATCCAGCTTCAAATCGCCTTCCTTGATCCATCCGGCTTTCCGGCAAAGTGCGCCGAAGAACAGGGTCAAAACAGCCGGAAGCACGAAGCAGATGAGCAGGATGTCCGGCCACATCATCGAATTTCCACTTCCCTGCATGGCGGTGTAGATTCCGATCGGTCCGACGAGACCGCAGGTTCCCATGCCGGAACCGGCTGGAATATTTTCCAGATGGAAGACCATCGTGGAGAGCGGACCGGTGACCATCGAGGCGAGTGTCGGTGGAATCCAGATTTTCGGGTTCCGGACGATATTTCCCATCTGGAGCATCGAGGTTCCGAGTCCCTGTGCCAGAAGACCACCCCATTTATTTTCACAGAAGCTTAAAACGGCAAATCCGACCATCTGCGCGCAGCAGCCTGCGGTGGCGGCACCGCCTGCCAGACCGTCGAGGCTTAACATGATGCAGATTGCCGCACTGCTGATCGGAAGCGTCAGGGCGATGCCGATCAGGGCAGAAACCAGAATACCCATGAAAAGCGGCTGCATGACGGTCGCTGTCTTCACCAGATTTCCGAAAGCGGTCATGAATGCGGAGACGCCCGGACCGACAAACTGTGCGGCCAGGATGCCGGAGATGATGGTGACACCCGGGGTGACGAGAATATCAACCGGTGTCTCTTTGGAGACGATTTTTCCAAGCTCGGCTGCGATGATGGTGGCAACGAGCGCGCCGACCGGACCGCCGAGTTCATTGCCCGCGATGCCGACGGTAGCGGCGGAGAAAAGGACGAGCGTCGGTGCCTTTAAGGCGTAGGCAATCGAGACGCCGAGCGCCGCACCGGTCGCGCTCTTGGCGTAGCCTGCGATCGTAGTAAAAATTACAACGCCTGTTTTTTCCCCCAGCGTGCCGAAAATGGTACCGATCAGAAGAGAAGCAAACAGACCAAATGCCATCGCGCCCAGCGCATCGATGAGATACGTCTGAACGGAGATGACAACCTGCTTCCGTTTCAGAAAAGCTTTCACACGTTCCATATTGATAGAACCTCCCAGAGTAAAATAATTGTGAACGGAATGAATCGTTTCAGCCATTCCGGTCAAATCCATGACAGTCAAATAAATGGCTTACACCTGTCTTGACAGGTGTAATGGACGTTTGTATTTTAACACGAAATGGAGAAAATACAAGAGAAAATATAGAAAAAAGTAAAAAAGTTATGGTACAATAAAAAATAATTGACGAGGTGTTTTCGAAAAAGTATGTTCGATCCGAGGGGAGGTATTTCATGCAGAGACGAATTTGTCCGATTTGCGACCATCCGATCAAGTATGGTCATTATTGTTCTTTTTGTAAACAGTGGATCCGGAATCCTAACTATGTCAATGCAACTTATTATCTGAATGAGCGCCACCCGGCGCATGAGACGGACTGTGAGTACCACAATGCGGGATCTGCCTCGTGGGAAACGAGTGCAAGGGCAGGCACAGATGCCATCCGCACGCTTGCGGACCGGGCGAAGGTATATTCCCAGACGCAGAAAGCAGCAGGCGCAGGCAGACAGGCATCCGTCCGGACACAGAACCAGAACAGTATGTCGTATCAGACAACGCAGAGACGAAGCGCGGTGCAGCAAGGAAAAAATCAGAAAAAGAAGGGGAAAATGAGCCTTGTGCTGGTGATTTTGCTGATTTTGTTTGCTTTGTCTGGAATTAATTATCTGTATCGTATGTTTATGTATTTTATTTGGTTCCTATAGATTTTACCTATGGCAAGATATAGAAAATCAATCCAGAAGATAGCTGCCGGAAGTCTGGCGTTCATTGGGGAAATATGGTATACTGAGCAAAAATCATATAGAATACATAGGCAATAGAGGTCCGGGGCAGAACCGGACGAAATGATGAGAACAGGAGATAAATACGATGAAGATTAAGGATATTTTAGCCAAAGGACAGCCGACGCTTTCGTTTGAAGTGTTCCCGCCGAAGGAGGAGAGCAACTTCGCTTCCGTTGAGAAAGCGGCGCTTGAGATTGCAAAGTTAAATCCGTCATTTATGAGCGTGACCTACGGAGCAGGCGGCGGCACAAGCCAGTATACGGTCCAGATCGCATCGGATATCCAGAGCACCTGCCAGGTGCCGGCGCTGTCACATCTGACCTGCGTCTCCTCGACCCGTGAGAAGGTGCACAGTGTCCTGCGCGAGATTCAGGCACACGGAATTGAGAATGTCCTGGCACTTCGCGGCGATATTCCGAAAGACGGCAAGGTAGAAAAAGATTATCAGTATGCATCCCAGCTGATCCGCGAGATCCGTGAGACCTGCCCGGATCTGTGCATCGGCGCAGCCTGCTATCCGGAGGGACATGTGGAATCGGTCAACAAGACGGTGGATATCGGGCATCTGAAAGAAAAAGTGGAAGCGGGCTGTGATTTTGTGACGACCCAGATGTTCTTTGATAATAATATCCTTTATAATTACCTGTACCGTATCCGAGAAAAAGGAATCACGGTTCCGGTTGTCGCAGGCATCATGCCGGTGACAAACATAAGTCAGATTAAGCGCATCTGCAGCATGTCCGGCACCTACCTTCCGGCACGCTTCAAGGCGATCGTAGATCGTTTTGGTGATAACCCGGCAGCGATGAAGCAGGCAGGTATCGCCTATGCAACTGAGCAGATCATCGATCTGATTGCAAACCATGTAAATGGAATCCATGTATATTCAATGAATAAACCGGATGTAGCGGCGCAGATTAAGAACAACCTGTCGGAGATTCTGTAATGGCGGAAGTCAATCGGAGAGAAATATATCGGTATTTAGGAATTAAAGGGCAGCAGGAGCCGGATCCGCAGACGAAAGATCTGGTGGAGGACTGTCTGGGAGAATTAGAGCGGTCCGTCAACTGCCGGAGCTTTTACAGACGCTATCCGCTGACGCTGCTGCCAGATTCAGAACTTGATTTTACGTGTTTTAAAGTAAAAAGCCGGGCGCTCAGCCGCAATTTAAAGGACTGCCAGGAGGTCATCCTTTTTGCGGCGACGCTGGGTGCTGGTGTGGATCTGCTTCTGCGCCGATACAGCCGTCTTTCGATGAGCCGGGCGGTTGTCCTGCAGGCGTGCGCGGCGGCACGGATTGAGAGTTACTGCAATGAAATCAATGACAAATTAAAAGCGGAGGCAGCAGAAGAAGGACTCTATCTGCGTCCCCGCTTTTCGCCAGGTTATGGAGATCTGCCGCTTTCGTGTCAGCCGGATTTCTGCCGGGTACTGGAAGCGGAAAAGACGGTGGGGATTACATTGACGGAAAGTTTTTTGATGATGCCGTCCAAGTCGGTGACGGCGGTCATCGGAGTATCGAAGATAGCGGCGGGCTGTGTGAAAGAGGGCTGTGAGGTCTGTTCAAACAAAAACTGCCTGTACCGGAGAGATAAATAAGTAAGAAACAAAAACAGAGAGGAAGCTGACATGGGTATACGGGAAGATTGGAACGATAAAATACTGGTATTTGACGGAGGAATGGGAAGTCTTTTGCAGGGAGCCGGGCTGAAACCGGGCGAACTGCCGGAAACCTGGAATATCAAGCATCCGGAGGTTCTGGTAAAGATCCATGAGGATTATCTGAACGCGGGCGCGAATATTATTTTATCGAATACATTCGGCGCGAACCGTCTGAAATACAATGAGACAGCCGAGTTTAATCTGGATGAGATCGTGGATGCGGCGATGAAAAATGCCCGGACAGCGGTAGAACACTGCGGCCGTGGTTATGTAGCGCTGGATCTGGGACCGACCGGACGCCTTTTAAAGCCAATGGGCGATCTGGACTTTGAGGAGGCGGTCTCCATCTATACCGAGGTGGTAAAGGCAGGCGTGCGCGGCGGCGCGGATCTGATTCTGATCGAGACGATGAGCGACACGTATGAACTCAAGGCAGCGGTTCTGGCGGCAAAGGAAAATTCCGATCTTCCAATCTTTGCAACCACAATTTTCGATGGAAAAGGCAAACTTTTAACCGGCGGAACACCGAAGTCCGTTGTGGCACTTTTGGAAGGTCTGGGCGTGGATGCGCTCGGAATCAATTGTGGATTAGGTCCGGTTCAGATGAAGCCGATTGTGGAAGAACTGCTTCGGTATGCGTCGATCCCGGTGGTTGTCAATCCAAATGCGGGACTTCCGCGAAGCGAGGGAGGAAAGACTGTATATGATATTGATCCGCCAGAATTTGTCGAGGAAATGAAAGGAATGCTGGAGATGGGCGTTTCGGCAGTCGGGGGCTGCTGTGGTACGACCCCGGAGCACATCCGTCTGCTGGCAGAGATGTGTAAGGGCAGAACGAGAAAGCCGATCGAGCCGAAAAATGACACTCTCATCACTTCCTACGCGTCGGTAGTTGAGATGGGAACCGATCCGGTCATTATTGGCGAGCGCATCAATCCGACCGGAAAATCAAAATTCAAACAGGCGCTGCGCGATCACAACCTGGAATATATCCTGCGCGAGGCGATCACCCAGCAGGAGAATGGCGCTGCGGTGCTTGACGTCAACGTGGGACTGCCGGAGATCGATGAAGTGGCGATGATGCGCGAGGTCGTACAGGAATTGCAGGCGGTGACTGAGCTTCCGCTGCAGATTGATACGACTGACACAGAGGCGATGGAACAGGCGCTGCGTATTTATAATGGAAAGGCACTGATTAACTCTGTCAATGGCAAACAGGAGGTCATGGACGCTGTATTTCCGCTGGTAAAACATTACGGCGGCACGGTGGTTGCGCTGACGATCGACGAGGAAGGCATTCCGGCGACGGCGGACGGACGTATGGCGATCGCGCGGAAAATCTGTGCGGAGGCGGAAAAGTATGGCATCCAGAAAAAAGACATCGTGATCGATGCGCTCTGTATGACGATCAGCTCCGAGCCGACCGGCGCGCTGGTGACACTGGAGACGGTGCGCCGTGTCCGCCAGGAACTTGGCTGCAATACGATTCTCGGCGTTTCAAATATTTCCTTCGGATTACCGCAGCGTGAGATTGTCAACTCCAATTTCTTTACGATGGCGATGCAGAGCGGTCTGACCGCGGCGATCATTAATCCAAATTCGGCGGCGATGATGCGTTCTTATTATAGCTACCGGGCCCTGGCAGCACTGGATGAACACTGCGGCGATTATATTGAGCAGGCAGCGCGGCTGGCGATTCCAAAGGCAGGTGCGGGCGGAGCTTCCGGCGCAGGTGCAGCAGGCAGCGCAGGTTCGGGTGCCCCGGCGGCAGGTGCAGCTGGAGCTTCCGGCAGTGCGGACACTGGCAGCCAGGCATCCGGTCCGGAGCATCAGCTTACGGTCAGTGTGGAGAGAGGTTTAAAAGAGCAGGCGGCATCGGCAGCCGGGGAACTCTTAAAGACCATGGATTCCCTGACCGTCATCAATTCCTGCATGATCCCGGCACTCGATAAGGTCGGAAAGGGTTTTGAGGCAGGCACCGTCTTTCTGCCGCAGCTTCTGATGAGTGCGGAGGCGGCAAAATCGGCGTTTGAGGTCATCAAAAACCAGATGGAGTCCTCCGGGGAAGCAGGAGAGAAGAAGGACAAGATCGTGCTGGCGACCGTCAAGGGCGATATTCATGACATTGGAAAAAATATCGTAAAAGTATTATTGGAGAATTACAGCTATGATGTGCTGGATTTAGGTAAGGACGTAGCTCCGGAGGCGATCGTGGAAGAGACGATCAAGAACCATGTAAGACTGGTTGGTCTGTCCGCCCTGATGACGACCACCGTGCCGAGCATGGAGGAGACGATCAAGCAGCTCCGCAAGGAAGCACCGTGGGCGAAAGTCATGGTCGGCGGCGCGGTTCTGACCCAGGAATACGCGGATATGATCGGAGCGGATGCGTATTGCCGCGATGCGATGGCGTCTGTTAATTACGCGCAGCAGGTGCTGGCCTAACGCTTGACAGTCTGCCCTACTTAGACTAAAATTAGAGTAATTAAAAACTAAGAATTGACGAGGGAGGGACAGCTATGGTATCGAAGAAAGTGAAAGTGGTTAATCCATCGGGACTTCACCTGCGGCCGGCTGGCGTGCTTTCGCAGACCGCGATGAAATTTAAGAGCCGGACTCTGATTGAGTGCGGGGAGAAACATATTGTGGCAAAGAGCGTGCTGAACGTGATGGCAGCGGGTATCAAGTGCGGCACCGAGATCACGGTTGCCTGCGACGGACCGGATGAGGAAGAAGCGCTGAAGACGATTACCGAGGCGATCGAGAGCGGACTCGGAGAAGAACTGGAACAGTAAGGTATCAGCCATTGCCTGCACAGTGTGCGGACGGTGACACACATATCAGAACCAGAGGGGGATATTGCAGAACGGCAGAAATTGCAGTTGTGCAGGTATCCCTTTTTAGATGGAAAAGAGGGGTTTTTATGGAACTGAAAATTTACGAACACAAAGCGCAGTATTATGAAACCGACCAGATGGGAATCATTCACCATGCAAATTACCTACACTGGTTTGAGGAAGCGCGGATCGACATGATGGAGCAGATGGGAATGGGATATGACATCATGGAAAAACAGGGGATCATAAGCCCGGTGCTGTCGGTTCACTGCGATTATAAGAGCATGGCGCGGTTTGGCGAGACGGTGCAGGTGCTGGTTCAGATGAAGGAATACAACGGCATCCGCATGACGCTGGAATACACGGTTTTTGACAAGGAAACGGGCGCAATCCGCTGCGTGGGCGAGAGCCGCCATTGTTTCCTGACCCGCGACGGAAAGCCGGTTTCCCTGAAACGCAACTATATCGAGATGGATCGTGCGTTTAGGGAATACAGCGAACAGAGCCAAAAAGAAGAGTAAATGCTGGTCGGTTCGAAAATGGACTGCCAGAGGCGTGCTTGTGCGGAAATTGCCAGAAGCGCTTATAAAGTGCTTGAAAAGCGGGAAAATTATGGTATGATGTAAAAGATAAAAAAGAAACGCAGAGTAGGAATACAGGCGTTAAGTGCTGGTTGAACAGGGAGTTGTCAGCCGGACGAAGAGACCCTCCGGGGTTTCGCGGTCAGTATTCCGCATCCCGCTGCATCGTTGATACAATCTATCTCCTGATGTGGTTCGAGAGATCTGCAGAAAAGGAGGTATTTTTTTATGAAAAAATTTGCAGTATGTTATCAGGCATCCTTTCAGGAACTGAAACACGTGAAAACACTCACGACTGCCGCCATGCTGATGGCTGTCTCCGTTGTTCTGGGATACTTCACGATTGAGGCTGGTCCGTATTTGAAAATCGGATTCGGCGGTGTGGTCAACCAGTTTGTCTACTACCTCTTCGGTCCGGTGGCTGGAGCGGTCTATGGCGGAGTCTTGGACCTGGTCAAATATGTCGTAAAGCCGACAGGGGCATTTTTTCCGGGATTTACGCTGAATGCGATGCTGGGCGGCGTGCTATATGGCACAATTCTGTATCGGAAACCGCTTACCTTCCGCCGGGCGCTCTGGGCGGATCTGGTGGTGGCGCTGATCTGCAACATATTTTTGAACACACTCTGGCTTAGCATGATGTCTGGAAAAGCAATGATGGTGCTTCTGCCGATGCGTGTGCTTAAGAATCTCATCAAGTGGCCGGTGGATGCAGCACTCTTTTATCTGATTGCAAAACGGATGGAGAGTCTTGGACTTGTGCGGATGATCCGTAAATTCCAGGCGGAGTGATGCTGGAGGATTCGTTTTGAGCAAAAGGAAACATACATGGACAGCGAAAGTCTGCAGGCACGGTGGCTGCATGCCATGAAAGGAACCGTTTATGAAAAAATGCATCATGCATGATGGAGGAAAACAGATGAGAGAAAAAGCAGTTTCGCGGAGCCGGGAACATTCGAAGGATGTGGCGCTTTGCGGTCTGTTTGCGGCGCTGGTCGCCGTGGGGGCATTTATCAAGGTTGTCATTCCGACCGGCGCAGATACCATGAACTTCACCTTGCAGTGGTTTTTCGTGATGCTGGCAGCATTTCTGCTGGGCTCCAGACGGGCATTTACCA
The DNA here is from genome assembly GCF_003461685.1 of Clostridium sp. AF12-41. Lineage (NCBI taxonomy): Bacteria > Bacillati > Bacillota > Clostridia > Eubacteriales > Clostridiaceae > Clostridium > Clostridium sp. AF12-41. The sequence continues at coordinate 61,342 of NZ_QTXO01000003.1, read as the reverse complement.
GTGTGGGTGTCTATTTGCTGATTGGACTTGCGGGCGTCCCGATCTTTGCACGCGGCGGCGGTCCGGCGTATCTGCTGCGCCCGACCTTTGGTTTTCTGCTGGGATTTCTCCTTGCGGCGTGGGTCATGGGAAAGGTCTGTGAATGTTTGAATTCCTGGAAAATGGGAGCGCTGATGACGGCGGCGACGGCTGGATATGTGGTATATTATGGAATGGGAATGGTTTATTTCTATCTGATTACCCATCTCGTAACCCTGCAGCCGATCGGCTGGAAAGCGATTGTGCTGGTTTACTGCCTGCCGGAGATGCCGGCGGATTATATTCTCTGCATTCTGGCGGCGATCATGGCAAGACGGCTGCGCCCGATGGTACAGGCGTATCTGTAGAGAAAAATGAATAGGATATAAAAAAGACAGACAGTCTGAATGCAGTGTAGCAAACGGGCTGTCTGTTTTTGTCTCATAGAAAACGTTACTGTTCACGCATACGTGTACAGTAACGGCACATTCTTTTGTAACGCTGCCAGTTGTGTTTGCCCCCTATCATTTTTGCAGAAAATATGGTAAAATGTACGGAGATTACGACAGGGGAGGATTTGGGCGTTACAGGTTTTTGGTCTTGGAAAACGTCTGAAGAGGATGCAAAAACGAAAACCAGCGAACGATCAGAATCCAACCTGATAAAAAGGAGAAGTATGTATGAGTGAGAATTGCAGTCATAATTGTTCAAGCTGCGGCGAAACGTGTGCCAGCCGGACGATGGAGAGTTTCCGGGTGCCGTTAAATCCACAGAGTTCAGTTAAAAAAGTAATTGGTGTAGTCAGCGGCAAGGGCGGCGTCGGAAAATCCCTGGTGACATCCCTGATGGCATGTAAGATGCGTGCGAGAAACAACCGCGTTGGCATTCTTGATGCAGATATTACAGGACCGTCGATCCCGAAGGCATTTGGCATTCACGGCATGGTAGGTGTGACAGCGGATCAGCTGATGCTGCCGCGCACGACCTCGACGGGGATAGAGATTCTTTCTTCGAACCTGATTCTGGAGCATGAGACGGATCCGGTAATTTGGCGTGGACCGGTTGTGGGCGGCGTGATTAAGCAGTTCTGGAGCGAGGCACTCTGGAAGGACATTGATTATATGTTTGTCGATATGCCTCCGGGAACCGGCGATGTGCCGCTGACTGTATTTCAGTCCCTGCCGCTGGCAGGTATTATCATTGTGACTTCCCCGCAGGAGCTGGTTTCGATGATCGTGGCAAAAGCGGTCAACATGGCGAAGAAGATGGATATTCCGATTCTGGGACTGGTTGAAAACATGAGTTATCTGGAATGTCCGGACTGCGGAAAGAAGATTTCTGTGTTCGGTGAAAGCCATATCGAGGAGACGGCAGACGAGTATGAGATTCCGGTGCTTGCGAAGATTCCGATCGATCCGTCGATTGCGTCCAAGGTGGACGAGGGGCTGGTTGAGTATGTGGAATCCCCATGGCTGGATGCGGCGGCTGACGCAGTGGAGAAGGCATAAAAGAATATAGATATATAGAAGAGGTGGAAGAATACAAATGAATATTGCTCAGAATCCCAACAGCGAGCTGAGCCATTTCGCGGTCAATACGCCTCAGGTGTTTGAGATTCCTGAGACATTCCGGGAGACGGCAAGGCAGTTTCAGGAAGCGATGATGCAGTACAGCTGCGCGATTCGAGAGTTTAAGACGAAGCTGGAAGTGCTCAACGATGAGCTTTCCATGCGGAATGCAAGAAACCCGATCGAGATGATCAAGGCGAGAGTGAAGAAGCCGAAGAGTATTGTAGAAAAACTGCAGCGGCGCGGACTTCCGCTTTCGATCGAATCGATGGAGTCCAACCTGGATGATATAGCGGGTGTCCGTGTGATATGTTCGTTTGTGGACGATATTTACGAGATCAGCCGGATGCTGGAACGCCAGGATGATGTGACCATCATTGCGATCAAGGATTATATCAAGGCGCCGAAGGAAAACGGCTACCGCAGCTACCACATGATCGTGGAAGTACCGGTATTCTTTTCAAGCAGTAAGAAAAATATCCGTGTGGAAGTCCAGATCCGCACGATCGCCATGGATTTCTGGGCGAGTCTGGATCACCAGCTCAAGTATAAAAAGCAGCTGGATGCCCAGGAAGCCGCAGAGATCGGTGCGGAGCTGAAAAAGTGCGCGGATGTCATCGCGGAGACAGATTGCAAGATGTTAAGCATCCGTCAGAAGATTGAGGAAAAACATCCGACGCAGGAAGAATAGTCGTGATGTAAACGAATAGCTCATGTATCGGGGTGCTTTTGGCGGCTGAAGCGCCTGCCATATCTTTAATACATAAAATAGGACAGGGTTTCGGTAATTCGGAACCCTGCTTTTTTATAGATCGAGAGTGCCGGATAATTGTCACTGCTGACGTGAAGAACAATTCGGGTGCAGCCGCGCGCGATCAGATCGTTTAAGACCAGACAGAAAGCAGCTTCACCGATTCCTAGTCCGCGGCAGAGGTCATGGACCCGGAAACCGTAGAAACAGGCATGAAATGTGCCGGGAACGTCCGAGACGGGCTGCATACGCGCCATGCACACGGCAGCCGGAGAGCACATCGGATCCGGCGGAGTCTCTAAAAATTCATAGGTCAGAATTGTAACGGCCGGATCTGGATCATCGGCGCTGTGGAAGCAGTCCCAGCAACTGTCGGGATCAACACTTTCGTTGACGTCACCTTCCGGTGCAGAAGTGCAGGTAAAGGTAAGCGGGCGTTTTTCAACCATGGGAGAGTCAAAGCGTTCGGCCGCCGGGTCAAAGTCCCATTTCATCTGATATTCCTGATCAACGCGGTCAGCGTGAATGGCTTTCATCGTGGCAGCCGTATCAGCAGATTCCGGGTCAACCGGAAATAGAATATCGTGCTCACCGGAGATGTCGCAGGCTTTTTCTAAGAGTGCGGCAAAATATCCGCGTCGGCGCAGGGAAGGGCGGGTGAAGGCGATGCATTCGACGGGTTCCTCGTCCGAAGAGCCATCCGGTGGAAGGATCATTCCCATGATGGCTGCAAGTGTCTCTGATTCATCCAGAAGAAGCAGGAAACAATTTCCGTCTTCAAATGGAAAAGAAATGTGGATCGGCTGCGTCTTCTGGCATTCATTCAACAGTGCCAGGATCTGTTCTGCCTGTCTGGCAGAGAGAGAGTTTGTCTGAATTAAATTCATAACTTCTAATCCTTTCTTTCTTGCAATACAAAGTGTACCAGCTACAAAAGCAGCTGAGAAGATAAGTCTTTCATAAAGATAAACGTATTTGCGGATAAAAACTTCACGTTTTTTGGATCGAAAATGTCTGGATTTTACGAATCGGAAAAGCTTACCTGTATCGTATAAAAAAGACGCAAAAAATTCAAGGAAATTGACAGAATTTATGCTAATTTTCATATTGTCCTATAAATTTGGGAGTGATAGAATAGAGGCATTAAATACGAAAGGTGAAGACATCATGAAGTACTTGAAAGAAGTGACAATTATTTTTGGCATCACAATGCTGGGAGAGTTTTTGAACTATCTGCTTCCGTTTCCGGTTCCGTCCGGCGTATACGGATTGTTCATTCTTCTGCTTCTGCTTTGCACAGGTGCATTACATACAGAAGATGTGGCGGAAGTGGGAGATTTCTTCCTGGATACGATGCCGATTATGTTTATACCGGCAGGTGTAGGTCTGCTTGACAGCGTGCAGGAGGCGGAGTCCATCCTGGTGCCGCTGACAGTGATTACCGTGATTTCGACGGTATTTGTTATGGTTGCGACCGGGTGCGTGGCGCAGAGCATCATCCGCAGAAAGAATAAAGGAGGTGCGAAAGCATGAATGGACTGATTCATTCTTCTCTTTATTTTGGAATGCTGGTCAGCGTTGGCGCGTATATGTTGGGCGTCTGGCTGAAAAAGAAGACCGGCTGGGCGATTTTAAATCCGCTGCTGGTTGCAATTATAGTTGTGATTGCATTTTTATCTGTTTTTCATATAGAATATAAGGAGTATAACCGCGGTGCGGTGTATCTGGGCTATTTCCTGACACCGGCAACGGTCTGTCTGGCGATTCCGCTGTATAAGCAGCTGGAGCTTTTGCGCCAGCACCTGATTGCGGTTGCTTCTGCAATTGTGGCAGGGGTAGCGGGAAGTGTCGGCAGTATCTATGTGATGTGCCGTTTCTTTCAACTGGAGCATACGCACTATGTGACATTGCTTCCGAAGTCCATTACGACGGCGATTGGCATGGGCGTCAGCGAGGAAGCGGGAGGTATCGTGACGCTGACGGTTATCAGCATTATAATTACAGGAATTTTGGGAAATATTATAGCCGACTGGCTGTTTCAGATATTTAAAATTGAAGAGCCAATCGCGAAGGGTCTGGCACTTGGAACAGCAGCCCATGCGATTGGAACGGCAAAGGCGCTGGAATTAGGCGAGATCGAGGGTGCGATGAGCAGCTTGTCAATTGCGGTCGCCGGTCTTTTGACCGTAGTGGTAGTACCACTGATGTCGGGACTGATTTAAAGGTGGTGCTGAAACGGTCAGAATTTGTATAGAAATTGGAATGCACATAGAGAGGCAGAGAAAAAGATACTGCGGGTCATGCGCATGATAACGGCAGCAAAAAGATAGGAGGGGAGCAGGTATGATGAATTTGTATGAGGCGATAGGATGTCGCCATTCAGTTCGAAAATACACCGATCGGGAGGTCACGGAGAAGCTGCGTGGGCAGATCCTGTCCTATTTTGATAAGACCTCCCGGTTAAATGACCGGATCCGGGTTGAGGCAGTGATATTCGACAATACAAAGAAAAAAGCCGATGTCCACGGACTCTGGAAGGTGGATGCTCCCTACTATCTGGCGATCTATTCGGACCAGGAGGAAGGCTGCGAGCGCAATGCCGGTTATCTGATGGAGCAGATGGTGCTCTATATGACGGCAAAAGGGCTTGGAACCTGCTATTTGGGCAGCGTGCAGCCGGCGCAGAAGGTGCGCGGCGGCAAACGCTGCCTGATGATGGTCGCATTCGGCTACCCGGAGGGCAAGCTCTACCGTGAAAGCCCGCTGGCAAAGCGCCTCCCGCTCAATGAACTCTGTATTTTCAAGGAAGAAGCCGGAGAGCAGATGAAGACGATTCTCCGTGCGGCGCGTCTCGCACCGTCCGCGATGAACACCCAGCCGTGGCGCTTCATCGTCTATTCCGACCGAATCTATGTGTTCGCCCTAAAAACCCGCTTTCCGGGCAAGAGCTTCCATGCGATGCGCGAATTCAGCATCGGCATTATGCTCTCCCACATTATGCTCGCCGCCGAAGAACTCTGGATGGAACTTCAGACGGAGACGGAGGAACATTTTGCGGCTAAAAGTTACAAAAATGGAGATTATGTGGCGACGTTGACGCTGCATTAGATGCATTGATTCATTGTGTTAAATGTTGAAATAGTTTATATTTAAGCAAGAAAAACCAATTTTGCAATTTTAAAACCAATTATTCAAAGAAACGATACACTCAAGAAAGAAGCGCGCCAGCCGTCCGATGCCGTGACAGCTGGCGCGCTTCTTTCGGGGCAATCAAAAGGGCATAAGCAAAAACCCTTTTTTCCTTGCTCCGTGCCCTTGAAAGCGCCCTCCACTTATGATAAAATAAGTTGATTATTTATGAGAGATACTCTGGAGGAGAACGTGATGGTTAGTAAATTGATTGAGAAGATTCAGAAGACAAAGGCACCGATCTGTGTAGGACTGGATCCGATGCTTGGATATATTCCGGAGCACGTGAAGGAAAAAGCATTTGCGGAGTTCGGAGAGACCCTGGAAGGAGCGGCAGAGGCGATCTGGCAGTTTAACTGTGCGATCGTGGATGCGACGGCTGATCTGATTCCGGCGGTCAAACCGCAGATTGCGATGTATGAGCAGTTTGGCATCGAAGGCCTGAAAGCGTATGACCGGACTGTCAAATACTGCCAGCAGAAGGGCTTAATTGTCATCGGAGACATCAAGCGCGGCGACATCGGTTCCACATCGGCTGCCTACGCAACCGGTCATCTCGGCAACGTGAAGGTTGGAAATACGACCTGTTCCGCGTTCAATACCGAGTATGTGACGGTCAATCCGTATCTGGGAACCGACGGCGTGAAACCATTTGTGGACGAGTGCAACGCATCCGACCGCGGTATCTTTGTACTGGTAAAGACTTCTAACCCATCCAGCGGCGAGTTCCAGGATCGTCTGGTGGACGGCCGCCCGCTTTATGAGCTGGTAGCGGAGAAGGTCGTTGAGTGGGGGGAGGCTTCCATGGATGGCGACTACAGTAATGTAGGCGCAGTTGTGGGCGCAACTTACCCGGAGATGAGCAAGATTCTGCGTAAGCTGATGCCGAAGACTTACTTTCTGGTTCCGGGTTATGGCGCACAGGGCGGTACGGCCGAAGACTTAAAATACTGCTTCAACGAGGATGGACTGGGCGCGATCGTCAATTCTTCCCGCGGTATCATCGCGGCATACAAGAAAGACGCATACGCCAAATTCGGTCCGGAGCATTTTGCGGATGCATCGAGACAGGCTGTCATCGATATGATTGCGGACATCGGACGCGTACTGTAAGGAGGAGCTCATGGCACAGAAGAAAGAGACAGCAGTTGTATATAGTCAGGAAGAACTGGCACCTGGCATTTTCAGTATGTGGATCGTGACGGACATAGCGGACGAGGCAAGACCGGGACAGTTTATCTCGGTCTACAGCCAGGACGGTTCCAGACTTCTTCCGCGCCCGATCAGTATCTGCGAGGCAGATCCGGATGAAGGACGCCTGCGGATCGTATACCGGATTGCCGGTAAAGGAACGGATGAATTTTCCAAATATGTTTCCGGAGACCCGATCGACATCATGGGACCTCTGGGAAATGGTTTCCCGCAGGAGGGCGAAAATGTATTTCTGATCGGCGGCGGTATCGGTGTTCCGCCGATGCTTGAGATGGCGAAACAGTTAAACTGCGAAAAACAGATCATTTTAGGATACCGGGATGAAAATCTCTTCCTCCGGGATGAATTTGAGGCATATGGAGAAGTCTTTGTGGCGACCGAGGACGGAAGCGTCGGCACGAAGGGCAATGTCCTGGACGCGATCCGGGAGCAGAACCTGACGGCGGATGTGATCTACGCCTGCGGACCGACTCCGATGCTGCGCGCCATCAAGGAGTATGCGGCAGAAAAGGGAATCAAGTGCTATATTTCCCTGGAGGAGAAGATGGCATGTGGAATCGGCGCCTGTCTGGCATGTGTCTGCCAGTCGAAGGATGTAGACCACCACAGCAATGTACACAACAAGCGGATCTGCAAGGATGGTCCCGTATTTTTAGCCGAGGAGGTAGAATTATGAGACAGATGGCAGTCAATCTTGCGGGTGTAGAGCTTAAAAACCCGGTCATGACGGCATCCGGAACCTTTGGTTCAGGGGCAGAGTACGGCGAGATGGTCGATCTGAACAAGCTCGGCGCGGTTGTGACCAAGGGTGTGGCAAATGTGCCGTGGCCAGGCAATCCGACCCCGCGTATTGCGGAGGTGTACGGCGGCATGATCAACGCGATCGGCTTACAGAATCCGGGGTATGATTTATTTGCATCGAGGGATATCCCGTTTTTACGTCAGTATGATACGAAGATTATCGTCAATGTATGTGGAAAAACGACGGAAGATTACGTCGATGTAGTGGAAAAACTGGCGAGCCAGCCGGTCGATATGCTGGAGATCAACATTTCCTGCCCGAACGTCAAGGAGGGCGGCATCGCATTTGGACAGGATCCGAAAGCAGTGGAGGCGATCACCCGCGAGGTAAAACGCCATGCGAAACAGCCGATTATCATGAAGCTCAGCCCGAATGTTACCGACATCACGGAGATGGCGAAGGCAGCCGAGGCAGGCGGTGCGGATGTGCTGTCCCTGATCAACACACTGACTGGCATGAAGATCGATATCAACCGGAGAACCTTTGCGGTAGCCAACCGTACCGGCGGTCTGTCCGGTCCGGCAGTGAAACCAGTGGCAGTCCGCATGGTTTACCAGGTGGCGCAGGCGGTCAAGCTTCCGATCATCGGCATGGGCGGTATCATGAATGCGGACGATGCGATCGAATTTATTCTGGCAGGCGCAAGCGCGGTGGCAGTCGGTACGGCGAATTTCCATAATCCGTATGCGACGGAGGAGATCGTGAAGGGCATCGACGCCTACATGGAAAAATATGGCATTGAAGATATACATGAACTGATTGGTGCGGTTCGGTAAGATAGGAGAGTATGATGGAACAGTATAAGCAGGAATTTATCAATTTCATGGTAGAGAGCGAAGTGCTCAAGTTTGGCGAATTTACCTTAAAGAGCGGACGTAAATCTCCGTTCTTCATGAACGCGGGTGCATATGTAACCGGTACGCAGCTGCGCCGTCTGGGCGAGTATTACGCAAAGGCGATTCATGACAACTATGGTCTGGATTTCGATGTCCTGTTTGGACCGGCTTACAAGGGAATCCCGCTGGCAGTTGCCACCTCGATGGCGATCAGTGAGCTGTACGGCAAAGAAGTACGTTACTGCTCCAACCGGAAAGAGGTCAAGGATCACGGCGATACCGGCATCCTTCTGGGAAGCAAGTTAAAGGACGGCGACCGCGTCGTTATCATCGAGGATGTAACCACTTCCGGTAAATCCATCGAGGAGACCTTCCCGATCCTCAAATCCCAGGCAGATGTGGAGATCAAAGGCCTGATGGTATCTTTAAACCGTATGGAGCGCGGCAAGGGAGAAAAGTGTGCGCTGGATGAGATCAAGGAACTGTACGGCTTCCCGACCGCAGCGATCGTATCGATGTCAGATGTCGTAGAGTGCCTGTACAACAAGGAGTGCCAGGGCAAGGTCGTGATCGATGATACACTGAAAGCAGCGATCGACGCATACTATGAGCAGTACGGTGCAAAATAGAGATTTGGTTCACGGAGCGGCATGCTTGAAATGGGAAATGCCATGCGACGGAGTGTAAGAAGGAGCGGATCGATATGGAAAAGATCTACAAAACGATGCAGGGAACCGGTGTGATTAATATCGTGATTGGAAGCGTGATCATCACGGTAGGGCTGGCAGCCGGTGTGATGGCGATCGTCAGCGGTGCGTTTTTACTGAAACGCAAATCAGATATTACATTCTAAAAATTGGATTTGAAACAGGGCAGATATGCCCAGTCGAAAGAGAAAAACCGTATGACCGGGGACGGTGTACGGTTTTTCTCATTTCTGGCAGTTTATGTGGGGAATTATGTGGAAACGGACAAAAACGCATCAGAAGGTGTGCTGGATATTCTTTGTCGCATACCTGGTGCTTCTTATATATTTTATGTTTTTTTCGGACGGATTCGGGCGCGCGCCGCATGTGGAGTATGCCTATAATCTCGTTTTATTTAAGGAAATCAAACGGTTTTATATTTATCGTGATATAGTGGGAACGGAAGCGTTCCTGTTAAATACGGCTGGCAACGTGGTGTGCTTCATGCCGTTTGGATTTTTCCTGCCGATCATCAGTCCGAGATTTGGAAAATGGTACCTGATGTTGATTCTGAGTTTCCTTCTGACTTTGAGCATCGAGACGATTCAGCTCGTATTCAAGGTGGGAAGTTTTGATGTGGATGATATGTTTTTAAATACGTTAGGTGGAATTGCTGGCTACCTCTGCCAGTGGATTACACGTGCAATTGGGAGGTGTCTGCATGGGACGTCAAACAGATAACCGGATTTCTTATATCCGCAAGCCGATGGCAGAACACGGCTATCTCTGTCTGGGACTGGCGGGAGTCGGTCTGCTGCTGTGCGTGGCAGGGATGGCATTCAGTGTCCGCAGCCAGGGCAATACGCCGGTCGGCGCGCTGTCGATGTGCTTTTCGAGCATATTATTTTCCGTGGCGTCGCTGATGTACGGATGGAAATCTTTTAAAGAAGAAGAAAAAAATTATATATTCGCGAAAATTGGTACGATTTTGTCGGGGCTTCTGGTCATCTGGTGGATTGTGACGATTTTGATTGGCATCCGGGGCTAAGAATGAATGGGTTTTATGCGTGGCTTGCCTGGAATGCCGGACCAATGGAACGCCGGTAAGAGCCTTTGCGGCGGGCGTGGTTTGAAAGTGAAATTTGGCGATGGCAGAAGGAGGGAAATATCTGAACATGAAATATTGGGAACTTTTGAAAGAAGAAAATGAGGCGGTTGCGGAGCGCCATGAGCTCGCGATGGAGCGCATCGGCCATATGAAAGAAGAAGCGACGGTTGGTGAGCCATACCGGGCATTTTTTGAGCGCACCGTCCAGTTTATCGAGCTGATAGAAGAAACCTTCCAGAAACAGATGGATGGGACGCTGGCGGCGATGAGCCAGAAAGAGGCGGCAGAATTTAACCGGACGCTTTATGCGGATATACTTCCTGGGGCGTATGGAAAGAGCTTTGCGAACCCGGACTATGCGGCAAAAGAGCTGGGAGAGGACTATGGTCCGTGGCTGTCATTTCTCTATACGGAGATCCGCAGCGCGATCGTTTACGCCTATGAGAGCCGTCTGGTGGATGTGACGGTGTTGGAGGAACTGTTTATTGAGGTTTACAACCTGTTTGAGGGCGGTACTCCGGAGGTGGCGGAGCTTCGCGAGCCGCTTTATTATTTTGTCAGCGATTACTGTGACCGGATGCTTCCGTGGCGGGTGCGTGAGACGCTGGATCCGTCGCTGGATTTCGGAAAATCGATCATCATGGACAGTGATTTGAGCGATCTGCGTTATCTGTACCGGTTTGGCGAATATATCTCGGAGACAGAGCTTGCGACGGCGCGTTTTATGAATGAGCTGCCGGAGGAGACGGTACGCCGGATGGCAGATACCTACACAGAAGGCTACCGCAAGGGATTTGCGGCGACCGGACGCAGCTATGAGGGCAAGAAAACGGTGCAGATCCGTTATCACATCGGATTTGAGCGCATGATCCGGATGGCAGTGGAAAATTTCCGCGAACTCGGTCTGGAGCCGATCATTGCCCGCGCCTCCATCGGCACGGTGAACCGGATGGCGGCGCGCACGAACGGTTACTATGGCACACCGGCGAACCGCCAGTACGAGTATGATCACCGCTACGACAATGCGGTTTACCTGGACAAGGCCTTTCGTGAGCGGAAACTGTCTATTTTGAAGGTGGCATATGAGACATACAAGGATCTGGCGTCGGTATATGCCGGTCCGGCAGTGGTGGAAACCTTCGGCGAGGCCGGATTTGAGCCGGTCAATGCAGCAGCAGCCTTTTCTTTAAGTGAAAAACAGGAGAAACTGCTGTTATCCTACAGCAATGAGGCGATGCAGATTGTGGACGCGTATATTCCGGGAACGGAGACGAGCTTCACAATCATTGCATTCCCGCTTCCGGAGATCGGAGCGGAGTTTGAGGCGATTTTTAAGGAGACGATCCGCATCAATACGCTGGACTATGAGCTGTACCGCGACATCCAGCAGATCATGATCAACGAACTGGATCAGGCATCGCAAGTCCACATCAGCGGACGCGGCGGCAACCGCACCGATCTGACCGTACAGCTTCACACGCTTGCTGAGCCGACGAAACAGTCGAATTTCGAAAACTGCGTAGCGGATGTAAATATTCCGGTTGGAGAAGTCTTTACCTCCCCGCAGCTTGCTGGGACAAACGGGCTTCTGCATGTCGGCAGCGTCTATATCGGGGAATTTCAGTTCAAAGATCTGGAAATCCGGTTTGAAAATGGTATCGCTGTCTCCTATACCTGCAAAAACTTTGAGACGGAAGAGGAAAATAAGGCGTTAGTGAAACAGATGATCCTCAAAAACCATGAGACGCTGCCGATGGGCGAGTTTGCGATTGGCACCAACACAACTGCGTATGAGGTAGCGCTGCGCTACGGCATTCTCGACAAATTCCCGATTCTGATTGCCGAGAAGATGGGACCGCACTTTGCGGTAGGCGATACCTGCTACAGCTGGATGGAGGACTGCCCGGTCTTCAACCCGGATGGACGCGAGATGGTGGCGCGTGAGAATGAGATTTCAGCAAAACGCAAAGAAAACCCGCAGGAGGCATATTTTGGCTGCCATACGGACATTACAATCCCGTACTCCGAGCTGGATACGATCGAGGCGATTCATCCAGATGGAACGAGTGTAAAGATCATCGCGGGCGGACAGTTTGCGCTGCCGGGAACGGAGAAGCTGAATGAGCCGCTGGAAAAATAAAAAGAAAAAGTTATAGAAAACAGGTTTATTCTCATATAATCTCCTGAAAAGGGATTCCGGAGCAGCCGGATGGGAGATAGAATCAGAAAATGGATAGCCGTTCTGCTGGCAGGAAGTATACTGGCGATGATTCAGTTGGTTCCGGCCGGCGGGGCGGTTTTTGTTCGTGAAAACATAGAAAATAAAGAGATTCTGGGAGAGAAAGAGACTTCTCTACAACAGCCCCTTCACGCCCGCGCCTGGGTTCTCATGGACGCGGACAGTGGGCGTATTCTGGCGGGGAAAGATGCGGATACCGCTTATCCGATGGCAAGCACGACGAAGATTCTGACCTGCATTCTCGCATTGGAACAGGGAAATCCCGATGACTGGGTCGGGGTATCAGAGAAAGCGGCCTCCATGCCGGATGTCCAGCTCAATATGCGGGCGGGGGAGCGGTACCGCCTATCGGATCTACTCTATTCCCTGATGCTGGAATCCCACAACGACAGCGCCGTGGCGGTGGCGGAGCACATCGGGGGAAGCGTGGAAGAATTTGCGGAGAAAATGAACCGGAAAGCGCGGGAGATAGGATGTAAGAATGTTTGTTTCGTGACACCGAACGGTCTGGACGTTGCGGATGCGGATGGAAACGAACACAGCGCTTCGGCGGCGGATATGGCGCGGATCATGCGCTACTGCGCGTTCCAGTCGCCGTGCCACGAAACATTTCTGGAAATTACCCGTACGGCATCACGGACGATTCAGGATGAGTCGGGAAAACGTTCATTTTACCTGGCAAACCACAACGCGCTTTTAAGCCAGTGCGCGGAGGTGCTGTCGGGCAAGACAGGATTTACCGGGAAAGCCGGGTACTGTTATGTAGCGGCGTTAAAAAAAGAAGGAAAAGCATTTACGGTGGCGCTTCTCGGCTGCGGGTGGCCGCCGCACAAGACGTACAAATGGGCGGATATGCGGAAACTCGATCAGTATGCATTTGATACATATAACTGGTATGATATATTTGACCGGGAGAAAACATTTCCGGAGGTGGAGGTGAGGCGGGGCGTGAAAGGAACGACGGCGCTCACACTGAATCTGCCATCGGAAAAACAGACGTTTCTGATGCTTCTGCGCGCGGACGAGAAGCCAGACATCCGTTATGAGTACCCGACCGAGCTGGAAGCACCGGTTCATGAAGGACAGGAGGTCGGGCAGGCATCCTATTATATTAATGACGAGCAGGTGGCTGCTTATCCGATCTATGCGGCAGAAACAGTGGAGAAGATTGATTATGGGTGGTGTTTAAGACGATGCGTAACTTATTTTGAAAGAGAATTTCAGTCAATGTGGAAGACGTGGGGAGTTTGAGTTGTTATTACTGGGCACGTATGCGTGAACAGCAACGACTTGTTCACAATACGTTTACAAAAATCTGCTTTATTTTGCTGGTTAATTTTGTTATAACTATAGATAGTGTGAATTACTGAGAATCTTGAAAAGAATGTATTTTTTGCACAGAAAAATATTTCCAATCAGGACTCAAACAAGGATCTGGACACGGAAACGTGGAAAGAGAAAGAGAGGCACGGAGGATGAAACAGACATCACTGAGCAGGGAACAGGGGCTTGCGCTCCTTCGCAAGTATAATAAAGAACCATTTCATATTTTACATGGACTGACCGTGGAGGGCGTCATGGAGTGGTATGCTGAGCAGCTGGGATACGGGGACGAAAAAGCATTCTGGGGCATGGCAGGACTGCTGCATGACATTGATTTTGAACTTTATCCGGAAGAACACTGCGAGCGGGCACCGGAGCTTCTGCGCAACGGAGGCGCAGAGGAAGATTTAGTCCATGCGGTTGTCAGCCACGGCTATGGCATACGGGTGGATGTGGCTCCGGAACATGAGATGGAAAAGGTGTTGTTTGCAGCCGATGAGCTGACAGGGCTTATCTGGGCGGCGGCGAAGATGCGCCCGTCCAAGAGCACAAAGGACATGGAGCTTTCAAGTCTTAAGAAGAAATTTAAGGACAAGAAATTTGCGGCTGGATGTTCCAGAGATGTGATCCGCCGCGGGGCAGAGCAGCTTGGCTGGGAATTAGACAAACTGATGGAACAGACGATTCTCGCCATGCGTTCCTGTGAGGATCGGGTCAACAAAGAGATGGAGGAACTGGAGTTTTGAGAGAAAATAAACCAATGAAACTGTTGTCGGTAGCGATTCCGTGTTACAATTCGGCGGCATATATGCGTAACTGCATCGAATCCCTGCTGCCGGGCGGCGATGAGGTGGAGATCCTGATCGTGGATGACGGTTCCACAAAAGATAATACGGCGGAGATTGCCGATGAGTATGAGAGAAACTATCCGGGAATTTGCCGGGCGATTCATCAGGAAAACGGTGGTCACGGCGAGGCCGTCAATGCGGGACTGCGCAATGCGACGGGCGTCTATTATAAGGTCGTGGACAGCGATGACTGGGTCAACGAAGAGGCATATATGGAGGTTCTGGATACGCTGCGCAAATTTGTCCATGACAATGTGACGCTGGATATGCTGATTACCAACTTCGTTTATGAAAAACAGGGCGCAAAACACAAAAAGGTCATGAACTACAACATGGCGCTCCCAAAACGCCAGCTCATCGACTGGAACGGTGCAAGAGGCTTCCGCCTGGGACAGTATATCCTGATGCATTCGGTCATTTACCGTGTGGAAATGCTTCGGAACTGCGGCTTGGAACTGCCAAAGCATACGTTCTACGTGGATAATATTTTTGTATATCAGCCGCTTCCACACGTAAAATCCATGTACTACCTGGATGTGAATTTTTACCGCTATTTCATCGGACGCGACGATCAGTCGGTCAATGAAAAAGTCATGATCAGCCGTATTGATCAGCAGATACTCGTCACGAAGCTGATGCTGGGATATTACGATGTGACCAAGATCAAGAATCCAAAGCTGCGCCACTACATGGTCCGCTATCTGGAGATCATGATGACAGTTACTTCAATTCTGGCGATCCGCTCGGAGACAGAGGAAAATCTGAAGAAGAAAAAAGAACTGTGGCAATATCTGAAACAGCAGAACTTCACGTTATATATGCGCCTGCGTTGGGGCTTCCTCGGACAGGGCGTAAACCTGCCGGGAAAAGGCGGACGGAAGGTGTCGATCGCCTGCTATAAGATTTCGCAGAAGTTTTATGGGTTTAACTAGAAATCCATTATAAAAATTGAAATAATATGGATTAGAAAACGAAATCAAATCTATCATAAAAGTGAAATTAAAAGATCCGATCGTCTGGAAAGTCGAGTGTTTCCAGATGGTCGGATTTTCTGATTCTATGTCAATCATTAGATATGATTCGATAAGGGATTACCACGTGATGAATGTTAGAAACCTAGTTTTCGTAACGGCTGCGGCAGGGGGGATTTATCGCAGATAAAAAGCTGGCACCTGTCATACTTTGGCGCCAGCTTATGTTTACTTGTCTTGAGAAATCCTTTAGCGAATATATTCCGGTTCGTTCTCTGTCTCTTCCTGCGTGCTTCCCGCATATACTAACGGATAGATAGCTGCGCTTAAAAGAATCGCGCCTGCGACGTCCAGAACCGAGTGCTGCTTCAGCGAGACAGTTGCCATGCAGATAGCGACCATCAGGATACCGGAAAGAATCCGGATTACTTTGTGCTTTTTCAGAGATTCACTCTTCATGACCGCGATGTGGGTTCCGATGGAATTGTACACGTGGATGCTTGGAAATACATTCGTGTTCGTGTCAGCCTGGTGGAGCATATAGACAAGACGGGAACAGAGGTTCTTGTCCGGGTCTACGGCGGTCCGCAGGTCAGTTCCATTCGGGAACAGGGTGCAGATTAAGAGTGACAGCGTCATGCCGGTAAATAAAAATGCACATAACCGGTAATATTCTTCTTTGTTCTTGAAGAACAGGTATGCAATCGCAGCGGTCACATAGGCGAACCACAGTAAATATGGGATGACGAAGTATTCATTAAACGGAATCATATCATCCAGCGATGAGTGCATGATATGGTAATTGGAGGTCACGGTTTTTTCCAGATGCATAAACCACGGAAGATAGATAAATCCGTATCCCAGAATCCATATATGCCCGTATTTCTTCAGGAGTTCCTTCAGAAAATGTTTCATATCAATCAACCTCGATTTTCTTTTTATCATAAATAAATTAACATTATTTTAACATCTCTCCAAGTTCGTCTGATTATAGCACACTCACCCGCCAACTTCAAGGCTAAATAGGGATTGTTATAAATATTAAGAAAAAGGTTATGGAATGTGAAATTTGTTAAACAAAAATTTTATGGATGGACAGGGACTTTAAGTAAAATAAAAACAGCTTGCTCAACTGCAAGCTGCTTCATCAATAGCGAGAGGGGGATTCGAACCCTCGACACCGCGGGTATGAACCGCGTGCTCTAGCCAACTGAGCTATCTCGCCATATTAAATTTAGAAAAGTGGGACCTACAGGGCTCGAACCTGTGACCCTCTGCTTGTAAGGCAGATGCTCTCCTAGCTGAGCTAAGATCCCAGATAAAATAGCGAGAGGGGGATTCGAACCCTCGACACCGCGGGTATGAACCGCGTGCTCTAGCCAACTGAGCTATCTCGCCATATTAAATTTAGAAAAGTGGGACCTACAGGGCTCGAACCTGTGACCCTCTGCTTGTAAGGCAGATGCTCTCCCAGCTGAGCTAAGATCCCGCTGACACTCGCACAAATCACGACTGCTTTGCAAGTATAATATAAATTTTCAAGATTGTCAACACTTTTGAGAAAATAATTTATAGAAATTTTCTTATCATTTAAAAGGAAGTATGGTATACTTATCTCATGCAAAATTGTAATGGCGCTGTATCCTGTGACAGGTATTCTGGCAGGGTAAAAGATAAAATATAACGGCCCAGCAGGGGAGTTTCTGTATTTTCGGAAAGCAGGGGACGTTATGGCAAAATATGAGGATGGAGTAATGTATTATTTCATTATTAATCCCGCTTCACAGAGTGACCGCGGCTATAAGATATGGAAGAAAATAGAGCAGCGGCTTGTGCGGGACGGGGTTGAGTATCAGGCATATTTGACAGAATATGCGGGGCAGGCGACAGAGTATGCAAGGAAGCTGACGTCCCACTGCAAGGAGGCACGGGTGATTGTGGTCGTGGGCGGTGACGGGACGATGAATGAGGTCGTGGACGGAATCGTTTCCTGCGACATGGTGACGCTGGGCTATATTCCGGTGGGGACAGGCAGTGATCTGGCGCGCGGGCTCCGGCTTTCGAGAAGACCGATGCGCGGACTGCGCCGGATTTTTAAGGCGCGGCGGATCCGGCAGATCGATTATGGTGTGATTGCATATGGCGATGATGTGCTCCGACATCGGCGTTTTATCGTCAGCGCGGGGATCGGGCTGGATGCGGAGGTATGCCAGCATATGCAGCATTCGGCGATCAAAAATATCTGCAACCGGATTCATCTGCGGCGATTGTCGTACCGGATACTGGGATTTATACAGTATTTGAAGGCGAAACCGATCCGGGGATATATTTTGCTCGATGGAACGCGCCGGGTGGAATTTAATTATATTTATTTTATCAGTGCACAGATTCAACCCTGCGAGGGCGGCGGATTCTGGTTTGCGCCGAAGGCGGACAGCAGCGACGGCAACCTGGAGGTCTGCATTGTCAGCCATGCCTCGAAGCGGCAGGTGCTTGGAATCCTGCTCCGGGCGTTGTTCCGGCGCTCCCACAACCGGGGGCTTCGGTGCTTCAGCTGCCGGGAGGTCCAGATCTACACGGAACGCCCGATGGCAGTTCACGTGGACGGCGAGAGCTGTCAGTACCAGAGCAATCTGGAAGTCCGCTGTATTGAGCGTAAATTAAAAATTGTTGGATAAGTGTATATTTTTCAAAAGTATAAAATAATTTATTAAATAAAGTAACTGCGGGCAGTCCGGACAGTTACAAAATGACCAAGAAAGGAACTGGAATACGATGAGAATAGGACAGGGATATGATGTGCATAAACTTGTTCCAGATCGGGAACTGATTTTAGGCGGCGTGACGATCCCGTATGAGAAGGGGCTGTTAGGACATTCGGATGCGGATGTGCTGGTGCATGCGGTGATGGATGCGCTCTTAGGGGCGGCGGCACTGGGCGACATCGGACAGCATTTTCCGGACACGGATCCGGCATATGAGGGTGCGTCGAGCATCGAGCTTCTGAAAAAGGTAGGGAAACTTCTGCAGGAACGCGG
This sequence comes from Clostridium sp. AF12-41, assembly GCF_003461685.1. Classification (NCBI taxonomy): domain Bacteria; kingdom Bacillati; phylum Bacillota; class Clostridia; order Eubacteriales; family Clostridiaceae; genus Clostridium; species Clostridium sp. AF12-41. Next base: position 42,753 of record NZ_QTXO01000003.1, on the reverse strand, counting down.
CTATGTGATTGAAAATATCGATGCCACGATCATTGCGCAGCGCCCGAAGCTGGCTGCATACCGCCCACAGATGGCAGAAAATATTGCAGATGCGCTGGGGCTTCCGGTCAGCCGTGTGAGTGTCAAGGCGACGACCGAGGAAGGCCTTGGTTTTACAGGCAGCGGCGAGGGCATTTCCTCACAGGCGATTACCCTGTTGACGGAAGTGGAGAATTACTGTTATGATAGTGAAATGATGACGCAGGCAGCGGCTTGCGCTGGATGCGGCGGCTGTGGCAGCTGTCAGGCAGCACCGGAAGCAGATTTAAAATAGAAGAGGAGTAATGAGGTTATGAAAATTTTCAACACATTGTCCCGCAGAAAAGAGGAGTTTGTGCCGATCGAACCGGGCAAGGTTAAGATGTATGTGTGCGGACCGACCGTTTACAATTTTATTCATATTGGAAATGCAAGACCGATGATCGTATTTGATACGGTCCGCCGGTATTTTGAGTACAAAGGATACGAAGTAAACTATGTATCTAACTTTACTGATGTGGATGACAAGATCATCAGGAAAGCCATCGAGGAGGGCGTGGATGCGGAGACGATCTCCAAGCGCTATATCGCAGAGTGCAAAAAAGATATGGAGATGATGAACGTCAAACCGGCGACGAAGAATCCGCAGGCGACTCAGGAGATCGGCGGTATGATCGAGATGATCAATACGCTGATCGAAAAAGGACATGCGTATGTGGCAGCTGACGGCACGGTTTATTTCCGCACCAAATCCTTTAAAGAGTACGGAAAACTGTCCCATAAAAATCTGGACGATCTGCAGTCCGGCTTCCGTGAGATCAAGGTAACCGGCGAGGAAGGCAAGGAAGATCCGACCGATTTCGTTCTCTGGAAACCGAAAAAAGAAGGAGAGCCGTTCTGGGAGTCTCCGTGGTGCCAGGGCCGTCCAGGCTGGCATATCGAGTGCTCCGAGATGTCCAAGAAATACCTTGGCGAGTCCATCGATATCCATGCAGGCGGAGAGGATCTGATCTTCCCGCACCATGAAAATGAGATCGCGCAGAGCGAGTGCGCGAACGGCAAGACCTTTGCCAACTACTGGATGCACAACGCATTCTTAAATATTGATAACCGCAAGATGTCCAAATCTCTTGGAAACTTCTTTACCGTGCGTGAGATCAGTGAGAAATACGATTTGCAGGTTCTGCGTCTCTTCATGCTGAGCGCCCAGTATCGCAGCCCGCTCAATTTCAGCGCGGATTTGATGGAAGCTTCGAAAAACAGCTTAGAGCGCATCCGCACTGCGGCAGAGCATCAGGCAGACTGCCTGAAAGCAGCGAAAGAGGGCGAGATGACGGCAGAGGAGAAGCAGAATCAGGCAGCAGTCGAGGAGTTGGTTCAGAAGTTCGAGACGGCGATGGACGATGATTTCAACACCGCAGATGCGATTTCAGCTATTTTTGAGATTGTACGCCTGAGCAACTCCACAATTTCGGAAGCATCGACGAAGGCATACGTTTCCTATGTCAAAGAGACGATGGATAAACTCTGCGATGTGCTCGGTATTATCACGGAGAAGAAGGAAGAGATTCTGGACAGCGAAGTAGAAGACTTGATCGCAAAACGCCAGCAGGCGAGAAAAGACAAGAATTTCGCACTGGCAGATGAGATCCGTGGACAGCTTCTCGATATGGGAATTATTCTGGAAGATACGAGAGAGGGCGTCAAATGGAAACGGGCTTAAATGCGTTTAAGGAAGCGCTGCATTTAAAACATGTTGAGGCGGGAGAGTATTCCCCGCTGGCGCTGGCGTATATCGGCGATGCGGTCTATGAGCTGGCGATCCGCACCCTTGTCATGAACCGCGGCAATATGCAGGTCAACAAGATGCACAAGAAGACGGCGAACCTGGTCAAGGCGGACGCACAGGCACGTTTTTATTTGCTACTGGAGGAAGAGCTGACGGATGCGGAGAAGACGGCATACCGACGCGGACGCAATGCGAAATCTTTTACGATGCCGAAGCACGCGACGATGAAGGATTACCGGATGGCGACCGGATTTGAGGCGCTGATGGGTTATCTCTATCTGACCGAGCAGTTTGACAGGATGGCAGAACTTCTGGGAAAAGGGCTGGAACAGATGGGAGAATTAATATCGTTATAAATCATGATGAGGAAAATAGATGGAACAGGAAAATAAGCAGGAAAATAGATTTGAAGAGACGATGATCGAAGGCAGAAACGCCGTTTTAGAGGCATTCCGTTCGGGCAAGACGGTGGATAAGCTGTTTGTGCTGGATGGCTGCCAGGATGGACCGGTCAAGACGATCACGAGAGAGGCAAAAAAGCAGAATACGATCATCCACTATGTGGCGAAGGAGAGACTCGACCAGCTTTCTGAGACCGGCAAGCATCAGGGCGTGATTGCACAGGCAGCGGCATACCGCTATGCAGAGGTGGAAGATATGCTAAAGCTGGCAGAAGAGAAAGGCGAGCCGCCGTTTCTCTTTATTCTGGATGGCATTGAGGATCCGCATAATCTGGGTGCGATCATCCGTACTGCCAATCTGGCAGGCGCACATGGCGTGATCATCCCGAAACGCCGCGCAGTGGGACTGACATCGACGGTTGCTAAGACCTCGGCGGGAGCGCTGAATTATACGCCGGTGGCGAAGGTAACCAATATTTCAGCCACGATCGAGGAGCTGAAAGAGAGAGGACTCTGGTTTGTTTGCGCCGATATGGGCGGAGAGAGCATGTACCGCCTCGACTTAAAAGGACCGATCGGTCTGGTGATTGGCAATGAGGGCGAAGGTGTCAGCCGTCTGGTGCGGGAAAAATGTGATTTCATCGCATCGATCCCGATGAAGGGAGATATCGACTCCCTGAACGCATCGGTGGCAGCTGGTGTGCTGGCATATGAGATTGTGCGTCAGAGAATGATGTAGGGTAAGTGAAAGGTATCGGGCAACCGATTCCGCTACTCCCCTCCCCGTTGGAATCATATAAAAATATGAAAAGATAGGAAATGAGAATCGGATGTCTGCGAATGAAAACGGAGGCATCCGATGAAAAAAACGGGAAATTTAAAAAAATAAAAAAAATTCAAAAAAACCGTTGACAAAACGATTGTATCATGATAAACTAATCGAGGCTTAGAGATGAGCCGAAAACAAAAAGATGCTGCTGTAGCACAGTCGGTAGTGCGTCGCATTGGTAGTGCGGAGGTCACGGGTCCGATTCCCGTCAGCAGCTCTGCTAGAAAAGAACGGAAGCCTTTGATTTACAAGGGTTTCCGTTTTTTTTATTCTCTACTTGCAATTCATTCCAGTTGTGCTATAATGATAACAGTTTGGACGGGGACATAGCTCAGCTGGGAGAGCGTTGCGTTCGCAACGCAAAGGTCGCGGGTTCGAATCCCGTTGTCTCCATGATAGAGAAAGCTTAGAAAATGAGGATTTTTCCTTTGTTTTTTAGGCTTTCTTGTTTTTTTTGGAAAGTTTAAAACGAAACAAAGGAGCCGGCTTTAGGAATATGTTTTCAGGAAAAGTATTATACGAAATAACACACGGACTTTCAGAATGGATGAATTTGCCGCACATTTTTTTCTAAAAGAACTTTCAAAAAAATTCAAAAAAATAAAAAAAGCTCTTCCATTTTGAACTACCCTATGTTATAATGAATTCACTTGTGAGTCAGAAAGACAAGCAAGCGGGCATGGCGGAATTGGCAGACGCGCCAGATTTAGGTTCTGGTACGAGAGTGTGCAGGTTCAAGTCCTGTTGCCCGCACTAGAAATTACGCAGAAGTGGCGGAATTGGCAGACGCGCACGGTTCAGGTCCGTGTGATGGCAACATCATGAGGGTTCAAGTCCCTTCTTCTGCATGATTAGCTGCAGAACCTGAGTGCAGCGTGGAACTCCCAGAGATGATTTCTCCGGGAGTTTTTCTTTTTCTATACAAGGAATCAAAAAGGGGCAGACGCGCAAGCGAAAGCCCCTTTTGTAATTCGAATTTGTAATATAAATCAAAAAATTAGAATTTCTGAAATTCTTCTACATTTATTACAAATACGGTTGCTCCGCCGACTTTCATGTTCATCGGAACGGTCATATTAACGGTCGGGCAGCAGTTTCCGGCCATGGTCGGCGGCGTGTATACAAGCTGCTCGCGGGCACCGGACATTTTTTTGATGATGGAGATGGCGTCCTCGACGCGTTCATCTTCGACACCGAGCATCAGGGTTGTACTTTTCTTTTTCAGAAAGCCGCCCATCGTGGAAAGCTTGGTGACAAAGAAGGAGTGCTGGTTTAATTCATATACTAAATCATCGGCGTCCTCACTGCCAATGATTGCGATAATCATTTTCATAAGCGGTACCTCCTGAAAAATTTTCTATTATTGTACCATTAATTTATGAAAATGGAAATAAAAAAATGAGAAATTTATGTTAAAATATAAATGATTATGATTGCTTGCAGGTGAGAATTTTTTGGACTGAAAATTCCATCTGCCGCAGGAATGGCGGCAGATTTGCGGGATGAGAGAAAGGCAGAAGTATGATTCGAAATATAGTATTTGATATGGGAATGGTTTTACTGGAGTATGATCCGGTCAAGGTGTGCTGGGAGTACACAGATAATCCGGAGGATGTGGAGTGGATGCGCCGCGAATTGTTTGATTCGAAGGAGTGGTCGCTTTTAGACGAGGGAACGCTGACGGATGCACAGGCGCTGGAGCGGGTGCAGAAACGCCTGCCAAATGAACATCTGCGCTGGCTGGCGCAGGAAAGTCTGGAACACTGGCATGAGTACAACATCTGGGCAAAGCCGGGGATGGGAGAGCTGGTGAAGGAACTGAAAGAAAAGGGCTGCGGCATCTACCTCTGCTCGAATTGTTCCGTGCGCCTGCGTGTGTTCGAGTATGAGATTCCGGGCATTGAATATTTTGATGGCACGCTTGTCTCAGCGGAGGAGAAGCTGGCGAAGCCGAATCCGGCGATCTATGAGAGATTGTTTGAAAAATTTCATCTCAAAGCGGAAGAATGCTTTTTCATCGATGACCGTCAGGATAACATCGATAGCGCGAAGGGCTGCGGCATGGATGGTTACTGTTTTGCGGACGGGAATGTGGAGAGGCTGCGGGCGTACATGGAGGAGATGGAAATATTATAGAAAAGCAGTGCAAGGTGGCCGATAAAAAGATTATTTTCCTAAAAAACACCGGGAGAGTCATAAGCTGATGAAAAGAAAGTGAAAAGGTTTTGGAATCAGGCGCTTATGGTCTAAAAAAAATACAAAATCAGCAAGAAATTTGATTGATAATAATATCACAATATGAGATAATGAAGAAGAATGGGGAAAGATGCATTTTTAGTAAATTCCCCTGGAAGATGCATGTGAACAGGCAGTTTTTTGACCGGGAATCTCCGGTGAAAGGCTGCGTCTGTTTTATAACGGATAGTGAGGAGGTCATTATATGAGAGTATCGATTTGTATCGGAAGTGCCTGTCATCTGAAAGGATCCCGTGAGGTAATCCAGAAGCTGCAGAAGCTGGTTTCAGAGAATCATCTGGACAGTGAGGTAGATTTAAATGGAGATTTCTGCAGCGGCAACTGCCGTAAAGGTGTCTGTGTGACGATAGACGGAGAACTGTATTCCGTAAAACCGGAGACAACCGAAGAATTTTTCCAGAAGGAGATTCTGGGACGCCTGAACGCGTAATCGTTTACATATAACGGCAAAAAGAGAGGGAGAGTCTATGCCGATTATTGATTTTAAGGCGACGATGTGTAAGCATTGTTATAAATGTGTGCGGGGCTGCGAAGTGAAATCAATCATGATCCGGGATGGTCATGCATATATCATGCCAAATCGCTGTATTCTCTGTGGGCAGTGCCTTTTGAACTGCCCGCAGTCGGCAAAACGTGTTCCGAGCGAACTTTCCAAGGTCAAAAAGCTGATTGAGAGCGGCGCACCGGTCATTGCATCGCTGTCGTCTTCCTATATGGGGGTTCTGCCGTATAAAAAGCGGGGGCAGGTCAAGTCAGCATTAAAAAAGCTGGGATTTACGAATGTTTGTGATGCGGCGGAGGGCGCCGCGCTGGCGACGGAAGAGTATGTCCGTTTATTAGAGCAGGGCGAGATGAAAAATATCATCACAACTGCCTGTCCGAGTATCGTGAACCTGATTGAGATTCATTATCCGGAACTCATCAAATATCTGGCACCGGTGCTGATTCCGTCGGGGATCCATACGCGCATGCTGCACGCGGAGTTCGGCGAGACGGCGAAGGTAGTTGTGATCGGACCGTGTATCGCGGAAAAAGAGAAAAACAGGGTTGTGAAGCCGGATGCAGTCCTCACATTTGAGGATTTAAAACAGTGGCTGTCAGAGGAACAGATCGAGATCGAAGCATGTGAGGAAGAACCGTTCGAGGATCGTGAACCGGGCGCGAACCTGCGTTATCCGGTCAGCGGCGGACTGCTCACGGCGGTGACGGCGACCCAGAAGAAACCGGACAAGTACCGCAAGTTCTACGTCAGCGGCGTGAAGGACTGTCTGGATGTCTGTGAGGCGATGAAAACCGGCGAGGTGGCTGGCTGTTTCATCGAGATGAACGCCTGTCATGGAGGCTGTGTCAATGGACCGTCCACGGCGACCTCGGTGTCGAGTTTTAAAGTTAAGCTGGATCTGGAAGCGATGCTTCCGAAGGAACCGGCAGATTTGTCCCTGATGCATGAGGCGGCGCGTCAGGTAGAGATTCACCGGACGTTTGCGGACCGTTCCCAGAAGGAGCGGATTCCGACCGAGGAAGAGATCCGGGAGATCTTGAAAAAGACGGGCAAGACGACACCAGAGCAGGAATTAAACTGTGGTGCGTGCGGTTATCCGACCTGCCGGGAGAAAGCGATCGCCGTTTTCCAGAAAAAGGCGGAGGTCGATATGTGTATTCCGTACCTGCATGACCGGGCGCAGTCGCTGTCTCATCTGGTGATGGATACGTCCCCGAACCTGATCATGATCATCGACGATGATATGCGGATCCGGGAGTGTTCGGTGGCGGCAGAAATGTATTTCGGCGTCAAACCGGAGGCGATCAAGGGAAAACCGCTGGAGGACTTTATCAACGCCGAGGATGTACGCGAGGTATTCCGGACGCACACAAGCGTCCACAGCCGGAAGGTGATCTATCCGGATCGGAATCTTGTGACGCTTCAAAACATTGCGTATATCGATGACGGCAATTTTGTCATTGCCACGATCATTGATGTGACGCGCGAGGAAAAACAGGCAAAACAGGAATATGCCAAGAAAAAGGCGACCATTGATCTGGCACAGAATGTCATTTACAAACAGATGATGGTTGCACAGAATATTGCCGGACTCCTGGGTGAGACGACGGCGGAGACGAAGACAACCCTGATGAAGCTTTGTTCCCTGATTGACGATGAGAGCGAAAGTGAGGTCCGATAAATGGGAGTAACCGTAGATGTCACGTTTAAAAGTCTGAATAAGTATTCAGAGATCCTGTGCGGCGATACGGTAGAGTGCCTGAAAACGGAAGATTCGGACGTTATCATTCTGGCGGATGGCATGGGAAGCGGCGTCAAGGCGAATATTCTTTCGACGCTGACGGCAAAGATTCTGGGTACGATGTTTTTAAATGGAGCCACGCTGGAGGAATGTGTGGAGACGATTGTGCAGACGCTTCCGATCTGTCAGACGAGACAGGTGGCGTATGCGACGTTCTCGATTCTCCAGATTTTCAACAACGGCGAGGTATATTTAGTTGAATATGATAACCCGCGATGCATTTTTTTGCGCTGTGGTCATGTGGTGGAGCTGCAGAAATACAAGCGTCTCGTCAAGGACAAGGAGATCAGCGAGTGCCGGTTCCAGGTTCAGAAGGGTGATGCGCTGGTACTTGTCAGCGACGGCGTGACGCACGCGGGAGTCGGAAAGAGCGGCAAATATAAATTTGGCTGGCCGTGGGAGTCGGTGGCAGAGTTTGTTTCGGAACAATGCCTGACCTCTCTTTCGTCGGCACGTATGGCGGCGGCACTCTGTGCGGAATGCAGCCAGATTTACGAGGGAAAACCGGGCGATGATACGACGGTTGTGGTAGCTCGGATCATTGACCGGAAACCGGTCAACCTGATGACGGGACCGCCGCTCGACCGCAACGACGATGAGACGATCACGGCGGATTTTATGAAAGATGAGTCGGCAAAGCACATTGTATCGGGCGGAACCAGCGCGACGATCCTGTCGCGGGAGCTGGGACGACCGCTGCGGGTATCAATGGATTACAGCGACCCGGATATTCCGCCGATCGCTTTTATGGAAGGCATCGATCTGGTGACGGAGGGAGTCCTGACGCTGCGGAAAGCGATCGAACTTCTGAAACGCTATCTGATCGAATGCGATTTAAGTTCTGAGTTTTTCAGCGAGTTGGACAAGAAAAATGGTGCGTCCATGATCGCGAAGATTTTGATAGAAGACTGCACGGAATTACATATGTTTGTGGGAACGGCGGCGAACAGCGCCTACCAGAATCCAGGGCTGGCGTTTGATCTGGGAATCCGCCAGAACCTGGTCAAACAGCTAAAAGAAGCAGTCGAAGGTATGGGAAAGAAAGTTACGGTAACGTATTATTAATAAGGAGGATAAAACATGGTAACGAATGACGCGACAATTCTGCGCATCAAACATGAGATACTTTATGAGGTAGCAAAGCTTGCCTGGAATGATCAGTTAGAGGACGGAAGAGACGATATTCCGTACAAAATCAGCCCTGGTCCGCAGGCACAGTACCGCTGCTGTGTATACAAGGAGAGAGAGATTGTCCGCCAGAGAATCCGTCTGGCAGAAGGTAAATGTCCGTCTGACCGCAATACAAACAACGTCGTACAGGTTATCAATGCAGCCTGTGAGGAGTGCCCGATTGCGTCCTACACAGTCACCGATAACTGCCGTAAATGTATGGGTAAAGCCTGCCAGAACTCCTGTCCGTTTGGAGCGATCAGCATGGGAAATACCAAGGCGCACATCGACCCGGATAAATGCCGCGAGTGCGGAAAGTGTTCCCAGGCATGCCCATACAATGCGATTGCCCATCTGGAGCGCCCGTGTAAGAAGGTCTGCCCAGTGGATGCGATTACCTACGATGAGTATGGTGTATGTGTGATCGATGAGAAAAAATGTATCCAGTGTGGCGCCTGCATCCATTCCTGCCCGTTCGGTGCGATCGGTTCCAAGACCTTCATGGTCGATGTGATCCGCCTGATCAACGCAGGCAAAAAGGTCGTAGCGATGCTGGCACCGGCGACCGAAGGCCAGTTTGGACCGGACATCACGTTTGCAAGTTGGAAAACAGCTTTAAAGAAGATTGGATTTGCAGATATGATCGAGGTTGGTCTGGGCGGCGATATGACCGCGGCAGCCGAGGCAGAAGAGTGGGCGGAAGCTTACAAAGAGGGCAAGAAGATGACGACCTCCTGCTGTCCGGCATTTGTCAACATGATCAAACAGCATTTCCCACAGCTGCTTGACAATATGTCCACGACGGTTTCCCCGATGTGTGCGGTCTCCCGTATGCTGAAGGCGCAGGATCCGGAGGTTGTCACTGTCTTTATCGGACCGTGTATCGCGAAGAAGAGCGAGACGCTGGATCTGAATATCCAGGGCAATGCGGACTATGCGATGACTTACGGAGAGATCCGTGCGATGATGCGGGCGAAAGACGTAAATCTGGAGCCGGAAGAGAACAGTATGCAGGAAGCCAGTGTATTTGGAAAACGCTTCGGCAACGGCGGCGGCGTAACAGCGGCGGTATTAGAATGTCTGAAGGAGTCTGGTGAGAATACCGATATCAAGGTAGCGCGCTGCAACGGTGCGGCTGAGTGTAAGAAAGCCCTTCTTCTTCTGAAAGTGGGACGTCTGCCGGAGGACTTCATCGAGGGTATGGCGTGCGTCGGCGGCTGTGTCGGCGGACCGAGCAAGCACAAAGCCGAGCTGGAGGCGAAGAAGTCGAGAGACAAACTCATCGCCGAGGCAGATGCAAGAGAAGTACATGAGAACCTGAAGGCGTATGATATGTCGTCGTTCTCGATGCATCGGCATTGATGTGGGATACCCTTGGGAGAATGTGGCTGAGATAAAATAAATAGGAATTTATATATGAGTTAGTGGGAAAGTGCCTGCTCTGGAAAATGAAATTTGGAATATGAATTTTATTTTCTGGGGCGGGCGTTTTTCGTTGTGAAAATTCCAAAAGAGTTCTTGCATTTAGAGAATAGATGTGTTAGACTCAATATATCTTATCGAAATGAACTGCGGTCGCAGGTGGTTTCGTTCTAATTTATCTTTTTATTCTGGTAATTTGTGAGGTGCGTTTCGCACAGAATTCGATGATTTAGGAAAATTTGGGAGAATCGGATAACTGTATCGTTATAAAAAATGTGCAATATATTATATGATATATGCAATGTAAAATGAAAGCTTTTTATAGACGGAAAGAACCGTTGTTTAACTCAGAGTGAGGATGTGTTTTGAATTAGAAGAATGAAAATAGAGAATAGAAATTTGATATAAATTAGAACTTATATAACTTGCGAAAGAGGATAAGAAAAGAGATGTGAAAAAGGTTTGAGGGGGGAGGTTTGAGTTGTTAAAAATAAACATGGGGGCTCATAAAGGGTGTCGCTGCCGGAATGGGACCATTTTGGGAATATCACTGATATTGATATTTTCATCCGGTAGAATGGCGTGGGCAGCTGAAAATGCAGTGAAACAGGCAGAAACAGCTGTCGTAGTCGGCTACAGCGTCTCATTTATAGATGCTGAGAATGCAAATCATCTTATATTTCATACGCAGACGGGAAAAGTTTTGGAAGGAACTTCCCTGAACGTATCTTTCCCAGAGCAAATCATAGGGAGCGACGGGCATATCTGGAAATCAGCGGTACAGTCACCGCAAATATTTGAATTGTATGGAACAGGAACTGAAAAAATTTATATCAAATATGAAAGAGGCGGCAAGGTTCCAGAAATGGGGGCAGAGGAGGATGGCGTCATGCTGGCGCTTCGGAAACGTCTGGAACGATGGAAACAGAGGGCATGGGAGGCGGAGTGTGCCATATTCGGACGTGAAGATGCGGCGGTATCGGGCAGCCACACCGGTCTGACTGTTCAAAATCAGTCGGAAAATGATGCCAGGATCCGGAATCTGGTATCTGCGATCGGGGATGCAGCGTGTCATGAATTTTATCTGATTGGTCAGGATTTTACACCATCGGCAAAAACAATCGGGGTGGAATACGACGCAGTTTATTCTGAGGTGGAAGAGGATTCCTTTTCGGTGGATGGAAAGGAATATATCATCACGCGCATCCGGGTGCGGAGAAACTGGGATGACCGTACTTGTACGCATCAGTGGAGCCAATGGGAGTGGGAGGAAAATGATTGCTTAAAGAATGGGCGGGCAGTGTATGTCTGCGGACGATGTCAGAAAGAAAAGATAGAGCGCCTTCCGGCGCTGGGGCACCTGGATGAAAACGGGGATCAAATCTGTGACCGCTGTGGAAGTGTGGATTGGAGCGAAAGTGAAATGCCCGAAAAAGTGATCTGGAAGGAGGGCGATGTCCAGCTGCGCAAGGTGGGCGGAGAGATTTTGTCATTTACCTGTATCGACGACGATTACCATGACTGGCAGGATGGGCATCGGAAAGCAGCGCTGTTTCTCTGTGACCGCGTGATCCGGGCGGATGTGGACACGGCGCCGGGAAAAAAGATGAAGATTTTCTCGTTTGGCAAAGACAATAATTATAAGACTTCGCAGGTGCGCGCATGGCTGCAGAAAAACAGTCAGAACAGCAGCTTCTGCCTGGAACCGATCCATACGGGAATCCAGACCGCGTACATGGGAAGCACGGCGGCTGGTGCATTTTCGCAGACTTCCGGGCGGGAACTGGCGCGTCATGATATTGGTTTTCAGCTTATGAACGACCAGCTTTTCTGCCTGTCACTGGAAGAGGCACTTGCGTACCGGGAATATCTCTGGCGGTTTGATTCCGGGGATGATAACCCACAAAGTCAGGTCAGCGCCTATTCACAGGGATATTATTTGCGGACGCCTTTTTATTTGCAGGATGAAAATGGGAAATTCGTTTATAATCAGCAGATTTATGGCGTTGATCTGGTAAATGGCCGTCTGCGTCCGGTGGGGACGGACAGTGAGACATATGGAATACGTCCGGCATTTGCACTGCCACAGATGTAAAAAAGAATACTTGCTGAGCTTGAAAGGCGAGAGTGAAGCTGTTTGGCAGTTTGATTAGGAGAAAAGATTGGATAAGGGCCAATCAATCTAATGTTTGGGGAAAGAGGGGAATGTGTATGGGGAAAAAGAAGATGAAAAAAGTGATTCCATTTGCGGTAATGACGATGATGCTTTTGTCGGCGACGCTGCCGGCGTTTGCGGCGAGCGGGTTTGTGTTTGAGGATTGGGATTTGGGGGTTATTTCGGAAAGAAAGGAAAAGTTGGATGATACAGATGATATCATGAAAAGACGAAAAAAATGGCAGAAACGGGCTGCATCGCCCAGTGAGCTTATGAATGCGGATGTGAGGGCAACTCCCTCTGAATTACGTTATTCCAAAGTCATAGAGGCAACTCCTTCACAATTAATCATGCCGCGCGTTGGTGTCAGCGCCAGCCTCGGAAATCTCTGGGAAAACTGGGATGTGGCGGATTTGAGCTTTCTGGATGGAACACATGGACTTGGAACGAAACAAAAACCGTATCAGGTACGCACGAAACATCAGCTGATGGGACTTAGCTTTCTGGCGGCATTTGGCATGCAGCCGGATCACGGCGAGGTGGAAGAAGAGATCGTGGGGGATTACCGGGGCGCATGGTTTGAGCTGACGGCGAACATCGATCTGGGAGGAATGGACTGGAATCCGATCGGTTATTACCGGGATGATTCGGAATTTTCAGGGGAGGTAACGCACCCGTTTACGGCAAATCTGGATGGAAACGGTTATAAGATTTCAAATTTCCGGTTTGCAGGAGGCAGTTCGCCGAATGTTGGATTCTTTGGTGCGCTGGATGGGGCGGAGATCCGAAATCTGACGCTGGAACCAGGAAAGCCGGTCAAAGGAGTGCGTCAGGTGGGAATTTTGGCAGGAAATGCGAAGAATTCCAAGATTTTTAATTGTCAGGTAAAAGGCGATGTGGAAGGAACCGGAGCGGTCGGTGGAATGATCGGGCACATGGAAGGCAGCACGGTGGAAAACGGAATGGCACAGGTAACCGTCCGAACGACGGGACGTGCAGCCGGAGCGCAGGCGCTTGCGGGCGGAATCGCCGGGGAAGCGGCGGATGATTCTCGTATCATTGACTGCCAGGTCCGCACCGGGGATAACAGCACCTCGCGGATTCAGGGAACGGATGCGACTGTCGGCGGAATCGTGGGGCTTCAGAATGGGGCGGCTCTCTACAATACCTATGTAAATGGCACGATCGGCGGTTCTGGCAGCCAGAATGTCGGAGGACTCGTTGGAGAACGAATCAGCGGAGACTTGAAAGTGGGGCGGTTTGAGGGAATGATCGGTCAGTCGGGAACTGGGGCTGCCGGACACAGAGGAACCTTCATCGGATACCGCGCATCAGCTAATTATTTTAAATATGGGGATGACATCGCGTACCTGTTTGCGGATACGGAGGCGAAAATCGCAAACAATGTCTGTGGAAGCGGCATTTCAGATGATAACCAGTATACATACGCGGCGCACATCGGATATTCCCACGCGAGGGACAATTTCTTCACGCTGGTATCCGGCGGTGTCACGCGGGATGTGGACGAGCGATATTTTTATGAAGAACTGGAACAGGGGATTCTCTCGATTGTGGATGAAGAGCTGGGCGGGGAGATGGATGCGGAGTCGGTCGGGTACGATCTTGACCATTTTGCACCAAATGATGCGGGACGCCCGGTCCGTGGTTATCTGATTACGATTCCGCAGGTCGATACCGTTTCCAATGGAACGAATTATTACGATGTGGCAGTGCTGGAAGCACGGGGAAATGGCGCGTATTATCGGACACTCGATAAAAAACACCGAGGTGCGGTGGCACCGGGAAAGACGGTGACGGTCAGCACCTCGGCAAAGCAGGCGGACAAAGCGCGCTTTCAGATGGAGGGAGTTCCGACGTATACGCGTGGGAAGAGCCGGAAAGATACTACTTATGTAAATGGCGGCGAGTATTGTTTTACGATGCCGGAGGAAAATACGCAGGTGTCGGCGGTTTATAAAAAGGTGGCAGTTTCGGTCGGTCTGACGCCGGGCGTGACGAAATTCCAGGTGGTGCAGGAGCGGACCGGAAACCGGAAATATCCGACGAAAGTCACACGCGTGATGGATGGAAATGGAAAATTAATTGCGACGTACATCCATGGAAATCTGCAGGCGGGAACACAGGTGCAGCCGGTGACGGTGCAGGCGATTGTGGATCGGAATAATGATGTGGCGGATGCATCGGTGCGCTGGAGTATCGATGATTCAGATTTGATTACGTTACTTCCAAATGACGATGAGGAAAGTGGTTATACGAAAAAGAGCGCGTCGGTTCAGGTAAATTTAAATAGTTCGTTTATCACTGATATAGTACGGAAGCTGGAAAAAGAGCAGGCAGACCGCGGATACCAGTATGCGATCGGAAGCGACATATACGGAGCAGGGTATCAGAACGGCGGCGTAGCGGTGCTGACGGCAGAGACGAAACCGGCGGCGAGCTTTGATGGGAAGCCGTGCCGGGGAAATGCGCGAATTGAGGTTACGTTCCAGATCAAGGATCAGACCTATGTAGCCAATGAAGGTGCGGCACTAAATCAGGATCAGTTGAAATTTGAGGTGGTGCGGACATTAAACGGAAATCGGAAACATCCAGATGAAATGATCCGGGTTACGGCACCGCAGGTCTTGAGTGCGTCTTTTACACCCGATTATTTTGACCGGAAAGATATATCGTGGACTGTCGGTGACGCAGCACTGATTTCGGTGGACGGCGAGGACAAGTCTGCCGGTGTGCAGGCGAAAAAGGATGCAAAATGGATCCGGGATCTGATCGCGGCAGATCAGGGCAGACATGTGAATACACCATATGAAATACAGACAGCTTCCGGCAGCCGCACGACGAAGGTGACAGTGATCGGCGATGATATGCTTGGAAACCGGCAGACGGCATCGTGCAGAGTACAGGTGGATTTCCGGACAGTGGACGAATCGAAGATTTGTGTGGAAGGCATCAGCCTTATACCGAAAACGCTGCAATACGAGATCAAACGCACCCGGACGGGGGCGGGTTATCGTCCGGTGGAGGCATGGACGGGAACCGGTGCGAAAAAGCTGGCAGCGTCGGTATTTCCGGCGCAGGCGTTTAACCAGAAAGTGACATATCAGGCAAGTGATGATTCGCTGTATGTATCATCGGATGGAACCGTGACGGTCAATACGACGGCTTCCTGGATACAGGAGCTTGACCGTCAATACTTAAAATCAGGCAGCCATACGGCATATGTGACCGTGAAAACCGAGGATGGTGGCTTCACCGACCGGGCGGCAGTCACAATTCAGTATGAGGCGGTCGATCAGACATACAGCGGAGGTTCCCATTCGGGCGGAGGTTCTCATTCGGGCGGCGGCTTGGGTGGAGGCTCTTCTTCTGGAAAGGGGGCAGCGGCAGGAAGCAGTGCAGCGAATGCAACCGGACCGGCATCGGGGTTCAGTGATTTGACAGGAGCGGGTATTGGAAATCTGACAGAAGGACAGGCAGGCCCCGGGCAGAATGCGGATGCGGCAGCCATACCGGAATATGTAGTAGCTGGAAACTGGCGGAAGAATGCAGATGGAAGCTGGCAGTTTGAAGCGGGCGGTAGAAGCTATGCTTCTGAATGGGCGGCTGTCTACAATCCATATGCCGATCCGGCAAAGGGGCAGAGTACGTTTGACTGGTTCCGATTTGATGCAGATGGCAGGATGGTGAACGGCTGGTATACGGATGTGGATGGAAACACATATTATCTCTGGAAGGAAATGGATGGAACACAGGGGCGTATGCTGACTGGCTGGAACTGGCTGCCGGGAAGCGATGGAGTGTTTCATTGTTACTATTTTCAGGAAAAATCTGATGGAATGAGGGGACGTTTGTATCGAAATACGCACACGCCCGATGGGAATTTAGTCAATGCGGATGGTTCCTGGGTGCTGGACGGAATAGTACAGACGAGAAGCTGAGAGAGGAGGAGAGAAGAAAACAGAGGTAAACAGGAAAATGAAGGGATTTTTTTATATTAAAAATGAAGTGGAATGAGACAAAAAGAATGAAAAATGGGGGTATAAAAAAATGAAACAGGATAAGAAAACAACCAATAAATCGGGATGTACAGCCGTACTGGCAGCAGCCATGATCGCAGCCGGAGGTTTCAGCGCTTATGCGGGCAATCAGGGGACGCATGGCGGTGAATGGAAGGACACAGAGAGTCTGAGATGGGAGTGGCAGAATGGAGAGATGAGTTTTTATGGAAATGGAAGTATTTTTTCAGAGCAGCACCCAGAGATCAGCGATCCGGAATATTACCTGAAAGAGGCAGTCCGTTATCCGGGGGAAGCAAATCCAGGGTGGAATACGAAGGGAGAACCGAAAGCAAATTATAGCTGGGCTTCGGTCGAAGAACTGCAGAAATTTGTCAATAGTTTTGACTGGATTCATTTGGATGAAAAAACGCGTCTTCTGTATGTGCATAACCGGATTGCAAACGGAGAGGGAGGTTTTAACCAGAATCATTACGGTTCGCCGGAAGAGGCAAAGGATTTCCCGGTTTTGGAAGGAGGCGTTGGCGTCTGCCGGGATTTCGCGGAAGAATTTCAGTTCCTATGCCAGATCGTAGGGCTGGAGTGTGTGACCTACACGCCGGAATATCTCCATGATGCGTGCCTGGTGCGGATCGGCACGCAGTGGTATGCGACGGATCCGACCTCCAGCCTGCCGCTATTTTCAAATGCGAAAACATATCCGGTTGACTTTGAGACGGAGTTTTACCGCTATGAAAATAAGGAGCGGGAGCAGAGAAGAAAGGAGTATGAAGCGGATCCAGACAGTCTTGCCAATGTGCTGGCGCTGACCTTGAGTATGCGGGGAGAAGGGACGATTTCCGAGGCTGCCTGGGAGAAAATACAGGCACCGATGGGGCAGATAGAAGAACAGTGGGGACGACAGGAAATATCAAGACAGGAGTATGAAAAGGGGATTATCTCGCTGCTGAAATCAGTTTGGGGAACTGAAAAATAAAGAAAACGAGGGACTGCCGGTGTTAAGGGGCGCGGGGCAGTAAAAACGAGGAGGAAGTTTATGGGGGAGTATCGGTACAGAGAGAATGTGAAACGGGGGATGGCGTTTGTACTGGCAATTATATTGGGAGGAATAGCTTTTTTGCCAGGATTCCCGGTTTTTCCGGCGAAAGCGGCACCTGCGAGCGGTCAGCAGACAACACTGACGACAGCCCATGGCGATACGCTGCTGGGACACAAGCTTTATTGTATCGATAAGGGCGGTTATGCGATCTGGGGAATTGCAGAAAAAGGGGATCTCTATGAAGCACACCGTCCCTCCCAGGCATCCGTTCCGCTGAGCAGTCAGGAACAGAAATATGTATTTTGGGCGATGCTCTCGCTCAAAGCCGCGCTGGGGGATGAAAAGGCAAATACATTTATCCGGGCGATCAATGTGGCAGCAAAAGCACAGGGAAAACCGGAAATTATCAAGATGGTGTCCGAGGAAGATCTGAAAACAATCCTCTATGTTCCAGCTGTGCGGGCAAAATATCCGTGGCTGGAGGCAGCTGCGTCAAATAGTGAGGCGTACATGCAAATGGGAGGAATGCTGTCTGGCGGAGGCAGCGGAAAGGAAAATACCGGTGTCGGCGGCGGAAAGATTCCAAATGTGATAGCTTCCAGCACCTCGCTGGGAACGGCAAAACAGGTAGATGCGGCGACTCTGACGCTGTCGTTTGCGCCGGATGGCTCGGATTGGGATTTTATCCGTTCTGTACCGCTTGAATTTTCAAACAATGACGGTGTTTCATTCAGTCCGGTTCCGACCGATGGATGGACATATATAAAAACCGACTCGCAGATTGTATTTAAAAATCCAAATCCAAAACCGTCGAAAGCCCTGATTCGTTTCCGGGTGGAAGGAACCCCATACGCTTCGGGCGGCGGGGGATATGCTTCGGCGGAGGAGGCGATTGACCAGTCGCTTCAAATCTGGGAGTGTGTGACCTGTTCGGGGACACACGGAGGCGGAACGCCTGCCAAAAGTGATCCGTGGATTCATCAGCGGATGGCATGGATGGAGCTCGGAATGGTTCCGGTCAATTATTTTGCTGCATTGGCGGGCGATCCAACCCCGGTACCGGAGCAGGGAGGCATTCAGTTTGAGGTATTTAGGCATGAAGAGGATTTTACTTCCACCTATAATCTACAGATGTATAAATACGATCATGAGACAGGGAAAGCGCTGGAAGGGGCGCGGTTTGGCTTCTTTGAGCGCTTTGACGATAAGAACAGGGTAAATACTGAGCGGGACGGAGCTGCCGAATTGTATGAGGGCGGAGAACCATATGCCAGTCATTATCAGGATGAGCCGGTTCTCTGGGATGGTTTCAGACAAGTGGGTTCGGCGGTAACAGATGGCGATGGCTACGCCTCCCAGACGGTGGAACACGGTTATCACTATGATAAGACGTTCTGTGACGGTCATCCGGCACCGGTCTTTGTACCTGTTCCAGAGGAAGAGGAGGATGAAGAGGGAGAAGTCATCAATGAGGATGAGATTGAGGCGGCGCAGGCAGAAAATATCCGCCTGGCAAATAGCTGGCTTTTGTGCGAAGAGGAATGTGAAAGAAAGGCGGGCGGAGACTTTGAGGGCGTCCATTTCCACTGGATAATGGAGGAGGTCGATGCAGGGGAGATAGAAGGTATCGCGTCAGACGGCGGCTCCGAGGGAGAAACACCCGATGCGGGACCGATGACAGGGGCAGACGGGGAAACTTCGTATGCAAAGTCTGGCTGCCAGGAGGACTGTGGGCAGACGTATGAGAAGTTCATTTCCATGAAGTACAGTTATACCTGGAAAGAATTTAAAGCGCGGGATGGATATATTCTGCATGATGAACATGCAGATGACCTGCCAATTGAGATTATCACAACCGATGCATCTGAGCATGGGGCAAATGCAGCCTTTGGAGGCGGATATTCGCGTGATGTGGTGCTGGGAACGAAGAGTGTGAGAAGGAGTCAGGGCATCGGAGAGGCTTCCGGAAATCAGAATGGAGAAAGTGAGGCGAAGGCAGGAATTTCTGAAAAAAATGGCTGGGATCGTCGAAGTGCGTCTGGCTGGACGATCCGGGAAAATTTAGCGGCTTTTCTGGGGGAGAGTCCTGCATTTCCAGGGCCGTTAAAAATGCGTGTTTTGCCGCAGAGGGTGGTTCTGTTTACGGCATTGGATGCAGCGCTTCTGGGGAAAGGGACACCGTCGGAGGCGGAGATAGGAGAAAAACCGCAAGATACAGGAAGCAAAGCGGGGAGAAATAGGAGTAAGACAAGTGAAAACAAACAGGACATAAATGAAAAAGGCAGAAAATTGACACAAGAGAAGAAGGAAGCAACTGCCTCGGAGATGAAAGTCTCTATTTCGGAGCGTCTGGTAAATCGCGTCCAGAAAGGTTTTGTGTTTATTGATGAAGCGGATGATGATTTAGAAGAAGCAGAAAAAGCGGAACGTGCAAGTATTCGGCGATATATGGCAACCGGCTCAGATTTATTGACAACCGAGGCAGGTTTTTATACAAGCTGGCATTCACCTTCTTCGTTGTATCAAAATCCGCAGTTGTCACAAAGAACGGAAACACTGGCGGGTGCGGCAGCAGAGTCTCTATTTTTCCCAGCCTATGAATCGGCGCTTGTTTCCGCGAGTGTGGGTTCAGCGATAGAGCCGGGAAGTGCTGGCAATTTCAGCCATTGCAACGGGGCAGACGGCGAGAAAGATGCCTGGAGGATCTACGATCACCGGACAGAGGGCGAGGTACATATCAATAAAAAGGATCTGGATCTGAAAAAGGGCGAAAATGAGTCTTACAATGCGCTTGGGGACTCACAGGGGGATGCAACGCTGGAAGGTGCAGTGTATGGCTTGTTTGCAGCAGAAGATCTGCTGCATCCGGACGGGAAAACAGGGGTAGTTTACCGGGCCAATCATCTGGTGGCGGTGGCGACGACAGACAAAAATGGCGATGCCTCGTTTCTGGCATGTACAGAGGCGCCGGGGCGAACCTATGATTATTCGAAGGGGACAATTGCGGATGCAGCGGATGGATGGCGAAAGAAAGCGCCGGGAAATCTGTATACACAAGATGCGGCGATCGATGATTATACGGCAGATAAAGCCTGGGAGCGGATTTATTATAACAATACGTCAAAGAATGGAAATGCCTGGATTGGACGCCCGCTTCTGATGGGGGAATATTATGTCAAGGAATTAAGCCGATCCGAGGGCTTTGAACTTTCGATTGGAAATAAACTTCACGCAGTTACAAACCTGGGACAGGATCTGGAGGCAGCGGCCCTGGAACCGGGAGAAGGATATGCCCATATTTCCATGCAGATGTACGGGGAAGAGCAGGCAGGCGATGGCGGCGCTGATACGAATGAAATTTTCTTTTCGGCAGAGTCGAAGAACACGAAAGATGGAGTTTATGAGATTGTGGTGTCAGGGCTGCCGGAGGGCGTGAGCTTTTATCGAAAAGATGAGGGAAAAGGTACGGTTTCGGTGGAAGCCGGGACAGGTGAGTATGAAAAAGTTTATACCGGGGAACTGGCAGCGGCAGAGAACGACTATCAGTATCCAAAGTACAATGCGGATGGCACGCCGATGAGTAAAAAGGTTCCGATTGATTATGCGGCGGGGTGGATGCGCCAGGTCCGGGTGCAGGAACTTGTGCCGGAGACAGTGGAAGCAGTTCTTTTGCAGGCAGAAACGGGAATGACAGAGGAAGAAAATGCGGACAAGCTGGTAAAGACATTTGATGTGGATGACTTTTGTTATCTGAAAGGGAAAGCTGAGCGGGTACTCCGTAGACATGCGAAAACAACGCCGAGAATACCGGGAGCAGGAGGAAATGCATATTCCAGTATCTATACCGGCGTATTTGACCGGGGTGTCCGGGAAGGAGAGCGGGACGTGTACGGCGTCAGCGGTGTGACGCCGGGAGAAAAGGCAGAAAAAACAGTGTATGGTTCTCCGGTTCAGACGATTGCGGTGCCGAAAACAAAAGATGGAATCTCAATGACAGTGGGAGACGCGATCACTTCCATTCTGGATTTTTATCATACCCATCCATATATCAGCTATGGCGGTCTGGACGCGGTGCATGAGTATTCGGATTCGTTTGAATTTACGGTATATGCAGGAATTTTAGGAATACCGGAAAATTTTATGGTACTGGGAAGTGATCCGGAGAAAGACAGCTTGATTTTTCACCGGGCAGAGTGGCTGCCGGATAATATGGAAATGTGTCCGCGTTATGTGTATATACCATATTCAAATAATCGCGAGCGGGACGCATTTGGAACGTATACCGATTACAGGGAAACAACTGCTGGAAATCAGGTGATGGCGTCGGCACTTTTGCAGACAGATGCTGTGATTGAGGGAGATGGTACGATTGTTCCAGAGGAAAATGAGGTAAATGTCTATTACAAAACCGGGGAAATTCCGTATGATGCGGATGGGCAGCCGATCCAGGTAGTTGTTTACCGGGAAAAGACAGAAACACAGCAGCGGGAGATAACGGAGACAAAATGGGTTCATCAGGCAGCAGCCCGGAATGCAGATGGGAGATACATACTGCGGGTCAACGCGAATTTTACCGACAGTTTTGGCGTGAAAAAAACAAATGCAGGCGTGCTGGAAGAGCTGGGATTTAAGGCGGTATTGAAAGAGAAGAAGGTTACACTGAACGAGGAAGAAGCCGCAATGCTGGGAAATGGTTTCTTTGCCGGCCACCAGATGAACAGTTCCAGCTATTACACGTGGATAAAACAGGCGCGGGCAAAGGCATATGTCGATTCTGGAGGTTCTGGCTTGACAGGCGATGATTCCTATGTGGTCCCGGTGGCACTGGCGTACCCTGGGCAGGAGACCACCTATCAGGATGCCGGGACAAGGAAAGAACCGCTGGGTGTACTGGAGCGAGTGATCCGCCAGAAGATAAAAATCGTCAAAAATATAGCGACGACACCGGAGGGCACCTATGCACATAACACTTATGCGGAAAGTGGACATACCGATCTGTTTACGGAAAAAGAGGGAGGGAAGGAAAATGTCGCTTCGGCACTGCCAAATTTCCGTTTTAAGCTCTATTTGAAATCCAATCTGGAACGTCTGTACCGAAATACGGATGGCGAAATCGTGTGGATGAACCGGGATGGGGAAGTTGTCTCGTTGCCGGAGGTAAAAAAGAATTTTCCACTGCTTAGAGAATCCTTTGCTCCGGTTCAGAAAATTTTCACGCAGGTAATTCATAAAAAAGATTCCCAGACGGCTGGTTCCGTCAATAACAATGTCTGGGGCAGCGCAGTGACGGCAAAGGAACGTCTGTACGAATATGGAAAAGACGGGCAGATCGCGGATTCGAAAGAGGTCAATCAGGGATATACAAGACTTCTTGAGACGGTTATGCGGACCAAGGAAGATGGAGCGGGATCGGTACGGGAAGTTTCCGGCTATCAGTATGAGAAATTTTTTGATGCGATGGCGGTGGCGAACCGGGATAAATGGCAGCGGGCAGATGCAGCAGATACATCCTTTAAGCCGTTTGCGTGGATCCGTACGGGCATTTTTGGAACCGGTGGCGGAGAAATAAAAGATCCGGCGCATCATAACAATGCGGCGATACAGAACCAGAGCCGTACGTCGGAAGCAGCCATAGAAAATGCAAAACGGTCGGATGCTGTCCGTCAGTTTGCGATTGACTGGTATTTGAAGAATGAGGTAAAGAAGCAGAACATTCAAGCATCGGGCGGACAGGAAAGCTATCCGGATTATATCTATGATGAAGCATTATATCAGGCAATTTTAAAAGCAGAGGAATATTTGAAGCCGTTTTTCTCCTATGATTTGGACGATTTATACGCGATTGAGTGGGACAGCGCGGAAAATGGAGGTTCCGATCGGGACAAAACAACGTTGTCAGCAGAAAAATTAAAAAAATCCGAGGAAGGTTATTATTACGGCGTTTCGAAATACCTTCCTTACGGAACCTATGTGGCAGTCGAGCAG
The DNA here is from genome assembly GCF_003461685.1 of Clostridium sp. AF12-41. Classification (NCBI taxonomy): domain Bacteria; kingdom Bacillati; phylum Bacillota; class Clostridia; order Eubacteriales; family Clostridiaceae; genus Clostridium; species Clostridium sp. AF12-41. The sequence goes on along the minus strand of NZ_QTXO01000003.1, from coordinate 19,349 downwards.
CAGCCGTATTCTGGAGCACTGGAAGATTTCAAAAACCAGCATTATCGGATCGACCAGCCGAAAGAAATAGAAGTCCCGTCGGTTTATGAGGCAGGTGGAAACCTCGTATCTCCGGAAAAAAAGTCAGCGGATTATCAATATGACGCCTCGGCATTGCCGGAAACGCTGGCGGCGAACTATCAGATCCGGATGAATGAAGAGTGGGGAGATACAAATCAGGCGGATTTGAGGAAATATGTGATCCGCGCACATGGACAGGATGGAAATTATGAGATTTATAAGTATGGTCTGGATGCGGATAAACGGCAGGGAACGATCTCCTATCCAGGCGGAAGCTATGACTACAGCGGATTTTCGCCCGCTCAGAGGGAAATGGCGCCGTACAAGGACATTTATCGGTCTGAAAATGCAAATAGCCGGTACCGGAGCAACGAGAAGGTAGAAAGCTATTACCGCTATGGTTCGGTCTCAGAGCAGGCAGGGTGGGCAGATTCAGTGGAATATCCGTATGGAGAGAAGACGGATGATAACAATCCGGCGGGATTTTATCTGAAAGATCATGTCAGGACAATCACCGGGGCGCTGACCGGGTTTGACGGGCGGTATTTTCAGGGATTGGTGCCTTACAGTGTGACAGAACCGGCGGCGGAGTCTGCCTATGATGCGTTGGGATTTACCGGCTACGCGGATGGAAAATACCGGAATACGTTTTATGCTGCAAAGCTTCGGATTGAAAAACTAGATTCGGAGACGGGAGAGAATATTCTGCATGATGATGCGGTGTTCGCTATTTATGCCGCCAGCCGGGACACGTCGAAGTACAGCGAGGGGGAGGTGCAGTTTTATGAAAAAGATACACAGGTGACAGCCAGCCGGGAATTTTTGGAGGCAATGGGGGCAAAGAAAATCGCGCCGGTTGATTTGAAAACGCTAATTCCGTCAAAATACCCCTGGAAAGCACCTTATACAGGAAAATATACAGGCATAATCCCGGCAGGAACTCCGATTTGCAGTGAAACCGATCAGGTGGTGATGCAGGATGCCTTTGGGACGCGGACGGGCACATTCCGGGTTTATTCGACGCTGCAGGATTTTGGTGGTTTGGGGGAAACTCTGCCGTCCAACCAGAATACAGGATATCTGATCACGCCGCAGCCGCTGGGAGCAGGAGCCTATGTGTTGTGTGAATTATCTGTACCGGAAGGATACGTGAGAACGAAACCGATAGCGGTGGAAGTGTATTCGGATGAAGTGACGTATTATCGGGACGGAGAGCGCGGTCAGCGGGTGGCAGCTGCCGTGTATAGAGAAATGGTAACCCGGATAAGCAGCAACGGAGAAGCAGTCCAGAATCCGGATGGAACGAAGCCAAATGGCAATAAGCCGCAGGACCGGGGGGATGTGGCGCGGATTTATGTAGGAAATACGCCGATCCGGCTGGAAATCGCGAAAGTAAAACAGGAGGAAAAGGAGATTTTGTTTGAGTTGAGCGATCGGCGAGAGGGAACTTTGACCGAGCTTTCGAACCGTTATGGTCTTGAAAATCTGGAACTGGCGTACAATGCGTCGGGAACGTTCCTTGGATATGGGTGGTCAAAGGGCTGGCTGGATAGTCTGAGGGCAAAACAGGAAGCCGGGGAGTGGATTGACCTGATTTATGAGGATCAGGTTTTTACTGGAAAGGCGATCTGGCATCGGGTTCCAGATACGGCGCACGCACTCAACCGCTATCTTCCAGGTGCATCGATGTGCCTGTATGATGCGATCGAGGTAAAGAAGAACGGGGACAGTGAGGATCGGGCGTATGCCGGTGTCAATGTGGTGCGCGATTCGTTTGGAAATGTGATCCGGATGTATGTGCAGAAAGGTTATGCGGGAAACCGACTTCTGTATGTGAGGGATAAAGATCAAGAGGGGGAAGATAGCGAAGGAGAAAATAACAATTATACACGATATACGCAGGATGACCGGTTCAACGACCAGGGAAAAGGCAGATGGATTCTCAAGCGGGTTGAACGCGAAGATACAGACATTTTATATTACGATCTCGGGGCTCTGGAGGTATTTACGACACTCCGGGGCGTGCGGTATGCCTATAACGAAAAGGGCGAACCGGTGCGTCCAAAAGACGGCGTTCCATTTCTGGAAATTGTAAGCCCCAGCTATGAAGAACTGGCGTACAGTCGGAAAGAAAGGCGGTTTGAATACGTTCCGTCCGGGACAAAATTCTATCATCTGGCATCAGACGGAAGCCGGGACAGCGAGGTAGAACCGTACACGGGAATGGCATATGTGACGGAGGAGAAAACCGGCAAAACATTGGTGTGGGTGGTCCGGGTATCGAAGGATCGCTATGGAAATGTGATTGCCAGGAATAAGATAAAGACCGGCCGCGTAGCAACGATGTATGCTGATACGGAACAGGAATACACGATCGGGACATATGACGGAGGTCTGCTGCAGCCCCATGTCAATCCGGTTTTGAATGAAAATGGGCTGCCGGTTTATTACCAGCGTTCCGATCAGACCTATATCAAAGGATATCCCGTTTATGATCGGGATGGCGATTATGTGCGTTACCGATACAGCGATCTTCTCAGAGCTTACAATGCCAATGCATGGGATCTGCAGTTGAAAGCAGCGCTCTATGATATTGGAAAAGATCCGGAAAAACGGGAAGATGACCGACCACTGTACCATCGTCAGGGTGAGGCGTATCTGATGGAAAACAGCTGGATAACCGGGGATGAAATGCCAAACGATCCGTTCCATACACGGATCAGAGATGGGCAGGTGGACGTTTTAAAACGCGTTCCGGTGGGAGTGTATATTTTAGAGGAGACGCGTGCCCCATCCGGCTATGCGAAACGGATGCCGACAGGTCTTACGGTAGAGGAAACCTGTGAAGTACAGGAGCTGCGCCTTACTAACCGCCCGATCACGGTGCAGATCGAAAAGATCGACGCGCCAGAACAATATCAGCAGCCAGTCCGGGACTATGATCGCATTTTGAACGAATCGGATTCTAAGACCTGGGAGGAAGGAAAAGGGGGGTATACGTTTTCAAGTGTGGAAGGAGCCGTGTTAGCGCTCTATCCGGCAAAAAGAATTGCGAGTGATGATTTGGAAGCACATCCGTCCGGGTATTATCTGGAAAAGAAAGGGGAACTTCCGGCGAACTGGACGGTACTGGATGAGAGAAACCAGAAAAAGACAGTGACTGCCAAATGGACCGTCGGAAAGACGCCAATGGCATGGGAGGGGATTCCGGCAGGCGATTATATTCTCGGGGAGATAGAGACGCCTCCGGGATATCTGACAAATCAAATGGAGGTGGAAATCCGGGAAACTTCTAAGCTGCAGCTCATCACGATGCAGGAAGATCATATAAAAACTGCCTTTTTCAAATATGAGAAGAAGGATGGAAAAAAAGAATGTCTGCCGAATGCATATGCGGCGGAGCTGACCCTGTATGAGGCAGTGACAGATGAAAATGGAATTGTCATGGAAGCGGATGGAACACCGCGCTATGACCGGGAAAAACGGGTGACGAGCTGGAAGACCGAAGATGCGAAAGCCTACAGCCAAGGAAGCGACAGCTTTGCAACCCGCTATCAGGAGCTGTATGCAGAATATCACACAAGGTTTAACACGGTTGCATGGTGTGGATATACCGCTGAAAAACAGGAAGAAACGGCGACAGAACAGGGCGAATTAGTGCGTCAGCTCTGGAATCTGGGAAATGGTTCGCAGGTGCTTGTTCAGGTAACGAAAAATCTGCAGCCGGATGGAAAAGCAGGCTACAGCTATGATTTCCGCTGGAATTACCAGACGGAGGGGACTCTGGTCAGTTATGATACCTCCGATGGGATTCACCGGATTGATTATTTACCGCTGAATCCGACGAAAAATGATTTGGCTTCGAACAGAAAGAAAGGCTATTACGTTCTGGTGGAGACGAAAACACCAAGCGGCTATCAGAAAGCAGCACCGAAGCCGGTGATTGTCGAAGAAACTGCTGAAATTCAGCTTTACGGGCTGGAAAATAGGGCAAAGTCTGTCTATATTTCCAAGCTGGGAAGCTCAGGAGAGGCATCCGAAGAGGCAATTTATCTGGCAGGCGCAGAACTTGCTGTTTTCCGGGCGGCACAGGATGGAAGCCTGATGCAGGAAAAAGAATATTTAGTGGAACGCTGGATTTCTGGATCGGATGGAAAATTTACAGAGGAAGAAGCAGAAAAACAGGAGATTCCGGCAGGCTGGAAGGCAGGGGACTGGAAGCCGCATCGGATTTCTCCGATTGCCTATGGAGTGTATTATCTGGTGGAACTTTCGGCACCGGCAGGTTATCGCCTCATGGAACCTAAGAAATTTACGGTGGCGGCTGCTTCGGGGGAGACAATCGAAGCGGTTAATACGTTGAAACAGGGACGGGTTCGGGTTGAAAAGGTGGATGAGAGAAAGCCAGAGGAAAAACTGGCAGGTGCGGTGTTTGAAGTGAAAAACAGAGAGACGGGAGAAAAGGTTCAGATGGAGACAGACGAGAGCGGTCAGGCGGAAAGCCCATTGCTGCCAATCGGAACGATAGGGGAGAATGGAAGCTGGATTCCGTACCATTACGAAGTCCGTGAGACGATGCCGCCGGATGGATATCAACTTATTCCGCGCGTGTACGAGGTGCTGATGGAAGATCAGAAGGAATGCGAGGTGCTAACGTATAATCTGACGGTGCCGAATGAAACAACGAAAATCAAAATTTCCAAGCTGGATTTCGATACGGGTCTCTTTGTGTCAGGAGCAAAGCTGGCAGTGTATGAAGCGGGATTTTTGGATGGTGTGTACGCTGAAGCGGGTGAGGCATTGGAATCCTGGATCTGCGATGGGAAAACACACGTGATAGAAGGAAAGCTGATTGCCGGGCACACGTATCTTCTGAAAGAACTGGAAGCGCCGGATGGATACACTGTGCAGAAACCGATGATTTTCACGGTGTCAGATACAGGCAGGGGGATTAACGCAGCCAGAGATGGTGCAAATGCGCTGGAGACAGAGACAGCAGACGGTTTATTTGACAACATAACGTCTCTGCGGGTGCAGGGAAGAAAAGCACTTCGTCTGGTGAGAACACTGTGGGATTTGGACAGTGGGGAAGAATTTGTACTTTCTTCACTGATGGAAGCTTCTGCGCCTTATCTGGAACGAGAAAAATGTGAAAAAGAGGGAGTGGCGGAAGGACATCGTTTCGAACTGCGGGAGATCATTGAGTTCAGTGACGGCAGCCGCCGGACGATAGGAAAAAATACATTCCGTCTGAATTGGGATGAGAACGGACATTATCCGCTGACGCTTCGAACATTAAAAGGAACGAGGTATCGTCTGGAAGAATATCATCAGAAAGAGACAGATGGCAGGGAAGTGGAAAGCTGGATCCCGGAAAACAGAGATGGCCTGGGATATATCCATGAAATACGAAATCCGGAATACAGCGACCCTTGTGGCATCCGCGCCGTTTCCCCGATTGGAAAAGACGGAGCAGCGGTGCTGCCGGGAAGTGTAATTGTATATGAAATTACATATCGGAACCAGTCAGATAAAAAAGAAAATATGAAGATTGGACTGGAAATTCCAGCTGGGTGTGAACTAATGACAGCGGCTTCGATGGGCGGAGCGGAACAAATAGGTGAATCCTGGTATTGGAATATAGAGAATGTGGCAGCCGGATCAGGAGGCATTTTGCGGGTGGCTGTTCTGGTTGGAGAGCATATAAATGAAAACGGACAGGAAAATCATTCTGGTATGACGGTAACGGCAACGATATGGGGAAAAACGGGCAAAAGCTATGAATCCTTCCATCCAATTCTATCTCCGGGCGCAATTGCTATCGCCGGGCGGGTGACGGGAACTGCTGCGGCGTTGTTAAGGCAGGTAGATATAACATATACGTTATACTTAAAGAATGCGGAGGGAAAAGAGCTTCCAGGCTTGATTTCGTACACAGGTTCTAAATCGGGAACGCTGCGAAGTGGAGGAAGCCTGACGCTTTCTTGTGGCGAATCGGTTGTTTTGACAGGAATGCCGTGGGGAACAAACTATGAGGTTCGGGCACAAGTTCCGGCACAGACTCCGGATGGACTGCCGATCGAGTGGAAGAGTACAGGAAGCACGGGACGGACCTCCCGGCAGGGAAATACAGTGCTCTGGGAATTTCATCAGAATGATCGGTCGGTGCGCGAAGTGCTCAAACGTGGGAATAGATACCGCCTAGTTGAACTGCTGGAACTGGACGGTGGAAAAACGGAAGAGGTGGAGTCGAATCAGATGATTTTTTCTCTGGGGAATGATGCACAGATAGACGGAATTGGAATGATAGATTCCCCGACAAAGCTGGTCTTTTCAAAGACAGATCTGGGCGGAACGGAGCTTCCGGGTGCTCAGATAGAGATTCTGGATCAGTCTGGAAATGTAATCGAATCATGGATTTCTGCGGATCATCCTCATGAGATAATTGGAACGTTGACACCGGGAAAGAGTTATATAATGCGCGAGACGGGAGCGCCGGATGGATTTGCGTATGCGGAAGAGATTCCGTTTACTGTTTCCGAGGATGGAACGGTCGAGCGGATTTCCATGCAGGACAAGCCGACGCACGTGGAAATCACAAAATACAGTGTGACGGGAGAAAAGGAACTGCCGGGGGCGCGGATGGAACTCTGGGAGGAGAAGGAAGGCGGAACCTTGGTTGATTCGTGGGTATCTTATCGGGGCGCCCATGTGATAAAAGGAAAGTTAAACGCTGGAAAAAACTATGTGCTGGTAGAAAAAACAGCGCCGGATGGGTACTGGAAAGCAGAAAAAGTGACATTTACGGTATCACTGGACGGTCGAGTCGATCAGGTGAAGATGTATGACAGACCGACGGAAGTGCAGGTGGAGAAGCGGAAATGGAGGGAGCAGAAAGGAGATAGCGAATTTATAAAAGGTGCCCTCCTGAGGATTTCTGATGAGACTGGAAAGGTAATATTGGAATGGATTTCTGAAGAAAAGGAGAAATGTATACAGGGCATTTTAAAGGAGGGCTGCCGCTATATTCTGGAAGAGCTGGAAGCGCCGGAGGGCTACGAAAAAGCCGAACCAGTTTCATTTACGGTTTCAGAGGACGGAACGGTGACGGTTGTGCGGATGTATGACCGTTTGAAGCCGGAGAAGCCAGGGCGACCGGGACATGGTCAGCCGGAATATCCAAAGAAAGTGATAGAAGAGCTGAAAGAGGGCTATTTAACAGTTCACGTGCCAGAGTCGATCTGTGGAGAGGGGAAAATTGTTCTCGACAGCAGACAGATGAAGCCGCTTCCGAGGATGGGATATGGAGAATCAGCCACCTGGGGAGTGGAAGGCGCTTATCAGATTGAGGACGAAAAAGAACGTCTGAATGAAGTGATTTCACTGATTTGGAAGTGGAAACTGGTGATTGGACTGATATGTATGAGCGTTGGGACAGGACTGGCGCTCGCAGAGCGGCGAAGAAAGGAGGAAAATATAAAAAAGAATATGGAGAGGAATGATAAGGGCAAGGAGGAGTAAAAAAATAAGAGAAAAATGAACAGAAGAAAGATGTACTCTCGGAGTCTTTTCTGCACTTGCTTTTGCGGCTAACAAAAAACATTTCACAAAATCAAGCACAGAAAGATTTCGAGAGTACATAAAGTGGGAGAGGAGGGATTTTATGGATCAGATGGCGAAAGGGCTGCTCTTCGGAGCAGCCGTACTGAGCTTGGCGGCTGCGGGATGTTTTCCCGCTGCCGCGGCATCCATCAATCAGGTCAGGATTCGGCTGGCAGCAGAAGAGTTTGATGAAATGGGAATGCCTGTTTTGGAGGCAGAAAGCCGGGACAGGGCATATAGCGTCACTGGTGTGGAACGAATCTCCGGTGATTCGGCAAGCGGACCGGCGATGGATGGGGCAGAGGTGGAAAAAAAAGAAAATGAACAATATAAAGGGAGCATACAAGCCGACTCTGAAAATATAGGTACCAAAGAAGTTTCTTTAGAAGAACGAAAGATAGAAGAAATCCATGCAGAAGAACCTGCTCCGGAAATTCTATACGAAATAGAACTGGAATCCGACGCAGATGATTCTTTTTCCGTCCTTCGCCAGGAGGACATCCAGTTTTCAGGGCTTGGCGCGGTATGCAGCAAGGCAGTTCGGAAAGATAATGGCACTACGTTGCTTTTGACGATCGAATTACAGGATGCCGGAGAGATAATAGGAACGGTGGATGCAGCAGGCTGGGCGGAAAGAGGAATTGGCAGGTGGAAGAAAGCGCCGGGGGCTTCGGCATATTTGGTGATGCTTTACCGGGATGCGAAGCGTGTCGGACATCCGCATCGGACGAGTGCTGAACAGTACGATTTTGTACCGTTGATGCAGACTGCGGGTGTATATCATTTTAAAGTGATTCCTCTGACAAAGCAGGGAAAGCGTGGTCAGGCAGCAGAATCGGCATGGAGGAAAGTGACGGAGGCAGAGGCAGCTCAAAACCGGGAAGAATGGGGAGGGAAAAAGCCGGGATGGCAGCCAGAAGGGGAAATTCCATCGTATATTTTAAAAGATGGTGCATACCCGCAGATGGATTCTCTTTTGATTGGGGAAAAGTATGAGCAGTTTAATGAAAAGGGGGAAAACGTGTCGCGAACCGTAATATTTTGAGGATTTTCGTATAATTTATAAAAATCAGTTGAAAAAGCAGAAGAAATGTGATAGCATACCTCACATAAGTTCGTTCCTGTTTACTGAACCGTCCTGACGAGTGATCGAAGGTCAGTCAGGCAGGGACACTCTGGAGAGTCTCCAAGAAGGAGCGCCGAAGGTGTAAGACGGATGCACGTCCATGGTATTCGTTGATCTCTCAGGCAAAAGGACAGGGCATACAACCAATCACAATGGAACCAGGGGATGAGTTCTATTGTATGCATATGTTCTACTCTTTGGAGAGCTGATTTGTATCAGCTCTTATTTTATTACTCGATCCCGGATTTATAAAAGAGCCGGAATCGTAACGAAAACATAGAGGAGGATAAAAAATGGACACGATTTTGACACTGGTAAACAAAGGCAATGATTTTCTGTGGAGTTTTCTTCTGCTGATTCTGCTGTGTGGAACGGGCATCTATTACACGATTCGTCTCAAATTCATTCAGGTAAGAAAATTTGGAGAGGGCTGCAAGCATGTGTTTGGACATTTCAGCCTGAACGGAGAAAAACATGAAAAAGGGGAAATGAGCCCGTTTCAGTCGATCATGACGGCGATCGCAGCACAGGTTGGTACTGGTAACCTGGCAGGTGCGGCGACAGCGCTGTTTGGCGGCGGTCCGGGGGCAATCTTCTGGATGTGGCTGAGCGCGTTCTTCGGAATGGCGACCATCTACTCCGAGGCGGTTCTGGCACAGACCTACAAGACAGAGGTAAATGGTGAGGTGACAGGCGGACCTGTCTACTACATCAAGGCGGCATTTAAAGGTAATTTTGGAAAGGTATTATCCACTCTGTTTGCTATCTTTATTGTTTTAGCACTTGGGTTTATGGGCAATATGGTACAGTCCAACTCGATCGGTGCTGCGTTTACAGAGGTATTTCAGGTATATGGAATCAATATTCCGCCGATCACGATCGGTCTTGTGCTGGCAGTACTGGCAGGATTCATTTTCATTGGTGGAACCAAACGTCTGGCAGCTGTGGTAGAGAAGGTTGTGCCAGTTATGGCAGGCGTTTACATTGTAGGAAGCCTGATTCTGATTGGTCTTCATATCAATCACGTGCCGACAGCATTTATGATGATCATCAAGGGCGCGTTTGATCCGAAAGCGGTAATGGGCGCTGGTGCTGGTATCACCGTCCGCGAAGCAATCCGTTTTGGTGTAGCGAGAGGACTTTTCTCCAATGAGGCAGGTATGGGTTCCACACCGCATGCTCACGCACGTGCGAAAGCAGAAAGCCCGCATCATCAGGGGCTTTGTGCGATGATCAGTGTCTTTATTGATACATTTGTTATTTTAAATCTGACCGTATTTGCAGTCCTGACAACGGATGCGATGAGCTCCGGCAAGGATGGTACAGCGCTGACGCAGGCGGCATTCATGCAGAGTTTTGGAAACTTTGGTTCTATTTTTATTGCGATCTGCCTGCTGTTCTTCGCATTTTCGACGATTCTGGGATGGCATTTCTTTGGCCTGACGAATGCGAAATATCTGTTCGGCGAGGGGGCGGCAAAGGTTTATTCCTTCATCGTAGTGATTTGTATTGTCATTGGTTCTATGTTAAAGGTAAATTTAGTATGGGCGCTGGCAGATTTCTTCAACGCGCTGATGGTTATTCCGAACGTTTTGGCATTACTTGCATTGAGTCATGTGGTTGTGGCGGCTGATCGGAAAACGGAAGCGATCACGAAAAATGTGACCCAGGCATATCAGATTGCGGAAGAAAAGTAAGAGCAAATAAAAAGAAGATAAAAGGTAACTGTTCAGTAGGTCTGCGCGTGACTGTGAAGGTACTGAACAGTTACGATAGAAGTGAATTGTAAGCGTAAAAAGCGAGCATTAAACAATCATTCAAAAAAGACCTGCTTATGTAGTGAAATACATAGGCGGGTCTTTTTTATGAAAATGAAAACAAATAAAAAACCAAAAGTCCCTAAACAGCTGCCATTACCTTCCGCTCTCTGTAAAAATAAGGAGTTTCTCTCTTTGCTGTCTGCTTTTTAAGTGTTTCATCGGTCAATTTGCGGACAGACTGCAAAATCCTCAGATGCGTCTCCAGAGGGAGTGCATCAACGGTCAGTTCCGCTTTTTTCGTGCATCCATCCACACCGCCTGCTGCCACAACCCGGCGGAGCAATTCTGTCTCGGTGCGGTCAGAAGGGAGAAGATTCCGTCCTAATTCCAGGGAGAGCAGGGAGGCAATGCCCCAGCCCCACCAGTTGGAAACGCCGCTTGCCAGCGTCAGGTCTGCTGCTTCTGCGGTGCAGATAAGTTCGCCGTGTGGAACACCTGCGAGAATTTCACGGCGGAAGGTCCCCATTCCCATCTCGTTGCCGCCATCTCCGATGGAAATGACCGTGGCACCAGCTTCTCTGGCAGCAGACAGGAAAAGAGCCGAATCCGTGATCATGTCGTCGAGCTGTTCACCGCGCATGCTATGATAATGTCCGTTTTCAGCTTTACCTGGGCGCTCCAGGCTGATCAGATGGGTCGGTTTTGCATCATGGATAAAGGTGCGGATAAAGTTATCCGTATTCTGTTCCGGCAGACGGATCAAGGTTGCCTGCGGAGCGCGGAAGCGGAGAGCCGCTTCCAGATGCGGATAAGAAGACCAGTCGGTTACGACTGACACGCCGCAGCCAGCTGCCGTCAGCGCTGCTGCGAGGTTGGCAGTTCCGGAAGGTCCATCCGTCTCGCCGGTAATAGAACCGTCTGGCATTCGAACCGGGAAACCGGTCAGAAGAACGGCTCTTTTCGCATGGGCGAGAGAAGCAGACACAGCCGCAAGTGGGGAAGCAGGCAGAGATGCTAAAAGTCCGCGACCGCCAAAATCCTGTTTCATAATTGAATCTAAAGTTTCATAAAAAGTCATGGTATCAATCCTCCAGGTATACTGCATTGTGCAGAAATTGACAGGGGATTTTCTATCTGGATGATCCGAGCGCTTATTTACTGGATAATTTCCAAATCAAAAAAGATTGGAAGCAGTCCGGTATGGTAGCTGTATCGGAATCATGTGCAATAAAAAAAGACCCACGTATCCTGTAAGATTCATGGCTCTTATTTACGAAGGGAGCATCCGGGCAGGAGTCCCGATAAATAAAAGAATCTGTTTTGTTATAATTATATTGTAAATGAAAAATATCAGACTGTCAATTCCAAATTTATTTTACGGCTGACAGAAAGTGAAATTTGGAATATAATAAAAAATGGGGTAACTGTTCAGTAGGTCAGCGCATTTACTGCGCTGACCGTACGAAAATATGGGTCAGCAGGCAAAAATCCCATTGCCGTAGGCAATTTTTAATGGATTTTTGCTTGTGGCTGTGAAGGTACTGAACAGCTACAAAATAGGCATATAAACAAGCTCAGAAATAAAAGCAGACAAGAAAATGGATAGAGAGAATGAAACGAGAATCAAATGAGATAAAAAAAGAAAATGACCGCGCCGCATCGTTCATGCGCTTCTGCGAGGTGGTCCGCCATCTCCGTGCCGAGGACGGCTGTCCGTGGGATCGGGCGCAGACGCATACATCGCTGAAACCGTACTGCATTGAAGAAGCGGCAGAGGTGATTGGCGGTATCAATATCTGGGAGGCGACCGGCGATGCGGAGAACCTGAAAGAAGAACTGGGGGATTTAATGCTGCAGATTCTTCTTCACGCGCAGATCGCGGAGGAAGAAGGACTGTTTACGGTACGGGAGGTCATGGATGGCGCCAGCGAAAAAATGATCCGCCGCCATCCGCACGTGTTTGGTAAGTCGATGCTGTCCGAACAGGGAGAACCGGTCACGGATTGGGATGCAATCAAGAAGCAGGAAAAAGCCGGAAAAGAGTGGACGGAAGCGTATCTTCCAGGAGCTCTGGAAGAGGCGGAGAAACTGCTCGAGCGGGCAGAGGAGCGGAAAGGCATCAAAAAATAATGTTTGAGATGCCTCCAATCTGAAATAAATAGAAAAATCTATATAATAAAAAGGCATTCGGTCAAAATGGAATGCCTTTTTTGAATCCTTGTAAAGGGCGAAGTGATGGGATTTTCAAACGATGCCAATATGAATGATAAGATTTCACCGTTCATTTATAAATGCTAATTCGTACTTTTCGGCAAAGACTGACTTTCCTTTACCAGATCTTCTAAAGTAATATCATAGAAGAAATTGTGTACAACCTGATCAAAGCGTTTCCACATCGGCAGGGTCACACAGCTTGTCTGACGTTCGCACGGCGGCGCATCCGGTGCAAGGCAGGCAACGGAAGAGAGAGAGCCTTCGGTCAGTTCCAGAATCTCTCCGGCGGTATATTCATTCATCGGACGGGTCAGACGGTAACCGCCGCCTTTGCCGCGCTGTCCTTCCAGTAATTTATTTTTGACCAGAACCTTCAAGATGATTTCCAGATACTTTTCAGAAATCTGCTGACGGGTGGCAATTTCATTCAGTGGTATATATCCAGCAGAATTTTGTTCCGCCAGATCGATCATAACGCGCAGGGCGTATCTTCCTTTTGTTGATATCATTCGGTAACCTCCTTACTATTAACCAATTATAACGCAAGGTAATAGGACTTTCAAGGAGAAAAGCGTGGAAAACAAAGAAAAAAAGTTTTTTCCTAATACCTATTGACAAAGTTGGTTTATAAGAGTATCATTAAGCCATCGAGTTCGGAAAGAACATGAAAATGAAAAGGAGGCAGATACAATGGCAAGACAGAATATTGTATGGAACGGAAATCTGATGTGTTGTTGTCGAATGTGTAATTCCCGGGCATTTTATATGGTCAGGTAAATTTGCATATCTGCCGTTCAAGAGAATGACAACGATTTAAGATGCAAGCCATTTGCCCGGGAGCTTAAAGAAGATTAAGCGGTCCGGCTTTTTATTTACCCAAAAAGCCAAATATACATTTGCATAAGCAAATATAATATTGCGGAAAAAGCAATTATTTTATAGAAAGCTTGAAAATAAATGGAAAAACGCTTGCTCAAATAAAAAAATGAATATAAAATAAAAACGAATTTACATACTAGGAAATAAACTTCCAGAAAAAGAAAGAGAGGTATTTTGAGATGGGAAACTATAGATTTGAGACTCTTCAGTTACACGTAGGTCAGGAGCAGCCGGATCCGGCAACCGATTCTAGAGCCGTTCCGATTTATCAGACCACTTCTTATGTATTTAAAAATTCCGCCCATGCGGCAGCACGTTTTGGTCTGGCAGATGCCGGTAACATTTACGGACGTCTGACCAACTCCACACAGGATGTATTTGAGAAGAGAATCGCAGCACTGGAGGGCGGCGTTGCAGCACTGGCAACCGCATCCGGCGCAGCTGCTATTACATATACAATCGAGGCACTGGCAGCAGACGGCGGTCACATCGTAGCACAGAAGACCATCTACGGAGGCAGCTATAACCTTTTAGAGCATACACTTTCCCATTTCGGTGTATCTACAACTTTCGTAGATGCTCATAATCTGGAAGCGGTAGAAGGTGCAATTCAGGAAAATACCCGTGCTATCTATCTGGAGACTCTCGGAAATCCGAATAGTGATATCCCGGACATCGACGCGATCGCTGAGATTGCACACAAACACGGACTTCCGTTAGTCATTGACAATACATTTGGTACACCGTACCTGATTCGCCCGATCGAGCATGGCGCAGATATTGTCGTACATTCCGCTACCAAGTTCATCGGCGGACACGGAACCACTCTGGGCGGCATCATCGTAGATTCCGGTAAATTTGACTGGAAAGCAAGCGGCAAATATCCGGCAATCGCAGATCCGAATCCGAGCTACCACGGCGTATCTTTCGTAGAGGCAGCAGGTCCGGCAGCATTCGTTACCTACATCCGTGCTATCCTTCTGCGTGATATGGGCGCTACGATTTCCCCGTTCAACGCATTCCTGCTTCTTCAGGGAACTGAGACATTGTCTCTGCGTATCGACCGTCATGTGGAAAATACCAAGAAGGTTGTTGAGTACCTGTCCAAACATCCGTTAGTAGAGCACGTAAATCATCCGTCTCTGCCGAATCATCCGGATCATGCCCTGTATGAGAAATATTTCCCGAACGGCGGCGCTTCTATATTCACCTTTGAGATCAAGGGCGGACAGGCAGAAGCTCATAAGTTCATCGACAACCTGCAGCTCTTTTCCCTGTTAGCAAACGTAGCAGATGTAAAGAGCCTGGTTATCCATCCAGCAACAACAACCCACTCCCAGCTGACCGACGAGGAGCTGGCCGATCAGGGCATTAAGCAGAACACCATCCGTCTGTCCATTGGTACCGAGCATATCGACGATATCATCGAGGATCTGGAGCGTGGATTTGCAGCTCTGAAATAAGTAAGAGTGTGTCGGGCTGAGAATCCGAGTCATATACATAATAAATGGTAAATTGATAAAATGCGGTGTCATTTGCCAACTCTTCTTTAAGCAGGGAAGAACGGCAGATAACGCTGCATTTTTACTATTCCATTTTGGAAGAAAAAGGCGTAGAAAAATTCATACCAAACCGCCTTTCACAGGGTAAAATGCTGAATTGTTGGGATTTAAGGAGGAAACGGGTAGGCGAGTCTTGACAATAAGGGCGGGTAAGTGGTAATTTATCAGATAGAAGGATACAGAGCTGTACATTTGTGATATAGGGGGGCTCTGGATTCCACCATAAAATTTAAGAATGAGGTGCAAAAAATGCAGGAGATGAAACCGATTAAAGAAGGAAAAGTCCGTGAAATCTATGACAATGGAGACAGCCTGATTATGGTTGCAACGGATCGTATCAGTTGCTTTGATGTTATCTTACATAATGAAGTGACAAACAAAGGCAAGGTACTGACACAGATGTCCAAGTTCTGGTTTGACCTGACGAAAGACATTATCCCGAATCACATGATTTCCGTAGATGTAAAAGACATGCCGGAATTCTTCCAGCAGGAGAAATTCGAAGGAAAGAGCATGATGTGCCGTAAGCTTGAGATGCTTCCGATTGAGTGCATCGTCCGCGGTTATATCACAGGAAGCGGCTGGGCAAGCTACCAGAAGACCGGAAAGGTTTGTGGAATTGAACTGCCGGAAGGCTTAAAAGAGTCTGACAAACTGCCGGAGCCGATCTACACACCGTCCACTAAGGCAGAGATTGGCGATCATGATGAAAACATCTCCTATGAGCAGAGCGTAGATCATCTGGAAAAATACTTCCCGGGCAAGGGAAAGGAGTATGCAGATAAGCTGCGTGAATACACGATTGCACTTTACAAAAAATGTGCGGAGTACGCACTGGAAAAAGGTATCATTATCGCAGATACCAAGTTTGAGTTCGGTCTGGATGAGAATGGCAACATCGTTCTTGGTGATGAGATGCTGACTCCGGACAGCTCCCGTTTCTGGCCGGCACAGGGCTACGAGGCAGGACATTCCCAGCCGTCCTTCGACAAGCAGTTTGCACGCGATTGGCTGACCGCTCATCCGGGCAATGACTGGACACTCCCGCAGGAGATTGTGGACAAGACCATTGAAAAATATCTTCAGAGCTATGAGATGCTGACCGGCGAAAAGCTGGCATAAGCGGATCGCTCGATGCAGCCGGTCAGGTAGCGGAAGAAAATGCATTGAATAAAAGAAAAAAAGCTGCTGTGAAAAGAATGAAATTCTTGTTTCGCGGCAGCTTTTATATATGGAAATAAAAAACAAATATATCGCTAGTTCGTAATCTGCAGCAGAGGGGCTGTTTACAGATGTGTGCTTTTGAAAGGGAAAATAAAAGATGCGCGATTTCATGGATTTATTTAGCTTAAAGGGGAAAAAAGCGATCGTTACGGGCGGAACCAGAGGACTCGGCTATGGCATGGCAGAGGGACTGTGCAGAGCTGGGGCGGAGGTTGCTATTTTGGGAACAAGTGAGAAGGTGCGGGAGAGCGCTGATGCGCTTGCACGGACAACCGGTGTGGTGGTTCACGGAATAGTGGGAGATCTGGTAAGAGAAGAGGAGGTTCCGAATATCTATAAGCGTCTGGTGGAAAGTCTTGATGGTCAGGCGGATATACTGGTAAACTGTGCGGGAGTTCAGCACCGGTGCGTGGCAGAAGATTTTCCGATGGAAGAGTGGAATCGGATTCTGCGAGTAAATTTAGGTGCTATGTTCCAGATGTCTCAGCTGGCGGCGCGGGATATGCTGCAGCGTGGATACGGCAGGATTATTAATGTGGCATCGATGACCTCCTTCTTCGGAAGTGTGATGATACCGGCATACGCGGCAAGTAAGGGCGGTGTGGCGCAGCTCACGAAAGCCTGCTCCAATGAATGGTCATCGTGTGGTGTGACCGTCAATGCGATCGCACCTGGTTATATGGAGACAAAGCTCACATCGGACATGAAAGCCAAAAATCCGGATCAGTATGAAGAGGTAACGGCGCGGATCCCGATGCACCGCTGGGGGAAGGCGGAGGATCTGGCAGGAATTACCGTGTTTTTAGCGAGTGACGCGGCAGAATATATAACGGGAGCGGTAATCCCGGTGGATGGCGGCTACCTGGCGAAGTAAACGAGAGAAAAGGAAAGAAATATGAATCTATTTGATATAGTAGGTCCGGTGATGGTCGGACCGTCCAGTTCCCACACAGCGGGCGCGGTTCGGATTGGATTTGTGGCGCAGAAGCTTCTTGGGGAACCGGTTAAGCGGGCAAGGATTGGTCTGTACGGCTCATTTCTGGCAACGGGAACCGGACACGGAACCCAGAAAGCGCTGATTGCGGGACTTTTAGGAATGGTGCCGGACGACATGCGGATTCCGGACAGCTTTCACCTGGCAGAGGAGAAAGGGATTGAGTTTTCCTTTGAGGAAGCTAATTTAAAAGAGGCGCATCCAAATTCGGCGGAACTGGAGCTTGAGGGCATTTCTGGGCGCAGTCTGACGGTAGTAGGTGAATCACTGGGCGGTTCCCGGATCAATATTGCGAAGGTCGATGGGATTGAAGCCAATTTTTCCGGCAGTTATCCAACCTTGGTTGTCCACAATGACGATCAGCCGGGACATGTGGCGGATGTGACGGCGATGCTGGCGCACAAATCGATCAATATTGCGACGATGCAGCTCTACCGTGCGGCGCGCGGCGGCATGGCAGTGATGGTTATTGAGTGCGATCAAGAGATTCCGGAAGAAGGGCTTGTGTGGCTGCGCCGTCAGGAGGGTATCCGAAAGGTAACATATTTAAGTCTTCGATAGGAAAGGTTCATATAAGAAAAGGAATGGAACGGGAAAATGGAAATGTTATATCATTCAGTGAGTGATCTGGTCCGCTTAGCGAACGAACATCAAATTCCGCTCTGGAAGGTGGTTCTTCTGGCAGATGTGCAGGAACGCCAGGTGACGGTGGAAGAATCGTTTGAAACAATGCGGCAGATGTATCAGGCGATGCGCCAGGCAGATCAGGAATACGACGGCTCGATCGTCTCGGCAAGTGGAATGGCGGGCGGCGACGGAGAAAAACTGCACGCATACAATGCCTCCGGTCGCAGCCTGGCGGGCGGATACATGGGGCTTGTGATGGAAAAAGCGGTGAAAATGGGAGAGTCCAACGCCTGTATGAAACGAATCGTGGCGGCTCCGACGGCGGGCGCATGCGGGGTGATTCCGGCGGTATTTTTGTCGTATGAGGAATATTGTAAGGAAACGGAGAACCGGATGGTCGAGGCGCTCTTTGTCAGTGCAGGAATCGGTGCGGTTATTGCAGAAAATGCGAGCATCGCCGGTGCATCGGGTGGATGCCAGGCGGAGATTGGTTCAGCAAGTGCGATGGCAGCAGGGGGGCTGGCATATCTGCAGGGCGGCGATGCGGAGTGTATCGCGAATGCAGCGGCATTTGCCCTCAAAAATATGTTGGGACTAACCTGTGATCCGGTCTGTGGTCTGGTTGAAGTTCCGTGTATCAAGCGGAATTCCGCCGGCGCCGTCAATGCGGCGGTCAGTGCGCAGATGGCAATGGCGGGAATCAAGAGTGCAATCCCGGCAGACGAGGTCATCGATTCCATGCGTCGGATCGGCAATGCGCTTCCGGCTGCTTTACGTGAGACGAGTGAAGGCGGTCTGGCAGTGACCGAGAGCGCCAGAAAGATAGCAGAACGGATGGGAAAGAAGG
Organism: Clostridium sp. AF12-41; assembly: GCF_003461685.1. Taxonomy (NCBI): domain Bacteria; kingdom Bacillati; phylum Bacillota; class Clostridia; order Eubacteriales; family Clostridiaceae; genus Clostridium; species Clostridium sp. AF12-41. The sequence continues at coordinate 454 of NZ_QTXO01000003.1, read as the reverse complement.
AACACATTACGTAGAAAACCCGAGAAGGTAATGAAAATCAATAGAACCAGACAGCACGCGATTGCAGAACCTGTCAGAACTGTTCCAGCTGCTGATTAGAAAATAAAATTGTAGAAGAAAGAACAGCAATATAGAAATAGCTCTGTTTAAATGATGCCAGAATATTCTTGAAAATCACAAAAAAATATATAAAATAGCAAATTTAGAAAAATGCTTGACTTTCCGGGAATGCTCTGGTATCATAACATACGTCTTCGAGACAAGGACAAAAACAAAACACGAAACGAAAGAAATGATTTGAAGATTCTTGATGAACTCAGAAAAATTTCAAAAAAACGTGGATTTGTAAAAAAATAAAAAAGTGTTGACAAAAGCAAAAACTTTTGATAAACTATAAAAGTTGCTGCTGAGGCAACAACAAAGAACCTTGAAAACTGAACAGTATGTAAAACCC
>NZ_QTXO01000002.1:0-531649 GCF_003461685.1 Clostridium sp. AF12-41 | reverse complement strand
ATTACCTTCATAAGGTGACCAGATGGCTTGCAGAATACTGTAAAAAAGAAAGGATAAGCTGTGTAATCATAGGAGATATCCGAAATATCCGTAAAGGAAAAGATATAGGGCACAAGACAAACCAGAAGTTTCACGGACTGCCGTATAATAAACTTTATATCATGTTGGAATATAAACTAAAACTGTATGGAATATCACTGACAAAATAGTAGGAAGAAAGCTATACTAGCCAGTGCAGCCCGTTTTCACCAGAAATATCAAAAAGATATGCAGAAGCATCAAACAGAAAAGAGCGGGGCATGTATATAACGGATGGAGTAAGATATAATGCGGATGCAGTAGGAGCATTTAATATTCTGCGTAAATATCTTTCCGTATCCGGAAAACAGAAAGAACTGTCCGTAACCGGACTAAAGAATCCAGAAATAATAAAAGTAGCTGTATAGCCGAAAGGCAAGCAGTAGTGGTGTCATGGACGCACCCTGAAAAAAGGCGGTATCCCGCCAGATTTCAGATGCTCTGGTAACTTAGTTACCGAGTAGTTCGCTCGTAAAAACTACTAATAAAGAGGGGCGATATGTATGTATCTTGATTATCTTGTTGATATACCCGAAGTGAAAGACAAAATCACATTTCGAAGCAAAGGGAATGCTCGTTACGTTTACTACGTGTATGATAGGATTTATGATCCGAGTAAAAAATATACAACAGAGACAAGTGCACCCATTTTTACGAATGAAATTCGAGCAATCGTAAAAATTTACGACCGAATTTGTGCGTGTATTCACATATTAATTCCACCAAAATAATTATAACAATCTTAACTCAAAACATTTCGTTTTAACTTTTCCAGAAAGCAAAGGATATTCTGTTCGTAATTTGAAGTATATGGCAAAATTCGCAGAGATTTATCCAGACCGAGAATTTGTGCAACAGGTTGTTGCACAAATTCCATGGGGTCATAATATAGTTCTTCTGGATAAGGTCGCTGATATGGATGAACGTAAATGGTATATTAAAAAGTCAGCGGAAAACGGCTGGTCTCGAAATGTTCTTGTTCATCAGATTGAAAGCAACTTGTATCAGAGACAGGTTCTGGCAGATAAAGTTACAAATTTTGATCACCGCTTACCGTCTCCGCAAAGTGAACTTGCGGTGCAGACAATGAAAGACCCATATGTATTTGATTTTATTCCTTTCCGGGAAGATATGCTCGAACGGGATATTGAGCAGGCACTTGTTAGGGATGTCATCAAGCTCCTTCTGGAGCTTGGAACAGGGTTTGCATTTCTGGGAAACCAGTATCACCTGAATGTAGGCGGCGATGATTTTTACATTGATTTGTTGTTCTACAACCTGAATCTTCGCTGTTATGTAGTTATCGAATTGAAAACCGGTGACTTCAAGCCGGAATATGCTGGTCAGCTAAACTTTTATCTGTCAGCCGTGGACGGCATTTTGAAAAAAGAGCAGGATAATCCGTCCATTGGTTTGCTTCTGTGCAAAAGCAAAAATAATGTGGTCGCAGAATATTCGCTCAAAGATATTTCAAAGCCGATTGGTGTAAGCGAATACAAAATAACCAGTAGTTTGCCGGATGCTCTGGAAAAGCAACTGCCATCTGTTGAAGATATTCAGAAACGGATTAAATAAACATAAGAAAGCCATCATTACTGCAAAACTTTATGAAGACATAGGAAAAAAGAATATTAGTGAGGGTGAAAAAAATCCATTTTATAATAGCGTAGAGGTATTGGGATGGAATTACATCAATTGAAGTTATAATAAATAAAGATAAGGTTGGGGAACTTCATATGGATAGTGATTGTTTAGAAAACTCTATTTTGCGTTATCATAAATATGTCGCAGTATAACTTATTTGTTAAATTGTGATAAGGAAGTTAACTCTGTACAAATTTTTTTTATAAAGAAAGACATGTTGTAATGGTGAGATATTTATAAATTATGCTTGATTCTCACGATAAAATTACCGTAAGGGATGCACACAGTACAATTTTCATTTTAGTATTAAATAAAGAGGAATTCTATGGATAATAAAAATCTTACGTTAAAATGGATAGACACTCTTGGAAATAACAAGATTGTTTTTGAAAGAGGAATTATAGATGGTACAAAAAATAGAGGGATATATGGTATTTTCATTATTGATAATAAACAGCAGACGGAATATTGTGCATATGTAGGAAGAACAGTCAATATCTATAAAAGATTTTTGAAAGGCGATGATGCACATTTTGTTAAACTTAGAAAAGGATTATTACAAAATGATAAGGTGATTGAGGCACTAAATGATAAGCATAAAAGAGTAGAAGTACGAGTGATTGAACAAATAATGTTTAATTATGAAAACTATTATAAAGATATTCAGTTTATGGCTTCGAGAGAATGCTATTATATAGATCATTACCAAGCTTTAGGTCAGTGTTTAGAACAGTGCCCGGATGGAAGCAATATTAGAAGAGATGTCTGGGAGAATGAAAAAAAGCTTAGTAGTAAGGCATAATCTTTTACTACCAACTTTACTACTAACAGGTAGTAACAACTTGCTCAATCTTGCTTTAATTTGCCACAATCTGTAATTTCAGAGCATTTTACTATAACCACAGAAACCCTTGCAAAACAGGGCGTTCCGAGGCAAAACAAGGAGAAACAAAACTATGATAAAAGTGCTTTTCATCTGCCACGGCAATGTTTAATGGATGCCGTGAAAACCTTGATTTTAAAGGATTTCTTGGGAATTAACCAATAATTTACACCTTATTTATACCTTTGGAAGGCTGGATCGGAATAATAGAGAAAATAAAGAAATAGATAAATACAACAGGAACAGATTTTGTCATATTGGAAATATTGATACAAACGGCGAAGTGTTAGGATAAGCACTTCGCCATTTTTATGGTATAATATTCTGGAAGAAGAGTTAATATCTAAATTTGCTATTTGATGAAGGTGATGACAAAATGGTAAAAACAGAAGCGTTTCCAACTATTCGAATGAAAATTGACAGATTATTAAAAATTACAAATGAATATCAGTTTAATGATCTTGTGAAGGCGGTATATTGTATTAATCTGTGTATCAACAACAGATCAGTTTTGGAATCTTGTTTGGCATTAAATGCCTGTCTGATTGAATATGAAGAAAAAGGCAGTAAGAGGATTGGAACATATGATGAATTCAAAGGGTTCTTTGGTAAAATATATGATGTTATGAAACCAGGGATAGCAGACGATTACACGGTAGAAGATTTTGGTGAAGTCCAGCTTAGATATAATGATAAGTTTTACCGTGTAATAATCGGAACTGGTCATAATAATGTTTATGCTTGTCTCAATTTTTTACCTACTTTAGCAAGAAATATTTCGCGGGAAGAGGAATTATGCCTGGCTTTAGAGTATGTATCTGGAACGATTGATTATTTTATAGAAGAAAATAAGAATGATGGCGTTGTAGAAAAAAGGTTTGTTCTTCCGACTGAAATATTATTTTATAAAGTACAGAAATTCTTTAAGGAGGAAGTAAAGAAATATGATATTCTTGAACTTGATTCTTTAATGATGAGTGAAGGAACTACTATTGAAAAAAGCCATTTTGTATGCAGGGAAGATAATATTTATCCTTTGTACAATGTTTCTTTGTTAATTGATTTATATGATATATGGGAAAATAAAATTGATTTCAAAGAACAGATTTCAGTTGCGAATGAGGGAATCATTGACAGAATTTATAGTTTGTTTGAAATGGATCGGTCAAGAAGTTGTTCAATATTTGCACCTGCTATGATATTTCCAGAGCAAAAATATGATTCAAGCCAGAGAACATATACATTTATAGCAAAGGCTTCTCGTGGAGTAGTTGTCGCGCTTAATGCAGATGAATATGAGGAGGGACAGTTAGAAAAGGAAATTGCTAATATAGAGAAATATCATAAAAGCGGAACACTTCATATTGCGGAAACATTTAACCGTTTTGATAAAAGTGGATTAAGGGGGATTCATATTCCTGCCGATATGCCAATAGAATATTTAATTTATGATAGTTTTATGAATCCGAATCAAATGCACATGTCTTTGGGCGAGGAAGGGAAGAAGAGAAAAACTTGTACAGCGCTAGATGTTATATATTATCTAAATTTCATGGATGACATAGATGAATTATTCGAGTATCTATCTTATTCAAATGAGAAAGATTATGAAAGTTCGTTTGGTTTTGGAAGTGATGCTGCTTTATATTTTACATGGAAAAATCAAGGCCGGTATATTGCAAAGGGTGCAATTATATTTAATATGGTTGATGTAGGATATGATACAGAGAATGAAGCTGTTGTTGACTATTTTAAAGAGGAATTGAAAGATTATCCATTCCATATGAGGGATTATCTTTTCCGTGAACCATTTTCGTGGAAAATTGAAAAAAGAGATTTTGATACATATGAATATACAGTAAAACATGGAATGGGATTTGGTGGTATATATCTTCCACTGCCTCAAAAAAATTATGTTTTTTTGACGAACAATGTGGAGTTCTACAAAGATGTAAAAGATTTTGGAGAATATCGTCAGTGGATTCAATTGTTGGAAGAGATTATAACAGAAGGATTTGATTCAATAAAATGTGTATTTGAGGACAATAAGGCAATTAGTAACACCGGAATACAGATTGCTTTTATGCCTATTGAGTATGCTGTTCATGCAGGGCATGAATCTTTTTTATATGAAGATAGGATATATGTATATAGTGATGCTCAATACTATAGTCATAAATGGATTATCAGATATGTTGTAAAAGATATTAATCGGATTTATGAAGATATTCAAGAGGCAAAAAATAGAAGTACAGAATTCAATATATTGCGCGAAATATTGATTCCATTGCTAGATAGGATGCCTGATTTGAATGAGCTATTTGAATCAAAAAGAAAAAAAGTTTCTCTTGAAAAAAAGAAAGTGGGAGTTTTTTCGACATCTGTAGAGTATAAATGGGACAATAATGTACAGAATTTTTCTCCTGAGGATTATCACTATCATGAAGTTCGAAAAAGAATAGCAAATGTTTGTTATGGTAATATGATAAAACCAGGAATTTACCGTGGACAAGAAGCAAATCAAATTATACGTGCCATGCAAAAGGCTATAATTGAAGATTTCGAGGGTGAAGTTTCAAAATATTCATGGAGTGAATTGCATTATTCGTTGTTGGATTATCATTCAACATTGTTGCATGATATAGATATTAATTGGAAAAGATATGGCTCGTATTCTGGTTTAGATGAGAAGAAAGATAAAGAAGTCAGAGACCGAATTATAGACCAAAGAGAAAAAGCAAAGCATGATGATAGAAATACACTTTATCTAATAGAAACAAATTTGTATTTGCATTGTGAATCAGAAACACTTGCAACCATAGATGATATAAATCTTTTATTAGCATATGCGAATTGGCTAGTTGTTTTAAATGATGTAGCAGATATGTGCCATTTTGCAGATAACGAAGCCTATATAGAAATAACAGATGAGTATGTAGTGGATACTTTAGCAGATGATCAAGATGCTGAGGCATTAAGTGGTTTGCATCATAGGATATATTCATATTCAGGGGGATTAAAGCGAGATCATGAAACAGATTTCAAATATCTTGAAAAGGTGAAGGAAACATTTAAGGAAGATATGGGATTTGACCTCACAGACTTCTTAGATATCTTATCGTATTTTAGTAATTCTTTTTCAGAGACAATCGTTAAAAAGATTGGCAATAATGTATTCAGAGCACCTATGAAAGAATTATTGAGAGATTTCCTGGAGCAAATGAATAATGTTATTACAGAAGAAGATGCCGCAACTCTTTTTAACTATTTAGTGGTCTCTTCTCAAAATCTTAAGACAGAAAATGGTAAGATCAATTTTTATCTTCCAATCGGTAAAAGAAGAACAAGAGATACCAGGTTTGAATTAATGCCCCTTGTAAGTATTAATGGCGACATTATATTTTCACCTATTACAATGGATCGTTTGAAAAAAGATTGGCTTAACGGAATAATGGATTTTATTTTACCATATGAAGTGCGTATGAATAAAACAAAACAGTTAATAGTGGAGTGGAAAAAATCGTATGAGAAACAGATTGTCTATGATATAGCGAATTCATTTAAGAAAAATAAATTTGATATCATAAAGCAAAATTTTGAATTAATGAAATTAAATAAATCTCATCCGCAGTGGCTTGGAGACTATGATGTGTTTGCTGTAGATATTAATAATAAGTCTATCTGGATTGTAGAATGCAAAGTAATTGAAAAAGTAGCTACTTTCTATGATATGTATCGTCAGCAGAATAGATTTTTTAATGAACATAAGGAAGATGAGAAGTTCCAAAGAAGAATTGATTATTTACGTGAGAATGCTGATCAAGTGATCCAACAATTGGGATGCACAGACTATATCGGCTATAAAGTAATACCGTATATGTGTATGAATAAGGTACTGGTTTCAAGATATAAAAAAGTTACTTTCCCTATTGTGTCGTATCCGGAATTAGTAGAAATTATTTCTGGTGCTACAAGAGAATGATATATATAAAGTAGGGCATGGAGTACAGGGGGAGCGTTGGAATTTCAAGAGTACAAAAAATATAATGTTGTGTAAGAGAGGAAGTACTTATGAAAAAAATAAAGGCAATTATGTTTTTGGGATTAGTAGTTGCATTGCTTGTTATAGGTTTTTCTCCAATATCAGAAGCTGCAAGTATAGAAGGAAAGCGGGAAAAAGCAACAATACAAAAGCAAAATGTTGAGGAGCAGGATACGGAAGAAATAGCTTGTTCATCCGAAGGGGAAAATATAATAGAAAACGAGAAAGAACAGAATTTTATATCGACTCAAAATATGTCTTCTGCAACGGAGAATGAGTGTACAGAAGGCGCATCTTTTTCAAGGATAATAAATTTACTTAGTAATTTTAGTGATATAATACAAAATATATGGTGGCTTATTACACTAGTGGTTGCGATTTTTGTACTTATGAATTCTCTTTTTTCAATACGAAAAAAAGCAAATAAGTATACTGGTGAACAAGTTAAGAAATTGATTCAGGACGGAAAATATATTCCGGGTGTTTTTGTGGAGCTTAATAACAGTAAAGAAGTATTACGATATTTTGTATATGGCAATTGTAAAACAAGCAGCAGGTAAAACTTTCCAAATTGCATTAGGTGGGGCTGGAGATCCTAATAAACATCCACAAATTGAGGATATACTGAAATCATGTAGAGCATATCGAATTATTCCGAATATGACAACAAGTGGTTTTCTTATAACAGATAATGAAGTTGGTTTGATAAAGCAATATTGTGGTGCCGTTGCAGTGTCCTGGTATTCACGTTTCATGGATGGAAAAGAAAGTAATCAGGAAACAATAGATGCTGTAGAACGATTGGTGAAAAGTGGTTGTACTACAAATATTCATTATGTGGTATCGAAAGATACTATTAATGAAGCAATCACAAGATTGGAGATAGATTCATTTCCTAAAGGAGTGAATGCAGTTATATTTATTTTGTACAAGCCTGTGGGGAATGGTATTATAGAAAAGGTATTAAAAAATACGGATTCTCGAATTGAAAGATTTATATCTCTTGCAACAAAGGTTAAACATCCGTACAGAGTTGGATTTGATACATGTTTTACACCCGCATTATTGCGATGGGGAGATACAGTACCAGCAGTTAGCATAGATGCTTGTGAAGCGGCCACTTTTTCAATGTACATAGACAGTCAAATGAATTGTTATCCGTGTTCATTTGGTATATGGGACAAAAGTATATCCGAATCAATGAATTCGAAAACATTAAGAGAAATATGGCAGGGAGATAAATTTGTTGCTTTCAGGGAACAAAGAAAAGAAAAATGCTCTAGTTGCAGACAAACGGAACTTTGTCGAGGTGGTTGTAGACTTGGGATTGATATAGATATGTGTTAGGATAGTTTGAATATAGAAGAAATGATAAGAAAATCTGGTGTAGAATAGTACATCAGATTTTCTTATGTAAAGGAAGAGAGGCAATTACCAGAGGTGAAGAACGGAAGTTCTTACAATTTGTGAAGGATGATCCACATTTCAGTAAATACTACGAAGGCATTTATATACTGTTTAAGACGGGACTTCGTATCTCTGAATTTTGTGGACTGACTGTTTCTGATATTGATTTTAAAGAACATACAATCAATATTGATCACCAATTACAGAAGAAATCAAAAATCGGGTATTATATTCAAGAAACAAAGACAACCAGCGGAACGAGAAAGATACCTATAAAAATAAGTTGACTTTTCAAGTATGTAGAGTGATTTATTATAGAAAACTGAAAGGAAGGTCAACAAATGCAGCTAAATGAAATAATAAAGTCATATGAGGAAATAAAGTTAGAAATCAATTATATTAATGAAAGATTGGTCCTCTTGCTAAATGAGATAGAAGATAGTTATGACTTTTCTCCTTTTGATTCAGATGATGAAGAGTTAATAAAAATTTGGAATATGATTTCTAATGCTAGAAATTATAAAATATATAAAAGGACTGGAGTGAATGAAAGTATTGACAAAAAGATAAAATTCTGATATTCTCAAAAAGGACTAGAGTGAACATATAAAGGACTCTAATGAAAGGAGAATGATTATGGCTAATAGTGATAGTAGGGTTACAGAGGCAGACACTAGAAAATTAGTAATGAGATTGTTAGATAGTGTAGGAATAGATGCAGATTTTGAAGGCTCTGGAAGTAAACAATTTTATGATGCGATGGAAGAGGCATGTAAAAAGAAGAACGGCAATAGAGGATTCACAGATGTTCATTATGCTTGTAAAGGTTACATTATTATAATAGAGAATAAGTGTGAAACAAGAATGGTAGAAAAACTTGAAGAAAACGATTTGGGACAGCAAGTGCTACTTGAAGATGCAAAATCAACTGAAATGTATGCTGTAAATGGTGCAGTTTATTATGCAAAATGTGTACTTGAGAAAGAACCACTTTATGAGCATGTTTTTGCCATTGGATTTGCAGGTGTAAAAGACCATTATGTAATACAACCTTATTATGTTAATCGAGATGGATATAAGAGATTAGATGAATTGCAGACATTTGAAGTGCTGAATGAAAAAAATATTGATGAATATTATCATGTGGCAGTATTAGGAGAACCATCTTTAGTTCAGAAGAAACAAAAGGAAATTGCAGATTTTTCTAATGAATTGCATGAACAACTTCGTACTTTTGGTAAACTTGGAGCCGATAATAAAGCAACAGTTGTTTCAGCATGTTTACTGGCATTGAAAGCGGGGCTTTCTCCATATGAATTACAAGGTAAAGATGTTGAGGGACGAGAGGAAGCTAATGATGGATTCATTATATATAACAAAATAAAAAAATATGTAAATGAGAAAATATCGGATGCTATCGTAAGAGATAATTTACTTTTGCATTTTGAACCCATTACAAAGAACATAGTTCTTAACACGGGCAGAGTTGATTTGGATGGTTTTACACCATTGAGAAAGTTTGTCACTGAGTTGTCTGAGAATGTTATGAATAAAATTGAAGAAATGGGCGGACATGATATTCTAGGACAGTTTTATACAGAATTTGTAAGATACGGAGGGTCTGATGGAAGTGATCTTGGAATTGTATTGACTCCGCCACATATTACATCTTTGATGGCTGAACTATTGAATATATGTAGCGAGGATATCGTAATAGACCCGGCAATGGGAACAGGCTCTTTTCCGTTGTCAGCATTGAATGTTATGGCGAAAAAAATAAGAAGTGATGGTTTGTTGTCAAATGCAGAAAAACAGAAAAAAATTAAAGAAGTAACAAAAAATAATTTGTATGGAATAGAGGTTGATAGAAAGCTATTTGCTATTGCAACTACGAATATGCTACTGAGGAACGGAGTTAGTGATAACATTTTTCATGACAATATTTTTTCATGCAATATTAATTGGAATAATGAAAAACATCCGAGAAAACAGCCTAATAGACTATTGATGAATCCACCATATTCTCAAGCCAAAAAATCAGAGACAAGTAGTGAATCGGAGATGCAATTTATATTAAGGGCACTTACTTTTTTGGCAAAGGATGGAATGGCAGCATTTATCGTTCCACAATCTACGGTAACACAGGGACCTAAAGGAGTGTCGAAAAATGATTATATAGAATTAAAAAGGAAACTTTTAATGTCTAATCAAATCATAGCAGTTATTACTATGAATGGACAGACATTTTATCCAAAAGCTACAGATACTGTTATAATTATAATAAAAAAAGGGGTGCCACAAGGAACATATAATACTCTGTTTTATGATTTTAGAGATGATGGATATTTATTAAATCATCATTTGGGATTATTACCTGATGGAAGTGCAGAAGAAAAGAGAAAGAAACTTTTAGATGTTGTACTTAACAACTATAAGGTTGATTCGTCTGTAGCGGTATATCATCAGATTACAGAAAATGATGAGTGGCTTCATAGTTATTTTTATTTTAATGATGAAATTCCAACAGAGAAAGCATTTAAAGATACAATTGCTGAATATATGACATATGAATTCAGAATGCGAATCAGCAATAGAGGATATCTATTTGAGGAGGAAATTGATGGAGAAGAAGCATAAGGCATTCCCACTAACTGGAGAAGGTGGTGTATTTAAAATAGAATCTACCCAGAGCGGAATCGATAGTATTGGTTTGAATAAAAATGGACTGTCAAGGTATCCATATGTAACTAGAACTGCAAACAATAATGGAATTCAATGTTTTGTACCAAAGCAAATGAAAACATTGGAAAAAGCCAATACTATATCACTCGGATTAGATACACAAACTGTTAATTATCAACCATATCCATATTATACAGGACAAAATATACAGATACTATCTAACCCCAATTTGGATAAATATGTAGCTATGTATATTATTCCATTGATAAAAAAACAGTTGGAAAATTTGAATTGGGGTGGGAATGGTGCCACATTAGGTAGATTGGCAATAAAACAGATTATGCTTCCAGTTGATGAGAAGGAGCAGATTGACTGGGATTATATGAGAAATTATATAAAAAAGCTATATGGAGAAGCAGAGTCAATTTTTACACATCAATACCACGAAGATATAAATGATTTCAGAGAGTTAAATGAAGTGGAATTTAAGGTTTTTACTATTCAAGATATATTTGGAAATCCTGAATCTGGTAAATCAAAAGGACTTAATCATTTAAAAAAAGGAGGCAATATTCCTTATGTCTGTGCCTCTAATAAAAATAATGGTGTATCTGCTTTTGTATATGCAGATACACCTGAAGAAAAGGCTATGATTCAGAAGGGCAATTGTATTGCATTTATAAGAAATGGAGTAGGTTCTGTTGGGTATTCGGTATATAAAGAAGGGGAATTTATTGCTACAAGTGATGTTTCATTGGGATATAATGCTCGCCTGAATCGTTATAATGGAACATTTATAACAACTATGGCGGATTTATCAAGGAAAAAGTATTCTTTTGGATATAAAAGAAGTCCGTTTAGATTAAAAAAGGAGCAGATTAAATTACCTGTAAATAGTGACGGAAAAATAGATTGGGATTTTATGGAAGATTACATGAAACGTATGGAGAACAAGCTAATAGAAATAGTATGTAGTTGTGACTAATCTTAGAGAGTGGGGTATCTAAATCTCTACAACCTTTCTGGCTGAAGACCGATGGTCCCTTTCGTGTGAATTTTCGCAGAATTAAATAGGGGGGATACCCACAGAATTCACATTATATGAAAATTTCCACAGAACATCGCTTCTTTAGCCGATTTTGTTTTGCCGGATAATACCAAAATACGCATAAAAACCATGTGTAAAACGATAGAAAAAGCACAGTTTTTATGTGTATTTTTTGTAGAAATATAATTAAAAAAGTCTTGCTATTATGTGCTATCAGAGTGATATATGTACTACCGAAAAAGAAAGGCAGGTACATATTATGAAAAATGAAATCAGATTTACATTGGAACCAAAGCAGAGACCGAAGCTGGCACAGGAGATTGGAAATATACTTGGAACAGCACCGCATTATGAGCGGGTGCCAAGCTGTGCATACGATATTGCTGGATACCGACTTGACAAAGAGGGTGTACTGCATATCCCGGATGGAGCAGAGGCGGAAAGGGTGGAAAACTTAATCAGACAGTTACGGGAGTGTGGCTTTCAAGATGATGTGGAATTTACTGAAGAAGTGCCAATGCAGCAGGAAAAGCTTACAATAGCAGTTCCAAGAGAAATCTTTACGGATACGGCATTGGAAATTACAGAAGATCATAGCAAATAAGCAGATACTCTTCCAACCGGCATTTCAGACGAACAGCACCGAGGTTGAAATCACAGAGGAGAAAATTAACTTTGCATGGTTTCCATATACGGAAGATGGGGATGAGATAGTAGCTTATACGCAATTTATCACAAGGCTGTGTGATATGGCAAAAGATGCAAAACGAGTATCATCAAAGCCGACTGAAACAGACAATGACAAATATGCTTTCCGATGTTTCCTGCTCAGGCTTGGATTTATTGGAAACGAATATAAGACAGCAAGGAAGATTCTTCTCAGAAATCTGAATGGAAATTCGGCATTTAAAAATGGAAAATAGAAATAAGGGTATTGACTCAGGCAGCAGTCAATACCCTTATTTTTATATGATTATTTTTTGATAGTAATTTGTACATTCATATTGGAAACATCCTGTAAGGTGTTCTGTTCTTTGCAGCGTTGAGCTTCAGATTTGATAAGGTTTTCAACATCTTTTTGGCCGAAAGAATCAAGGGAAAGATATAATCTCATAAGATCAGTGTAAACTGATTCCAGTTCCCAGCGACTAAGCTGTTCTATATCATCATCTGATAACTTGGCTGATGATGCATCATTGGACTTCCCAAGTATATAATCAGTACGCACATCGAATAAATCTGAAAGCTTAATAAGTGTTTCAAAATCAGGGGTACGTTTCCCGGTCTCCCACATTGCAACAGTTCCTTTTGATACTCCAAGGGTTTCTGCTAAAGAAACCTGTGTATAACCATGTTTTTTTCGAAGCAATTTCAAACGTTCATCAAACATAAATACACCTCCTATGTGAGAATAATATCACATAGTGTTAGAAAATACAAGAGATTTTACACATTTATAAATATTTATATTATAAAATGTGAGATTATATATTGACGCAACCAACAAACTGTGATATAAATAAAACATAAAATCTCACATAATGTGAGAACAAAACGGCGGATGTCATACAATATGTTTCCCGCAAATCATGGGACAACTGGATTTTATACAGAAAGAGGGTGATTGAGATTAAGAACAGAGAACACCAAAGGGCAAATCGCAGGTTGAAGAATAAGGAAGAACTCCTTGACAGAAAAAATAGTTTAGGGGTTAAGGATTTGACTGCATATAATGCCGTAAAATAAATAGCAACCAATGGAAAAGCATCAATAGCATGGAAGTAGACCACCGGGAAACTGGTGGTATTTTATTACAAAAAGAAAGGGGCAATATTCTATGGAAAAGACAACTATGAGTGTGCAGGAGTTATCTGCACAGATGGGGATCAGTCTGCCAAAGGCATACGAACTGGTAAAGACACCGGGGTTCCCGACAATACGAATCGGAGCAAGAATTCTGATTCCGATTGAAGCCTATAAGGAATGGCTTGTAAGAACATCTATCAATCATTAAACAGTGTTACGGAAATGGAGGAGGTGAGCAAGATGGGAGATATGACAGTGGATGAGCTGAAAAATAAAAAGCTGTGGTTTTTATGGTCTGCAAAGCCAGCCAAGAATGGAAAAGTGACAAAGATTCCATTTTCTGCAAATGGTGGAGAAACAGGGACAGATGATGCTCATAAGGATACATGGGTATCTTTTGACGAGGCAGATATGGCAAAAAACAAGTTTCAGGCATCCGGTATCGGTATGAAGATTCCGAAGGGCTGTTTCTTATTAGATATAGATAATAAGGATATTTCGGATTCATTTGTGCAGCTAATGTTATCTCGATTTTCTTCCTATGCAGAGGTATCTCCGAGTGGCAAAGGGATTCATATTATTGGACAGTGTGATATTACAAAACTTCCGGTGCACTTTGATGACAGAAGGCAGAAATATGTACTCGATAGCGAATTTATCAGAAACGCTCTGATATTGGATTGGAGCTTTATATCGGGGATATTACAAACCGATATGGAACTTTTACAGGAAATACGATTAACAGTCTGCCAATAGCTGACTGCACACAGGCAGTCCTTACGACATTGGATAAAGAAATGCGTAAGAAACCGAAAGCAAAATATAGTGCAAAGCGTGATGGTGACAGAGCGGTATTTGATATTGTGTGTGATCTTCGTAAACAGAAGAATGGCGAGAAATTTATCCGGCTTTATGATAAAGGAGATTTCAGTGAGTATGGTTCTCAGTCAGAGGCAGATGCAGCACTTTGTGCATTGATAGCATTTCGGACTGGAGCAGACCCGGAGGCAATTGATGAGGTATTCCGTAGTTCAGCCTTATATCGCAGCAAGTGGGAGAGGGACGATTACAGAGAAAACACAATTAATGCAGGAATTTCAGCATGTAATGGTGTATTTCACAGGTCGAAGATGGAACATCCTGATTTCATTAAGTTTAGTGAACAGACAGGAGAACCATATGTCAGTGTACCACTGCTTGCAAAGTATGTAAGAGAACACCTGCAGTATATTTTAGTCCGCGATAATGGCAAACAGGCACTTTTGAAATATGTATATGAAGGTGGCTGTTACAGGCTTTATGCTGACAATATGTTCCTTGGAATTATCAAAAAATACATCGCTGATTATGACGAGGAACTTGTGAAAATGAGTAAGGTCAATGAGGTGCTTCAGCATATTTCCACAGACCTTACATATGTGAGTCAGGATATGCTGGATTCAGATGAAAATATCATAAATTTTCAGAACGGACTTTTGAAGGTTACGGCAGCGGATACTGAATTGATGCCACATTCACCGGATATATTTTCAACCATACAGCTTCCATGCGAATGGTCGGAGGAGACTGTTGATACACCTGTATTTGATGCATATATGGACACGCTTACCAATGGTGATGATGCAGTAAAGCAGTTGCTGATGGAGTTTATTGGCGTTTGCATTTCCAATGTAAAGGGCTGGCGTATGAAAAAGGCACTGTTCCTTGTAGGGCAGGGAGATACAGGAAAATCCCAATTAAAAAGTCTTGTAGAGCGTCTGCTCGGCAGAGGCAATTTTATAGGCATTGACCTGAAAGAGATTGAATCCCGTTTTGGAACAGGTGCCATATATGGAACAAGACTTGCCGGAAGTTCTGATATGAGTTTTTTGTCCGTAGATGAACTGAAAACCTTTAAGAAAATGACAGGCGGGGACAGCCTTTTTGCAGAATTTAAAGGTCAGCAGGCATTTGAGTTTACATTTAACGGATTGCTGTGGTTTTGCATGAACCGACTGCCAAAGTTCGGCGGGGATGATGGCAAATGGGTATATGACCGCATTATGGTAGTTGAATGCCACAATGTGATTCCGAAGGAAATGCAGGACAAGCAGCTGTTAGAAAAAATGTATGCAGAGCGTAATGGCATTGTGCAGAAAGCAGTTATGGCTTTGCAGACAGTGATAGCAAATGGCTATCGTTTTACAGAGCCAGATAGTATTGCAAAGGCAAGAAAAGATTATCAGAGTTCTAACAGTACTGTGATTTCCTTTTATGAGAAATGTATGTGTCCGTGGGAGAATGGGAAGATTGTCAGACACTGTACAACCGGGCGGATATATAAAGTATATCAGGCTTGGTGCAGAGAAAATAATCATGGATATGCCAGAACTGCAAAGGAGTTCAGAGAACAGCTTGCAGGCTATCTTGGTGGTACATTTGCAGATGTTACAACGAGGCAGAAGGGAAATACCTATTATAAGGATTTTACGATAACGGAAGAAACCAAAGAATTATATGCTAAGGAATACGGATATGAGGAATCTGAGTTCTTGGCTGGGTAGCAGAGGTAGCAGTACGGGTAGCAGTGATTTCAACAACTGCTACCTATAGAAAGTCAGTAAACACAAGGATTTTGACGGAATGGTAGCAATGGGTAGCAGAACTTTCAACTTCTTAACTGAAAAAAGAAAGTTTAATGCAGAAATAAAATGGCACATAAAAAGGATGATTGTGATTATAAATCTGTAGAAACTGCTACCTGTTGCTACCAAACAGACGAAAACTATTGACTTATAAGGCGTAAATGGAGTAGCAGTTACAAATTTTGCTGCTACCTGTATTGCTACCCGGATGGGAGAACTGCTACCCACAGATGATGGAAGGAGAGAAGGATATGACACACAGAATATTTTATGGCACGGATTTCAAGCTGACTGATTCTGATAAGAAGATGTTTTCGAGAGATGGATATGAATGTAAGGCATTATTACAGGAAAGAAACGGGATGCCTGTGGCGGTATCACAGAAACAGGACAAAGATTTCCCTGTATGGAAAGTACAGTACGGATTTTCCTGTCTGGTATTTCCAACCTATGAAGATGCAATGGATTTTTGCAGAGACAGATTTACTTGCTTAGATGGAAAGGCGGTGTAGCAAATGCAGATGATAAGATATCATCCGTTGATTGATGGAGACACGGAAGGATTGGAGAAAGTACCGATGTTTTTATCAACAGATGAGAAAACAGTCAGGCAGAACAGCAAAATGTATCTGTCTGAGATTATTCCACATTATTACAGGCTTTATTCTAAAGAACCGATGAGCCAGAGTGTTACAGATCATATGGAAGTTCACTGCCCGTTATGTGGTGCAGTATTACGACAGATGGCTCAGAATCACGATACTAATAAACTTGGATTATACACCTGTGACAAGTGCAGGAGATAGAAAAAAGGAGGAGTTTATCATGGTATTTCCATTAACAAAAATGAATAAAGAAGGGACTTTGTTGAATCCCTCTTATGCGTATTATACGGAAGAATATGCACAACGAATGTGCAGCTTATATCTGACGGATGAACTGAACCGGGATGAAACCGGAAGGATTAAAACAACCTACAGGCTGCATGCGCATAATGAGCATAGCGAGGAAGAAGCATTTGCTTATCAGATTCATTGCCCGAAATGTGGCAATTATTTAAGACAGATTGGAAGACAGTTGACATGGAATACATTGGGGCTTTATAGATGTCCTGTATGTGACAGAAAGTAGGAGAAAACATTATGGAGATTAATACACAGATTACAGCACAGCCGGAATATGATATTCAGTTCTGGAATGCGATGAGAAGCAAGAAGACAAGAGAAGATGTATTGGATAAGGGCAGGGATGTTAGTACGGGTACTTACAGTATGCCGAATGCTGCAGCCAGAAAGGTTATGGCTGCAATTGAAAAGGAATCTGATTTCAGAAAGATTGCAACCGTCATTCGTGCTTATAAGAATGGATATAAAATTTTTGCAAAGGACTGTAAAGATAAGGCGGAGTTTGTAGCAGAGGGAGCAGCAATTCCTGTATATGAAAGTGCAGGGGATTTTAATGAAAATACGATAGAAAGTCATAAACTGGCTTCTATCGTGAAACTGGATGAGGATTTTGTCAGTGATGCAGGATTTAACATTGAAAAGTATCTGACAGAAAAGCTTGGGAAGTCTTTCGGAAGGGCAGAAGATGAAGCTTTTATCAATGGTACGGGAAAGGAAGAACCAACCGGAATTCTGAATGATGAAAATGGTGCAGATACGGCATTGACTGCGGAAACACTGAACTATGATGCCGTGATAGATTTATACTTCAGTGTAGATAAGGAGTATAGAAAAAATGGCATCTGGCTTATGAATGATAAGACTGCTCTCACATTAAGAAAGTTGAAGGATGCAGACGGAAATTACCTGTGGAATCCGGCAAGTGACACGATTCTTGGAAAGCAGGTAATACTCTCGGAGTTTATGCCGGATATTGAGTCTGGAGCAAAGCCGATAGCATTTGGAGATTTCTCCTATTATTGGATTGTGGGAAGAAAGCCAGTGTCGGTAAGAACACTGTTGGAAAAATATGTGCTTTATGATCAGATTGGCTACCTTGCGTTTGAATTTCTTGACGGAAAACTGGTAAGAAAAGAAGCAATTAAGGTTATCAAGATGGCAGAGACAAAGGAGTAAACATAAATAGTTTGATTTTAGTTCTACTATAAGAAACGGAGTATCAACCCTTTATATGGCATTTAGTCATATTAGAGGGTAATACCCCGTTCAAATATGCAGTTTGTGTGCGTGAAAGGGCGGCACCGTTGCCCAGCATAAAAGGTGACAGAGATTTAGACCGCCCCTGGGGGCAAGTATCACAGAATCAGAGTGAAAATGACAAAAAAGGAAAAATAGTACAAAGGAGTCAGCTGTGTGACCACCTTGTCGGAAGGAGAGATACTATGAATGCAGAAAGCAATGAAACGCTTCCTGTTAGTGAGAAGTATATGCTCACCATCAAGGAGGCAGCAGCTTATTTTAATATTGGTATAAAGAAACTGAGAAGAATTGCAGAGGACAATCTTGGAACGGTGGCGGTGTACTGTGGAAACAGATTCCTTATTATCCGTCCGAAGTTCGAAGAATTCATCCTTAATTCTTCAGAAATATAGTTCCTTTTATCTGCCGAAAGTAGTTGCTATTACAGGGCATAAGAGCGAACATAGGATGACCCCGAAAACCCTTGAAAACAGCCACTTTTGGCAGAAAGGAAGTGCTTTATGGCAAGACCAGATTTAGGAGAAAAGGATATTTTGAATCCTTCTGAGGCAATCGAATATTTTGTTTTGAGCCGGAGAAAATTTTATGATTTATTGAGTAATACGGATGGAGAAGATTTTCTGGCATACTACGGAGAACGCAAGCTGATTCTTCGTGTAGCCTTTGAAAGGTATCTGCGTAACCATCCAGAACTAAGGAGGCAGGTATAATGGCAAAGGCAGGAAGAGGTCAGACAAGGCGGGATTCCAAACGCAGAGTATTAAGACCGGGAGAAAGCGTAAGGGCAGACGGAAAATATCAATATAAATATCATATTGATGGAAAACCACATTTTGTATACAGTTGGAAATTGGAGCCTACGGACAAACTTCTAAATGGCAAGAAACCATGCCTTTCCCTTCGAGAGTTGGAAAAACAAGTAAACACAGATTTAGATTTGCTTGTGAATATCGTAGACGGACAGATGACAGTCTGTGAACTGGTAGACCGATATTTGAAAACAAAGACTGGAGTAAGGCAAAGCACGAAACAGGGATATGTTACAGTACAGAGATTACTTGCAAAGGAAGCATTCGGTAAAAAGACGATACGAAGTGTGAAAACTTCCGATGCAAAGCTGTTTCTTATCAAATTGCAGCAGGAAGATGGCAAAAGCTACAGTTCCATTCATACCATCCGTGGAGTGTTGCGACCAGCCTTTCAGATGGCGGTGGATGATGACATTCTGGTAAAGAATCCATTCGGATTTCAACTTGCCGGAGTATTGGTAAATGATGCAGTTACAAGAGAGGCAATCACAAAAGATCAGATGAGAAAGTTCTTAAAGTTTGTGCATGACGATGTGGTGTACTGTAAATACTATGAAGTTGTGTACATACTCTTTCATACGGGAATGCGAATATCGGAATTTTGTGGACTGACGCTGAAAGACATTGATTTTGAGAATAGAACCGTGAATATCGACCACCAGTTACAGAGGACATCGGATATGCGATACATTATAGAAACCACAAAGACAGATGCCGGAACAAGAGTATTGCCAATCACAGAGGATGTGGCACAGATGTTTCAGGCAATCATCGAGGACAGAAATGCACCGAAAGTGGAGAAATCCATAGACGGATATAGCGGATTCCTGTTTTACGATGATAATGGAATGCCACTTGTTGCAATGCATTGGCAGCACCGCTTCAATCATATGGTCGGCAGATACAATGACATCTACCGGGTGCAGTTGCCAAATATCACGCCTCATGTATGCCGACATACCTATTGCTCCAATATGGCAAAATCGGGAATGAATCCAAAGACATTGCAGTACCTTATGGGGCATTCAGATATATCGGTCACAATGAATGTGTACACACATATCGGATTCGATGATGCTGAGGAAGAATTGAAACGGATGGAAGAGTTTAGGAAAGCACAGGCGGAGGTTGAGCAGAAGAAGGAGAAACCGATGTCACAGAAAATGTTTAAAGTTGTATAATATGGAAATGGGATGACGCTCTGGCTTAGGCTAGGGCGTTTTTTTCTATGGAAAAGAAGTGAAAAAGACGATATAATAATTGAAACAGACAATATTGAAATTATATTCAGAAAGGGTGAAATTATATGAGCTATAGAGTTACTAAAAATGAGCATGTGATTGATTTAGATACACGATCATTGATATCAGTGCGATATAAAAGAATTACAAAAGCGGTGAATCAGACATTTTGGAATAGTATAAGTGATACGGCACATAGTTTTTATGTCGGGTCATATGGAAGAGGAACAGCAATCAATACAAGTGATTTGGATGTGTTAATTGAATTACCAGATGCCGAATATAATCACTTTTCGAATATATATGGAAATGGACCATCAAGACTTTTACAGTCTGTTAAAAATGCAATATTGGACACATATCCTAGAACAGATATTAGGGGAGATGGACAAGTTGTTGTTATAAAGTTTTCGGATGGTATGAAATTTGAAATATTACCAGCTTTTAAAAATAATACTATTTGGGGATGGGATGGAACATATAAATATCCGGATAGCCATATGGGAGGAAATTGGATGTCAACCAATCCCAAAGCAGAGCAGGATGCGATAAAAGAAAAAAATGAACAATCGAATGGACTTCTGTATGATGCGTGTAAACATATTCGTTATATTAGAGACAACAATTTCCAAAGTTATCATTTGTCAGGAATATTGATTGATTCTTTTATGCACAATGCTATTAAGGGATGGCATTTTTTACGTGATGGAGAGCAACCGTCTGGATGTAGAGAAACTTTCGAGGAAGCAATGTTGAAATATTATAATGAAATTTCTTTGAATGGATATATTACACCGCAGATGCAAGCACCCGGAAGCAATATGAAGGTGGATGCATCAAAAGGCTGGGATGTATTGGGAAAAGTGCTTAGATATATGGTATAGTGCAGAAAGGTAGAAAGTGCTATGGAGGAAAATCAGGAATTATTATTGAATCAGATAATAGATTTGCATGGGAAGGTTGTTTATACATACACAACTCACCATAAAATACAGAATAGATTAGAGCGTATAAATAAAGGAGTTAAGATTAGTCAGATAATACTTACGGCAGTTTCAACGGTAGGATTTTTGGCGACTGTTATAACAAATCAGTATCTGTTGGCGTGGATAGGTGGGATTACATCAGCATTGTCATTAGGATTTAATTTATATATGAAAGATAGTAACTTGGATGATCGAATAAAAAAACATAAGGATGCAGCAGATGAATTGTGGGATGTTCGAGAAGCATATTCGTCGTTGATAACAGATTTTTGTGATTTGCCTTTGAGTGATATAAGGTCAAGAAGAGATGAAATTCAGTGCATATGGTCAGAGATAAATAAAAAATATCCGGGAACAGATAAAAAAGGATACAAAGAGGCTCAAAAGTCATTGAAAGATGAAGAGGAACAGACTTTTAATGAGGGAGAAGCAGAAAATTTTTTGCCTGTAGCAAGCAGGAAGAAAAGGAGTTGACGCATAATGGGAAGAAGAATAAGCAATTCAAAAGAACAATTTTATTATTCATTGATTGAAAATGAAAGACTAAAGGATATGGAGATTTTCAATGTATTAAAAGAAAAATACATGGATTTTTATAATGTGTGTGAAAAATTTGCTGATATTTCGTTGAATGCACCGAAGTATAGGGTGCCTGGTACTTGTGATGTCCAAGGATATTTTCAATTTAAAGATATTGAAAGGGCAAAGCGTAGTGCAAAAGCATTTTTTGCTGATAATTCTTTGAAAAATGTTGATGAATATATGTTAGCAATTAGGACGATGTACAGACTTGCAGTAGATTTTAATGATTCAAGATGCTTGGGAGGAATTGTAAAACCAGAAAATGCAGATTCGTCATATGGTTCTTTTGGAACTTATTATAACTTTGCTGAGATGCCTTCTAATATATGGCAGGATGTAGAAAAAGAAACAAAAGAATTTATTCAAAATCCTTAGTAGTAAACCTTTCCCTTTTACTACCAATTTTACTACTAACAGGTAGTAACAACTTGCTCAATCTTGCTCTGATTTGCCACAATCTGTAATTTCAGAGCAAACTACGTAAATCCCAGAAACCCTTGCAAAACAGGGCATTCCGGGGCAAAACAAGGAGAAACAAAACAATGATAAAAATACTATTTGTTTGTCACGGCAACATCTGCCGTTCCACCCTAGCCCAAAGTGTCTTCACCCACAAAGTCGCATCCCAAGGGCTTTCCGCCCACTTCCTTATCGACAGCGCCGCCACAAGCACCGAAGAAATCGGCAATCCACCGCACCGGGGGACGGTGAATAAGCTGAGGAAGGTTGGAATTCCTCTGGTGCCGCACCGGGCGCGGCAGGTGACGTGGGCGGATTATGAGAAATTTGATTATATCATAGGTATGGACAGTGCCAATATCCGAAATTTAAACCGGATGCTGAAAGGCGATCCAGAGGGGAAAATATATAAATTCCTCACATTTGCAGGTTCAGACCGTGACATCGCGGATCCGTGGTATACGGGTGATTTTGACGCGACGTATGAAGATGTTCTGGAGGGCTGTGTGGGTTTTCTGGCATATCTGAAAGAACAGGGACAGATATAACCCAAAGTTTGATGAGTATTCATTTTAGGTTAAGATAGAAGGAACGGACTGTTTCTGTTGCAATTTATCAGTGTGCTGGAGGAACATCCGGGCGATTCGTGGATTAAAAAATATATTTTCCCGGGCGTAATGGTTCTAAGTCTCTGGGAAATGATTTCTTGTGGTTCAGCAGATGGATTTTATATCCTGGATGTAGAAAATCTACGTCTGCACCAGATTTTATTTACAAAAGGAATTGATAATGACTTGCCGATGACACGCTGGTATTAATAAGTGGAGTGCTTTTTTATTTCCAGCTGAATCCGTTCGCAGAGATCCTTGACCGTGACAAGCTCGATAAAATCCGTTTCCGGAATATCGATCTCGAAGCAGTCTTCGATTTCTGTGATAAAGTATACGATCAAAAATGAATCCAGCCCCAGATCGTCGATCAGGCGGTCAGCTGATGTCAGCGGGCGGGTGATTTCTACGTATTCTGATAGAATGTCTTTTATTTCAACCAGGATTTCTTCCTGCGTCAGTTCGTGTTTCATGAGAAGTTCCTCCTAATATATGTGATTCATGCAGCTATTTTTATTGTAAATTTAATATAGAATCTGTGTTTGTGAGATGATTCTATCTGTGTGTTTATTTTATCATGAAACTGCCCGCTTGAGTAGATATATCCCTTAAAATAGGAGGAGCCGACAGGAACGGACTCCTGTCGGCGTAGGTATGAAAAAGTATATTATGAAAGGTCTTTTGCCTTTACGCGTATTACTATATCGAAAAAATGTGATAAAAGTATGTTCGGAATGTGAAGAAATCATAAATTTCGGAAAATATTTTGGAAGTGGATGGGGGAATAAAAATGACACGCAGATATAAGTTTGTGCAATTTTATTCATAAAAATGAAAATATATGCGTGAAATTTCTGAAAAAGATAGAATGTAAAAAGGTAATATGATATAATGAGCGCAAGTGAGCCAGAGAGCTGCTTGCAGATTTATGGCGAACGGCGAATGGCGATCACGATAGCTGCGTCAGCAGCGGTAAGCATCGAAGATGCGAATCGTGATATAATATGAACACTTACAGAGAACTTGTCAAATCTAGTGTGAATTATAGCTGAACATTTGATGAATCTGAAATAAAGGAGAAAAATAATCAAAATAAAGATTCAAAAAAACATATCTACAAAGAAGAAGGCAGAACATCAGGCGGATGCAAAAACATTTGCCGGAACGGGTTCAGAAAGGACAGGGAACGATGCGGGCGTTTACATTTGAAAATGCGACAAAGATTTATTTTGGCGGAGGCTGTGTGAAAGAGCACCTGCTGGAGGCGGTGAAGCCGTATGGGGAAACGGTGATGCTGGCATATGGCGGCGGCTCGATCAAGACGAATGGCATTTATCAGGAAGTGATGGATGTCTTAAAGCTGGCTGGAAAACAGGTGATAGAATTTTCAGGCATCATGCCGAATCCGACCTACAGCAAGGTGATGGAAGGGAAAAAAGTCGTACAGGAAAATCAGGTAGATCTGATTCTGGCAGTGGGCGGCGGTTCGGTCATGGACTGCAGCAAGGCGATCTCAATGGCGGCTGCGACGGACAAGGACGTCTGGGAGGAATACTGGATCAAAAAGGGCGAGATTGATTTTGAGCCGGTTCCGGTGGGCGTGATTGTGACCGTGGTCGGCACTGGAAGCGAGGTCAACGGCGAGGGTGTAATCACCCATGAGGAACAGAAAATTAAGACGAGCCGGAATTATCCGCGCTGCAATCCGGTGTTTGCGATGATGGATCCGAAATATACCTACACGGTTTCTCCACTCCAGACGGCAGCGGGCGGTTTTGATATGCTCAGCCATGTGATGGAGACATATTTCAGTGCACCGGATGAGGATAATCTTTCGGATGCGATCTCGGAGGCGTTGATGCGGAGTATTATTGCGAACCTGCCGGTGGCGATCCGGGAACCGGAAAATTATGAGGCGCGCAGCAACCTGATGTGGGCATCCACGATGGCGGAGATTGGCATTATCAAATTAGGAAAACAGTGTGATTTTGAGGCGCATATGATTGAACATCAGATGGGGGCTTACACGGACTGCAACCACGGCATGGGACTTGGCGTGATCCATCCGGCGTATTATCGTCGAATTTGCCGGGACGGCATCAAGAAATTTGTGAAATTTGCCGTAAATGTCTGGGGAATGTCACCAGATGGCGGCGATGAGGAAGAACTGGCATTTGGCGGAATTGACGCATTGCAGGCGTTTATTCATGAGATTGGTTTGCCGGGGACGCTGCGGGAACTGGGGATCACAGATCAGAGCCTGCTGAAAACGATTGCTGATTCATGTATCCGCAATGACGGCGGGTATCGGCAGCTGACGCACGCGGAAATCTTGGATATTTTGGAAGAGTGCTATTAGTACAAAGGAGGAAAATCATGCCACACATTGCAATATCTATGTACCCGGGACGGAGCCGGGAAGAGAAGGCAGCGCTGGCCGAGAAGGTCAGAACGCTGGTATCAGAAGAATTAAAGAAGGATCCGAAGGTTGTGACGGTATCGGTTCATGATGTACCGGCTGAGAAATGGCAGGAACATTTGGATGCGATTCCGGGCGAGGAGAGATTCTATTAGAAGTCTAAGTCGGGGTTGCAGAAAGAGGCAAAAGATCATCAGACGATGGATAATATACCAATGGATAATATAGCTCAAGCAGTGTCGGAAAAATAAACTGCAAAAGATATATAATAATGAATAAAAAAGAACGGACTGTTCATAAATAGACAAAAAAGCATAGGATGTAGAAAATAGATATTTGAACTGTGCCGGCTTACAGAGTATCATCTGTAAACCGGGCAGAAAGAAGCACATTTACGCGCATTACTTAGTGGATTTTGTCTGTATGAACAGTCTTTTTTGCAGCATTTTATAATTGAGAAAACATTTCATTTACTCCTTTTAAATTCCCACAAATATTTCTTGACATTTCCCAGTTACATTCATATAATGAACATATGAACAATGATTCATATAAATAAAAATATTTCAAAGAAATCTTGATAAAATCCTGCTTCACTGCTTTCACGAAAGAAGCAGTGAAGCAGGGCAGAAACGCGTAGCATGAAGGGAGAAATCGGATGGCAATTCATGATGTAGAGTGCTGTGAGGAGTGTGCTGTTCACGATGAGGTTGTGCAGTCGGTCCGGGGAATGCTGCCGGATGACGATGATTTGTATGATCTGGCGGAGCTGTTTAAAGTATTTGGTGATTCGACGCGGATCCGGATTTTGTTTGTGCTGTTTGAGTCGGAGATGTGTGTTTGCGACATTGCACAGCTGCTTAATATGACGCAGTCGGCGATTTCGCATCAGCTTCGGATTCTCAAGCAGTCGCAGCTTGTCAAGAGCCGACGGGACGGAAAGTCGGTGTTCTATTCGCTGGCAGACGACCATGTTTACCGGATTATCAACCAGGGCTTTGAGCATATTAAAGAATAGCAAGTTCCTTGAATGATGATAATGGATTGAATGAATGTGAAAGCGGTGCTATCTGTAAAGAAAAAATTGCAGGTCTCGAAAAGCAAACATTAAAAATTTATAACTCAATAAAAAGAGGAGGATTATCATGAAGAAGAAATTTAAATTAACTGATCTGGATTGTGCAAACTGTGCAGCAAAGATGGAGGATGCGATCAAGAAGCTGGATGGAGTCAATGATGCGAGTGTCAGCTTTATGATGCAGAAAATGACGATCGATGCGGATGACGCACGTTTCGACGAGATCATGAAAGAGGTTGTAGAAGTGTGCAAGAAGGTGGAACCGGACTGCGTTATTAATATGTAAAATTGGAAAAGGCATAATCGGATCAAAAGCTGCTTTTTAAAAGAATAAAATCAGATTGTGTAATGCACAGAAGGGCAAAGTAAAAAGATATAGGCAAATGAGCTGTGCCGGCACATTTTCCTATATCTTTTTTTCTAGGAATGTGTTTCCAGAATGAAGGGAGGCTTTATGAATCAGAAGCAGAAAACGATGCTGAAGCGGATCGTCGCGGCGGCAATCGTATATATCGCGGCGGCAGCAGCGAAAAAAATGAATGTATTTGCCGGAATGCCGCAGCCGTGGACAGAGTTAGTCGTATTTTTAATTCCGTATCTGATTATTGGATGGGATATTGTATACAAGGCGTTCCGGGGGATTAAAAATGGTCAGGTGTTTGATGAGAATTTCCTCATGACAGTAGCGACGTTCGGAGCGTTCGGTGTGGGCGAGTTTTCTGAGGCGGTTGCGGTTATGCTGTTCTATCAGGTTGGCGAGCTGTTTCAGAGTTATGCGGTCAACCGTTCGCGCCAGTCGATCAGCGATCTCATGAATATCTGCCCGGAATATGCCAATATTGAAAAAGATGGACAGATAGAGCAGGTCGATCCGGATGATGTGGAAGTAGATGACATCATCGTGGTACAGCCGGGAGAGCGGATTCCGCTGGATGGCGTGGTGGTAGAGGGTGAATCGATGATCGATACCTCGGCGCTGACTGGTGAATCGGTACCGCGCCGTGCGGCAGCCGGGGATGAAATCATCAGCGGATGTGTCAATGGCAGCGGGCTTCTGCGGGTGCGCGTGACGAAAGAATTTGATGATTCGACGGTGGCGCGGATTCTGGAGCTGGTGGAGAATGCCAGCAGCAAGAAGGCGAAGGTGGAGAACTTTATCACCCGGTTTGCCAGATATTATACGCCGGTGGTCGTGATCGCGGCGGTTGCTTTGGCATTTGTGCCGCCGATTGTGCTGGGCGGAGAATTTGGCGAGTGGATTCAGAGAGCTTGTATTTTCCTGGTAATTTCCTGCCCGTGTGCGTTGGTGATTTCGGTTCCGCTTAGCTTCTTTGGCGGCATTGGTGCTGCATCCCGCATCGGTGTGTTAGTCAAGGGAAGCAATTATCTGGAGGCAGTTTCGGAGCTGGATACGGTTGTATTTGATAAGACAGGCACCCTGACGAAGGGCGAGTTTAAAGTGACGGAGCTGTATCCGGCGGGAATCAGTGAGGATGAGCTTCTGGAGCTGGCGGCGTATGCCGAGAATTATTCGACGCATCCGATCGCGGAATCGATACGGGAGGCGTATCGTGAGAGAAAAGGCAGTTTGGCAGAAGCAGAAACTCAAAAGGCGAATGCGGGAACAGCAGAAATCGTTCTGGATGCTGACAATGACACAATAAAAGAGGTGCAGTCCAAAGAGGGTGTGCAGGGAGTAGTACGCAAACCCCTGATCGACTTAACCCGCATCGGTGAAACCAACGAGATTTCCGGTCATGGTATCGAGACAACGATCGACGGTCACAAAGTTCTGGCGGGTAATGGACGCCTGATGAAGAGTAAAAATATACCGTATCAGGAATGCGACGGCATCGGCACTGTGATTTATCTGGCAAAGGACGGAAAATTTGCCGGAAGTATCCTGATTGCCGATACGATCAAGCCGGAGACGGAGGATGCGATCCGTGGACTGAAGGCGGCTGGAATCCGCCGTACTGTTATGCTGACGGGCGACCGGAAAGCGGTCGGCGAGGCGGTGGCTGCGAAGGTCGGTATCGATCAGGCGTACACGGAGCTGCTTCCGGCGGATAAGGTGCAGAAGGTCGAGGAGATGCTGGCGGAGATGACCGGAAAGCGGAAGCTGGCATTTGTCGGCGACGGCATCAACGATGCACCGGTTCTCTCCCGCGCAGATGTCGGTATTGCAATGGGAAGCATGGGAAGTGACGCGGCGATCGAGGCGGCGGACATTGTCCTGATGGATGATAACCCGGCGAAGATTGCAGGTGTGGTTAAAATCGGACGCAAGACAATGGCAATCGCGCACCAGAATATCGTGTTTGCCCTGGCGGTTAAGGCGGTTGTGCTTCTGATGGGCGCGGCTGGAGTGGCGAATATGTGGGAAGCCGTGTTTGCGGACGTCGGTGTTTCCGTCATTGCAATTTTAAATGCGATGAGGGCATTAAGAACTAAATAATCGCTAATATCAAAAAGCTATGGCGGAAGGAATACTTGATGGTTCCGGAAACTGTAGCTTTTTAAATTTGCGGCTCTAAGGGATTTATATATAAAACCAATATTTGCAAGTGGTAAAAGAATAGGAATAAGAAAGAAATCAAGGCTTGGAAAAGATAAAATGCTGGGAATCATACAGGATTTCCAAAATAGTTGTAATAATCCTTAATAAAATAGTAATTGAATCTGACGGAAGAATGAAGTATGATCAAATACCATAGGATATTAGACGGAAAGGAAGGAACAGGATGAAAAAATGGATGAAAACGGCGCTTGTCCTGGCTGCAGCGGTCTGCCTGAGTGTGGCGGCTGCGTTCACAGCACTGGCGGCGCAGACGTTTCAGATAACCGCTTCGATCGGCTCCTGTCTGATTGGTTCGGGGCAGAATACAGTGGATATTTCACTTTCAAGCAACGGTGATACAACGGGGACGGACGGAAAGATTTATCTGTTTGAATTGCGGCCGTATGAGTCGGAGATTGGAAGCCGGACTGATTATGTCAGCAGCGTAGGCGCAGGGGAAACGAGGACCGTCTCGATTCCTTTAAACAAGGGAACTGCCCAGGACCGCCTTTACAGCCGGTTTGTTCCGGCAGTGTTTGACGGAACTGCATTTACGGCAGTTGGCGCGGCACATTATATCACAAATCCGGAGGTGGTTGCATCCAATCAGGATGCGTTTAAGACGCCGCTGACGAAAAAGGGCTTGAATATCCAGTTAAATATGCTCAACGATGCATTTACACTGGGCGTCAAACATGTGGCGGTCAATATCGCATTTTCCCAGTTTTTAGGAAGTGGCATTGATTATGAGTACGATGGAAAAACGTATCATTTTAATAAGTCGGTGGTTGAAAATTATGACAAGGTGATCAGTGCATATATCGGAAAAGATATATCCGTGACGGCGATCGTTTTAAATGACTGGAATGACGCGCACCCGGAACTGGTTCATGCGGGAACTGCGAAATCTTCGAGCGCCAATTATTATATGTTTAACACGAAGACACAGGAAGGATTTGAGACAACGCGTGCGATCTTCGCGTTTTTGGCGGATCGTTACAGCGGCAAGAATCATAATTCAAATTATGCGAAGATTTCCAACTGGATTCTGGGCAATGAGATCAACAACCAGATTTGGAACTACATGGGACCGGCAGATTTGAATGCATATGTATCCACGTATCAGCAGGCATTCCGCACGTTCTACACGGCGATCAAGAGCACAAGTGCGAATGACCGGGTTTATTTTTCACTTGATTTCTGGTGGGGAGCTCCGTATGAGAACCTGAACGATCAGGTGCATTATACGGGCAAAGGCATTGTTGATACGTTTAACGCCTTGGCAGTAACGGAAGGCCAGATGGACTGGGGCATTGCCTACCATCCGTATCCGTACCCGATGACGGAACCGGAATTCTGGGATGATCCGGCAACGGGGCTGGTAACCGAGAGTGCAGATTCACCGATTGTCAACTTTGCAAACCTGCATGTACTGACCGATTATCTGAATCAGGATTCGATGAAGACAGCATCTGGCGAGGTGCGCCATGTCATTCTGACGGAGGAAGGATTTACTGCACAGAGTCTGACGCGTGGCGATGTGTCGGATATCCAGGCGGCGGCATTTGCATATTCTTACTATATCGTAGACAGCAACCCGTATATCGACGCGTACATTCTGAGTCGTCAGGTCGATGCGCCGTCAGAGGTAAGGGCAGGCTTAAGCTTCGGTCTGTGGTCCTGTGATATGAATCAGGGCAATGAGATTGTAGCGGTAAAGGATCGAAAGCTCTGGAGAGTTTTCCACGACATTGATCAGAAGAGATACACGCTGGAAACTTCGAATTTTGCAAAATCAATCATCGGAATTAATAAGTGGTCGGATGTGATTCCGAACTTCCGGTGGAAGTCTCTGGAACAGTAGCGGATGGTAGACAGAGATTTGTAGAACAAAAACTATAAGAAAAAAGTATAAATAAAAAAGTGCCTTTCTTCTCGAAGAAAATTTCTTGAGAGGAAAAGCACTTTTTTTAGAAAATAAACGTATCTGATGTATCGGAGAACCGGGAGTCTCAGATACCATGGATGGTTTGCTGGATTTTGTCTCCGAATCCTGCCGATTTTATCAGATCTTGAGTTCTTATCAGATCTTATTGCTCTGTCTCCAGATATGCATCTTCTCAGCTTCCTTAATCAGCTGATCGCGGAACTGCGGATGTGCAACGGAGATGATAGCTTCGCATTTCTGCCAGGTTGCAAGACCCTTTAAGTTTACTTTACCGTACTCAGTTACCAGGTAGTGCAGGTTTGCACGTGTATCGGTTACGATGGAACCCTGATTTAAGGTCGGGAGAATACGGGACTGCAGCTCGCCAGCCTTGTTCTTGAAGGTGGAGGAGCAGCAGATGAAGCTCTTTCCGCCCTTGGACAGGTAAGCGCCCAGAACGAAGTCAAGCTGTCCGCCTGCACCGCTGATGTGCTTGATTCCTGCGGACTCTGCATTTACCTGACCGAAGAGGTCGAGGTCAACCGCGTTGTTGATGGACATGAAGTTGTCCAGGGCTGCGATGGTGCGGACGTCGTTGGTGTAATCAACCGGAGCACTCATGCAGGCCGGGTTGTTGTTTAAGTAGTCATACAGTTTCTTGGTACCAGCGCCGAATGCGTATACCTGACGGCCTTTGTCCAGTGCTTTGTGAGCGCCTGTGATCTTGCCGGCTGCGGCAATATCAACGAATGCGTCAACGTACATCTCGGTGTGAACACCCAGATCCTTTAAGTCGGATTTCGCAATCAGGGAACCAACTGCGTTCGGCATACCGCCGATACCTAACTGTAAGCAGGCACCATCCGGGATCTCGTCTACGATCAGTTTTGCAACTGCTTCATCGACATCAGTCGCTGCTGCGGCGCCTCCCATCTCTGCGATGGTCGGGTTGCTGCCCTCTACGATCATGTCTACGTTGGAGATATGAACGCCGTTCTCAAATCCGCCGAGGCAGACCGGCATATTTTCATTGACCTCTACGATGACAACCTTGGAAGTCTCGCAGCAGGCTGCCATATGGGAAGCATTTGGTCCGAAGTTGAAATAACCGTGCTCGTCCATCGGAGCGACCTGGAATACAGCTACATCCGGTTTGGTTGCGGACTCACGATAGTATCTCGGAAGCTCGGAATAACGGATCGGAGCATAGAAGCTGAATCCCTGTGCGATTGCCTTTCTCTCGATACCGCTCATGTGCCAGGAGTTCCAGGTCATATGAGCTGCCGGGTTTTCGATCTTGAAGATCTCCGGTACCCACATCAGGATACCGCCGCGGAAGTTTACATTCTCCAGTTCCGGAAGACGTTTTGCGATAGCAGCATCGACTGCTACCGGAGTGCCGGTGGTCCAGCCATAGTCAACCCAGTCGCCAGATTTAACGACGGAAGCAGCTTTTTCAGCGGAAACCAGCTTTTCTGCATACAGTTTCTTGTAATCCATACTTATTCACCTTGTCCTTTTTAATAATATGAAGAAGTCCGTACAAATGCGTGATTCGGACATCCCCCGTTGTTTATCAGTGTATCATCTCCACTACCCCTTGTCAACGAAAGAGGCGGAGGACAAAATAGGGGAAAATGACGACATATTCATATTTATGAATTACAGATATAAGTGTATGTAAATGGAAAAGAAATGACTTTGTCTATTAATTCACAAACAAAATACCACGTTGGTTATAATGCCAGAGAAGACCGCTTTTATTGAGAAAACGGAAGAAAAAAATTGTGCATTCCGCCTAAAGGAGATCAAAACGATGTAGAAATAAGTGGATTGTACGCGGAAAAATGAGAATCTTAAATCTTTATAAATCCATTGATAATTATTTGACAGGAGCCGCGCGGGGTGTTAAGATACAAATACACTATCATATTTATCACTATTTTACTATTTACTGCAGTTGTGTTATTTACGTGGTGGATCATTTTCAAGGAGGATTTTTTCAATGTCTAAGAAAGTCGTAATTGCAAGTGCATGCCGTACCGCAGTAGGTTCCATGGGTGGCCAGCTCAGTACTGTTCCAGCAGCTGAGATGGGTGCCGTAGTTATCAAGGAGGCTCTGAAGAGAGCAGGCGTTGCTCCGGAGCAGGTTGATCACGTATACATGGGATGTGTTATCCAGGCTGGCCTTGGTCAGAACGTAGCACGTCAGATGTCTCTGAAAGCTGGTCTTCCGGTAGAAGTTCCGGCAGTTACCCTGAACGTGGTTTGCGGTTCTGGTCTGAATGCTGTAAACGCAGCAGCAGATATGATCCTTGCAGGCGATGCTGACATCGTAGTAGCTGGTGGTGCAGAGAACATGTCCGCAGCTCCGTATGCTCTGATGAAGGCTCGTTACGGATACCGTATGAACAATGCGACCATGATCGACACCATGGTAAATGACGCTCTGTGGGATGCATTCAACGATTACCACATGGGTATCACCGCTGAGAACATCTGCGATCAGTGGGGTATCACAAGAGAAGAACTCGATGAGTTTGCAGCAGCTAGCCAGCAGAAGGCTTGCGCAGCTATCGAGGCTGGACGTTTCAAAGACGAGATCGTTCCGATCGAAGTTAAGAAGAAAAAAGAGACTGTTATCGTAGATACCGATGAGGGTCCGCGTCCGGGTTCCACTGTAGAGGTTCTTGGCAAGCTTCGTCCGGCATTCAAGAAAGACGGACGTGTAACAGCTGGTAACGCTTCCTCCATCAACGATGGTG
This sequence comes from Clostridium sp. AF12-41, assembly GCF_003461685.1. Taxonomy (NCBI): domain Bacteria; kingdom Bacillati; phylum Bacillota; class Clostridia; order Eubacteriales; family Clostridiaceae; genus Clostridium; species Clostridium sp. AF12-41. The sequence goes on along the minus strand of NZ_QTXO01000002.1, from coordinate 497,836 downwards.
CAGCAGCTGTAGTTGTTATGAGCGAAGAGAAAGCAAAAGAACTGGGTATCAAACCGATGGCTACATGGGTAGCAGGCGCTCTGGGCGGTGTAGATCCGAGCATCATGGGTATTGGACCGGTTGCAGCTACCAAGAAGGTGCTGAAGAAGACAGGCTGGAAGGTAGAAGACTTCGATCTGATCGAGGCAAACGAGGCATTCGCAGCTCAGTCTATCGCTGTAGCTCGTGACCTTGGCTTCAACAAAGACATCCTGAACGTAAACGGCGGTGCAATCGCTATCGGACATCCGGTAGGAGCATCTGGCTGCCGTATCCTGACAACTCTGTTATACGAGATGCAGAAACGTGACGCTAAGAAGGGTCTGGCTACTCTGTGTATCGGTGGCGGCATGGGCTGCGCAACGATCGTTGAGAGAGACTAATTTCTGACGCAGAACCGGAGTCGTCGGGGCTTATCCCCGGCGCTCCGGCTGTTTCTGGTTTTACGTATTTCAATTCAAGAGCTTTTTAGGAGGAACTGGAAGTGGGATTTGTAGACTATGAGGTAGACGGACACGTCGCAGTCATAACTATTAATCGTCCGAAGGCACTGAACGCGTTAAACGAGGATGTGCTGAAGGATATTGAAGCTGCATTTGATGCAGTAGACCTTTCCGAAATTCGTGCAATTATCCTGACCGGCGCAGGAGAGAAATCTTTCGTAGCTGGTGCTGACATTGCTGCCATGAGCGTGATGACCAAGGAGCAGGGCGAGCACTTCGGTAAATTCGGCAACGATATTTTCCGCAAGATCGAAACCTTCCCGGTTCCGGTTATCGCGGCAGTAAACGGTTTCGCACTCGGCGGCGGCAACGAGCTTGCCATGAGCTGTGATATCCGTATCTGCTCGGACAATGCATTATTCGGACAGCCTGAAGTAGGTCTTGGTATCACACCAGGCTTCGGCGGTACACAGAGACTCGCACGTCTCATCGGACCGGGCAAGGCAAAAGAGATGGTATTTGCGTCCCGCAACATCAAAGCGGACGAGGCATACCGTGTCGGACTTGTAAATGCTGTTTATACACAGGAAGAGCTGATGCCGGCTGCGAAGAAGCTGGCAGGCACTATCGCAAAGATGGCTCCGATCGCTGTCAGAAACAGCAAGAAGGCGATGAACGACGGACTTCAGACTGATATGGATCAGGCTATCGTGATCGAGGAAAAACTGTTTGGCGGATGCTTCGAGACAGAAGATCAGAAGAACGGTATGCAGGCATTCCTTGAGAAACGGAAAGTGGAGCAGTTTAACAATAGATAGTTAGTTAAATTATAGTTGTATAATTTCAGGAGGATTTGTCATGAAAGTTGGTATTATTGGTGCAGGAACCATGGGTTCCGGAATCGCTCAGGCATTTGCCCAGGTAGATGGATATGAAGTATGCCTGTGTGATATTAACGAAGAGTTTGCTTCCAACGGCAAACTGAAAATTTCCAAGAACTTTGAGAAGAGAGTAGCAAAAGGAAAGATGGCAAAAGAGGATGCAGACAAGATCCTTGCCAGAATCCATACCGGCGTTAAGACTATCTGCAGCGACTGCGATCTCGTAGTTGAGGCAGCAATCGAGAACATGGAGATCAAAAAACAGACCTTCAAAGAGCTGGGCGCTATCTGCAAGGCAGACTGCATATTCGCTACCAACACCTCTTCTCTGTCCATTACTGAGATCGGTGCAGGTCTTGACCGCCCGGTTATCGGTATGCACTTCTTCAACCCGGCTCCGGTTATGAAGCTGGTTGAGGTTATCGCAGGCTTAAACACTCCGGTAGAGATTGTTGACAAAGTTAAGAAGATCTCTGAAGAGATCGGCAAGATCCCGGTACAGGTAGAAGAGGGCGCTGGTTTCGTAGTAAACCGTATCCTCATCCCGATGATCAACGAAGCTATCGGTATCTACGCTGAGGGCGAGGCTTCTGTAGAGGGTATTGATACCGCTATGAAGCTGGGTGCTAACCATCCGATGGGACCGCTTGAACTGGGCGACCTGGTAGGTCTGGACGTTGTTCTGGCTATCATGGAAGTACTTCAGTCTGAGACTGGTGACCCGAAGTACCGTCCGCAGCCGCTTCTTAGAAAGATGGTTCGCGGCGGCAAGCTTGGCCGTAAGTCTGGCGAAGGCTTCTACAAGTACAACTAATATGTACATAAGTCTGGCTGCTTGACCAGATGAAAACATAATAGAGTACCAGATTTTTAAGAACCGCAACGGGGCGGCGCTTAAAGCCGCCTCTTAAGCGTATATAAGAAAATGATGGAGGAATAGACACATGGATTTTACATTAAGTAAAGAGCATGAAATGGCGAGAAAGTTATTCCATGACTTCGCCGAGAACGAAGTAAAACCTTTGGCACAGGAAGTTGACGAGACAGAGCACTTCCCGGAGGAAACTGTTAAAAAGATGCAGAAGCTTGGCTTCATGGGCATCCCGGTTCCGAAGGAGTATGGTGGACAGGGCTGTGATCCGTTAACATACGCTATGTGCGTTGAGGAGCTTTCCAAAGTTTGTGGTACTACCGGCGTTATCGTATCTGCACACACATCTCTGTGCTGCGATCCGATCCAGACCTTCGGTACTGAAGAGCAGAAACAGAAATACCTGGTTCCGCTTGCTAAGGGCGAGAAGCTTGGTGCTTTCGGTCTTACTGAGCCGGGTGCTGGTACAGATGCTCAGGGTCAGCAGACCAAGGCTGTATTAGACGGCGACGAGTGGGTATTAAACGGCTCCAAAGTTTTCATTACTAATGGTAAAGAGGCTGACATTTACGTTATCATCGCTGTAACAGGCGTTGTTGAAGTAAAGGGCAGAAAGAAAAAAGAGATCTCTGCATTTATCGTAGAGAAAGGAACTCCGGGCTTCACCTTCGGTACCAAAGAGAAGAAGATGGGTATCCGTGGATCTGCTACATACGAGCTGATCTTCACAGATTGCCGTATCCCGAAAGAGAACCTGCTTGGCCAGAAGGGCAAAGGTTTCCACATCGCTATGCATACCCTGGATGGCGGACGTATCGGTATCGCTTCCCAGGCACTTGGTCTTGCAGAGGGCGCTCTTGAGAGAACTGTTGATTATGTAAAAGAGAGAAAACAGTTTGGTCGTGCTATCGGTCAGTTCCAGAACACTCAGTTCCAGCTGGCAGATATGGCTACCAAAGTTAAAGCAGCTCAGCTCCTTGTTTACAGAGCAGCCGTTGCTAAGAAGACACAGAAAACCTATTCTGTAGAAGCAGCTATGGCTAAACTGTATGCAGCAGAGGTTGCTATGGAAGTTACAACCAAGGCTGTACAGCTTCACGGTGGTTACGGCTACACGAGAGAGTACGACGTAGAGCGTATGATGCGTGATGCTAAGATCACTGAGATCTACGAGGGTACATCTGAGGTTCAGAGAATGGTTATCTCCGCTGATCTGTTAAAATAATTCAGTCTGCAGAGAAATCAGAACAATCTCAGTCCTAGAGAAAAAAGAAAAAAATAAGGAGTGAAAATACCGTGAAAATTGTAGTTTGTGTAAAACAGGTTCCGGATACCAAAGGCGGAGTTAAATTTAACCCGGATGGTACTCTTGACAGAAGCGCAATGCTGGCAATCATGAACCCAGATGATAAAGCAGGTCTGGAGGCAGCGCTTCGCTTAAAAGATCAGTATGGTGCAGAAGTTACCGTAGTTACTATGGGTCTTCCGAAGGCTGAAGAGGTTCTTCGCGAGGCTATGGCTATGGGCGCAGACAATGGTGTTCTTGTAACTGACCGTGTACTTGGTGGTGCAGATACCTGGGCTACTTCCCAGACAATCGCAGGCGCACTTCGCAACTTGGATTATGACTTAATCATTACTGGCCGTCAGGCTATCGATGGCGATACCGCTCAGGTAGGTCCGCAGATCTCCGAGCACCTTGGCCTTCCGGTAATCAGCTACGCTCAGAAGATTCGTGAAGTAAACGAAGCTGAGAAATACATCGTAGTTGAGCGTCAGTATGATGATAGATATCATGTAGTAAAAGCACAGCTTCCGTGTCTTTTAACCGCTCTTGCAGAGTTAAACGAGCCGCGTTATATGACTCCGGGCGGAATCTTTGATGCATATGCAAAAGAGATCACCGTTTGGGGCAGAAAAGATCTGAAAGAGGTTGAGGATTCCAACCTTGGTCTGAAGGGATCACCGACACAGATCGCAAAAGCTTCCGATAAGGTAAGAAAGGGTGCTGGCGAGAAAGTAGAACTGGATCCGGCAGCTTCCGCAGATTATATCGTTGGCAAACTGGCAGAGAAACACATTATCTAATTATTTTATAGAAAAGAGTGGTGAATAAGATGAACAACTTAGAAGCATATAAGGGCGTATTTGTCTTTGCACAGCAGGTGGATAATGTTATCAGCAATATCGCTTTTGAGCTGATTGGCAAAGGTAAAGAATTAGCAAAAGATTTAGGAGTAGAGGTAACCGCTGTTTTAGTTGGTTCTGACGTTAAGGGTCTTGCAGATCAGTTAGCAGAGTACGGTGCAGACAAGGTTATCGTTGTAGACGATCCGGAGTTAAAAGAGTACCGTACAGAGCCGTACACACATGCAATCGCATCTGTTATTGAAGAGTTCAAACCGGAAATCTTCCTGATCGGTGCTACTGCAATCGGTCGTGACCTTGGTCCGCGTGTTTGCGCTAGAATCCATACAGGTCTGACTGCAGACTGTACAAAACTTGATATCGGTGATTTCCCGATGAATCCGGTTCCGGGTAGAGAGACAAAGCACAATCAGCTGCTTATGACTCGTCCGGCATTCGGCGGCAACACCATCGCTACCATCGCTTGCCCGGATTTCCGTCCGCAGATGGCAACCGTTCGTCCGGGTGTTATGCAGAAGGCTCCGAAGGAAGCTGGCAAAAAAGCTGTTGTTACTGAGTTCAATCCGGGATTCACAAAGAACAACAAATATGTTGATATCCTGGAAGTTGTTAAGGCTGTATCCAACACCGTTGATATCATGGATGCTAAGATCCTTGTATCCGGCGGTCGTGGCGTAGGAAGCCCGGAGAACTTCAAGATTCTGGATGATCTGGCAGAGGCTATCGGCGGTACCGTAAGCTGCTCTCGTGCAGTTGTAGATGCTGGCTGGAAACCGAAGGATCTTCAGGTAGGTCAGACAGGTAAGACTGTTCGTCCGAACGTATACTTTGCAATCGGTATCTCCGGTGCTATCCAGCATCTGGCAGGTATGGAAGAGTCTGACATCATCGTTGCTATCAACAAAGATGAGTCTGCTCCGATCTTCGATGTTGCTGACTACGGCGTAGTAGGTGACTTAAACAAGATCGTTCCGATGCTGACTGAGAAGATCAAAGAAGCAAAAGCAGCAGCTAAGAACAACTAATTAAAATAGGAAGAAAAATCTTCTTAGCATATAGCAGTAGAGTTTTGTATGTTTTTCTCTGATAAATATATGAGACAGCGCCGGCTGGACGGATTTATTCCGCCCAGTACTCCGCAGTCCCGTGCCAGCGAGTAAAGAGAACCCTGTTTCCGAGGTGATGAACCTGGGAGGCAGGGTTTTTTTGTTTCATAGGAAATTGCGTCCTATGAAACAAAAAACGCTCCGCGAGGATGCGCCAAGGCACATTCTTTATTCTGGTCAAAAACACTTGACAGATTAAGGGGGATTACCCGTATAATAGAGTGTCTGGAATATAGATATGATTTATCTGCTATATAAGAAAATACAGGTTACTGTTCACGGGTAGGCACTTTTGGAACCGAAAGTGCCGTAAGAAAACGTGGTGGCGGCAGGAATTTGCCGGATTTAAAAGAGAAGCCACGGCAAATTCCGTTACTGGGCACGTATGTGTGAACAGTAACAAATACAGGATGGTATGATTTATGTTATTTAGTTCCCTTGTGTTCCTATGGTATTTTTTGCCAGCGGTATTTTTGCTTTATTTTATAACGAAAAATCTGCATATCCGCAATGGCGTCCTTCTGGCGGCCAGCCTCTTTTTTTATGCGTGGGGCGAGCCGAAGTATGTGATTCTGATGCTTGTTTCGATCGGGCTGAATTATTTCTTTGGATTGTGGATTGGGAGGATGCAGAGTAAACACAGAATGCGCCTTGCTGTTACAACCTGCGTGTTTTTAAACCTCCTTCTTCTGGGCTATTTCAAATATTTTAACTTCGCAGTCGAGATTGCAAATTCTCTGTTAAGCCGCTTTGCGGGCGGCGCACATACCCTTTCTTTCCGCGAGATTGCTCTTCCGGTCGGAATATCCTTCTACACGTTTCAGGCGCTTTCCTACGTGGTGGATGTGTACCGGGGGACGATTCAGGCGCAGAAAAATATCTTTCATCTGGCGCTCTATATTTCCTTCTTTCCGCAGCTCATCGCGGGACCGATCGTCAAATATCACGATGTCTGCGAACAGATTGGGAACCGGCAGTGTACGGCGGAGGGGATGGCGTATGGAATCAAGCGCTTTTCCTACGGACTGGCGAAAAAAATGTTGTTTGCTAATACCTTTGCGGCGACGGTGGACTGGATGATGGAGAAACCGCTGGCACAGCTGGGAACGGTCAATGCGTGGATGTTGGCGGTTTTGTACACACTTCAGATTTATTTTGATTTTTCGGGATATTCGGATATGGCGATCGGATTGGGAAAAATGTTTGGATTTGATTTTATGGAGAACTTCAATTATCCGTATATCTCTACCTCGATCCGCGAGTTCTGGAGACGCTGGCATATTTCACTCTCGACCTGGTTTAGGGAATATCTTTATATCCCGCTGGGCGGCAACCGGAAAGGGCAGGTGCGGACGTATGTTAATCTGCTGATTGTCTTTTTTGCGACCGGGCTCTGGCATGGCGCTGGGGCAACCTTTATCATCTGGGGATTGTACCATGGGCTGTTTCTGGTGGTGGAACGCATGGGACTTGGGAAGCTATTGGAGAAGAACTGCTTCCGGGGACTGAATCACATCTATACGGCGTTGGTTGTAGTGGTTGGCTGGGTGTTCTTCCGCGCCGATACGCTGGCGGATGCGAAAGTGATCCTGCATCAGATGTTTACCTGGGAGAACGGCATCTATCCGGCATCGCTGTTCGTGAATCCGAAGGTGATTTTTCTTGCGGTGCTGGGCGTGCTGCTTTCGGGCATCGCGCAGAGTATATGCCCGAAGCTGCGGGAGCATTTGTATGAGAAAGAAGTGACAAAGACAGTGGATATTGTGATTATGGCTGTGCTGCTGTTTTTGTGTACCATGTATCTCGTCAGCAGCACGTATAATCCGTTTATTTATTTCAGGTTTTAGATCCAGCCGCCGTCCAGTTGAATTATCTGTCCCGTTAAATAGGAGTCCTCGCTCCCCAGCTGGTATGCCAGTTTTCCGACTTCCTCGGCACGCCCCATACGTCCTGCTGGAATTTCTTCCAGCAGGGCATTCCGTTCTTCTTCATCGAGAAACTGGTTCATTTCGGTGTCAATAGCGCCGCAGGCGATCGCGTTGACCTGGATGCTGCTCGGCGCAAGTTCCTTCGCGAGGGCGCGCGTCATGGCGTTGATGCCGCCTTTGGTGGCAGAATAGGCGACTTCGCAGGAAGCGCCGCAGACGCCCCAGACGGAGGAAATATTGAGAATGCGTCCCGATTTGCGTGACACCATCATCGGAACGGCGAGGCGGCAGCAGTTGAAGACGGAGGTCAGGTTGGTATTGAGAATGTGGTTCCATTCGTCCGGCGTCATATCCTGGAACAGACCGATGTAGGAAATCCCTGCATTGTTGACGAGGACATCCAGGGAACCGAAGCGCTCCCGGATCGCGTCAAACAGGCGGGAACAGCTCTCAAAATCGCCCGCATCGCCCATCCAGGCAAGGCAGGAAACGCCCAGCGCTTCAATTTCGCGCTGGGTCTTTTTTAATTCTTCTTCCCGCCTCAGGCAGGTAATCACGACATCCCAGCCGTTCTTAGCGTAGGTTAATGCAATCGCTTTCCCGATTCCGCGGGAAGCGCCGGTTACGAGGATAGTTTTATGATTCATGGCAGTAAACTCCTTATATGCGAATGTTTTTGAGAATTGCGGGAGCACGCAGTGCAGAGCAATTCGGTATCAGAGGGGTCAAAAGCTTTTGACCCCAACATCATATTTGATTGAATTATAGCATGTATTTAAAATTCATGAAATAGTTTCATTTTTCCGCCTGTCATAAAATCGTAAGAAATTTTCATCCATTTTTTGCTCTTCTGAGTGTTTTACAGCATTGTATGAAAGTGCCAAAATGTGTTATACTAAAACCAAATGGATCTGACACAGTGATAGAGCGGATCAATTACCGAACAGATTCGGAAGAAAGGAACTGTATACCATGTATGATATAATAATCATTGGTTCCGGACCAGCTGGCTTGAGTGCGGCGATTTATGCACAGCGGGCATGTCTGGATACGATTGTGATAGAGAAGAATGGAATCAGCGGCGGACAGGTGCTGAATACCTGGGAGGTGGACAATTATCCGGGATTTCCGGGTGTGACCGGCTTTGAGCTTTCCAGACAGTTCCGGGAGCATGCAAACAAGCTGGGAGCAAGAGTTGTACAGGATGAGGTCGTGCAGGTCGAGCTTTCAGGAAATGTGAAGAAAGTAGTCTGCGAGGAAGAGACGTATGAGGCACGCTGTGTGATTCTGGCATCCGGAGCACATCACAGGACGTTGGAGGTGCCGGGAGAAGAGGAACTTCGCGGGGCAGGCGTTTCATACTGCGCGACCTGCGACGGGGCATTTTTCCGGGGAAGGACGGTTGCCGTTGTGGGCGGCGGCGACGCGGCGCTGGAAGATGCAATTTTTCTTGCACGGATGTGTGAAAAAGTATATATCGTCCACCGCAGAGACAAGCTTCGCGGGGCAAAACGGCTGCAGGAGCGCTTACAGGCGCTTGAAAACGTCGAATTTGTCTGGAACAGTGAGACGGCTGCGATTGAAGGAAATGGTCAGGTGGAGGCGTTGCGGCTGAGACAGACCAAAACTGGAGAAGAGAAGCGGCTGGACGTGGATGGCGTCTTTATTGCGGTCGGAATCGCACCGGAGAGTGAACTGTATGCGGGTCAGTTAGAGCTTGATGAGCAGGGCTATATCCGGGCGGATGAGAGCGGTCAGACGAGCGTTCCGGGCGTATTTGCAGCCGGAGATGTCCGGACCAAGGCGCTACGCCAGATTCTGACAGCGGCATCGGACGGTGCAAACTGCGTGGCATCTGCAGAGCGATATCTTCAGGCATAACTCATTTTTAACATAGAAGAAAACAGAGTAACTGTTTAGTAGGTCTGCGCATTTACTGCGCTGACCGTACGAAAACATGGGTCAGCAGGCAAAAATCCCATTGCCGTAGGCAATTTTTAATGGATTTTTGCGCGTGACTGTGAAGGTACTGAACAGTTACAGTTTGAGATAAAACGACGGAACAGAACGGACAGAAGAGTAGGAGGTCCTTATGAGAAAAACGCTGAAATTTCTGATAGCATCAGGGGCGTGCCTTGTGATGGCAGGGACGGGACAGATGAGCGCCCAGGCGGCGATGAATCTGGAGACGGATGCCCCGGTCGCTGGTGCGTCAGTGGCGATCAATAATTACTATGCGAGCAGCTTGAACCCGGAAAAAGAGCTGGCGGAGGCATTTGCTTCTAAAGAAGTTCTGGCAGTGGCGGGAGCCGGTCAGACGGGCGTGACAGGCGGCGCGCAGACAGCCAAACCGGCACAGGTGGCAGCAGAGACGAAAGCCCAGCCAAAGGAGACAACTGGCGAGACTGAGGCGGTTGTCCGCGCGATGTCCAAGTCGATCTACGATAATATCGCGATTTCCCGTGTGACCAATTATGTCAATGTTCGCGCACAGGCGAGCACAGGCAGCGAGGTAGTTGGAAAGATTTACAATAACTGTGCGGCGACAATTCTGGACACGGTGGACGGCGAGGGCGGCAAATGGTACCATATCCAGTCGGGTTCCGTGACCGGTTATATTAAAGCACAGTATTTTGTGACCGGTGAGGAGGCGTCCAAGATTGCCAAGGAAGTCGGCACAACCTACGCGAAGGTTACAAATACCTCTACGCTTCGCCTGAGAGAGACGCCGAGCTTAGAGGGCAAGACGCTGGATCTTCTTTCTGCCGATGCAGAGTATGAGGTGATCGGAGAAGAGGGCGATTTTGCCAAGATTTCCGTCGATAATGATCTGGTCGGATATGTGTATAAAGATTATATTACGACACAGGTAGACTTTAAGCAGGCAGTTTCCGTAGCTGAGGAACAGCAGCAGAAAGCTGAAGAAGAAAAACTGAAACAGGAAGCGAATGCGGCGATCGAGAACCTGGAACAGGTAAAGAAGAAAGCCGAGGAAGAGTCGAGGGCAGCGGAAACCACGGCAGCGGCGAAGGAAACCACGGCAGCGGCCAAAGAGACGACCAAAGCACCGGAGACTTCCTACAGCGGAACAATAGAGGCGAATCCGAGCGAAAGCAAGGCAGCTGGGACGACAGCGGCAGCCAAGGAGACGACAAAGGCAGCTGAGACGAAAGCGCCGACTACCGCGGCAGCGACGAAAGCGACCACTGCAAGCGGCGTTGGACCGGGCGGCGGACCAGGCACAGGCGGTACGTCCTCTTCTGGAAATGAAGTAACAAATGCTACCCGTTCTGCGGTTGTGGCATATGCAAAGCAGTTCCTTGGAAATCCGTATGTATACGGCGGAACCAGTCTGACAAACGGCGCGGACTGTTCCGGATTTACAATGAGTGTATTTGCACATTTCGGTATTTCAACCGGACGAAGCTCGAGAGATCAGGCGGCAAAGGGCAAGGAGGTTGCGGTCAGCGCAGTACAGCCGGGCGATCTGCTTTTTTATGCGAGCGGCAATTATATCAATCACGTAGCACTTTACATAGGCAATGGACAGGTTATCCACGCAAGTACGGCAAAGAGCGGCATCAAGATTTCGCCGTCCAACTACCGAACACCGTGTAAGGCAGTTTCATTCTTAAATTAGTAAACGCAGATAAAGGAGTATATCGGTTCTTACGGAACGATTTCATATCCGTAGGGCGCGGTGGGAATACCGCAAAATTACGTTGCCAGCGGGGCAGAAGATTTCTGATCGGTGAGACAAGCAATTTTGCGGTATTTTTTCATTTTCATAGGAAAATGTGTGCACTCGCGCGAAGAAGAATTATGTCGCAGGCGACCGCGCGAGGCGCGAGAATGTGCCAAGGCACATTCTTTTTCATAAAAAAGGAGAAAAATCATGGCAGAATTAAGAGAACTTTCCGTAAACCAGTTCGTAGAAGAAACTGCTTCGAAGGCGTCCGTACCGGGCGGCGGAAGCGTGTCGGCGCTGGTGGGGGCGCTGGGTGCGGCATTGATGGAAATGGTGGCAAATCTGACGATCGGAAAGGAAAAATATGCCGGGGTGCAGGAGGAAATGCAGGCGCTGGCAGCTGAGGGCGCTGCGCTGCATGAGGAGCTGCTGGCGGGGATCAAAAAGGACAGCGAATCGTTCAATGGATATATGAGAGCGCTGAAGCTTCCGAAGGAGACGGAAGAGGAGAAAAAAATCTGCACTGCCGCCCTGCAGCAGGGGTTAAAAGAGGCAACCGAAGCGCCGCTTGCGATTGCGGAGTCAGCGGCAAAGATTTTTCCGATGGCGGAAGCGGTCGTAAAGAGAGGCAATAAAGGTGCCGTTTCTGACGGTCTGATTGCGGCGATGTTAGCCCGGACAGCGGTTGTGGGTGCCCTCTTTAATGTGAAGATCAATCTGGCATCGATCAAGGACGAAAGTTATGTATCAGAACTTGAGAAAAGAGTAGAAAAACTGGAATCGGATGCAATTTTTTGTGAAAAATCAATTTTGTGTCTTTCCAAATTGTCAGACACAGTATATAATAGATAACATTCACAGCCTTTCTGGGAAATTCACAGGGGGGGATCATCTTTACAGCAGATAAAGCAGATAACATTCACTGTGTGGAAACTGACCGGAACAGGCAAAACCGCAAAAACAGGGAGGTACAGGAGTAATGATGACAGATATTGAGATTGCACAGGCAGCGAATCCACTGAAAATCGGTGAGATTGCACAGGCAGCAGGCGTAGACGAGAAGTATCTGGAGCAGTATGGAAATTATAAGGCAAAGGTAGACTACAGTCTTCTGAAGGAGACCGAGGGCAAGGATGGAAAACTGATTCTGGTGACCGCGATCAACCCGACTCCAGCCGGAGAAGGAAAGACCACGACCACGGTCGGTCTGGCAGACGGATTGAAACGTCTTGGCAAAAAGGTAACCGTAGCGCTTCGTGAGCCGTCGTTGGGACCGGTCTTTGGTGTCAAAGGTGGTGCAGCTGGCGGCGGATATGCACAGGTCATTCCAATGGAGGATATCAACCTCCATTTTACCGGTGATTTCCACGCGATCGGCGCAGCAAACAACCTGCTGGCAGCGATGCTGGACAATCATATCTATCAGGGCAATGCACTCCGCATCGATCCGAAGCGTATTACCTGGAAGCGTGTTGTCGATATGAATGACCGTCAGCTCCGCAACATCGTAGATGGTCTGGGACGCCGCGTGGATGGCGTGACCCGTGAGGACGGATATGACATCACGGTTGCCAGCGAGATCATGGCAGTTCTGTGCCTGGCACGCAATATTACGGATCTGAAAGAACGCCTTTCCAAGATTATCGTAGGTTATACCTATGACGAGGAACCGGTCACTGCCGGTGATCTGAAAGCAGCGGGCGCGATGACGGCTCTTTTAAAGGATGCCCTGAAACCAAATCTGGTACAGACCTTAGAGCATACACCGGCATTTATCCACGGCGGTCCGTTCGCGAACATCGCGCATGGATGTAACTCCGTCATTGCGACAAAGATGGCATTAAAGCTGGGTGATTACACGATCACAGAGGCTGGCTTCGGCGCCGACCTGGGTGCGGAGAAATTTCTGGATATCAAGTGCCGGATGGCAGAGCTGAAACCGTCGGCGGTCGTTGTAGTAGCGACGGTACGTGCCCTGAAGCATCACGGCGGCGTGGCGAAGGCTGACTTAAACGCAGAGAATCTGGAAGCGCTGGAGAAGGGACTTCCGAACCTGATGCAGCATGTAGAAAATATTACCAAGGTATATGGACTTCCGTGTGTCGTAGCGATCAACCGCTTCCCAATGGATACCGAGGCAGAATTAAAGCTGATCGAGGACAAGTGCCATGAGGTCGGTGTCAATGTGGCTCTGTCCGAAGTATGGGCGAAAGGCGGCGAAGGCGGCGAGGAGCTGGCAAAAGAAGTCATCCGCCTGTGCGAGACTGAGAGCAATTTCCACTACTGCTACGAGACCGATACAACCATCGAGGAGAAGCTGGATGCGATCGTGAAGAAGATCTACCACGGCGACGGCGTTGTACTCACGGATGCAGCAAAGAAACAGGCAAAACGCCTGACTGAGCTTGGATTTGGTAACTATCCGATCTGTATGGCGAAGACGCAGTACAGCTTTTCGGACAATGCGAAGCTGCTCGGCGCACCGAAGAACTTTACAGTAACTGTCCGCAACCTGAAAGTATCCGCGGGCGCAGGCTTCATCGTTGCGCTGACCGGCGACATCATGACAATGCCAGGACTTCCGAAGGTGCCGGCGGCAGAGAAGATCGATGTCGATGAGAATGGACGGATCACGGGTCTGTTCTAAGAAAAGAAATAGGATATGAATGGAATTTAACACAACGCAAAAAGGGGAACTGCCACATGGCAGCTCCCCTTTTTGCCAGGAAACTTGTCTACTTATAGTACGAAGCGATGAATTAAAATTCTGGTTCGATCAATCCGTAGGTGTTGCCTTTACGTTTGTAAACAACATTGACCTGCTCGGTTTCGGAATTCAGGAATACATAGAAGCTATGTCCTAAAAGTTCCATTTGTACACAAGCCTCTTCCGGATCCATCGGCTTCATAGCGAATTTCTTTACTTTGACGATATCTACTTCGTCGTTGGAATCATACTCTTCATTTATGAAGAGGTCAGAGAATGCAACGGCTGCCTGTTTCTTGTCTACGATTTTATTCTTATATTTTTTGAGCTGACGCTCGATGATTTCTTCTACCAAATCAATCGATACATACATATCGTTGCTTTCCTGCTCGGCACGGATGATGGTGCCTTTGACAGGGATGGTAACCTCGATCTTCTGACGATCTTTCTCAACCGTAAGTGTGATATTCACTTCGGTGTCCTGATTAAAGTATCGCTCTAACTTTCCGATCTTCTCCTCTACAGCTGCTTTTAACCCCGGGGTAACATTGATATTTCTTCCAGTAATCTTATAACGCATAATCATCGCTCCTTTTTATTGGGATGGCTATAGTATACCACTTTTGGATGTTAAATTCAACCTTTTTCGCAAAATTGTCAACACAATTAATTGGAAAACAGGTCGAAATACTGTGTCGTTTGATTTTTCACGAATTACTGTTGTTTTATAAGGGAGTTGCGCGCGGTTTGTGCGGCGGACAATGAAATATTAAAAAAGAGTCTTGCAGGATAGGGCGGAATGGGTGTGTTTTTGCAACAGAAAAAGGTCGAAAAAGCTAGGAAAAACGGGGGTTTGGAGGCAATGCGAGGGTTCTTCATTTGTCAATAGATCTGCTTGTATTTTTGGAAGAAATATGCAAGTTTATGAGATCTGAACAAAAAAGAAATCAAAATGCGCCGGGGAAAACGGGGGCTTCGTGAACAGATGGAAATTGTGGATAATGTGGATAAGTCGGTGTAAAACTCCATTTTCCCTAAAAAAGGGAGAAAATGGGTGTGCAAAACTTATCCACAAAACTGGGGACAAAATGTGGATAATGTGGACAACAAGAAAGTCGAACATATATTTTGTGCAACTTGTCTGGTTTACCATAAAGTTGGCGGGATGGCAGAAGAAAAAACGTTTTACCTGGGTAGGCAGGGAGGCGGCGTTTTACAGCAGGCACCCTGAACGGGAGCGAAGCAGGGTGGCATTTAGAGAAGTTCCAGAAACTTCTTGACCTGCGGAAGCCGATCACTGGTGGGCTGGCAGAGCAGATACGTATTGCGGACGAAGGGCGTGCCATCCTGCCAGAAAAGTGCCTCGGTGTAGCCGTCAAAATTATTCAGGCAGATGGACGGCAGGATACTCCAGCCAAGCCCATACCGCACCATTTCCTTGCAGGTATCGATGCTGTCGATCTGGAAATTCCGTCGGATGCCGGTCAGTCCACGCGCTTCGAACCAGGAGAAAAGCTGGGAATTTAAGCCGGAGTCGGTGTTGTGGCTGATGTACGGATAGTCGGTCAGAGGACGCCCGGCGTCCTCGCGGCTGCAGATCAGGCACATGGGTTCGGAGGCGAGAAGAATCTTTTTGCCGTCCCAGTTATATTCGCCGCGCAGGATGGCGAGGGAGATTTCTTCTTTGCAAAGCATCTTGTAGAGCTGGCGGCTCTGCTCGGTCGTGATATGCACCTCTACTTTGGGATAGCGGTCTGTGTAGTCCTTGAGGATTGCCGGGAGGCGGTAGTGGGCATAGTTCAGAGAACAGCCGAGTCGCAGCGTGCCGCAGATATAGTCCTGGCTGGCGGCAGCGAGTTCTTCCATCTGCTCCATATTTTTTAGGATCGTGCGGGCGCATGGCAGCAGGCTTTCGGCTGCCGGGGTGAGGAGCACGCCGCGCTTGGAACGGATGAGCAGCGGACAGTGCAGTTCTTCTTCCATCTTCTGAATCCGCTTGGTGATGGCAGGCTGTGTCATATAGAGAGACTGCGCCGCCTTTGTTATATTTTTGTGCTGGTCGAGCGCCAGCAGCAGTTCATAATCACGTTTATCCATATCGAACTCCTTATCATTCCAAATTGTTATGAATCTTGATAAGATCATACCATTTTACAGCGGATGGGGCAATGAGTTATAGTATGTATAAGGAAAAATTAATAGTAGGTTGTAACTGTTCACAGGTGGGGATTTTTTTGAACTGAAAATTCCGTACGATACAGGGCAGGGGCGAAGGAAAACTTCGTTTAAAATTTTGTGGCTGATTTTCCGCCAGCCGCACCCGAAATTCAGAGGCGGACGCAACGCCAACGCCTCAGAAATTTGGGCACAACTGACAAAAAATCATCTCGCAAAATCAAACACAGAAAGATTCCGAGAGTACATTTATAGGAGAAGGAGGAGAATTATGTACATGAAAAAATATCCATGTGTCTACATGAGAGGAGGTACCAGCAAAGCGGTATTTTTCCACGAGAAGGATCTGCCGGAGGATAAGAGTCTTTGGGATGATATTTTCCTGAAAGTCATGGGTACCCCGGATGTGAAGCAGATTGACGGCATGGGAGGAACGGTTTCTTCGACCAGCAAGATTGCGATCATTGCACCGTCCGACAAGCCGGGCGTGGATGTGGAATACACATTCCGTCAGGTGGATATCGTGATTCCGAGAGTGGACGGAAGTGCAAACTGCGGAAACATCTCATCGGCGGTTGGTCCGTTTGCGATTGATGAAGGTCTGGTTCCGGCGGTTGAGCCGATCACGGTGGTGCGTGTGTTAAATACGAACACCAATAAGATCATTGAGGAACATGTCCGCGTTGAGGATGGCCATGCGATGGTACACGGCGACGAGGTGATTCAGGGGGTTCCGGGAACAGGTTCCCGCATCGATATGTATTTTGAGGATCCGGCTGGTTCCAAGACCGGAAAGCTGTTCCCGACCGGGCAGAAAAAAGAGGTATTCGATGTACCGGGATATGGTCCGGCGGAAGTGACTGTACTTGATTGTTCGAACCCGATGGTATTTATCAAAGCATCGGATCTGGGAATTAAGGGATCCGAGCTTACGGAACTGAATCAGAATAAAGATGTGATGGAACACATCGAGCGTATCCGCGGCATGGCGGCAGTGAAATGCGGTTTCGTGGAGAACTGGGAGGACGCGCGGACGAAATCGACGTCGGCTCCGAAGGTTTCCATCGTCTCTGCTCCGCAAGACTACATCAATATGGATGGAAATGAAGTAAAAGCGGATACGATGGATCTCTGCTGCCGGGCGATCTCGGTCGGCGCACTTCACAAGGCGTACCCGATGACTGTAGCAGTCGGAACAGGCGCAGCAGCACGGATTTCAGGCACAATCGTCAATGAGATTGTCAACCCGGCGCCGGATCAGGATATTATCCGTCTGGGACATGCGAGTGGCGTGACCGAAGTGGATGTTAAGATGGACGGCGAAAAAGTCATCAAGGGCGGCGTGACACGGACGGCGAGACGTATCATGGACGGCTGGGTGTATGTGAGAGACTAATGCAAGAAATGAAAATGGAAGATAGCTGGAAAAGTAAAAAAGCAAGCTTTGCCACATTGCAATGGACGTCGTAAAAGAATAAAGGTAACCTGGCAACAAACACAAGATAGAAGAGGGAGAATGATTATGGGACTTCAGGTAGTAGCACTTGGATGCCTGATTGGGGCGATTGTACTTGGATTTGTGAAGAAAACAAATGTAGGTCTGGTCTGCTTCGGTCTGGCTTTGATACTGGGAAAAATTGGCGGCATAGGTGCGTCAGATATCTATAAAGGATTTCCATTTAAGCTGTTTGCAACCCTGCTCGGAACGATGCTGTTTTTCAGCCTCTTACAGCAGAATGGAACTCTGGAAAAAATATCGGATCGTCTGATAGGACTTTGCGGGAAACATTTATTTTTAGTACCGATTATTATTTATGTAGTTAGTTTTGGTTTATCTGCAGCCGGACCGGGCGCGATCAGCGTGCAGTCGGTTACCGTCCTTTTTGCAGTTGCATTGGCAGTACAGATGAAGGTAAGTCCGATTTTGATGGGCGTCATGGCGATTCTCGGTGCGGTCGGCGGAACGGCTTCCCCGATTGCCCTGACAGGTATTATCGTAGGTGATATGATGACAGAGATGGGAATTGAAGGTTCCATCAACAATATTTTCATCGGTGTCAGCGTCAGCAACTTTGTCTGTGCAGTTGCGATGTATATCCTTTTAGGCGGCTACAAGCTGAGCGGAAATGCAGAGAGCGGCGAGAAAAAGGTAGAGAAATTTACGCGGGATCAGTGGCTCAGCCTGATTGCTCTGGTAATCATGGTTGTGCTGGTTGTCGGCTTCTCCTATGATGTAGGACTTCTCTGCTTCACACTGGCAATGATTCTGATTTTACTTGGAACAGCAGATGAGAAAAAAGCGATCAAGGCGATTCCGTGGAGTGTTCTGATTCTGATTGCAGGTGTCAATGTTCTGATGAATATTACCCAGACAATGGGCGGCATCGACCTGCTTTCCTCCATCCTGGCATCCTTTATGACGAAGCGGACGGCTGGTCCGATCATGGGCTTTACGGCAGGCTTAATGTCCTGGTTCTCCAGTGCAAACGGCGTTGTATTCCCGACTCTGATTCCGACGGTTCCGGATATCGCATCCCAGGTGGGCGGTGCATCCGTCATGCAGATTATCACTGCAATCGTGTGCAGCGCAACCGTTGCAGGTATCAGCCCGCTTTCAACCGGCGGCAGCCTGATTCTGGCAAGCTATGCACAGGAGACGGACTGCGGAGATAAAGAGCAGCAGAAGATGTTCGGTACTCTGTTTGCGCTGTCTGCGACGGTCGTTGTGATTGTGTGTGTACTGACCTTCGTTGGAGTGACAAGTTTTGTTGGATAATTGACAGAGTCAAGAGGAGAAAGCCGAAGTTCAGAAACTTGAATGCCATTTTGAATGGATTTGGTGTTGAAAATGGAACAGGCAGGTTTTTGAACAAACGTTAAGTGAAAGTTTAAGGAAAGGATAGGGAGAATCTACCATGAAACAGTTCGCATATGTAGGATGCCGCACCACCAAGGAGCGCAACGCCCGCGGCAAAGGCATCCGTATTTTCGAAATAGAAAATGGAACCTGGAAACCGGTTGGACTTTTAGAAGGTCCGGTGAATCCGTCCTATTTTTGTCTGAATGAAGCACAGGACATGCTGTATACCATTCATGGTGATTACAGCGAAGTAAGCGCTTATCGAATCCAGCCGGATGGAAAACTTGTCTACTGCAATACAGTGGGCACACATGGAACGAATCCGGTGCATCTGGTGCTTGACAGAAGCGGAAAATGGTTGTATGTGGCAAATTTACAGACCGGTGCAGTTTCACTGATTCCGGTGCTGAAGGATGGAAGTCTTGGAAAAATCAAGGAATTGTATTTCATTTCCGGTAACGGCGGTCCGGGTTATATTTCTCATCCGCATCAGACGATGCTTGACCGGAGCGGACGCTGGCTGGCAGTTCCATCCCAGGGACGGCTTCAGGGTGTCGGAAAAATTACATTATTTGAAACAAACGGAACAGAAGGAACACTGAGAGAGCATTTTGCCATCAAGGGACGCACAGGGGCAGAGCCGAGACACTGCGTATTTGCACCTAGCAACCGTTTCTGCTATTGCGTGAATGAGAAAGACAGCACGGTAGCGGCGTACCGGTTTGATGAGAACGAGGGAACTCTGGAGCCGATGCAGATTTTGACGAGTCTGCCGGAGGACTATGCCGGAGACGGCTGGGCGAGCGCTATCGATATGGATGCAGAGGGAACGACTCTGTACGTATCGAACCGCAAGCATGACAGCGTGAGCGTGTACCATCTGGACGCTGAGACAGGCCGGATGAGCTGGATGCAGAACATTAAGACCGGCGGTGAACAGCCAAGATTTCTGACCGTCAGTCCGGATGGAGAGTGGGTTGTTGCAGCCAATGAGGTAACAGACACCATTGTATGCTTCAAGAGAAATGAGAATGGAAGTTTACAGGAAAATCCGGTGGTAGTAGAAACGGAGAGCCCAGTCTGCATAGTATTTAAGACCCGGTAGAGAAAAAAGCCGAGATATTTTTGAATTGAAAAGCCGATTTCTGGCAGAAAAATGAGAATGATTCGATTGGTACGAATCGTAACGAAAGGAGTACATATATGGTAACCTTACATGAGGGAAAACAATTCATTATAAATAACGATCACATTGCAAGTGCAGAGGAAGCTGCAAAGCTTTCTGAAGAAGCAGCAAAGAAAGAAACACTGACCTGGCAGGTGCTTTCAAAACACAATCACTCAGACAATATGGAACATCTGGAAATCCAGTTTGATTCTATGGGTGTGTATGACAATACCTACGTCGGCATTCTCCAGACAGCTTACGCAAGCGGTCTGAAAGAGTTCCCGATGCCGTGTGTATTTACAAACTGCCATAACTGTCTGTGTGCAGTCGGCGGTACTATTAACACCGATGTCCACAAATATGCAGAATCTGCCTGCCGTAAATCCGGTGGTATCTTCGTTCCGCCTCATGAGGCAGTCATCCATCAGTATATGCGTGAGATGATCGTTAACTCCGGCGATATGTCGATTGTATCCGATTCCCACACCCGTTATGGTACACAGGGTTCTGTCTCCATCGGCGAAGGCGGTCCGGAGCTTGCAAAGGCAATGCTGGGAAAATACTATGAGATCGACTATCCGGGTGTGATTGCCGTTCTTTTAACCGGTACCCCGAAGCCGTGGGTTGGTCCGATGGATGTGGCTTTGAGCATCATCGGCAAGGTATTTAAGAATAATTTTGTGAAGAATAAAGTCCTTGAGTTCATTGGACCGGGCGTACACAGCCTCTCAATGGATTTCAGAAACGGTATTGATACGATGACAACCGAGTCTGCCTGTCTGTCTTCTGTGTGGGCGACGGATGATAAGGTAAAAGAGTATTTTGAGATTCACAAGCGTCCGCAGGGCTTCAAGGAGATGGTTCCGGGCAATGTAGCACTCTATGACGGCGTAGTAGAGGTAAATCTGGATACGATCGTTCCGATGATTGCGCTTCCGTTCCATCCAAGCAATGCATATCCGCTGGCAGATGTCATCGCTGAACCGGAGAAATATTTAAAGATGGTAGAAAAAGAGGCAGAGCGTGTTTTCGAGAATAACAAGGATATTCATCTGGATCTCTGCTCCAAGATTCATGACGGCAAGATCAAGGTTGATCAGGCGGCGATCGCAGGCTGTGCAGCCGGTTCCTTCGAAAATATCTATGCGGTTGACCAGATCGCGAAGAAGATGGACAAAGGACTGGGAACCTTCCCATTCAATATTTATCCGGCATCTCAGCCGATTATGTATGAGTTAAACAAAATCGGTGTCTTAAATGACCTGATGGGATATGGGGTGCGTGTGAAGACAGCATTCTGCGGACCGTGCTTCGGCGCATCGGATGCACCTGGAAACAATGATTTCTGTATCCGTCATAGCACTCGTAACTTCCCGAACCGTGAGGGAAGCAACCCGGCAACCGGTCAGATCGCATCGGTTGCACTGATGGATTCCAAGTCAATCGCGGCAACTGCATTTAATGGCGGCTATTTAACCTCTGCAGAGAACTGCCCGGTTGTATTTGAAACACCATCCTATGAATTCAATGAGCACATTTACGAGAACATTGTATACAATGGATTTGGAAAAGCAAAACCGGAGACAGAGATCGTTTATGGACCGTCCATCAAGGACTGGCCGGAGATGGAGCCGTTAAAAGAAAATCTGTTATTACAGGTAGCCAGCGTAATCCGTGACGAAGTGACAACCACAGACGAACTGATTCCGTCCGGTGAGACAGCCTCCTATCGTTCTAATCCGTACAAGATTTCAGAATTTACCCTGATTCGTAAGGATCCGAAGTATGTTGGCCGTGCGAAAGCGGCACAGGAGTATGAGAAGGCTCGTCTGGCTGGTGACAGCGCTAAGGCTGGTGAATTTTATCAGGTACTGCAGGCAGCTGGCGTTACAACATCGCTTGAGGAGCTGATGCAGACAACCGGTATTGGTTCCGTACTGTATGCAAAACGTCCGGGTGATGGTTCTGCCCGTGAGTATGCAGCAAGCTGTCAGAAGGTGCTTGGCGGTCTGGCTGACATCTGTATCGAGTACGCAACCAAGCGTTACCGCAGCAACTGCGTCAACTGGGGTATCCTTCCATTTACCTGTGATGAGGCGGAAATTAATCTGGAAGCTGGCGAGTATGTATATCTGCCGGGTATCCGTGAAGCAGTTGAAAAGGGTGCAAAGGAATTTGAAGCAACCGTTATCGGAACAGACGGCAGCAGCCGGAAGCTTATGCTGGCTCTCAAGGATGTGACCGAGGCGGAGAAGGAAGTTCTGCTGGCGGGAAGCTTGATTAACTTTTACAAAAACACAAAATAAAAATGGGAATCGGGCGGTTGCTTGTGAGTATTGTGAGTAGACGCTGAATCCTGTCTGTACGCCCGGAATCCCGGATGCCCGATGGGGCGGGGACTGCGGGCGTATAATCAGTCGCGAAAGATTGAAACAGCCAAAACGTGAGAAATAGTTTAAAAGAAAGGGAAAGAGAGTCTATGAATATAGAAGAAATGCAGGCGCAGAGAGACGCTGATTATGAAAAATATAAGGCAGAAGGGCGCATCTGGGGCACAGTTCCGCGCGAAAAGATTGTGCAGATTCAGATTCCACGTACCAGCAAAGAGGTGATTGACCGCTACTATGCGCTGGAAGATATGAGTACGGCTGTATCGGACATTCTGGATACTTACGGCATTCACGGTGCTGTTCCAAACACCTGCTTAAAGCCAGTCAAGGCAGGCTCACGCCTGGTGGGAACAGCTGTCACGGTCCGCAGCATCCCGTCCCGCAAGACGGCGACGCAGGGACAGCGAGACAAAGATAAGATTTTGATGTCCACGAAGGATATTTTCTACCTGGGCGAGGCGGGCGATGTGCTGGTGTCGGATTTCGGCGGAAATCTGGAATATTCCAACATCGGCGGACAGAGCTGCCATCTGGCAAAAGTGCGGGGATTTGCTGGCTGCATCGCCTATGGAAGCTGCCGCGATACGGAGGAGATCAGCCGGATGGATTTCCCGGTCTTTTCCTGCGGCGTGACGCCGATGACCGGAAAATACCGCATGGAGTGTGCAGAAGTGAACGGACCGGTCAGCCTCTGCGGCTGCCTTGTCATGCCGGGCGACCTGATCGTGGCAGACGGTTCGGGTGTCTGCATTGTTCCGAATGAGCTTGTCGAGGAAGTGCTTGAAAAAGCGGAGAAGTCCGCGGCAAAAGAAGAAGAATTTTCCCGGATTCTGGAAGCAGGCGGCGGGATTGAGGAACTGAAAAAAGCAAAATAATAAATAGGTATTTTCGGGGGATATATTTCATAGAAACAGGGATTTGTTTACCATGCTGGAAGCGAGGTAAGCAGGTCCTTTTGTTCGTGTATGGAGGGGCTTATTTTATGGCTGGGATTTTCCGGATACGGCAGGTTCGGGTTATCTCAGCCGGGCGCGAGCGCAGCGTAAATGTAAAAAAATAATGAAATCATTGAATAAAATCCCCGTTAGTGTTAGAATAAATAAGATTGTATAACTATGCCTATATGATCTTTATGTATTAAAACATATCATTTATGATGGAATGAAATAAAATAACTAGATTTAGAATGTAAGAAATAGGAGAGAAAAGCATGAATCTGATAGAGAAAGTGTTTGGTACCCACAGCGAACGCGAGCTGAAGCTGATCCGCCCGATCGTGGATAAGATTCTAGGTATGCGCGAGCAGATGACTGCCTTATCGGATGATGAACTGCGCGACAATACGCGCAAGTTCAAAGAGCGCCTTGCGAACGGCGAGACGCTGGACGACCTTCTGCCGGAGGCATTTGCAACCGTGCGTGAGGCGGCGAGACGAGTATTAAATATGGAGCATTACCCGGTTCAGCTGATCGGTGGTATCGTCCTGCATCAGGGACGTATCGCAGAGATGCGTACTGGTGAGGGTAAAACCCTGGTTTCCACCGCACCGGCGTACTTAAATGCGCTGGCTGGAAAGGGTGTATTCATCGTTACCGTCAACGACTATCTGGCAAAACGAGATGCAGAGTGGATGGGCGAGGTTCACAGATTCCTCGGTCTGACGGTCGGCGTGGTTTTAAACTCGATGAATTCCGACGAGCGCCGGGAAGCTTACAACTGTGATATTACCTACGTTACCAACAATGAGCTTGGTTTCGATTATCTGCGTGACAACATGGCGATCTACAAAGAGCAGATGGTTATGCGGAATCTGGACTATGCGATTATCGATGAGGTCGATTCCGTCCTGATCGATGAGGCGAGAACTCCGCTTATCATTTCCGGACAGAGCGGCAAGTCCACGAAGCTCTATGAGGTGTGCGATATTCTGGCACGTCAGCTGGAAAAGGGCGAGGAATCAGCGGAATTTTCCAAGATGGCAGCCATCATGGGCGAGGAGATCGAGGAGACAGGCGATTTTGTAGTCAATGAGAAAGATAAAGTAGTCAACCTGACCGAGGCTGGTGTGAAGAAGGTCGAAGATTTCTTCCACATCGAAAACCTGGCGGATCCGGAGAACCTGGAGATCCAGCACAACATCATTCTGGCACTGCGTGCCAACTACCTGATGTTCCGCGATAAAGACTACGTGGTAAAAGATGACGAGGTTCTGATTGTCGATGAGTTTACCGGACGTATCATGCCGGGACGCCGTTATTCCGATGGTCTCCATCAGGCGATTGAGGCAAAAGAACACGTACATGTGCGTCGTGAGAGCCGCACACTGGCAACCATTACCTTCCAGAACTTCTTCAACAAGTTCAACAAGAAGGCTGGTATGACCGGTACGGCACAGACTGAGGAGAAGGAGTTCCGTAACATTTACCAGATGGACGTTATCTCCATCCCGACGAACCGCCCGGTACAGCGTATTGATTACGAGGATGCGGTTTATAAGACGAAAAAAGAGAAATTCCATGCGGTTGTCGAGGAAGTGGCAGCAGCCCATGAAAAGGGACAGCCGGTTCTGGTTGGTACCATTACGATCGAGACTTCCGAGCTTCTGAGCAAGATGCTGACAAGACGCGGCATTCCGCATAAGGTATTAAATGCGAAGTTCCATGAGCTGGAGGCTGAGATCGTAGCAGATGCAGGTATCCACGGTGCCGTTACGATCGCGACTAATATGGCAGGCCGTGGTACGGATATCAAGCTGGATGAGATTTCCAGAGAACTGGGCGGCTTAAAGATTATCGGTACAGAGCGTCATGAGTCCAGACGTATTGATAACCAGCTGCGCGGTCGTGCCGGACGTCAGGGCGATCCGGGTGAATCACGTTTCTACCTGTCCCTGGAGGATGATCTGATGCGTCTCTTCGGTTCAGAGCGTCTGATGAATATGTTCAACGCCATGGGCGTACCGGAGAATGAGCAGATCGAGCACAAGATGCTTTCCAAGGCGATTGAGAAGGCACAGATGAAGATTGAGACCAACAACTACGGTATCCGCGAGAACCTGTTAAAATACGACGAGGTTATGAACGAGCAGCGTGAGGCAATCTACGCAGAGCGCCGCCGTGTACTGGATGGCGAGAATATGCGTTCCGTTATCATGAAGATGATCACGGATATCGTAGAAAACGCCGTAGATATGTCCATCTCTGATGAGCAGGAACCGGCTGAGTGGGATCTGTCCGAGTTAAATTCCCTGCTGCTTCCGGTTATCCCGTTAGAGCCGATTCAGCTGACGGAAGATCAGCAGCATATGAAGAAAAATGAGCTGAAACATATGCTCAAAGAGGCGGCAACGAAGCTTTATGAGACACGCGAGGCAGAGTTTACAAGCGCGGAACAGGTACGCGAGATGGAGCGCGTGATCCTTCTGAAAGTGGTTGATGCAAAGTGGATGGCTCATATCGACGATATGGATCAGCTGCGCGAAGGCATCGGTCTGCAGGCATATGGTCAGAGAGACCCGCTGGTTGAGTATAAGATGAGCGGCTATGAGATGTTCGACAGCATGACGGCAGCGATCCGTGAGGATACCGTCCGTATTCTGTTCCACATCCGTGCAGAGCAGAAGGTCGAGCGTGAACCGGCTGCCAAGGTAACGGGAACCAACCGTGACGACAGCACCGTGCAGGCACCGAAGAAGCGTGAGGAGAAGAAGATTTACCCGAACGATCCGTGCCCATGCGGTTCCGGCAAGAAGTACAAACAGTGTTGTGGACGGAAGCTGTACGCGAAGAATTAATAGATGAAAGAAGGCAGGCTGCCGTGATTTTACAGCAGTCTGTGCAGAAAATTCCCGAAACTATGGCGAAATACCTGGTTCCGGGAATTTTTCCAAATATAAAAAAGAGTTACGGTCTATATGTGTGTGATCCGTAACAAAATATAACTGAAAGAATGCTGAACCGTTGAGGAAAATGGCAGCAGATAGATGAGAATGGAGAAGGTGAGAGCATGGTTGAATTAGATCAGTTTAAGTATACATTATCAACCTACGATGAGACGCTGAAAGAGGTCAAGGATTCCCTGGATCTGGAAAATAAGGAGCGCCGCATCACGGAGCTTGACAAATCAATGGAAGAACCGGGCTTCTGGGATGATCCGGAGCGCTCGACCAAGACGGTCCGTGAGGCGAAAAATCTCAAAGATACCGTGGATGGCTACAAGCACCTTGAACAGCAGTATGAGGATATCCAGGTCATGATTGAGATGGGCTATGAGGAAAATGACCCGGCGATGATTCCGGAGATTCAGGAGATGTTAGATGAGTTCGTCAAAGAGCTGGAAGAACTCCGCACAAAGACACTCCTGTCCGGCGAGTACGACGGCTGCAACGCGATCCTCAAGCTGAACGCGGGCGCGGGTGGTACCGAGGCGATGGACTGGTGCAGTATGCTGTATCGTATGTACCAGCGCTGGGCGGACAAAAAGGGCTTTACGACCGAGGTGCTTGATTTCCTGGATGGCGACGAGGCGGGACTTAAGTCCATCACACTGCAGGTCAACGGCGAAAATGCCTACGGCTACCTGAAATCGGAGAAAGGTGTCCATCGTCTGGTCCGTATTTCCCCGTTCAACGCGGCTGGCAAGCGTCAGACCTCGTTCGTTTCCTGTGATGTCATGCCGGATATTGAAGAAGATCTGGATGTGGAGATTAATCCGGACGATCTGCGGATCGATACCTATCGCTCGAGTGGTGCCGGTGGACAGCATATCAACAAGACGTCCTCCGCGATCCGTATCACGCATCTGCCGACCGGTATCGTCGTACAGTGCCAGAATGAGCGTTCCCAGTTCCAGAACAAGGACAAGGCGATGCAGATGTTAAAGGCAAAGCTGTACCTGCTCAAACAACAGGAAAATGCCGAGAAGTTGTCCGACATCCGCGGCGATGTCAAGGACATCAACTTCGGAAATCAGATTCGTTCCTACGTTATGCAGCCGTACACGCTCGTCAAGGATCACCGGACAAACGCGGAAAACGGCAATGTGAACGCGGTGATGGACGGTGATATTGATCTGTTTATCAGTGCGTATTTAAAGTGGATCAGCCTGAAAAACCAGAAGACAGAAGAAGCATAAAAGAAGATAAAACAGCCTGGATTGGCGGCACAAAAGTTTGACGGAGAAGAAAGCGCTCTGTCGAGTGCCGTCAGTTTGGGCTGTTTTTTTACAGATACAATTCGACTATAATGAAAGAAATAGATTGCAGAGTGTCAATAAATGTGATAATATCTTTCTGGTAAACACAAATGTATTTCTGGTGCGTACACAAGCGGAGATGGAATGGAAGAAAAAACAAAGTATTATCTGTTAAAGCAGAAAGCAGTGCCGGAAGTCCTTTTGAAGGTGGCGGAAGCGAAGAAGCTCATTGCGTCGGAAAAGGCGATGACGATTCAGGAGGCGACCGACCAGCTTGGGATCAGCCGGAGTTCCTTTTATAAGTATAAGGACGATATTTTTCCATTTTACGACAACGCCAAGGGCAAAACGATTACCATGGTGCTGCAGATGGATGATGAACAGGGACTTTTATCGGATCTTCTTCATATCGTAGCGATTTACAAGGCAAATATTCTGACGATTCATCAGAGTATTCCGGTCAACAATGTGGCGACGCTGACACTCAGCGTGGAAGTCCGTTCGGATACCGGAAATATATCGCATATGGTCGAAGAGATGGAAGAAAATTCGGGAGTACACAACGTAAAAATTATAGCCAGGGAGTAAAGATTATGATTCAGGTAGCAGTGATGGGCTATGGAACAATTGGTTCCGGAGTCGTAGAAGTATTAGAAACCAACAAAGACAAAATCACAGAAAAAACCGGCAAAGAGATTGCAGTAAAATATATTCTGGATTTGCGTGAATTTCCGGGTGATCCGCACGAAGCGCAGATTGTTCATGATTTTGAGATCATTGAAAAAGACGAAGACGTAGAGATCGTTGTAGAGGCGATGGGCGGCGTCAATCCGGCATACAAGTTTGCAAAAGCGTGCCTGTTAGCCGGTAAGCACGTTGTGACCTCCAACAAGGCACTTGTAGCGGCACACGGCACCGAGCTTCTGGCGATTGCACGCGAGAAGAACTTAAACTTCCTCTTCGAAGCCAGCGTAGGCGGCGGCATCCCGCTTCTGCGTCCGCTGACCCAGTCTCTTGCAGGCGAGAAGATCGAGGAAATCAGCGGTATCTTAAACGGTACAACCAACTACATCCTTACCAAGATGGCAAGAGAAGGTCAGACCTTTGAGGAAGCCCTGAAGAAAGCGCAGGAACTCGGATATGCAGAGCGCAACCCGGAGGCAGACGTAGAAGGCTACGATACCTGCCGCAAGATCACGATTCTTACCTCACTGGCAACTGGAAAAGAAGTAAATTACGAAGATGTGCCGACCGAGGGCATCACAAAGATTACCGATACTGATTTCAAATATGCGGCAAAGCTGGGAACTTCGATTAAACTGTTTGGAACCAGCCGCATGGAAGGCAATAAAGCCAGCGTCTATGTATGCCCGATGATGATCGGACCGGATCATCCGCTCTTTGCAGTCAATGACGTATACAATGCAGTCATGGTTCGCGGCAATACACTTGGAACCGTCATGTTCTACGGCAGCGGCGCCGGAAAACTCCCGACCGCCAGCGCAGTCGTCAGCGACATCGTAGAGATCGCCGGACACATGGAAGACAACATCCCGACCGGCTGGACCGACGAAAAACAGCCAGTTGCACCGATGGGCGAAGTAACCTTCAGCTACTTCCTCCGACTGGCAGGCAAATCAGCCGACAAACTTGCCGATGTGCGTGCAGCCTTCGGTGAAGCAGAAACCATCGAACTCCCGGAGATGGACGAATTTGCGGTCATAACCGGAGAAATGACCGAAGCACGCTTCCGGAAACTGGCAGCGGCATTCGAGGAAGATATCCGCCAGACGATTCGCTATACAAAATAGGATATAAAGTAAAAAGCACGCCAAAGTCATTCATGACGCGGTGTGCTTTTTAACGCAAGAAATACACAGAAAAAGGTCCTCTTGCCAATCATTTTATTGTAACGGACCAATCAAACTCTCATACAACTCCATTGCCTGATCAAAAAACGGCGCATATTGCGGATCCGTAATCATATGGTGCACCTGGATCAGGCAGAAAAACTCAACTACTCCAAAGATGGTAGACATAACTCCCAGTATCAGCCCGACCACTGCGCTGCCGCGCCGCGGCTGTCCTTCCTCCTTGGATAGGACAAACAGTACATTCGCCGACATTCCGAGCAGAATCGCGGCGGAAAAACTCAAAAACAGGGAGAAAAATGCGAAGATGCCGCACATCATTGACATCGTAGCATAGCGGCGCGAACGATTGCGCCGGGTTTCATTTGTATCTGAATGTTCCTTCGGAGAAGGTGTTTCATCGTAATAACTCATCGTATATTTAATCCTTTCATAACTGTGAAAAAAGAAAACAGCTACATCCTTTTCTGAAAATTAGAGACAGCCGCTGAATAGGGCAAAACAAAATCTATGCCAATCCGGCAGATTGAATCCGATAAAAGTGTATCATGAATAAAGCCGCTTGTCCAGTTAGGCATTGACTTGCGAAATATGCGCTGGAATGGTATGATTAAACAGCGTATTGATATTGAAGGAGAGTTTTTGCATGGATATTATACAGGCATTGAAAGAAGAGCTTCAGATAGGGAGAAATCAGGTCGAAGCGGCGGTAAAGCTGATCGATGAGGGAAACACGATTCCGTTCATCGCGCGCTACCGCAAGGAGGCGACCGGTTCCCTGAATGATGAGGTGCTGCGCCAGCTAGATGAGCGACTGCGCTATCTTCGGAATCTGGAGGATAAAAAGGAGCAGGTGATCGGTGCGATCCGCGCCCAGGAGAAGCTGACTCCGGCGCTGGAGAAACAGATCCGCGATGCGGCGACGCTGGTTGCGGTGGAAGATCTTTATCTTCCGTACCGCCCGAAACGGCGCACCCGTGCCGGAATTGCCCGTGAGAAAGGGCTGGAACCGTTAGCAGTCTGGATTTACAAGCAGGAAGCGGGCGGCAGCCTGGAGGCGGAGGCGGCGAAGTACGTGTCGGAAGAAAAGGGTGTTGCAGATGTTTCAGAGGCAATAGACGGCGCGCGTGATATTCTGGCTGAGCAGATCAGCGAGATGGCAAAATACCGCAACTACGCACGTAAAAAGACGATGCAGGACGGTCTTTTGGAGGCATCCGCAAAGGATGAGAAGATACAGTCGGTGTACGAGATGTACTATCATTTCTCCGAACCAGTCAAAAAGCTGGCGGGACACCGTGTGCTGGCGATCAACCGCGGTGAGAAAGAGAAGATTCTGAGCGTGAAGCTTATAGCGCCGGAGGAGCAGATTGTCCGGTATATGGAGAAACAGCTGATTATCCGCCCGGATGGGGATGCGGCGCGCGTGATGGAAGAAGTGATTCTGGACAGCTACCGCCGCCTGATCGGACCGGCGATCGAGCGCGAGATCCGCGCGGGGCTGACAGAAACGGCAGAGAACGGCGCGATTCAGGTATTTGGCAAGAACCTGGAACAGCTCCTGATGCAGCCGCCGATCGCAGGATGCGTGGTGCTCGGCTGGGATCCGGCATTCCGGACGGGCTGCAAGCTGGCAGTTGTGGATGAGACGGGAAAAGTGCTCGATACGACGGTCATTTACCCGACTGCGCCGCAGAACCGCGTGGAAGAGTCGAAGGAGATCGTGAAAAAGCTGATCCGCAAGTACGGCATTTCCCTGATCTCAGTGGGGAATGGTACGGCAAGCCGAGAATCTGAGCAGATCATCGTGGAACTCTTAAAAGAAATTCCGGAGAAGGTTCAGTATGTCATCGTCAATGAGGCGGGCGCGTCGGTTTATTCGGCGAGTAAGCTGGCGACGGAGGAATTTCCGCAGTTTGACGTCGGACAGAGAAGTGCGGCATCGATCGCGAGACGCCTGCAGGATCCGCTGGCGGAGCTGGTAAAAATTGATCCGAAATCCATTGGAGTCGGTCAGTACCAGCATGATATGAACCAGAAAAATTTAAGCGAGGCGCTGCAGGGCGTGGTGGAAACGTGCGTAAATAAGGTCGGCGTGGATCTGAATACGGCATCGGCGCCGCTGCTCGCCTATATTTCCGGCATTAACAAGACGATTGCGAAAAATATCGTGGCATATCGGGAGGAGAATGGCGCATTTTCAACGCGCCGTGAGCTTTTGAAGGTGGCGAAGCTGGGACCGAAGGCGTATGAACAGTGCGCCGGATTTATGCGGATCCAGGGCGGCAGGAATCCGCTCGATGCGACGAGTGTGCACCCGGAGAGCTATAAAGCAGCGGAGGCACTTTTAAAGCAGCTTGGACATGATCCGAAGGAGATCGCGGCGGGCGGCATCCGCAATATCCGCAAGGAGATCGCGGATACGGCAAAGCTGGCAAAAGAGCTTTCGATCGGCGAGCCGACCTTACTCGATATCGTGAGCGAGTTGGAAAAACCGGCGCGCGACCCGCGTGAGGAGATGCCGAAGCCGATTCTCCGCACGGATGTGCTGGAAATGAAGGATTTGAAGCCGGGCATGATTTTAAAAGGAACCGTGCGGAATGTCATTGATTTCGGTGCGTTTGTGGATATCGGCGTGCATCAGGATGGTCTGGTTCACGTGTCCCAGATGACAGACCGCTATATCAAGCATCCGCTGGAGGCGGTCAGCGTCGGGGATATCGTGGAGGTCAAGGTGCTGGCGGTTGATGTGGCGAAGAAGCGCATTTCGCTGACGATGAAAATCCGGGAGACGAAGTAAACCACGGCAGATTCAGCCGTTGGTTATAGGATGCAGGAGCGCTGACTGGAATGGGGCGGCGGATAAGGCATAGAAAATTAGGGAGAAGATAAAATGGACTTACGTGTAAAAATACAGCCAAAAGAGATTTTTATTTATTCGATGTACAATTTCTGGGCGGGACTGCGTGGAATCGGATGCATCATACTGACGGTGCTCGTTATTATTGCAGCGGCAGCCAGCGAGGAACGTCTGGGAACGCAGGTGACGAATCTGGTGATTCTGGGAGTGATTGCCTTGACAGGCTTTCAGATTTTTGCAATCTGGAAACAGGCAGAGCGCACCGCCGGGGATGCGAAAACGGGAGCTGAGATTGTATTTCACATTGGAGACGAGGGCATCCGTGCCCGCCAGGCGAACAGCAAGGGCGAGATCAGCTGGGATAAGCTGGTAAAAGTGAAAAAGATCGCGGGAATATATGTGCTTTACCTGGGGCGGGACAAGGCGTACCTGATGCCGAAGCGCGTGTTCAGAGGTTCGGAGGAGCAGATTTTTCTCAGTATGCTTACAAGAAATCTGCCGCAGGAAAAGAGAAGAGGAATTCGAGCATGATGATAGAAACAAACAGCCCGGAAGAGACGTATGCGTTTGGAAAAAAGCTTGGAATGGAAGCGCAGGCAGGGCAGGTGTATTGTTTGAATGGTGATCTGGGCGTAGGAAAGACGGTTTTTACGCAGGGGTTTGCCGCGGGACTTGGAATTCAGGAACCGGTCAACAGCCCGACTTTCACGATCGTGCAGGAGTACGACGATGGGCGCCTGCCGCTCTACCATTTTGATGTATATCGTCTCGGCGATGTGGACGAGATGGATGAGATTGGCTATGAGGACTATTTCTACGGCGAGGGCATCTGCCTGATCGAATGGTCGGAGCGCATCCGCGAGATCCTGCCGGAACATCCGATCCAGATCACGATTGAAAAGGATCTGGAAAAGGGCTTTGATTACCGGAAAATTTCAGTAAACGAGCAGTAGCCGGCGACAGGAGGAAAGAGAAAATGAGAATTTTGGGAATCGAAAGCGCATCCCTGGTGGCATCGGTTGCTATTGTTACGGATGATGTGATCACGGCGGAATATACGGTGAATCTGAAAAAAACGCATTCGCAGACACTTCTTCCGATGATTGATGAGATTGTGAAAATGCTGGAGGTGCCGTTGGAAAGCATCGATGCAATCGCAGTATCCGGCGGTCCGGGCTCTTTTACGGGGCTTCGGATTGGCTCTGCGACAGCGAAAGGACTGGGACTGGCGCTTGGGAAGCCGCTGATCCATGTGCCGACGATGGATGCGATGGGATATTGTCTGTACGGGGCTTCGGCGCTCATCTGCCCGATGCTGGATGCGAGACGGCAGCAGGTGTACACGGGACTCTATCGCTATGAAGAGAAGTTCGAGATTGTGAAAGAACA
Source organism: Clostridium sp. AF12-41 (assembly GCF_003461685.1). Lineage (NCBI taxonomy): Bacteria > Bacillati > Bacillota > Clostridia > Eubacteriales > Clostridiaceae > Clostridium > Clostridium sp. AF12-41. The sequence continues at coordinate 464,119 of NZ_QTXO01000002.1, read as the reverse complement.
GTGCATTACGGATATCCATGCGTTGATTGCCGAGTTAAATGAGCGCGGCGAGCGCGTGATTTTCCTGGGGGACGGTGTGCCGGTCAACCGGGCGGTGATCGAGGAGGAGATGAAGGTGCCGTATTCGTTTGCACCGGCACAGGCGAGCCGTCAGCGAGCTTCGGCGGTGGCAGCGCTTGGTGCAGTGTATCTGGCAGAGGGAAAGACTGAGACGGCAGCCGAACACAAGCCGGATTATCTGCGGAAATCGCAGGCGGAGCGCGAGCGCGAGGTCGCAGAGCGCCAGGGCGAGATGGATAAGCTGGCAGCCGGTATTGTGGTTGTGGAGAAGAAATAATGGCGGCAGGAACGGGAACGCAAAAAAAGCTTCGTGTTCAGATAGTGGATTTTCAGCCGGGGGATCTTCCTGCGGTCCGGGCACTGGAACTGGAATGCTTTTCGGATGCATGGTCGGAGAAGCTTTTACAGGATCTGCTGACGAGCAGCTGGGATAAAAACTGGGTGCTGAAAGAGGATGAAACCGTCCGTGGCTACTGCAATTTCCGCGTCATTGCCGGGGAAGGCGAGCTGATGCGGATCGCGGTTCACGACGCGTGCCGGGGGCGCGGCTATGGGCGGCTTCTGATGGAACGGCTGTTAAGGGAAGCAGAGGAAGAAAACGTCGAGGATATCACCTTGGAGGTGCGTGCATCCAATGCCCCGGCGATTGCGCTGTATGAGGCGTATGGCTTTCAGAAAGAGGCGATTCGGAAGAATTATTACAGCGGGCCGACGGAAGATGCGCTGATTTATTGGAAAAGAAGCGGAAAAAGCATTGACAGATGAAATGGAAATGAGTATACTGTTTAACAGATAAAAGCGTAACACTTTACAGTGTTAAATTAAAAGAAAAGAACGGTAGGAGGTTCATATGCTGAGTCAGGTATCTATTTTTGCAGAGAATAAGAAAGGACGTTTACAGAATATTACATCCCTTCTTCAGAAGGAGAATATTAACATCTGGGGTTCGATCACGAATGACAGTGCGGAGTACGGTATTATCCGTATGGTTGTTTCTAATCCAGAGCACGCGGAGAAAGTGCTGGCGGAAGCTGGTTATCTCTGTCGTCTGACAGAGGTGCTTGGCGTCGAACTGGATGACGAGGTCGGAGCACTCAACCGTCTGTTAATTTCCCTCGAAGAGAGCAATATCAATGTAGATTACCTGTATCTCTCCTTCAATCGTGATTCTGGCAAGCCGGTTATGGTGCTTCACACGGACGATGTGAGGGAGGTCAGCATCTGCCTGACATCGAAGGGATATAAGGTACTGTAAGTATTTCCAGCACTTTCCGCTTAAAAACCGGTATAAAAAACAGTATAATGATGGAGAAGCTGTGGAGGACATGGCTTCTCCATTTTGCGTATATAGAAGAGAAAGGCGAGGAGAGCATGAGAAAATATGGAGAGAGCGGCATTCTTCTGTCGGTTGTCTGCAACCGGTGCGGGAAGAAGCTGGCGGTGAAAGAAGGCATTCTGCGCGAAGGAGCGGCGCATTTTGATGTGGCATGGGACTATTTTTCGGAGAAAGATGGGGAGGTGCATCATTTTGATCTGTGCGAGGAGTGCTATGATGGAGTGACGCGGGAATTTCTGATTGAGGCAGATAAGGAGGAGAGGACGGAACTATTGTAGAGTCGTGAGGGGAACGGAGAAACGCGGGACAGGCGGTGCGCCATCTGCGTCTCGCCAGTGAATTGGATTGCTGAATTTCTGGCTTGCAACATAGTATTTCTTTATGATATTATTAAATGATATGGGAGTTAGGAGAAAAGCTGTTTTGACAGCTTTTTGCATGACTTTTAATTAAAAAGATTTATTATGAATCATTTATTTAATAGAAAAGAGGATGTTCCATGTTAGATGTATGTTTGCTGGGAACGGGCGGGATGATGCCGCTGCCGTATCGGTGGCTGACGGCTTTGATGGTCCGCTGCTCGGGCAGCAATTTGCTGATAGACTGCGGGGAAGGCACGCAGATTGCGTTGAAAGAAAAGGGCTGGAGTCCGAAGCCGGTGGATGTGATTTGTTTTACACATTATCACGCGGATCATATCAGCGGTCTGCCGGGACTTTTGTTGACGATGGGAAATGCGGAGCGGACGGAGCCGATCACGATGATTGGACCGAAGGGACTGGAACGCGTGGTGACGGCACTGCGGACGATCGCGCCGGAATTGCCGTTTCAGCTTGAGTTTATCGAGCTGACGGAGCCGAGACAGCAGCTTCAGATTGGACCGTATGTGATCGATGCGTACCGGGTCAACCATAATGTGACCTGTTATGGGTACTCGATTTCGATTCCGAGAAAGGGACGGTTCGATGTGGAACGCGCGCGGGCGCAGGAGATTCCGCAGAAGTTCTGGAGCCGCCTGCAGAAGGGGGAGACGATCGAGGAGGAAGGCAGAACGCTGACACCGGATATGGTGCTCGGAGGTGACCGGAAGGGAATCAAGGTGTCATACTGTACCGATACGAGACCGCTTCCGGTAATTGCGGAGTACGCGAAGGATGCGGATCTGTTTATCTGTGAAGGCATGTACGGCGAGGACGGGAAAGAAGCCAAGGCGAGAGAATACAAGCATATGACATTCCAGGAGGCGGCGCACCTGGCGAAGGAGGCCCAGCCGAAGGAAATGTGGCTGACTCATTACAGCCCGTCGCTCATCCGTCCGGATGATTATATGGATAAAGTGCGTGAGATATTCCCGAGAGCGAAAGCCGCCCGCGATGGCTGGACGGCAGAGCTGGGATTTGATGAGGAGTAAGGGCGATGCAGACGGAAGAAAAGAGAGAGAATATAGAAGAAAAGAAGGAAGAACGGATGGAAATGCCAGTTTCAGGAGCATTGGAACAGGGACCAGGGAAAGCTCCGGTATCGGGGGCAGAGATTTCCGTGCATGATACAGAAAACGGACACCCATCAGAAGATGTTTACATTCTTGCAATCGAGAGTTCCTGTGATGAGACGGCAGCTTCAGTCGTGAAAAACGGACGTACCGTTCTTTCCAATATCATATCTTCCCAGATCGATCTTCACACGCTGTTTGGCGGCGTTGTGCCGGAGATTGCGTCGAGAAAGCATATCGAGAAGATCAACCAGGTTATTGAAGAGGCGCTGACAGAGGCACATATGAGTCTGGAGGAGATGACGGCGATTGCAGTTACCTACGGTCCAGGGCTGGTTGGCGCGCTTTTGGTCGGTGTGGCGGAAGCCAAAGCACTCGCGTATGCGGCGAAGAAGCCGCTGGTCGGCGTACACCATATCGAGGGGCACGTATCGGCAAATTTCATCGAAAATCCGGATCTGGAACCGCCGTTCATGTGCCTGATCGTGTCAGGCGGACATACACATCTGGTGATTGTGAAAGATTATGGCGAATTTGAGATTCTGGGACGCACCCGAGACGATGCAGCAGGCGAGGCCTTTGACAAGGTGGCACGCGCGGTCGGGCTCGGTTATCCGGGCGGCCCGAAGGTCGATAAGGCGGCAAAAGAGGGGAATCCACATGCGATTGAGTTTCCACGGGCAAAAGTGGGCGACAATCCATATGATTTCAGCTTCAGCGGCTTAAAATCGGCGGTCTTAAATTATATTAACCATGCGAAAATGATGGGCGAGGAGATCCATGTGCCGGATCTGGCGGCTTCGTTCCAGAATGCGGTTGTGGAAGTATTGGTATCGCGCACGATCGAGGCGGCGAAACAGCACGGCTATAAGCGCGTGGCGATCGCCGGCGGTGTGGCATCCAACTCCGCTCTCCGGGCGGGCATGGAGAAGGCCTGTAAAGAGGCGGGCATCCAGTTCTTCCATCCGTCACCGATCTTCTGTACGGACAATGCGGCGATGATCGGCGCGGCGGCGTACTATGAATATAAGAAGGGCGCGCGCGCAGGCTGGGATCTGAATGCGGTGCCGAATTTGAAGCTGGGCGAGAGATAATACAAATTTTTTCAGGAAGAATTGTTTTGCGGTTAGTTTTTTTAAAAGATTGATTTGACAAAAAGTGGAAAAAGAGTGTTTTAAGAGATCGTTCTGGCATGGAGGAGAAACGAGATGGAACATACATTGGATCAATTTGGGAAAGAGAAAATTACACCGCATCCGACCCGCACCGCCGCTATCGTTCTGGCAGCCGGACAGGGAAAACGGATGAAAAGCAAGATTCAGAAGCAGTTTCTCCTTCTGGAGGAAAAGCCGGTCATCTGGTATGCACTTCACGCGTTTGAGGAGAGCCGGGTCGATGATGTGATTCTGGTGACCGGGGCGGATGAGATCGCGTACTGCCGGGACGAGATTGTAGGAAAATATGGATTTTCCAAGGTGCGCGCTATCGTTGCGGGCGGAAAAGAGCGCTACCATTCGGTCTACGAGGGTTTAAAGGCGCTCGGCAGCCAGCTTTCCTATGGGAAGGGGGACTGCGTCCTGATTCATGACGGGGCGCGTCCGTTTGTGGACGAGCCGATGATTGAACGTATCGTATCAGATATACGACGTTATAGCGCAGCAGTGGCAGGCATGCCGTCAAAGGATACGGTCAAGCTGGCGGATGCGGACGGATTTGCCTCTGTGACGCCGGAACGGGCGCATGTCTGGATGATTCAGACACCGCAGGGATTTACTTACCCGCTGATCCGCGCGGCGTATGACAAGATGATGAGTCGGGAAGAGTACCAGCAGGGAGTGACGGATGATGCGATGGTGGTCGAGACGATGACCGATCACAAGGTGCGCCTGACCGAAGGTTCTTACCGGAATATCAAGGTGACAACGCCGGAGGATATGGAGGTTGCGGCTGCATTTTTACAAAATAAAAAAAGTTAATAGGTCTATTGACAACCCTTGACTTCTATGTTATAGTACTTATCGTGTTTAACTGCCGAAGACAGCAGGTGCCGAAAGGCATAAGGTTAATACGCCTGCCGAGGGAACTGATATCGTTGTATATTTCTATCCCCCTGTCCTGCGAGTGACGGAGGGATTTTATTTTACAGAAAACGTTTACCAGGCGGTTATAGAAATAAAACAGGAGGTAAACCAATCATGGCAAAAGTTGAATTAAAGCAGCCGGTTGTTGCTGAAATCGCAGAATTATTCAACGGCGCTAAGGGCGCAGTAGTAGTTGACTACCGTGGACTGACAGTTGAGCAGGACACACAGCTCCGTAAGCAGTTAAGAGAAGCTGGTGTTACTTATAAAGTATATAAGAACACCATGATTCGTTTCGCTGCTAAGGGTACCGCGTTCGAGGCTCTGGAGCCGAATCTGGAGGGTCCGACCGCTCTGGCTGTATCCAAAGAGGATGCTACAGCTCCGGCAAGAATTTTAGCTGAGTTCGCTAAAAAAGCAGACAAGCTTGAGATCAAGGGCGGCGTTGTAGAGGATACTTACTACGATGCAAAGGGAATGCAGGTTATCGCAACCATCCCGTCCAGAGAAGTTCTTCTTGGAAAACTTCTTGGAAGCATGCAGTCTCCGATCACAAACTTCGCTCGTGTTATCAAGCAGATCGCAGAGCAGCAGGAGGCATAAGACCCTTACCTGCAAAGCAGGGTGTAAGGTGCGTGAGAGCCGCATAGTAAAGCAAGAGGCCGCATAAGGCCGATTTAAAATTCAATCACAGGAGGAATATTAAAATGGCAAAGTTAACAACAGCTGAGTTCATTGAGGCAATCAAAGAATTATCCGTATTAGAGTTAAACGATTTAGTAAAAGCTTGCGAGGAAGAGTTCGGTGTATCCGCAGCAGCAGGCGTTGTTGTAGCAGCAGCAGGTGCAGCTGAGGCAGCAGAAGAGAAGACTGAGTTCGACGTAGAGCTGACAGAGGTTGGTCCGAACAAAGTTAAAGTTATCAAGGTAGTTCGTGAAGCTACAGGTCTTGGTCTGAAAGAGGCTAAGGAAGTAGTTGACGGTGCTCCGAAGGTAGTTAAGGCTGGCGCTTCCAAGGAAGAGGCTGAGGACATCAAGACTAAATTAGAGGCTGAAGGCGCTAAAGTTACCTTAAAGTAATTTAAGTAATTTCGCATAGAGCTAATTGCATTACAGATGGGGAGTCTGGCGTGTGCGTGAGCGCATGCCGGGCTCTTTTTATTTCATAGGAAATTGCGTCCTATGAAATAAAAAATACTCCGCGAAGATGCAGACTCTTTTTTAAACGGGGGAATCAAATCAAGATGGCAGAGAGGACAAGAAATGAAACGGCAGCAGATGAGGAACTTAAAACGCTTCGGGAACGGCTTAAGGCGTGCGAATTTCTGCTGATTGGGCTTGGAAGCGAATGGGAGAAGGCGGGAGGCGCGGAGGTGCAGGAGGCATACCGGGCGCTGGCATCGATGACAGAGGGGAAGGATTATTTTATCGTGACAACCGCAAAGGATGCGCGCATCTTTGAAAGCCCGTTGGATGAAGCGAAAATCACGGCGCCGTGCGGTAATGTGAACTGGCTTCAGTGTTCGAAAGGCTGTACGAAGGATATCTGGGAGCGCGGCGAGGTGTCGGATGGTATCTGCCCGCACTGTGGGGCGCCGCTGACAGAAAACACAGTTCTGGCGAATCCGTATATCGAGGAAGGTTATTTGAAAAGCTGGAATCTCTACCGGGAATGGCTGGCTGGAACCTTAAACCATGCGCTTCTGATTCTCGAGCTGGGAGTGGATTTCAAGACGCCGACCGTCATCCGCTGGCCCTTTGAAAAGACGGTCTTTTTTAACCGCAAATCGCATATGTATCGGATAAACCAGAAGTTTTACCAGATTGTCGGAGATATTCAGGAGAGGACCGTATCGATTCCGCAGAATTCGGTCGGCTTTATCCGCAATTTTGCTTCCTGCGATTGAGAGTCCACTTAGTTACTGGGCACGTATGCGTGAACAGTAACGTCCACTTATCTGCAGAGGGGACATTTGGGAAGCAAAACTTGAGAAACCGCTTCGATTGTGCTAAAATGGAACCATCGTTTGACAGAAAACGACAGAAAATGACATGGACGAGAGGATAGGGCAATGGGAGCAATCAGTAATGACTGGCTGGCTCCGCTCAGCGGAGAGTTTAAAAAGCCATATTACAGAAAGTTATACGATACTGTGAAACGGGAATATGAGACGCATGTTGTATATCCGGATGCGAATGATATTTTCAATGCATTTGATTTTACCCCTCTTTCCGAGGTAAAGGTGGTTATTTTAGGTCAGGATCCCTACCATGGTCCGGGACAGGCGCATGGGCTTTGCTTTTCGGTAAAGCCGGATGTGGAAATCCCGCCGTCCCTGGTGAATATTTATCAGGAATTGCACGATGATCTCGGCTGCTACATCCCGAACAATGGCTATCTGACGAAATGGGCGAAGCAGGGAGTCATGCTGCTGAACACAGTTCTGACCGTCCGCGCGCATCAGGCTAATTCCCACCGTGGAATCGGCTGGGAGGAGTTTACGGATGCTGCGATCAAGATCTTAAATGAGCAGGACCGTCCGATGGTATTTATTCTGTGGGGACGTCCGGCACAAGCGAAGAAATCGATGCTTAATAATCCGAAGCATCTGATTCTCGAAGCACCGCATCCGAGCCCGCTGTCTGCGTACCGCGGATTTTTCGGCAGCCGCCCATTCAGCAAGACCAATGAATTTTTAAAAGAACATGGTGTTGCCCCGATCGACTGGCAGATAGAAAACGTGTAGGAAGGAGCAGACATGAGTTTTGTTGAGATTTTAAAGGTAATTGTACTGGGAATCGTGGAAGGTTTCACGGAATGGCTTCCGATCAGCAGTACCGGGCATATGATTCTGGTGGATGAGATCATCCATCTGGATGTCAGCGAGGCGTACCGGGAAGTGTTTATGGTTGTCATCCAGCTGGGTGCGATTCTGGCGGTTATGGTGCTGTATTTCAATAAATTGAATCCGTTTTCACCGCACAAATCGATGGCGCAGAAGCGCGGTACAATCCGTTTGTGGATAAAAATTATTATAGCCTGCATTCCGGCAGCGGTGATTGGGCTTCCGCTTGACCATTTCATGGATAAGCTGATGAATGGCTATGTCGTAGCAGCGATGCTGATTCTCTACGGCGTTTTGTTTATCGTACTGGAAAATCGAAACGTACACCGTCATTTTCCGATTGAGCGCGTGACGCAGATTTCGTTCCAGACAGCGGCACTGATCGGCTGTTTCCAGGTGCTGGCGATGATTCCGGGTACTTCCCGTTCGGGCGCGACGATTCTGGGCGCGATGCTGATCGGCTGTTCACGTCCGGCGGCGGCAGAATTTTCATTCTTCCTTGGGATTCCGGTTATGTTCGGTGCGAGTTTTTTAAAGATTGTGAAATTTTTCATTCAGGGCGGCGGATTTTCTTTCGCGGAGTTCATTTATCTGGTTCTTGGTATGGTGGTCGCATTTGGCGTGTCCGTGTACTCGATCAAGTTCCTGATGGGATATGTCCGCAAGCATGATTTCAAGTTTTTCGGATATTATCGGATTGTGCTTGGTATCGTGGTGTTGTCCTACTTTGGTATTTCGGCGCTAGTAGGTTAAAATGTACGTTCGGAGTCTTTCCTGCACTTGCTTTTGCGGCTGGCGGAAAGATTCCGAGAGCACATTAAATAGAAAAAGAGGATTCAGACCTGACAGAAATGCGGAGGTCTGGATCCTTTTTTGCGTTCATATAATACATGGAAGCGGAAACGCAAATATAAAGGGGATGCCCTGTCACAGTTCAGGGCTGACACGTCTAAAATGGTAAATCGGATCATTCAAAATAAGGGTTCCATGAGGAAAAAACTGCTCTGCCTATGCACGGCAGTGCTGCTGGATCTATGTTTCTTAGGAATCGTGTGCAGGCTGGCAGTGGGGATGCAGTGGGAAGATTTGGCAAAAGTGGAGCAGGCGGACCAGACGGTTTCCTCCCCGGAATGCTTTTCCGGCGGGGAGCTGGCGCTGACCTTCGACGACGGACCGCACAGGGTGTACACGAAAAAGCTGCTGGACGGCTTGCGCGAGAGGGGCGTGAAAGCCTCTTTTTTTCTGGTCGGGGAAAATATTCCGGGTAATGAGGAACTGGTGCGACAGATGGCTAAAGACGGTCATCTCATCGGGGTTCACTGCATGGCACATGTGGATCTGGCGCGCCAGCCGATTGAAAAGAGCGTGGAGGAGATTCGGGAGACGGCCGATTGGATCGAGGCGGTCACGGGAAAACGTCCGGAATACATACGTCCGCCGTATGGTTCATGGAGTACGGAGCTTCAGGAGAGAGTGTCGATGACGCCGGTGTTCTGGGACGTCGATACGCTGGACTGGAAAAACCGGAATACGGCGCGGATTGTGAAGCATATCTGCAAAAATGCGGCGGTTCACACGGTGGTGCTGATGCATGATGCATATCAGACTTCGGTCGATGCTGCGCTTGAGACGATTGACACATTGACGGCGGAGGGATATACTTTTGTTACAATAGAAGAATGTCTGATTGATTGAGAGGATACGATGGATTTATTTGATTATATGCGGAAAAATACGATCGAGCAGGAGGCGCCGCTGGCATCCAGGCTGCGCCCGTCCACGCTTGACGAGGTGGTGGGACAGAAGCATATCATAGGAAAGGATAAGCTTTTGTACCGGGCGATCAAGGCGGATAAGCTCGGATCGCTGATTTTTTACGGACCGCCCGGAACGGGCAAAACGACGCTGGCGCGCGTGATTGCCAATACGACGAGCGCGCGTTTTGAGCAGCTCAACGCGACGGTGGCGGGGAAAAAAGATATGGAACAGGTCGTGCAGGATGCCAAGGATGCGCTGGGGATGTACGGAAAGCGCACGATCCTGTTTATCGACGAGATTCACCGCTTTAATAAGGGGCAGCAGGACTATCTTCTGCCGTTTGTTGAGGATGGTACGATTCTGCTCATTGGTGCGACGACGGAGAATCCGTATTTTGAGGTCAACGGGGCGCTGATTTCCCGATCCCGTATTTTTGAGCTGAAACCGTTGGAAAATGCGGATATCCGCGAGCTTTTAGAGCGGGCGCTCCATGACAAGGAAAAGGGCATGGGAAGCTATCGCGCGGAGGCGACGGACGAGGCGCTCGATTTTCTGGCCGATATGGCAGGCGGAGACGCGCGCGCGGCGCTCAATGCGATCGAGCTTGGTATTCTCACAACGGAACGGAGTGAAGATGGGCTGATTCACATCACACTCGATGTGGCACAGGAGTGCATCCAGCGCCGTGCTGTGAAGTATGACAAGACGGGGGACAACCATTACGATACGATCTCAGCGTTTATCAAGAGTATGCGCGGTACCGATCCGGATGCGGCAGTTTATTATCTGGCGAAGATGCTGGATGCAGGCGAGGATATCAAATTTATTGCGCGGCGTATCATGATCTGTGCGTCGGAGGATGTCGGCAATGCGGATCCGCAGGCGATTCAGGTTGCGGTCAGCGCGGCGTTGGCAGTGGAGCGGATTGGTCTGCCGGAGGCGCGGATTATCCTGTCGCAGGCGGCTACCTATGTGGCGAGCGCACCGAAGAGCAACGCGGCGTATGTGGCGGTCGATGAGGCACAGGAGGCGGTCAGGTTAAAGGGCAACTTTACGGTGCCGTCCCATCTGCGCGACTGCCATTACAGCGGGGCGGAGAAGCTGGGGCATGGCGACGGGTACAAGTATGCACATGATTATCCGAACCATTATGTGAAGCAGCAGTACCTGCCGGATGGACTGGAGGGCAGCACATTTTACCGCCCGTCAGAAAATGGGTATGAGAAGAAGATTGGGGAGTGGCTGCACTTTCTGAAGGGCTCTGAATGAGAAAAAGCTTCCCATATGTTCCTGAATTGATATGTATGAAGAAAATGTTTACTTGAATTTTTATGAAAACCGTTTATAATAAAACCAAGGTGGCTGCAGGATAAAGAGCAGTCACAGCATAAAAGGCTATGTTAAAAAGGTATGCCGGGCAGGTATCTGCCTGTCCGGTTTCGTGTAAGTACCTGGAAGACATCCACACGTTTCTTATTTCTGATTTTTGAATCCCAGAGAATATGACACAATTAAACAGGGTAAGGAGAATTATATGAGAGAAAAATTAAAGACACTCCCTCTGGTGCAGCTTCGGGAAATGGCGAAGGCCCAGGGGTTAAAGGGGATCAGCACCCTGAAAAAGGCGGAGATCATAGACAGGCTGTGCGAACTTGAGAAGCCGGCGGAAGGGGGACAGAAAGAAGAAACGCCCCAGGCTTCTGTCAGTGAGCATCCGGCTGGATCGGCGGAACCGGCAGAGAGAACGGAAATGCACGTGCAGCCGCGCAGAACTGATGCAGGGCAGAATACATCGGCACAGACGTATTCGCAGCCGCGGAGATCTGCCAACGGAGAACGGGCTGCGGGAGGGCAGAATCCTAGCTATGAGCGCCGCAGCGAAGGCGGATACCGCCGGAATGAATACGGCTCCTATACACGCCGTGAGAATAATAATACCCGTTATCAGGATAACCGCAGACGCGAGTACACGCAGCGAGAGGGGTATCAGAGAAATTCCTATGTGCCGCGTAACAATTACAATGAAGCGATGAGCGCAAGACCCGAGAATAGCCAGCCGGAACATACCGCACCGGCACCGCAGATGGCAGAAGCAGCCTCCGAGTACAGTCAGCCGGAACGTACCGCGCCGGTGCAGCAGATGGAAAGCACCCGTACCGAGGTGGAAAATGCACGCATGGAGGATCTGAAAAATGAATTTCAGGAGTTGGACAGCGGCATCGAGGCGAACGGAATCCTGGAGGTTATGCCGGATGGATTTGGATTTATCCGTTGTGAAAACTTCCTGCCGGGTGAAAATGACGTCTATGTGGCGCCGTCCCAGATCCGCCGTTTTAATCTGAAAACTGGTGATATCGTGCGCGGAAGCCGTCGTGTGAAGTCGGCGACGGAGAAATTTGCCGCATTATTATATATTAATTCGGTCAATGGATACCCGACCAGCGTGGTGGAAAAACGTCCGAATTTTGAAAATCTGACGCCAATTTTCCCAAATGAACGCCTGCACCTGGAATATCCGGGGGTTAAGACTTCCATGGCGATGCGCGTGATGGATCTGCTGTCCCCGATCGGAAAAGGACAGCGAGGCATGATCGTATCCCCGCCAAAAGCCGGAAAGACCACCCTGTTAAAGCAGGTGGCGACGACCATCACAAAGAACCATCCAGAAATGCACCTGATCATCCTTCTGATCGATGAGCGTCCGGAGGAGGTGACAGATATCCGTGAGACGGTAACGGGAGAAAATGTCGAGGTCATCTATTCGACGTTTGACGAGCTGCCGGAGCGTCATAAACGTGTGTCGGAGATGGTAGTAGAACGGGCGAAGCGCCTTGTCGAGCACGGAAGGGACGTTATGATTCTTTTAGACAGTATCACCCGTCTGGCAAGGGCTTACAACCTGGTGGTTCCGCCGAGTGGACGAACTCTTTCAGGTGGTTTGGATCCGGCAGCGCTGCATATGCCGAAGCGCTTCTTCGGTGCGGCGAGAAATATACGCGAGGGCGGCAGCCTGACGATTCTGGCGACCGCGCTGATTGAGACGGGCAGCCGTATGGACGATGTTATTTACGAGGAATTTAAGGGAACCGGCAACATGGAGCTGGTGCTTGACCGCAAACTTTCCGAGAAGCGCATCTTCCCGGCGATCGATATCCTGCGTTCCGGTACGCGAAGAGATGATCTGCTTCTTTCGTCCGCCGAGGCGGAAGCGGTCGATATCGTCCACAAGGCGACCAACACGCAGAAACCGGAGGATACCGTCGAGCGGATCCTGGATCTGTTTGCCAAGACGAGGAACAATACGGAATTTGTGGAGATCACGCGGAAAAAGGGGTCATTTTACTAAAAATCATGTTTCACCAATAGCGCATCTGTGAGGACTTTCTTCCAGGCAGGAAAACAGGACTGTAAGAAGAAAAATAGTATTGAAAAATAGATAAAATTGCTTGCTAAAAAGTACACATCATGATATAATTATAAGGCTGTATTAACAGACGGTAGTTCTGACATCTGCGTGAGTCGTCCTTACGAGTGGAAGGAACGCTTAAATGATGGAATAGCGTGCCTGGATGTGCGGAGCTTTATATAGAGCCGTTTTAAGACGGCTTGCAATTAAAAAAGCGGTCGGAAATCGCAATGAAAAATTCAGAGAGGTGAAAGAAATGAGAGAAGGAATCCATCCAGCCTATTATCAGGCAAAAGTAGTTTGCAACTGTGGTAACGAGTTCGTAACTGGTTCTACCAAGAAAGACATCCACGTAGAGGTTTGCTCCAAGTGTCATTCATTCTACACAGGCCAGCAGAAAGCAGCCGCTGCCCGCGGACGTATCGATAAGTTCAACCGCAAGTACGGCATCAACGCAGGCAAATAAGTTTGAACCATGTAAAGGTTGGGTTTTAGTGGCGACATTAAACTCAGCCTTTTTGTTTTCTTCTTTTTTTATTTTGAAAGGACAGCATGAAGTATTCAGGAATTGGCGGTCAGGCGGTAATTGAAGGAATCATGATGATGAAAGGCGAGGACTATGCAGTGGCAGTCCGCCGGCCTGACAAAGAGATAGAAGTAAAAAAAGACACATACCAGAGTATCACGAAAAAAGCGAAGATTTTACAGCTCCCGTTTGTGCGCGGTGTGTTCCGGTTTGCAGATTCGATGATCATCGGCATGCGGAGTCTGTCGTATTCCGCCAGCTTTTTTGAGGATGATGAGGATGCAGAGCCGGGAAAATTCGAACAGCTTTTAGACCGTGTGTTCGGCGAGAAGCTGGAGAGTGCGATCATGGCAGCAGTGCTGGTAATTTCGTTTATCCTGGCAATTGGTATTTTTATGCTCCTGCCGCTGGGGATTGCGAACCTGTTTAAGGGAGTTATCACATCGGATCATCTGATGGCAGTGTTGGAAGGTGTGATCCGGATCGCGATTTTTATTATCTATATTAAACTCGTTTCGTGGATGGAGGACATCCGGCGGACATTTATGTACCACGGGGCGGAGCACAAGTGCATCAACTGTGTGGAACACGGACATCCGCTGACGGTAAAATATGTGCGCGAGAGCTCGAAAGAGCACAAGCGCTGTGGTACCAGTTTCATATTGATTGTCATGGTGATCAGTATTCTGATGTTTATGGTGATCCGGGTCGATACGATCTGGATGCGGATTCTGAGCCGTATTATTCTGGTTCCGGTCATTGCGGGTATATCATATGAGGTATTGCAGTGCGCCGGACGGAGCAATTCGAAGTTTATGGATCTGGTGAGCCGTCCGGGTATGTGGATGCAGGGTCTGACGACGAAGGAGCCGGATGACTCGATGATTGAGGTGGCGATCGCGGCGACCGAGGCAGTTTTTGACTGGAGAGAATACCTGACGGAGAATTTCCCAGGCTGGGAAAAGCAGCTGGAAGAATCATAAATAGAACACGGTACGACAGAGGGGATGAGTCGATGAGCGAGGAAAACGGAAGAACAGACCTGACCTGGAGAGAGCTGTTGGATGAGGGCGGCGCGCGCTTAAGTGAGGCGGGTGTGCCGGACGCAGGGACGGATGCCTGGTATCTGATGGAAGCGGCGTTCGGGATTGACCGGGTGCATTATTATCTGGATCAGAACCGTCCGATCCATGCGGAACGCCTGGAAAAGGGCTATGGGCGCTATCAGGAAATGCTTCAGAAACGGGCAGAGCGCATTCCACTGCAGCAGATTCTGGGAATGCAGGATTTTATGGGAATGACATTTTCTGTCGATGAAAATGTCCTGATTCCGCGCCAGGATACGGAGACGTTAGTTGAGCGGGTTCTTCGGGATTACCCGGAAAAGGATCTGAATCTTTTGGATATGTGTACCGGATCCGGCTGTATTGCGATCAGCCTTGCCGTGCTTGGCGGCTACCAGAACGTGACGGCGGTGGATATTTCCGAGGCGGCGCTGCGCGTGGCAAAGAAAAATGCGAGACGTCTCTTTTTGATTCAGAAGGGAACTGCGCGGTCAGAATCGTTTCAGGTATCGGAGGATCCGTGGTGCATCCGCCTGAAAACGTGGCTGGCAAAGGGACCGCGCCTGCAGGCAGAGATCGAGGAACACAGCCTGACACTTTTGCAGAGCAATCTGTTTCAGGCGGTGGAGGCGGATGTCATGTACGATGTGATTGTGTCGAATCCGCCGTATATCCCATCGGCGGTGATCGACGGTCTGGAACCGGAGGTACGCGACCATGAGCCGCGGCTGGCGCTGGACGGCAGCGAGGACGGTCTGTATTTTTACCGGGTTCTGGCGCTGGAGTGCAGCAAACATCTGAACAAGGGCGGCTGCGTATATTTTGAGATAGGATATGACCAGGCGGAGGCGGTCAGCCGGATACTGACCATCGCCGGGTATCGGGAGATAGAAGTGATAAAGGATGAGCCGGGGCTTAACCGCGTGGTAAAGGCACGGTGGAACCGTTAGACGATAGAGGAGGATATCATGTTTGACAGATTGGATGATTTGCTGATCCGTTATGAAGAGCTGATGGAAGAGCTCGGCAGCCCGGAAGTGGCAAGCGATACAAATCGTTTCCGCAAGCTGATGAAGGAGCAGTCGGATCTGGCTCCGATTGTGGAGGCATATAAAGAGTATAAGAAGGCAAAACAGGACGTAGAGGACAGTCTGGCGCTTCTGGATGAGGAATCCGACGAGGAGATGCGCGAGATGGCGAAGGAAGAGTTAAATGCTGCGAAAAAGCGCATCGAAGAGCTGGAGCAGGAATTAAAAATTCTGCTTCTTCCGAAGGATCCGAACGATGAAAAGAACGTTATCGTTGAGATCCGTGCAGGTGCAGGCGGCGATGAGGCGGCATTATTTGCGTCCGAACTGTACCGTATGTATGTGCGCTTTGCAGAGCGCAACCGCTGGAAAACTGAGCTTGTCAGCGTCAGTGAAAATGGAATCGGCGGCTTCAAGGAGGTCGTTTTCATGATTACCGGCCAGGGCGCTTACTCCAAGATGAAGTACGAGAGCGGTGTCCACCGCGTACAGCGTGTGCCGGAGACCGAGTCCGGCGGACGTATCCATACTTCGACCGCGACGGTTGCCGTGATGCCGGAGGCAGAGGATGTGGACGTTGTCATCGATGATAAAGATATCCGTATTGACGTTATGCGTGCGTCCGGAAACGGTGGACAGTGTGTCAACACGACTGACTCCGCGGTACGTCTGACCCATATTCCGACCGGTATCGTGATCTACAGCCAGACGGAGAAATCACAGTTACAGAACAAGGAAAAGGCGTTCCGTCTTCTGCGTTCCAAGCTATACGATCTGGAGCTGGAGAAACGCCAGAACGAGGAAGCGGCAGAACGCCGCAGCCAGATCGGTACCGGCGACCGTTCCGAGAAGATCCGTACCTATAACTTCCCGCAGGGACGTGTGACCGAGCACCGCATCAAGCTGACCCTGTATAAGATCGATTCGATCATGGACGGCGATCTGTATGAGCTCATTGACAGCTTAATTGCAGCTGACCAGGCGGCGAAGCTGGCGAAGATGAATGAGGGCATCTAAAGAATTAGAGAAAACGGAAGGGGGATCCTATATGGAAAGAAGAGATAAAGTCAATTATTATTTGGATCTGGCGGAAATGGTTTCGCAGCGGAGTACCTGTCTGCGAAAGCACTACGGGGCAGTGATTGTGAATAACGATGAGGTTATCTCGACCGGCTATGTGGGTGCCCCGCGCGGACGGAAAAACTGTTCCGATATCGGTCGCTGCATCCGCGAGGAGCTTCATGTGCCGCGCGGCGAGCGGTACGAGTTGTGCCGCAGTGTCCATGCCGAGGCCAATGCCCTGATCAGTGCCTCCAGAGAGCGCATGATCGGCGCGTCGCTGTATCTGACCGGTGTCGATGCGAGAACCGGCGGGTATGTGGAAAAATCGAGCTGCTGTTCGATGTGCAAGCGCATGGTAATCAATGCCGGAATTGAACATGTCTATATCCGTGATACGAAAAATGAGTACCGAAAAGTCGATGTAGAAGATTGGATCCGCGAAGATGAATCGCTGGAAGGAAAATTTGGGTACTAAGAAGCGCACAGGAGACGGCGCTGCCCGCTGGGCACGCCGCATCTTCTGTGCTTTTTTGATCGTGATTGGATGTCTGGTTCTGGCGGATGGTGTGGGGGATGCGGTTAGAAGGGCGGAAAACAGAGATTCCCAATCTGAAGGAAATGTAGAGCAGAATTTATCTGGAAAATCTGATTCAGATGCGTCAGAGCCGATATGGCAGCCAGATTTCGCAGCCTTAAAATGTCAGAATGCCGACGTCATCGCCTGGATTCGCATTCCCGGTACTCACATCGACGAACCGATTGTCCAGACAACCGACAATGAATCGTACCGCAGCATCGGGCTGGATGGAAAACCAGATCCAGCCGGGACTGTCTTTCTGGACTGCGAGAGTGCACCGGATGCATCGGATTTTCATTCGATTTTTTACGGGCATCATATGAAGGACGGAAGCCGGTTTTCCGAGCTGATCCGCCTGAAAGACGAAGATTTCTTCCAGAAGCATCGGACGGCTTATCTCTATTTTCCAGATGGGAAAAGGCGGACACTCCGTCTGATTGCAGCGCTCACTGCGGGCAGTCAGGGGGAACGGCGTAGGACGGAATTTGCGGATCGGTCGGAGATGCATCCTTATATAGAAGAAATGACGGAGGGATGCCGGTTTCGCGAACTTCCAGACGAGGAGGTTTCCCACTTGTATTCCTTTGTGACGTGCAGTTATGAATTTGCGGATGCGCGGACGATTGTGTATGCGGTGGATGAATGATGCTTATGGATTGTACGTTACTGTTCACGTATACGTGCCCAGTAACGGAATTTGCCGTGGCTCCGCATTTAAATACGGCAAATTCCTGCTGCCACCACGTTTTCTTACGGCACTTTCGGTTCCAAAAGTGCCTACCCGTGAACAGTTACGATTGTACAATGCAAGAAAGAAGTGCAAAGCAAATAAATTTGCAAGCAGCAGGCAAATGTGGTATATTACTTATAGTGATGAGATCTGCCTTTTTTTAGAAAAGAGGCGTGAAAATAAAACATATGAGGAGAACAAGATATGAAGGGTATCGTTTTAGCAGGCGGTTCAGGCACACGCCTTTACCCGCTGACACGCGTAACTTCCAAACAGCTGCTTCCGATTTATGACAAACCGATGATTTACTATCCGATCTCCGTTCTGATGAACGCGGGAATCCGGGATATTCTGATTATTTCGACACCGGATGACACACCGCGTTTTAAGGAATTGTTGGGCGACGGACATCAGTTTGGTTTACATTTAAGCTATGCCGTGCAGCCAAGTCCGGATGGACTGGCACAGGCATTTATCATCGGCGAGGAGTTCATCGGGGATGATTCCGTAGCGATGATTCTGGGGGACAATATTTTCCAGGGTCAGGGACTTGTGAAACGCCTGCGTGCTGCCTCTGCCAAGAAAGAGGGCGCGACTGTATTCGGCTACTATGTCGATGATCCGGAGCGCTTCGGTATCGTAGAATTTGACGATCAGGGCAAGGCGATCTCCATCGAGGAGAAGCCGGAGAAACCGAAGTCCAATTACTGTGTAACGGGTCTGTATTTCTATGACAACCGGGTAGTAGAGTATGCGAAACAGTTAAAACCGTCTGCCAGAGGCGAGCTTGAGATCACCGATTTGAACCGCATCTATCTGGAAAATGGCGATCTGGATGTCATTCTTCTGGGACAGGGCTTTACCTGGCTCGATACCGGTACACATGAGTCCTTAGTTGAGGCAACCAATTTCGTTAAGACAGTAGAGACCCACCAGCACCGCAAGATCGCGTGCCTGGAGGAGATTGCGTACTTAAACGGATGGATCAGCAAGGAAGAAGTGCTGGAGGCATACGAGGTATACAAGAAAAACCAGTATGGCAAATATCTGAAAGACGTACTGGATGGGAAATATGTTGATAAAATACATCAGAATTAAAAGGAGTTAAAACAATGAAGATTATCGTGACAGGCGGAGCTGGATTCATCGGCGGAAACTTCGTACACCATATGGTAAATAAATACCCGGAGTATCAGATCATCAATCTGGATCTTCTGACCTATGCGGGCAACTTAGAGACACTGAAAGCGGTAGAGGATAAGCCGAATTACAAGTTTGTACACGGCGATATCGCAGACCGCGACTTCGTGTTTAAACTCTTCGAGGAAGAAAAGCCGGACATCGTAGTAAACTTTGCAGCAGAGAGCCATGTAGACCGTTCCATCACGGATCCGGAGGCATTTGTCCGTACCAATGTCATGGGAACGACCACCCTGCTGGATGCCTGCCGCACCTATGGAATTAAACGTTATCATCAGGTATCGACCGATGAGGTATACGGCGATCTGCCGTTAGACCGCCCGGATCTCTTCTTCACGGAGACAACCCCGCTTCATACCTCCAGCCCGTACTCTTCTTCCAAGGCGAGTGCGGATCTGTTTGTACTGGCATACCATAGAACCTACGGACTTCCAGTGACAGTATCCCGCTGCTCCAACAACTACGGTCCGTATCATTTCCCGGAGAAGCTGATTCCACTGATGATCAGCCGTGCGCTGGCAGATGAGGAACTTCCGGTATACGGCGACGGCGCGAACGTCCGCGACTGGCTGCACGTATCCGATCATTGTGAGGCGATCGATCTGATTCTCCACAAGGGACGCGTCGGTGAGGTTTATAACATCGGCGGACACAATGAGAGGACCAACCTGGAGGTTGTTAAAACCATCCTGAAAGCGCTGGACAAGCCGGAAAGCCTGATCCGTTACGTCAAGGATCGTCCGGGTCATGACCGCCGTTATGCGATCGATCCGACCAAGATCGAGACAGAGCTTGGCTGGAAGCCGAAATACAATTTTGACACCGGCATTCGTCAGACGATCGACTGGTATCTGAACAATCAGGACTGGTGGAAACACATTTTAAGCGGTGAGTACAGCCAGTACTTCGAAAAAATGTATGGAGATAGATTATAATGAGAGTATTAGTGACAGGCGTTAAAGGCCAGCTTGGCTATGACGTGATGAATGAGCTGAAAAAACAGGGTCTTACTGGCATCGGTGTGGATGTCGATGAGATGGATATTACCGATGCAGAGGCATGCCGCCGCGTGATCACCGAGGCAAAGCCGGATGCAGTGATCCACTGCGCTGCATATACTGCAGTAGACGCAGCGGAACAGAACATGGAACTCTGCCGTAAAGTCAATGCAGATGGAACGAGAAATATCGCTGAGGTCTGCAAAGATCTGGACATCAAAATGATGTACATCAGCACCGATTATGTATTCAACGGTCAGGGCACCCGCCCGTGGGAGCCGGATGACCACCGGGAACCACTCAACGCCTACGGTCAGTCGAAGTATGAGGGCGAGCTGGCAGTCGAGGAGCTGGTAAAGAAGTTTTTCATCGTCCGTATCGCGTGGGTATTTGGCGTGAACGGCAAGAACTTCATCAAGACGATGCTGCGCGTTGGCAAAGAGCGCGGGGCAGTCAGTGTTGTGGATGATCAGATCGGTTCCCCGACTTACACATACGATCTGGCACGTCTGCTGGTTGATATGATTCAGAGTGATAAATATGGTCGTTACCATGCGACGAATGAGGGACTTTGCAGCTGGTATGAATTTGCAGTTGAGATCTTTAAGCAGGCGGGCATGGACGTCAAGGTGACGCCGGTCAGCACTGCTGAGTATACAGCTGCTTATCCGGGTCAGGCAAAACGCCCGATGAACAGCCGGATCAGCAAAGAAAAACTTTCGGACAACGGATTTGAGCGCCTTCCGTCCTGGCAGGATGCGGTAGGTCGCTATCTGAAAGAAATTCAGTAAAAAATGTGCAATCAGACATAGAAAGCAGCAGCGGCAGAAAGTGTGAAGCGCCGTTGGCTGCAGGATTTTCTTCAGGTTGGAATCAAAATCGTAGAAGGTCATGTATGTTAGTGGGGTATTTCCATAAATGTACATGACCTTTGGACTCTGTATTTGATGATGTAGGAGGAACTCTCAAAATGGGTAAATATTTTGGAACAGACGGATTTCGCGGCGAGGCAAATGTGACGCTGACCGTGGAGGATGCCTATAAAGTAGGTCGTTTCCTGGGCTGGTACTATGGACAGAAGACGAAAGCAGATCGCTGCCGGGTCGTGATCGGCAAGGATACGAGACGCAGCAGCTATATGTTTGAGTATTCGCTGGTATCGGGACTGACCGCTTCCGGCGCAGATGTCTATCTGCTTCACGTGACAACTACTCCGAGTGTATCGTATGTTGTACGCACCGAGGAGTTTGACTGCGGTATCATGATCTCCGCAAGCCACAATCCATACTATGACAATGGAATCAAGGTCATCAATGGACGCGGCGAGAAACTGGAGGAGGAGACGATCGAGAAGATTGAGTCGTATCTGGATGGCGAGATGGGCGAAATTCCATTTGCCAAACGCGATGCGATCGGACGCACCGTTGACTATGCGGCGGGACGCAACCGCTATATCGGTTATCTGATTTCTCTGGCAACACGGTCTTTCAAAAATATGCGGGTAGGTCTTGACTGTGCAAACGGAAGCGCTTCCGCGATTGCGAAAAACGTATTCGACGCACTGGGCGCGGAGACACACGTCATCAATAACACGCCGGATGGTCTGAATATCAATACAAATTGCGGTTCCACCCACATCGAGGGACTGCAGAAATATGTGGTTGAAAATCATCTGGATGTTGGATTTGCTTATGATGGAGATGCGGACCGCTGCCTGGCAGTGGACAGTGAGGGCAAGCTGGTAGATGGCGACAAGATCCTCTATGTATGTGGAAAATACATGAAAGAACAGGGCACGCTGGTCAACAATACGGTTGTCACCACGGTTATGTCGAACTTCGGTCTTTATAAGGCATTTGAGCGCGAGGGTATTTCTTATGAGAAGACGGCGGTTGGCGATAAGTATGTCTATGAAAATATGTCCCAGAACGGTCACTGTCTGGGAGGCGAGCAGTCGGGCCATATCATTTTCAGCAAGCACGCGACGACCGGAGATGGCATTTTGACATCATTAAAGCTGATGGAAGTGATTCTGGAGAAGAAAGAGACACTTGCAAAGCTGGCTGATGAGGTGCAGATTTATCCGCAGGTTCTGAAAAATGTCAGAGTCAAGGATAAAGAGGCGGCGCAGGCAGACCGCGACGTGCAGGCGGAGGTTCAGAAGGTATCGGATGCCTTGGGCGATACCGGTCGAATCTTAGTTCGTCCGAGTGGTACAGAGCCGCTGATCCGCGTGATGGTCGAGGCACCGACGGATGAAATCTGCGGAAAATATGTAGCACAGGTTGTAGAAATGATAGAAAAAAAGGGACTGGCAGAGTAAGACATGAGAGAGCAGCTGACAGAAAGTGATGTAAAGAAGATTCAGGAAGAGATCGACCATCGGAAGCTGGTGGTCCGCAAAGAGGCGATCGAGGCGGTCAAGGAGGCGCGCGCACAGGGTGACTTGAGCGAAAACTTCGAATATTATGCTGCTAAGAAGGATAAGAACCGGAATGAAAGCCGTATTCGCTATCTGGAAAATATGCTGAAGCACGCTAAGATCGTATCGGAAGAATCCCGCCCGGATGAGGTCGGAATGAATGATACGGTTACCCTGTATTTTGAGGATGACGACGAGGAAGAAGTATACCGTCTGGTAACGAGCATCCGGGGCAATTCCCTGGAAAACCGGATCAGCATCGAGTCGCCGCTCGGAAAAGCGATCGAAGGACACCATGTGGGTGATCAGGTGGAAGTGAAGGTCAACGATAAGAGCAGCTATGTGGTGGAGATCCGGAAGATCGAGAAAACGGGAGAAGAGGATTCGGATCGGATTCGTAGTTATTAGTCGCGATACAAAGGAGAGTTTTGATTACTATGAAATTTGAAGAATTATGTGATGCACGTTATTCACTTCGTAAATTTGACAGCCGCCCGGTTGAGGCGGAAAAATTACAGAAAGTGCTGGAGGCAGGACGCAAAGCCCCGACGGCACATAACTTACAGCCACAGCGCTTTTTCGTGATGCAGAGTGAGGAGGCTCTGGCGAAAGCGGATGCATGTACGGCGTGTCATTTTCATTCGCCGGTTGTGATTGTAGCAGCCTATGATCCAGAGATTTCCTGGAAAAGGGAAGAGGACGGGAAAAACCATGGAGAGATCGATGTGACATTGGCGGTTTCCCAGATGATGCTGCAGGCAGCAGAACTGGGACTGGGAACAACGTATGTTGGTATGTTTAATCCAGAAAAATTGCTGGAGCAGTTCCCAGAGATGAAGGGATTACAGCCGACGGCCTATCTGCCGCTTGGATATCCGGCAGAGACAGCTCATCCGTCCAGGCTGCATGCAGATCGCAAGCCGCTAGAAGAGCTGGCAGTATTTCTGTAAAATATAGACAATCCGTAACTGTTCAGTACCTTCACAGTCACGCGCAAAAATCCATTAAAAATTGCCTGCGGCAATGGGATTTTTGCCTGCTGGCCCATGTTTTCGTACGGTCAGCGCAGTAAATGCGCAGACCTACTGAACAGTTACGACAATCCTTTATTTACCATAATCCTTAATCGATACAGTCTGTTTCCTGAGAAGCTTGGAGACAGGCTGTATTTTTGTGTAATGCCAATGATGCGCACTCGCGCGAAGCAGAAATATGTAACGATATATCTTGCAATCCATGTGCATTTAAAAGTATAATAAAAAAATATGAAGAGAAGCATGAAACGATGTAAGATGAGAAAAGGAAATGGTATGTTATTAAGAGAATATTTAAAAGAATGGACCAAAGAAGACTTATTAAACGAAGCAAGAAGCTACGAGTTAAAGAACTGTTCCCGGCTTAAAAAGGATGACCTGATTGACCGAATTGTAGAATATTTAACGACGGAAGAGGCACTCCGGGGCAGACTTTCATGCCTGACGAAAGAGCAGATGGTGCTTTTTTGCAAAGCCTGTACCGAGCCACAGAAAATTTCTGCAGAAGAGATCATGGATGGAATGCAGTTATATAAATACGTACTTGGAAGTTTTGAGGAGGTGAGTGACTGCTTCACTGTCTTTGAAGAGATTGCACAGAGGTTTAGCGGGATTGACGACGAGGCATTCCGGGCGGTTCAGAGTAAAAAAGGCTGGCTGATGAAGTGTATCAGCTTCTTTATCGATTATTATGAGATTGCGCCGCTGGAAATTTTGTATGAACTGTACAAATTGAAGGTGAAAGGCACGATCGAAGAAATGATCGGGATGCTGGAGGAAATGCCGGAGGACATCACAGAATCCAGCATTTTCCCGATGGAGAAACTGGGAATGCAGGACCTGCCGAAAGAGAATCCGCTTTATTCCGAGAGGGGCTTGTATGTACATCTTCCAGTTTTTGAGGGGGATGGATTCACTGCTTTGTTGAAACAGCAGCAGAATAAAAAATTCTATATTCCGTCTGCACAGCAGTTGGATGAAATCTGTCAGAAAGGGTATGAGGCAGGTGCGCTGGCTTATAAGGAGCTGGAGTCCTATTTCATAAAAAAATTGGATGTGCCGTATGAGAAAGCGGCTAGATGGTGCTTTGAGACGTGGACCAGCAGTTATGAAGGAAAATCACCGGCAGAACTGATGAATAAGATGCATGAAGAAGGGATTGTCTTCCAGAGCGAGCAGCAGATGGGCGAATTTTTAAGACTTCTCATGGATGCGTTCAACAATACGAGAACAAAAGAAAACCGCGGAAATAAACCGTGGGAATTAAGTGAGAGAGGCATGATCGGCGGCATGCCGGCGATGGTGCCGGAAATGTCCCAGCCAGCACCGGTAACTGTGAAAAAGGTGGAGAAGATTTATCCGAATGATCCGTGTCCTTGCGGATCTGGGAAGAAATATAAGAAGTGTTGTGGAAGAAATTAATACTCAGAGGTGAAATGAAAAATGCAGCAAGAGAGGAAAGAAATATCTGGCAAAGCTAATACGATCGCTGGTTTTTCCATCCCTCTGTATTTAGGCATCCTGGCGCTGGTGGTGGTCTGTATGTATATGGATTGTCTTCCGGCAGGCTTGGTCGGCGGCATGATTGCGCTGATGGTGCTGGGCGAGGGACTCAATTTTTTAGGAAATCATACACCGGTTGTGAAAACGTATCTGGGCGGCTCGGTTATCTGTATTCTGGGAGCGGCAGTCATCCAGGCGCTGGGGCTGATTCCAGAGCAGACGCATGAGATTCTGGACAATTTTGTCAATAAAGAAGGATTTCTGGTCTTCTATATCTCGGCGCTGATCACAGGAAGTCTTTTCAATATCGACCGCGGGCTTCTGATCCGCGCAACGGTGAAGCTGCTTCCGACAGCTGTCATATCGCTGGCGGTCGGCGTGATACTTTCAGGTCTGCTCGGCATGGTGATGGGGGATAGTTTTCTGGAAGGCATCCTGTATATCGGTATTCCGATGACGAGCGGCGGCATGACGGCGGGGGCAGTGCCTCTGTCGGCAATGTATTCGTCGGTTCTGGGGACGGACGCCGGACAGATCCTGACGCGGATCGCACCGGCGACGGTGCTGGGAAATTGTGTGGCGATCATTTTTGGCGGTTTAGCCAATAATATCGGCGAGCGAAAGCCATCTCTGACCGGAAATGGCTGCCTTGTCAATGACGGTCACGAAGTGAAGAAACAGCCTCCGATGAAACCGACCTTCGCACTCTTATGTACGGGACTTATCATTTCGATGGCATTTTATGAACTGGGGGCGCTCTGCCATCATTTTATTTCGATTGTACCGACGTATGCGTGGATGATTGTGGCAGTTGTGATTGTGAAGGGAACGGGAATCCTTTCAGATCGCCTGGAGGACGCGGCGAGAGAGTGGGGACAGTTCGCGATCCACAGCTGGACGGCGGCGGCGCTGACCGGAATCGGAGCGACGCTGATTGATTTAAAGACGATTCTGCACACCATCACTCCATTTTATCTGCTCAGTGTCGTGCTGATTGTCGGGGCGATCACACTGACCGCCGGACTGATCGGCATCAAGATGGGATTTTATCCGCTGGAATCATCGATCGCAGCGGGGATGTGTACGACGAACATGGGCGGTTCCGGAAATGTGGCGGTGCTCAGCAGTTCGAAACGGATGGAACTGCTTCCATTTGCACAGATTGTGACGCGCTCCTGCGGGGCACTGATGCTGACGATCGGGGGTGTGCTGATACAGCTGCTGGCGAGGTAGAAAAAGAACGGTGATTGACAGAGAAATGTACCTGATAGAGGGAAAATAAGTGGAAACAGAGAAATAGGGAAAAGCTGGGAGGTACGGCTTATGAACATATTCATTGCGATCATGCTGGTGTTTGCGGCAGCCGGTCTTGTGGATGAGATGCTGGGAGGAAAGCTGGGGCTGATGCCGAATTTTGAAAAGGGTCTTGCCACCATGGGCGGTCTGGCGATGTCCACGGTCGGATTTTTTGCGATCGGAGTTACATATGTGCAGACCCACGCGGAATCGATTGCAGAGGCGGCAAAGCATATGCCGTTTGATCCGGCGCTCATTCCAAGCTGCCTTCTGGCGCCGGATATGGGGGCGCTTGGCATGGCACAGAAGCTGGCGGCGACACCAGCGCTGGCGGCATTTACCGGTGCGATGGTAGCAGGCAGTCTGGGTATGACGGTCGGATACCAGCTGCCGGTTTTTCTGGCAGCCGTTCGAAAAGATGAAATAGGAGAGCTGATGCGGGGGTTCATCTTCGGACTGATTGCCATACCGTCTGGTCTGGCGGTCGGAGGTCTGATGCTGGGTCTGCCTGTCCGTCAGCTCTTTTTTAATATGATTCCGGTGCTGGTGCTGTGCGTGGTGCTGATTGCGGCATTTGTGTTGGTTCCGAAGCTGACGATGAAGATCATGATTTTCATCGGAAATGCGATCCGTATTTTTAGTTTTCTCCTGTTTGGTGTGGCGGTCTTCGGAATTTTCATGCCGAAGTATGCGGTTGTCGAGGATGCCTTGATTGAGGAAATGCTTTTTATGGTACTCCGCATGGTCATCGCAGCGTGCGGCGGTCTGGTGTTGTCGCAGGTGGCGTTAAAACGTCTCCAAAAGCCGATCCAGCGCATCGGGGCGATCCTGGGTATCAATGAGGAGGCAGTTGTCGGACTGTTCCTTTCCTTTATACAGAGCCTTGCGATGCTGCCATTGTTTTCCAAGATGGATAAGCGCGGGAAAGTATTAAATGCCGCTTTCTCTGTGGCAGGTGCCTATGTAGTAGGCGGTCAGATGACCTTGGTAGCGTCCCTGATACCGGGAAACTGGGTAACAGCCTATATGATCAGCAAGGTGCTGTCAGGCGGTCTGGCAGTTGCCCTGGCGTTTATCTCAGCTGAGAAGATTCCCGCATTAGGTGGCGAGTAACAGCAAATTTGACTAAAATTATCTAAGAAGGACAAAAATGATAACAGAGTAGAGCGGAATATCTGATATTGAGATAAGGATAAAGAAATAAGAAAGCCCCGGCAGTTTCGCTGCCGGGGCTTTCCGCCCTTTTGGGGCTATATCATTTTCATAGAAGGCATTAATATGTTGCAATGAAAACTTTTAGAGTTGTCAAACTGTTGCGAGCAATTAACAGCAGCCACAGCCTCCAAAGCTCTGCTCGGTTCTCTCAATGATCTCATTCTGAAGCGGTTTATCCAGGTTACGGAAGTAGTCACTGTATCCGGCTACGCGGACGATCAGTTCTTTGTATTCCTCCGGGTTCTTCTGAGCTTCAATCAGAGTCTGGCGGTCGATAACGTTAAACTGCATATGATGTCCGTTCATAGCAAAGTAGGAACGAATCAGAGCAGCCAGGTTGTCAATACCCTTCTCGCCTGCGATAGCAGCCGGAGTAAACTTCTGGTTCAGCAGAGTACCGCCGGTCTCACAGTGGTTCATCTTGGAGCAGGATTTAACAACTGCGGTCGGTCCGTTGATATCAGCACCCTTCTCAGGAGAGATACCCTCAGACAGAGGATTATGAGCCAGACGGCCGTTCGGAGTAGCGATCATAACATCACCGAAGTATACGTGGCAGGTGGTCGGAAGCATATCTACATGATATACACCGCCTCTGGTGGTCGGTCTGCCGGTAATATAATCTTTGTACTCATTGAATACACTTACCATGATGTCATCTGCATAATCATCATCGTTGCCGTATTTCGGAGTTTTATTCTTAACTAGGTTCAGAATGTCCTCATGGCCCTTGAAATCGTCGTTCATAGCGTCGATGAGTTCTTTCATGGTAAACTTTTGATTGTCAAATACGTTGAACTTGATAGCGGAGAGTGCATCGGAGATAGTACCGATACCAACACCCTGGATGTAGCTTGTGTTGTATCTCGGGCCGCCTGCGTTGTAGTCTTTACCTTTCTTGATACAGTCATCGGTACAGATGGAAAGGAACGGAGCCGGCATCATCTGAGAGTAGATTCTCTCGATAACCAGGTTGCCGCGCATCTTAACATCGATGATGTACTCAAGCTGTGTCTTGAATGCGTTCCACAGTTCGTCATAGGATTTGAAGTCTTCTGCCTTGCCGGTGTGCGGTCCGATCTGTTTTTTGAACATTACATCGTAGCCATCATACAGAGCGAGCTGTAAGCACTTAGGGATGTTTAAGTAACCGGTCAGCCAATAAGCCTCGGTTCCCCATGCACCTGTCTCAACACATCCGGAGCATCCTGCGTTTCTGGCGTCAACCAGAGATTTGCCCTGATTTACCAGCTCCTGAATCAGCTCATCGGTATTGTAGAATGCCGGCTGGCCCCAACCCTGACGAGCGATCTCGCAAGCTCTCTTTAAGAACTTATCCGGAGTAACCTTGGAAATCTGTACGTTGGAGTTTGGCTGGTTCTGTCTCATATCTTCCATACAGTCAAGGATTAAGTAAGAAACAGCGTTAACTGCGTCTGTACCATCTTCCTTCACACCGCCGGAGTTGATGTTTGCGAAGTCTACGTATGTACCGGACTCTTTTAAGGTTACGCCAACCTTAACCGGAGCCGGAGAGTTGAACAGTTTAACCCAGAGACACTCAAGAAGCTCAAGAGCTCTGGTATCATCCAGAGTACCTGCAGCGGTATCTTTCTCATAGAACGGAATCAGATGCTGATCCAGACGGCCCGGTGTAAATGCATCCCACGGGTTTAACTCGGTTGTAACGCCAAGGTGTGTAAACCAGTACATCTGAAGTGCCTGCCAGTAGGTCTCCGGTTTGTGCTCCGGAACAACGGCACAGTTAGCTGCAATCTGCTCAAGCTCTGCTTTTCTGACCGGATCCTTCTCCTCAGCAGCCTTCTCAAGAGCCAGATCATGATATCTCTTACCTAAGATAATGATAGCATCGCAGCAGATATCCATAGCGCGAAGCTCCTGCTCTTTGTCATAAGCTTCCGGATCATTGAAGTAGTCAAGATCTTTGATAGCCTGCGCGATCTCTTTCTTGTAATCGCCGTAGCCCTTGATGTAGAAGTTCTTGCCGCCGGCTGTATGGCCCGGTCCACGCTGCTCCATGAACTCGGTAAACATACCAACCTCATAGCAGTCTCTCCATTCCTGGGTCATAGCTTTTAAGAGATGCTCTCTGACTGCACGGTTCTTCCAGTACGGAATGATCTCTTCTTCCTGAAGCTTCAGATCGTCTTCGGTAACAGTGAAGTTAACCAGTTTACGATCATTCATGATGTGCATATCTTCGATGGTGTGACAGCACAGCTCCGGGAAAGTCGGTGAACACTGCGGGTCTTTGCCCTTCTCACCAACTAACAGCTCATCCTCGCCTAAGTAAAGAGTTTTTCTGGAGAAGTACTCTTTCAGAACGAGAGCTCTTAAAACCGGTACAGATACGGAACCTTCGTACTCTTTGTAAACATCGGTTTCAATTTTGGCTCTTTCCAGATCCAGATGCGGCTGGGTGGAATGACTGATTCTTCTCAGTCTTTTAATTCTCTCGGTGCATCCGCGGTCATTGTCTTTTAACAGACCTTCTGGTGTGTTGATTACGAATGAAGTATCAATTTTCTCTGCCATTTAAATCATCCTCCTATATTGACTTTGTTGAATCCCTGTTCTTCGAACATGGACTTAAAGTGTTCCATAAGCTCGGACACCGGTACGCTCATCTCATCCTCATGGTACTCCATGTCGAGGCTGGCGTATTTACCCTTTCCGATGTCATGATAAGGTAAAAGGTTTACCTGACGTGCGTGAATATTGTTTTCTTTCAGGAAATGGATGACACTTTCAATGTGTTCATCGGTTGCGTTGACCTGCTGGATAATCGGAAGCCGGATGTAAAGACCAGCGCCCTCATCACTTAATTTCTTTAAGTTCTCTAGAATTAGTGAATTGTCAACGCCAATAAACTTCTTGTGGTCTTTCGGATCCATCACTTTGATGTCGTAGAGAAAAACATCTACGTAAGGAAGAATCCGCTTCAGATTCTCATAGTCTGTGTAGCCGCTGGTGTCGATGAAAACGCTGACACCGTTCTCGTGGAGCTTGCGACAGACCTCTTCCACATAGTCCATATGCTGGGAAGCCATAACCTCACCGCCGGAAAGTGTTACACCGCCGCCGGATTGTTCATAGAAGATTTTGTCCTTCATCGCTTCCTTGACAAGTGCATCTACCGTGTATTCCTTACCGGCTAACTCCCGGGCCTCTGTGATGCACCAATCGGTACAGACGCCGCAGGCGGTACACTTGGAACGGTCAAATACAATCTTGCCGTCTACGATGGAATTGGCTCCCTGTTTACATTTTGCAACGCATCGGCCGCAGGTGGTACATTTGTGCTGATGAAAAATCAGTTCCTTATAATAATGCTGACTCTCCGGGTTGTGGCACCACATACAGCGTAAGGGACATCCCTTGAAGAAAATCGTGGTGCGGACACCATCACCGTCGTGCGTTGAAAATTTCTGGATGTTAAATATGTAAGGAGTTTCTGCCATCCTTTCCCCCTCCTTTGCAAAAAACTAGACTGTGTTCTAGTTCTGAGTCTATAATACTACAACCAACTCAAGAATACAAGAGTAAATTGAAAAAAATGTATTAATTTAATTTTTAACAGACGAATCTGAAAAATAATCATCCGATCACGCTGAAACAAGCGGAGTGCGGAATGACTATAAAAGAAAATTAATATAACATATAAGATACCATAGAAAAATGGGGCTTACAATCGGAAAAAATGAGGATATTATGCGTGAAAAGAAAGTGAAAATTGTAGAAAAGATAAAATGGTTTGAATATTCATAATATATAAAACAAAAACAAAAAATTAAGCACAGTTAAAAGAGCATCGCACAAATATGAAAAGGGAAAATCAAGATAGAAGTGAAAAAAGACTAAAAATCCAGAATAACAGTAGAAAAGAGCAGTAGAAAAGAAAAAACAAAATAAATAAGAAGCTTGAAAAAATGAAAAAATTTCGCTCATGTGAAAGTTGCCCGGTTGACAAGAGGAATTTTGACATGGTATAGTAAAAATGTATAAGGATGTTTCGGGAAGTATCAGAAGAACCCGGACAGCAGAAGCCAGGAAAACTATATTTCGAGCTGAAAAACCTAACACAGTATATTGTCAGGGTTTACAGCCAATGGGTATCAGGGGAAACTCGGATGCCTCCCGCATTTGGAAAGAAATGCATTGGAAAGAGAAGTAGGACTTGCTGCTTATTAGGAAGAAAGGCAGCTGGTAAAAGGCGGCGCATCCTCTGCCAGAGTCTCGTTCCGATGAAATGTTTTTCAGCGTATTCTTAAACAAAAGAAGGGAGAAGAACAATTTCATGAAGAAGACAAACAGAATCATTGCATTGGCAATGGCGGCCATGACAGCATTGTCTATGACAGCCTGCTCCGGAAGCGCAAAAGAGACAACGGAGGCGGAAAGCGCCGCAGAGACAACCGCAGAGGCTGCTGAGGAAAGCAGTGCAGAGGAGACCAAGGAAGCATCCGGAGAGACGCTTCTGATGGCAACGACGACCAGTACCGATAATACAGGTCTTCTGGATTACTTAAAGCCAATCTTTTTAGAGGATACAGGTATTGACTTACAGTGGACGGCAGTAGGAACCGGTGATGCGATTCAGAAAGCAAAAGATGGTGAAGTCGATGTGATACTGGTTCATTCTAAAGCAAAAGAAGAAGAATTTGTGGAGAGCGGCTACGGTGTAGAGCGCTTCCAGGTTATGTATAATGATTTCGTGATCGTAGGACCGAAGGATGGTCCGATTACAAAGACGGATGATATCAACGCTGCATTTAAACAGATCATGGACGAGCAGCTGACATTTGTGTCCCGTGGAGACAACTCTGGTACCCATAACAAGGAGACCGGAATCTGGGAGAAGCTGGGAATTACAGATTATGAGAGCAATCCAAACTATGTATCGGCAGGCGCTGGAATGGCTGATACACTGGCGATGGCAGATGAAAAAGGCGGCTACTGCCTGTCTGACCGTGGTACCTGGCTTGCCAAGAAGGCAGATTTCCCGGATATGGATATTGTATGTGAAGGCAGCAAGGAACTTTTAAACCAGTACGGCGTTATCGCAGTAAATCCGGAGAAATATCCGGATGTCAACAACGAGGCGGCGAATACGTTTATCAAGTGGATCTGTTCTCCGGAAATCCAGACGCTGATCGGTGAATACGGCGTAAAGGAGTACGGCGAGCCGTTATTCTTCCCGAATGCAGAGCAGAAATAGAATACTGCCGGATGATATGCGGCAGTGCAGGAATTAGCGTATTTAAACGAATAAAGCAGGCAGTTGAACCTTGCAGAATTTATAATGTATAAACAGGAAACCGGAGAAGGGAGGATGCACTTTTTCCGGTTTTTCTGTCATTAAGAATTGAGAAAATGAGAACGCCTGCAGAACATAAGGTGTTTCAGTGGATATGCTGGGAGAAAAAATATGGGAAACCTGTTTTCAAAATTTTTTGGTACGGTCGGAGTGATAGATTCTATCCGGGTAACACTGGTGATGTCTTTCTGGTCAACCTTGATTGCGTCCATGCTTGGAATTTTTCTGGGACTTGTGCTGGAGCAGACGAAATTTCCAGGAAAAAAGCTGGTAGTCCGCGTGAACCGGACCTTGATGGGAGCACCTCCGGTCGTCATCGGACTGCTCACATATATGCTTTTGAGAAAAAAAGGTCCGTTTGGGGCGCTTCGATGGGTATTTACGATCAAAGGAATGGTGGCAGCTCAGGTTCTGATCATCACTCCGATCGTCTGTGGAATGGTATATTCATATGCGGTCCGCACGGCGCCTTCGATCCGGGCATTTGCCAGGACGATGGGAGCTGACCGGCATCAGACCGCGCGGCTTCTGCTGCGTGAAATGAAAAATGAAATTTATTTTGCGGTTGTGTCTGGATATGGGCGTTCCATCAGTGAGGTCGGGGCGGTCTTTCTGGTAGGTGGAAATATAAAAAACAGCACCCGGACAATGACGACTGCGATTTCAACCCTGAAAGGTGCAGGCGATTATTATGAAGGGGTATTTTTGGGAGTGATCCTGATGCTTCTGGCATTTGCGGTACAGACATTGGCAGAACATTTCAGACAGGAGGAGACACCGGATGAAAATCTCTAAGCTGCAAAAGAAGATGGGTCAGTTTACGCTTCAAATCGAGGAACTGTATCTGGAGAGCGGGAAGGTTCATGGTCTGATAGGAACTAATGGCTGCGGAAAAACAACACTTTCCAAGCTGATACAGGGGATATTGGTTCCAGATGGCGGGAGGATTGATTACGAGGGACTGACACCCCGGGATATCACGATGACAACACAGAGACCGTATCTTTTGCATGATACGGTGTATCAGAACCTGATCTATCCGCTGAAAATACGGGGAATCCGCCCAGATGAGGCGAAGATGGATGCCTGGCTGGAACGATGTGGGCTTCTGCAGAAAAAAAATCAGTATGCCCGTTCCCTGAGCAGCGGGGAACAGCAGAAATTATCATTTATCAGGGCCCTGGTATTTGACCCTGCGTTTGTGATTGTTGATGAAACTCTTTCCAACCTGGATCCTGACAGTACAGAATTGTTTGAACAGCTGATGCGGGAGCAGCAGACGAAAAATAAGATGACATGGCTGCTAATCAGCCATCAGCTGGTGCATGTCCGCAAGATTTGTGACCAGGTACATTTTATGGAGCAGGGGAATGTTCTGGTGTCTGGAACACCGGAAGAAATCCTTCTTCACCCGTCGCATCCGTCCATACGCCGATATCTGGCAGATACAGAGGTTTCATATCGTGAAAATGAAAAAAATTCAGAAATATGAATAAAAATGCGAGACGATTGCGCTGGATGTGAAAAAAATGGAAAGAGTTTTGCTTGGGATGATTGACACAGTTTGTGAAAATGTGGTATAATTTCTGGTAGAAAATCATGAGAAAGAGAATTGTCGCACGAGAGCGGCAGTTATACAGAGTTGATTTCGAGCTTTTCTGCCTAAGCTGTGAACCGATTCACAGGATGGAAGAAAAGCCAATGGGTATCCGGGGAAACGCGGGTGCCTCCCCGCATCAGACGATGCATTGGAAAGGAATAGCTCTCGGATGACCGGGATGAAGACCCGGAAGTTCTGGAAAAGAGCAGTAAATTCCGCCAGCCCAAGCAAAGCCTGATGTAGATAAGTGCATATCAGCAGAAAGCCATAAGAGGCAGACTGCATCATCAGGAACGGATACAGAGAGCGGAATGTTTTCTGTATTCGTTTTTTTGTTTCATTCGGAGAGGCGGTCCATGAATCAGAAGCACTTCGCGTGGATGCATACCTTCGCGAAGAAGAATCATGCCGCAAGGGAGGAATTATGAAGTTATTGAAAGTTGATACGCTGGCGCAGGCGCGGGAACGTTTGCTTAAAGCGGCAAAAGAGTGCCTGCCAGAAACGGAGCACGTTGCGCTTGCAGATGCATCTGACCGTATTTTAGCAGAAGATATTGTCTCTGGGGAAATGATTCCGGCATTCCGCCGTTCCAGTGTAGACGGGTATGCAGTCTGTTCAAAGGACACGGCGGGCGCAACGGAAAGTATCCCGGTTTTTCTGAAGGTGCTGGAAGAAGTAGAGATAGGACATCCGGCGGTATCAAAGATTGAACCGGGTACCTGCGCCTATGTGCCGACCGGCGGCATGGTTCCGGAAGGGGCAGATGCCATGGTGATGGTAGAATACAGTGAACGGTTCGGAACAGATGAGGTTGCCCTGTATGAAAATGTTCCGTATGGGAAATGCATCGTGCTTCCGGGAGAAGATGTAAAAACCGGGGATATAGTCCTTAAAGCGGGAACCCGGATTGGCCCGGCGCAGGCGGGAACATTGGCAGCGCTTGGCGTGGTTCAGGTTCCGGTTTTTAAACCGTGGAAGGTGGCAATTCTATCGACGGGCGACGAACTGGTCAGGATCGATCAGGTTCCTGGACCGGGACAGGTGCGGGATATTAATACATGGGCGCTGTCCTGTTATGTGAAGAAGACAGGTCTGGAGCTTGTTTCGGCAGAGGCGGTGAGGGATGAAGAGGTACTTTTAGAGGAGAAAATCAGGGAGGCGGTCAAAGCATGTGATTTGATTTTGATCTCCGGAGGAAGTTCCCAGGGAAAGAAGGACATGACTATGGAGATATTAAACCGCATCTCCAAGGAGGGAGTATTTACCCATGGGCTGGCACTGAAACCGGGAAAACCGACGATTCTGGGATATGATAAAGAGAAAAATACGCTGTTAGGAGGACTTCCTGGGCATCCGGCAGCAGCGCTTACCGTTTTCCACTTATTATTTGTGTGGCTCTGGAAGCAGGTAACCGGTCAGCCAGATCAACCTCCGCTAGAAGCCTTTATGACAACGAACCTGGCGGGGGCACCCGGAAAAACAACCTGCCTGCTGGTAAAGCTTCAGATGGCTCCGCAGGGGCTGGAGGCAGAACCGGTATTTGGAAAATCAGGCTTGATTTCGACGATGGCAGAGGCAGACGGCTACGTTCTGATTGATATGAATCAGGAGGGACTGAAGAAGGGTGAGCAGGTGAAGGTATACCGTTTTTAAAATGAATTGCTTCCAGAAGGGCGACGGAGAATAAAGGATCGGCAGAGCCTGGTGGAAACAGAATAGAGGCAGAGATGGGAAAGAGAAATTTATATCTGAATAATACACCGGTGGAGGAGGCAAAAGCCCTTTACCAGAAAGCACTGGGGGAATTATTAAGCCCCAAGGCAGAATGGATTCCCGTGACGGAAAGTCTGCACCGGATTACAAAAGAGGCAGTCTATGCGAAATATTGTTCCCCGCTTTATAATGCGGCGGCGATGGATGGAATCGCGGTTGAGGCAGAGAAAACAAAGGGAGCATCGGAGCGGAAACCACTTACCCTGTATCCGGGTACAGATTTTACAGTGGTGGATACGGGCGATCCGATTCACGCACCATGCGATGCAGTTATCATGGCGGAGGATCTGCTGGAGCAGGAAGACGGATCGGTGCAGATTACGGATGCAGCTGCATCATGGCAGCATGTGCGTCCGATCGGAGAAGATATCGTAGCGGGTGAGATGCTGATGCCCGGTTATCATGAGATACGCCCGATTGATATAGGTGTTCTCCTGTCTGGCGGAATTACAGAGATTGAGGTGTTGAAAAAGCCGTCGGTAGCGATTTTTCCGACGGGAACCGAAATCATAGAGCCGGGACAGGAACCCAGGGATGGGGACATCATCGAATCGAATTCGAGAGTGTTTGAGGCACTGGTAACGGAACATGGCGGTGCGCCCCATCGTTTTCCGCCGATTGCGGATGAATATGAAACATTGAAAGCAAAGGTGGCAGAGGCGGTTGAAAACTATGACATGGTGATTGTCAATGCCGGCTCCAGTGCAGGAACTGAAGATTTTACGGTTCATGTACTTCGGGAATTGGGGGAGGTTCTGGTACACGGGGTGGCAATCAAGCCGGGAAAACCGGTAATATTGGCGATTGTCAATGGAAAACCGGTAATCGGACTTCCGGGATATCCGGTATCCGCCTATATCAACTTTGAAAATTTTGTGATTCCTGTGCTGCAGAAACTGGCAGGACGTACAGAAACAGGCGGCACGACGGTGCGGGCTGTCATATCCAAACGCCTTGTATCATCCCTGAAACATAAAGAGTATGTGCGGGTGAAGGTAGGAGAAGTGGGTGACAAGCTCGTCGCTTCTCCACTGGCGCGCGGGGCGGGAGCAGCAATGAGCCTGGTGCGGGCAGACGGATTCTGTGTGATTCCTCAGAACAGCGAGGGGGTCGAGGCGGGAGATACCGTTGACGTAGAGCTATACCGTTCCCTGGAGGAAATTGGAAGTACGGCAGTGGCAATCGGAAGCCATGATCTGATTCTGGATGTGATGGCAGATTTGCTGCCGTGTATGTACCCGGGTAATTACCTTTCCAGTACGCATGTAGGCAGTATGGGCGGTTTAATGGCATTAAAGCGGGGAGAGGCGCATCTGGCTCCGACCCACCTGCTGGATGAAGAGACAGGAGAATATAATATTGCGATCCTGAAAAAACTGTTTGCGGGTGAAAAAATGGCACTTGTTAAGGGCGTTGAGCGAATTCAGGGAATTATCGTAAAAAAAGGAAATCCGCTTGGAATCCATGAAATTGAAGATCTACGTGGCTTGAATTATGTCAACCGACAGAGAGGAGCGGGGACAAGAGTCCTTTTTGATTATAAGCTGAAGGAAGCCGGTATTTCACCGGAAGAGATTCACGGATATGACAGAGAGGCGGCAACGCATATGGCAGTGGCGGCTGCCGTGTCCGGCGGCGATGCAGACGCGGGCATGGGAATCCAGTCGGCAGCTAGGGCAATGGGACTTGATTTTATTGAGATTGGACGGGAAGAGTATGACTTTGCGATTCCAGTCAGATTTTTGGATTTTCCACCGGTACAGCATTTTCTGGCGGTTTTGAAAAGCCGGGAGTTTGCAGAGAGAGTGGAGAAGCTCGGTGGTTATGGGCTGGCAAGAACCGGAGAAATTTTATATTTATAAAAGAGGGGATTAGATGGGAGCAGTTGTGCGTGAATTATATGTGTTCCGGCAGAGGGGACAGCCGGGAGAAGCCGTGGAGAGCGCCTGGTTCCGAAGGGGGATCGGAATGGAGGGTGACCGGCATGCAGCGGGAGGTGAAAGGCAGACTTCGCTGTTGGCGGGAGAAGCCCGGGACTGGATGGAGAAGCAGACAGAACCGGGACTCTGCTTCCGCCGCTACAAGGCAAACCTGATAACGGAGGGAATCGATACCACCCAGTTAAATACGGGGGATCTTCTGGCGGCGGGAGGGGCGGTGTTCCGCGTCTCCGGGTATGGAAAAAAGTGTTTTCCAGAGTGTATTTACCATGAAAAAGGAGTTTTCTGCCGCCTTTCGGCAGGAGCCATATTTTTGGAAGTGATTCGGGACGGATATGTATCTGTTTCGGATGAAATAATGAAATTAGGCAAAAAGGAGGAACTGTGATGAGACGATTAGAGAAAGATGAATCACTCTGCATTGGCTGCCACCAGTGCGAAGAAGCCTGTTCGAAGGCATTTTACAAGGTTTCGGATCCAATGAAATCCTGCATCCGCATTACCGACAAGGAGGATGGAAGCCATCATATTGCTGTGTGCACACAGTGTGGAAAATGTTCTGAAGTGTGCAATACAGGTGTGATTACGGAGGATGCGAGAGGCGTTTACCGGCTGAATAAGAAAGAATGTGCCGGCTGTCTGATGTGCGTTGGATTCTGTCCGGAGAATGTTATGGTACAGTGTGATGATTATCTGGAGCCGTCCAAATGTACGGCGTGCGGATTGTGCGTAAAAGCATGTCCGACCGGAGCGATCCGTCTGGTAGAAGAGTAAAAGGAGGAGAAAGGCATGATTAAAATGTGTGATCTTCCGCGTTATGCGGACGCAGATATGGAAGAAATCAAAAAAATGAAAGAGGCCCACACGGTTCTCAATCAGGTTACATATGAGCCAAAGCCGCTGTATCATGGATATACGGATAAGCGTCTTCGAATCAATGTGACAGATAACACCATCGATATGATCGACATTCCTCAGGAGGTCAAAGAAAAATTTACCGGCGGAAAAGGTTATTGCCTGCGTTATCTGTGGGATGCAACGAATCCGGATACAAAGTGGAATTCTCCGGAAAATGCCATCACCATGTCGGCAGGACCGATTGCCGGAATTACGCAGTACGGCGGTACCGGAAAATGCCTGGTATGCAGCATTTCACCGATGACAGATATCCCGATTGATTCAAACGTCGGCGGATATTTTGGCCCATTCTTAAAATTCTCCGGATTTGATGTGATCGAGCTGACTGGAAAAGCGGAGGAAGACGTGATTATTGTCATCGATGGCAATAAGGGAACCGTTTCAATTGAAAAAGCACCGTTAGAGCATAAAGATGCACATGTACTGGGAGAAGAGCTGACAACCATGTATGCGGAGGATGACAATGATCGCAAAAACGTGGCGGTCGTATGTTCTGGTTCAGCGGCGGATCATTGCAACCTCTCTATGCTGAATTTTACATTCTATGATCCGAAAAGAAATGTAGTTCGCTTAAAACAGGCTGGACGTGGTGGTATCGGACGTGTCTTTGCGGACAAGCACATTAAAGCGCTGGTATGCCATTTTAAAGGCGTAAAAGCAAATCTGAACCATGTATATGATATCAGTATCCTGAACCGGGATGGCCTGAAATTCCATCGTGAGGTGGCGACACAGGATGACAAACAGAATTCAATGCGTAAATCCGGAACAGCATACTCCCTGCGTATCATGAGCGATTATGATATTCTGCCGACGCGCAATTATAAATATGGCGGAACGGATAAGATCGATGAGATGGCACCGGAGGTATGGAGAAATAAATGGCTGACCCAGGGCGGAGCGGACGGATGTTGGTATGGATGTTCGATGGCGTGTGCTAAAACAGCCGATCAGTTTGAATTAAAGACAGGTCCGTATAAGGGACATAAAGTATGTGTGGATGGTCCGGAGTATGAGACAGCAGCCGGTGTTGGTCCGAACTGCGGTGTAACCGATCCGCAGGTAATCCTGGAAGTGAATTTCTACTGTGATACATATGGCATTGATACGATTTCCTTTGGCACCATGACTGCCTTCCTGATGGAATGCTATGAAAATGGTATCCTGAATAAGGAGAGAACCGGCGGTCTGGAGCTTGTATGGGGCAATGCAGAGGCGGAGCTGGAGCTGCTGCACCAGATGGCGCGAAACGAAGGCTTTGGCAAGATTGCGGCACTTGGAAGCCACAAGCAGAAAGAGTATTTTGCAGCGCAGGGCTGGGGCGATATGGATTTCATGAATGATATTGCGATGGAACAGAAGGGACTTGAATATTCAGAGTATGCTTCCAAAGAATCCCTGGCGCAGCAGGGCGGCTATGGTCTGACCAATAAGGGACCGCAGCATGATGAGGCATGGCTGATTTTCATGGATCAGGTAAATAACCAGATTCCTACCTTTGAGGATAAGGCGGAGGCGCTGTATTACTATCCGATGTTTAGAACCTGGTTTGGTCTTCTGGGACTTTGCAAGCTGCCGTGGAATGATATTGTACCGGCTGACAACAGCCTGACCGATGAACCGGCGAAGGTACCGGAGCACGTAGATAACTATCTGGATCTTTATTATGGTGTTACTGGGGTCAAGATTGATAGGGATGAGATGATTAAAATGTCCGAGCGCGTCTACAATTTCCAGCGTGTTTTCAACATTCGTCTTGGCAAGGGACTGCGTGCGGACGATGCGATTCCATACCGTTCCCAGGGACCGGTTACGGAAGAAGAATATCTGTCCCGTCAGGAGCGCTACGATGGTCAGCTGGTAGAGCTGGTTGGTTTTACAAAAGAAGAAGTCGAAAAAATGTCCTTAAAGGAAAAGATGGCTGCGACTAGAAAGCACAGAGAAGGGGAATATGAGAAGCTGATTGATGCGGTATATCCGAAGCGCGGCTGGAATTTAAACGGTGTTCCGACAATTGCACACCTGAAAGAGCTTGGCATGGATCTTCCGGAGCTTTTGGAAGTAGTTGAGCCGCTTCAGTAAGACTATTCATTAATACGTTGCAGAAGGGAAGTGGATATAATGGTACTGAATAACCGTCCATATCCGGACTGGCATGAAGGACTGACAATCAGGGGTGTGATGGAACACATGAAATTTACCTGGCCCAAGCTGGTCGTGAAGGTAAATGGGCAGCTGGTCTGGCCAGAAGACTATGATAAAGTAACACTTGAAGAAGCAGATGATTTGAAGATTTATCATTTACTGGGGGGCGGTTGATTCAGAAAGGAGACGCTGGTTTGGAGATAGACAAAGAACGCTATAAAAGAAATATTCTCCTGCCGGAGGTAGGAGAAGAAGGACAGAAAAAGCTGGCGGAAAGCCGGGTGCTGGTAGTCGGGGCGGGGGGACTTGGATCTCCCGTCAGCCTCTATCTGGCAGCAGCAGGAGTCGGTACGATCGGGATTGCTGATTTTGACCGGGTGGATGTCAGCAATCTGCAGCGTCAAATCCTTTACCGGGAACAGGACATTGGAAAGGCAAAAGCAGAACTGGCGGCGGAGCAGCTTCAGAGCCGGAATCATTCGGTGCAGGTAGAAGTATACCCAGAGGGGATTACAGCTGAAAATGCAGAAGAAATTCTTGCAAAGTTTGATGTGATTGTGGATGCTTCGGATAATTTTCCAACCCGCTATCTGCTGAGTGACACATGTATGAAGCTGGGAAAGCCGGATGTATATGGAGCTATCTGTGAATTTGCGGGACAGGTTACCGTGTTCGCATCGGACGGACCATGTCTGCGCTGTCTCTGTCCGGAGGCAGAGGACCCATCCGGAAACCCGAATTCGGCTGCTTATGGTGTGCTTGGCG
This sequence comes from Clostridium sp. AF12-41, assembly GCF_003461685.1. Classification (NCBI taxonomy): domain Bacteria; kingdom Bacillati; phylum Bacillota; class Clostridia; order Eubacteriales; family Clostridiaceae; genus Clostridium; species Clostridium sp. AF12-41. The sequence goes on along the minus strand of NZ_QTXO01000002.1, from coordinate 422,006 downwards.
TGATTCCCGGCATGATCGGGTGTATGCAGGCGGCAGAAGTATTGAAGCTTCTTTTGGGCAAGGGAGAGCCGCTGATTGGAAAAATGCTGTTCATTGATGCCAAAACGTGGTCCACGGATCTGATAGAAGTTCCAGTGCATCCCCAGTGCAGCTGCCATGCACATACCAAAGTTCACCGGATGTGAAAACGATATTAAAAATAGACACTATGAACAATCTCTTTACTTCACAGGAAAAGAATGATAAAATAAATTAGATTGCCGAAAGCAGATGAGGAAGATTATCCACTCTGCTTTCGGCTGGATTCAGGTAAACAAAAAGGTAAATTAGATAACCAGGAATGTTTCCCTGAAATTACGATTATTGAGAAGTTAAGAGGTAAAAGGTAAATGGCGAAGGGTAATAACACAAAAGCAAAAATTGCCCGTGTTGCATGGAAATTGTTTCATGAGAAGGGATATGAGGAGACGACGATCGATGAGATTATCCTGCAGTCTGGAACATCAAAGGGAAGCTTCTATCATTATTATAGTGGAAAGGATGAGCTTCTGGCATCTCTCCCAGAGATCTTTGATGCAAAGTATGAAGAGGTAATGCAGGCGCTGGATCCGGAGATGGACAGCTTTGACAAGCTTATGACGCTCTGCTTCAGTGTACATGATCTGATAGAGTCGGATATCCCGGTAGGGCTTCTGGCGTCACTCTATTCCTCACAGGTGGTGACAAAGGGGGATAAGCATCTTTTAAACCAGAACCGTTTTTACTATAAGATGGTAAATCAGCTGGTCGATGAGGGGCAGCGCCGGGGGCAGATTACCCGCAGTATGCCATATTACGAGATTGCACATATGTATGCACTCTGCGAGAGGGCAATCATCTATGATTACTGCATTTCAGACGGTGGCTATGCGCTTGGAGAGTATACAAGAAAGACAATGCCTCTGCTGTTCGGCGGAGTGCGTGTAAAGCAGGAAGTCAAATAAAAAAGCAGACGGAAAATGCTTCTTAGGGGTATTTTCTGTCTGCTTTTGTGCGTGATAGCCGCGTACAGATCAGGATAGCATTGAGTACCTTTAAAATAAAGGAACCTGGGACGGGAAAATGCAGCTTAAGAAAGGAAAAATGCCAGATGGAACGAGAAAATCAGGAGTACATAAGCATTGTGAATGCAACGGAAAACAACTTGAAACATGTGTCGTTGAAAATTCCGAAAAAGAAAATCACAGTTTTTACCGGTGTGTCCGGTTCGGGCAAATCATCGCTCTGCCTTGATACGATTGCGGCAGAGTCGCGGCGGGAGCTGAATGTGACATTTCCAAGTTTTGTCCAGCAGTTTCTGCCGAAATATGGTCGTCCGGAGGTTGAGCGCATGGAGAATCTTCCGGTCACGATCGTGATCGATCAGAAAAAGCCGGTGGCAAACTCCCGCTCAACGGTCGGCACATACACCGATATCTATGCGCTGCTGCGCCTGCTCTTCTCACGTGTGGGCAAACCGTTTGTCGGCTATTCGGACAGCTTTTCCTTCAACCATCCGAGCGGCAAGTGTGAGCGCTGTGAGGGCCTGGGCGTTGTGACGGAGCTGGACATCCACAAGCTGGTGGATTTTGATAAATGCCTAAACGATGAGGGCGTTATCCAGTGGCCGGCGTTCACGACCGGTGCATGGCGGTGGAAGCGGTACGCGTACAGCGGTCTGTTTGATTTGGACAAGAAGATCAAGGATTATTCGAAGGAGGAGATGGATTTATTTCTCTATTCGCCGCAGATCCGCCTGAAAAACCCGCCGGCAAACTGGCCGAAGTCCGCGAAGTACGAGGGCATTTATCCGCGTATGTACCGCAGTATCATTACATCTAAGGAAGGACAGCTTCACAAGAAGGAGCTGGATCGCATTGTCAGCACCTTTACGTGTCCGGAGTGCCACGGGGCGAGACTGAATGCAAAGATCCGTAGCTGCCTGATTAACGGAAAAAATATCTGCGAGGTTTCGGATATGCCGATCCCGGAGGCGGCAGAGTTTATCCGCCAGATCGACGATCCGCTGGCGCGCGATATCAAGACCGAGATCCTGAAGCGGATGAATGCGCTGATTGAGATCGGACTCAGCTATCTTTCTTTAAGCCGTGGAACCGACACTCTCTCCGGCGGCGAGGCGCAGCGTATCAAGATCGCGCGTTACATCAATTCGCCGCTTACCGATATGATGTATGTGCTGGATGAGCCGAGCGTCGGACTGCATTCGCGCGATATCCAGAATCTCAAAAATTCGCTGATCAAGCTGAAAGAGCACGGAAATACCGTGATGATTGTGGAACACCACCGGGAAGTCATCGCTCTGGCGGATCACATTGTGGATATGGGACCGGAAGCGGGCATAAACGGTGGACAGATCATGTATCAGGGAAGCTACGAGAACCTTTTGAAAGCGGACACTGTGACCGGGCGGATGCTGCGGACGAAAACGCCGATGAAGATGGAGTACCGCAAGCCGAACGGATGGTATCAGGTTGAGCACGCGAAGCTTCATAACTTAAAAGATCTGAGCGTAAAACTGCCGCTTGGCGTGATGACGGTCATCGCTGGTGTGGCTGGTTCGGGAAAAAGCTCCCTGATGGAATATTTTACGAGCCAGTATCCAGGCGAGGTGATCTCGATCCGGCAGAAGGATATCGGTATCAATCTGCGTTCGACCCCGGCGACGTATCTGGATATCGCGGATGCGATCCGGGCGCTTTTTGCGAAAGCGAACCATGTCGCACAGGCATATTTCAGTTTCAATTCCAAGGGCGCCTGCCCGGCGTGCCAGGGAAAAGGTGTAATTATATCGGATATGGCATATATGGATTCGATTGAGACGGTTTGCGAAGTCTGCCACGGAACGCGGTATTCGGAGGAAGTGCTGCACTATCAGTACAAGGGAAAAAATATTGCGGAAGTCATGGATATGACCGTCCGTCAGGCGATCCAGTTCTTTGAAGATGCGGATTTTGTGAAGAAACTCGATACGCTGGTACAGGTCGGACTCGGTTACCTGCACCTGAATCAGTCGATGACGACGCTTTCCGGCGGCGAGCTGCAGCGTGTGAAGCTGGCGAGCAAGCTGGATGAGCGGGGACAGATATTCATTCTGGATGAGCCGACCGACGGGCTGCATCTCGACGATATCCGCCGTCTGATGAAGCTTTTCAACCGGATGACCGATCAGGGCAATACATTGTTTATCATCGAGCACAGCCTGGATATGATGAAGGACGCCGACTATATCGTGGAGCTTGGACCGGGCGGCGGACTCGCAGGCGGCAGTCTGCTCTTTGCCGGGACACCGAAGGAGATGCTGGAAGCGGAGCGGAGTGTGACGCGGGAGTATCTGCGGGAGAGCTTATAGATAAAGAAAAATATCCCGAATGCATCGGAAAGTGCATTCGGGATATTTTTAACAACACTCAATCAATTCGTTCAAATACCATGGTAGCTTGAAAGATATTTCTTCGCATCTTTAAAAAACGCCGCCACGATCAGGAGAATGATAAACGCGATCGGAAATGCTGCAATGATGGACACGGTCTGCAGGTTTGCCATTGAATTATCACTGAAAATGAGGACCATCGGCAGCAGAATCAGGCTCAGGGACCAGAAGGTTTTGATCGCCATGTGCGGTTCGTCCTCGCTTGTCAGGTTCTTGTAGGAGTAGGCGGAGGCAACCAGTACGATCGCGTCAAAGCTGGTGGCATAGAAGGCGATCATCGCCGCCGCGAGCAGAACGAGGACCATCGGGGCGAGCGGAAGCGTGCGGATGATGGCAGTGATTGTGGAATAGAGGTCGCCACTGGCGGCATAAAGCCCCATGACATCCAGTTTTCCGAACACCTGGAGTCCCAGGCTGTAGTTTCCGAGGATAATAAAGCTCACAAACGTGCCGCCAAGCCCGAACACGTAGCCGCCGAGGATCGTCTGCCGGATCGTACGCCCACGAGAGATGGTTCCGATGAAGAACGGGGCAGCGACGCACCAGACCATCCAGTATGCCCAGTAGAACATTGTCCATGTCTGCGGAAATGAGGTGGTGCGCTGTGGGTCGGTGTAGGTGGAGAGTCCGATAAAGTTCTGTACCAGATTTCCGATGGAGGAAAAGCCGGTTTCGATGATATAGCGTGCTTCACCGCCAAACAGCAGCACATATGCCAGAAGAGCGAAGAAGAGGTAGACGCAGGACGCCGCGAGCTTCTGGATGCCCTTCATGCCGCGCACGACGGAAACGGTATATACCAGGCAGGTGACTGCCAGAATCGCGATGGTGATGAGGCGGGTGTCGCCGAATCCGAAGAGTTCGGAGACGATCTGGCTCATCAGAGGGGTCGCCAGCGTAAAAGTCGTGGTTGTGCCGGCCAGCAGTGCGAAGACCGCCATCAGATCAATCAGAGTTCCGGCAAGCCCGTCTGTGTGTTTTCCGAGGATCGGGCGGCAGGCTTCGGAGTATTTCTGTTTATGGCAGCCGCGCACATGAAGCATGAAGCCAAAGGCAGCGGCGAGCACGACATAGAAGCCCCACGGGATCGGACCCCAGTGAAAGAGCGGGTATGTGCTCGCCCAGTCCTGAATACTGCCCATTTCTGCCAGATGCGGGTCATTGGCGTAGAGAACCCACTCACACAGGGAGTAAAAGAGAATGTCCGCCGCAAGTCCGGAGGTAAACATCATCGAACCCCAGGCAAAATTGGAATAGAGCGGCTTCTCATCCGGTTTTCCGAGCCGGATGGTTCCGTAGCGGGAAAAGGCGATGTAGATTGACAGAAGAAAAATGCCGAGTCCGATGGCAAGGTAGCCGACACCGAAGTTTTCCCCGAGAAAGCTCCGGAGATTTTCCAACACTGCCTTGGATGCATCTGGCGCAGCCAGAAAGCAGAGACAGAGTATTATAATAAGAAGAAATGGGACGACCATCGTGGTCCAGTCCAGGCGTTTTGGCTCTGGCGCTGTTTGGAATTGTGGATTTTGCATGGGAAACCTCCTTTTAAATCATTTGTAAAAATGAGGATTTTTGCAAATGGTTCATGTTCATTTTTTGATAAATAAATTAAATATTGAACACATTATAGCATTGGGTGGAAAAAAAATCAATGAAAAATTTGGGAAAAAATAGAGAAACAAGGAAATAGATGTTACCGGTTCACGGGTAGGCACTTTTGGAACCGAAAGTGCCGTAAGAAAACGTGGTGGCAGCAGGAATTTGCCGTATTTAAATGCGAAGCCACGGCAAATTCCGTTACTGGGCACGTATGCGTGAACAGTAACGAATCGATAGAAAAATGTATGGGAGGCGGCAATGGAAAAAACCTGCCGCCTCCCTACTGCTCAATCTGCACATCAAATCCCAGTCCGCGCAGCATATTCGCATAATTCTCCATATCCTGGCCGGAGAAGGTCTGCTCGCGGGCAAGCGTCGGAGATTGCGTGTATTTTTCATATTTAATGATCCCCAGATTTGAATAGGAGAGCAGAATTACATGTCTGATGTGGTGCTCAGACAAAAGGTGGGCATACCTGCGGGCATCGATGAGCGTGTCGTTGATGCCGGGGGTAATGGTAATGCGGACCGCCACTTTTTTTCCGATAGAGATGGCAAAGTCCAGATTTTCCAGAATCGAATGATTTGAGACACCGGTGAACTGGACATATTTCTTTTCAGAATAATGTTTTAAATCGATGATAATCATGTCCGCGTTGGCGATGAAGCGGGAGAAAGCCAGCGGTTTGGCGAAAGCGGTCGTCTCAATCGCGGTGCGGATGCCGTGTTCTTTACATTTTTTCAGGACAGCGGTGGCTGCTTCCGGCTGCATCAGCGGATCGCCGCCGGAGAGAATGACGCCGCCATTTCCATAGAGCTCCCGGTCGGCAAGAATTTTTTCCATGATTTCATCCATATCCATCATCTGACCGACGAAATGAAGCATTCGGGACGGACAGTGATCCGTACAGGCACGGCAGAATGTACAGGTGTCCGGGGTAAAGGTGAGACGGTTGTCTGAAAATGCCAGACTTCCGGTGGGACATTCGCTGACACAGAGATTGCAGTAGAGACAGTGCTTGCTGTCCCAGAGAATCCGGGTCGGGCGCTCATGCGCCTGCGGTGTTGAACACCAGACACAGCGCAGGGGGCATCCTTTAAAATAAATCGTAGTCCGCAGCCCGGAACCGTCAGCCAATTTATTTCGTTTGATTTTAAATATATTCGCCTGCATGAATACAATACTCCTGAAAATCCTTCTGATATTTATAAAACACGATAAGACATTGAGTATTCCGGCACGGGATGGCACCGGAATTTCCGAATGGATTCGTAATACAACTGAATGCAAAATACAGGCTAACTATAGCATAAAGAAGATAAAAAGTAAATGAGACAGTTTCTCCAATTTGCTGCTTGATTTTTTTACAAAGATTTGACAAAAAAACGGGAATAAATTTTACAAATAAGCGTTATAATAAAACAGGTTCGAGAGAGAATATGTGTGAACGCTGCGAAAGAGCAGGTTATACAGCGGCAGATTTGCCAACTGGCACATATCGAAAAAGAAACCACGAAGGAATACCGCGAGAGATCGGGCGGCTGGCTTAAAATGAAGCGCGAAAACAGCTGCAGGAAAAAGATGGAAGATGGCGGAGAAAATATGGAATTGAAATATGAACTCTGGAAAGAGAGTATATTTCAAGAAAAAGTTATATATGAATGTAGGAAGCGTCTGTCGGGATATCGGCGGGCGGTTTTTTGTTTCATAGAAGAATTAAATATAGCATTTGTGAAATTACAGTATTATACATAATTTCTATACACAAAAGAGGTATTTGTTTATGTTATGAGCACAGGCTTACAACACTTATTAATAAGAATTAATATAAGGTACTTTTAACGAAAAATTCACGGAAAATCACGCTTACAACGTGAAAAACACGGTTGTATTTAGGAAATAAACTTGTTATAATGGGTGGCTGAAATGGAAAATGTAAAACAAAAAAGAAAAAAGTTGGGAGGTTACGAAGGTGAAAAGATTGAGTGCGTTTTGCGCGAGCCTGGGATTATTTTTGATGGCAAATCCGATGACGGCTCTGGCAGCAGAACAGGAAGGCGGTGCATCGGCATCCTCTGTGCCGCTCTGGATGTGTATTCCATTTGCGGGACTGCTTCTCTGTATTGCGATTCTGCCGCTTGTGAAGGCAGAATGGTGGGAAGAGCACCAGCCTCATGCGGTTGCTCTTTGGTCAATTCTTTTTATCATTCCGTTTGCGATGCGTTACAGTGCGGGGACAGCACTGGAAACGGTTCTGGAATGCCTGGTCAATGACTATTTGACCTTTATTATTTTGTTATTTGGACTTTTTTGCGTTGCCGGTAATATCACGATGTCCGGTGACCTGGCGGGTTCTCCGCGTGTCAATGTGGGACTACTGGCACTGGGAACCCTGCTTTCAAGCTGGATCGGTACGACCGGTGCCAGTATGCTGATGATTCGTCCGGTTGTCAAGATGAATGCATGGAGAAAGAAGAAACGTCATATCATTATCTTCTTTATTTTCCTTGTATCCAACATCGGCGGATGTCTGACCCCGATCGGTGACCCGCCTCTGCTGATGGGCTTCATGCGCGGCGTACCGTTCTTCTGGAGCTTACATCTGGTGCCGATCTTATTCTTCAATATGCTGGTGCTGCTGACAATCTTCTATTTTATTGATAAGAGGGCATATCGTCAGGATATCGCGAGCGGTCTGAAACCGGATATCAGCAAACCGGGTACTGAAGTGAAGCTGCGCGGCGCGCACAACCTGATTTTCCTGGTTATGATCGTGGCAGCCGTTATTTTAAGCGGTACCTTACCGTCCATGCCGCAGTTCCAGGATGCAGCCGGAAAGGTGCTTGGCATCCACCTGTTTGGAGAGGTAGAATTAAGCTATCCGGCCATCATTGAGATTGTAATCATTCTGGCGGCGGCCTTCCTGTCCTTCAAGACCACGAAGGTTGAGATCCGCCGTGAGAACCACTTTACCTGGGGCGCGATTCAGGAGGTTGCGGTTCTGTTTATCGGTATTTTCATCACGATGCAGCCAGCCCTGATGATTCTGAAAGCAAATGGCGCGAACCTGGGCATCTCCGAGCCATTTGAAATGTTCTGGGCGACCGGTCTGCTGTCCAGCTTCCTGGATAACACGCCGACCTATCTGGTATTTTTAACAACGGCAGGTGCGCTTGGATTTACGGAGGGCATGGTGACGACGTTAGGAACGGTTCCGATCAAGATGCTGATGGCGATCTCCTGTGGTGCGGTATTTATGGGTGCGAACACCTACATCGGAAATGCACCGAACTTCATGGTTAAGTCGATTGCGGATGAAAACGGTGTGCGTATGCCGTCCTTCTTCGGATATCTGCTCTGGTCGTTCGGTATTCTGGTTCCGGTCTTTGCACTTGATATGCTGTTATTCTTTTTATAGGGGGTGAGTGACGATGAGCAACAATCAGGAACATACCAATACAGATAATATGGAAAATCAGACGCAGCAGGCGCTTGAAAAGGACAGCGCCCAGTATGCGAATGAAGTAACGGGTGCGGAAAATGCAGCCGAAAAGGATTCAGCAGGGAAGAAGCCGGGCAGCACGGTGCCTGGAAGAGATGAAAAACGAATCCGTGAACTGGCGGAGAGTATTTACGATCTGGATGCGGAGGTTTATGCACAGTTAGGTTCTTCTCTGGGACGTGTTTTCAATCGTGACCGGAAGCGCTGCGTGGATGAGCTGACTCATCTGATGCTGACACGCCCGCAGGGTAACCTGGTTCGAAGTGAGATTGCCCTGATCGGAAACATGGCGCGTACCATCGAGAATAAGGAAGAGCGGAAGCTCGTCATGACCGAGTACAACCGGATTCTGACCGAAGTCATGAGTCTGCCGACCAGTTTCGCGAGCGGCGACGTTATCAACGCAGAGCTGGCGAAGCTGAATACATTTAACCTGAAAAACCGTTTTTCCGAAAATGACCACCTGATCGTATGTATCAGCTGGACCTACGGAAGCGGCGGTGTAAATATCGGATTTAAGCTGGCAGATAAGCTGAAAATCAATTTCTACGACGCGGAGATCTTTGAAGCGGTTCTGAAACGTCTCGAGGCTCAGAAGGATTCTATACAGGATTCTGTCAGCTACGGAATCAAGCCGGGAATCAAGAAAGAGCCGGCGCACGATCAGGATGCCAATGTAAACCCGAGTGAGGCATTCATCCCGGAGCGCCATCTGACCCTGCGCCAGCGCATGCGCGAGTTCAGCCGTTTCCACGGACTGCCGAAGCGTGATGCGGTCTTCTTCAACGAGAGCGACCTTCTGGTTGACATGGCGAAGAAGGAAGATTTTGTTATTCTGGGACGATGCGGAGATGCCATCATGGCAAACAACAACATCCCGCATATCAGTATCTACATCACGGCGCCGTTTGAGCAGCGTATCAAACGTGCGATGGAGATTGACAGTTCCCTGACGGTCAAGCAGGCACGCCATATGTTAAAGCATCTGGATCATGTCCACAGCCAGTACTATCATTACTATACAAACCGAAACTGGGGACATTCCAACAACTATGATCTCTGTATCAACAGTGCCAGCTACGGTATCGATGGAACCGTGGATTTCATCTATCGGATGATCACGGCGCGGGAAGAGGATAAATAAGAGAACGGCTGAAGATGATGGGAGTCAGCGAAAGACAACAGACGCTGCCCCAGATTCTTCGGTCGTTTTTTTACATTTATAGTTTACTGCCAATAGAATGTATAACTAAAAAGATTCAGAATTTTTGCAGCGGAATACTTGCAAATTTGAGGGAAAGCCAGTATACTAGGTACCATATCACAGGGAAGTCCTTCGAAAGCGGGAGATTGGAAGAGGCATCCTTCTCGAAAGGAGAAATAAATTATGGAAGAAAGAATTATGCGCCGCGTAGCGGATTCAGCTGTTATCCAGACACAGCTTGTATTAAATAGTCACTTAAATGGTGCTGGTCGTTTGTTTGGCGGTCAGCTGATGGAATGGATCGACGTTGTAGCGACCGTTGTTGCGCGCCGCCACGCGCACTGCAATCCGACAACTGCATCGGTTGATAACCTGCAGTTCAAAGAGGCAGTCCACCTGAACAATACCCTGATTATCGAGGGTAAGCTGACTTACGTTGGAAGAACCTCCATGGAAGTGCGCGTCGATACATTCGTAGAGTCTTTAAGCGGCGCACGTAAACTGGTTAATACCGCTTATGTGGTTATGGTAGCGCTGGATGAAAACGAGCATCCGATGGAAGTTCCGGGACTGCTTGTCGAGACCGATGAGGAGAAGGCAGAGTGGGAAGCTGGCGTGAAGAGAAACGACTTGCGGAAACACCGCCGTGCGGAGAACTACTAATCGGCAGTGTTTTTGTTTGGGAAAGGGAATTTGCATAAACCGGAAACCGATGTAATAAGATGTAAAAAACGTTCTCAGGGGAACTCCCATGAAGGAATATATCGAGGAACGGGCGGTTGCGATCGCTAATTACATCATAGACTACAATGCGACAGTGCGGCAGGCGGCCCGGAAATTTGGGATCAGTAAATCTACCGTGCATAAAGATGTGGCCGAGCGCCTTTCCCATATCAATCCGCCGCTTGCATCCCGGGCGCGTGTAGTACTGGACATCAACAAAGCGGAACGCCATATCCGGGGCGGGATGGCGACGAAAGAAAAATATGAGCATGAGCACCAGCTGCGCGCGTGCAGCCGGGACGAGAAATAGAAAAGCTGGTAAAATTGGAGCTGAAAGCAGAAAAAGGGGCATTCCGCCTGGACGGGCGGAGTGCCATTTTTTCTGCTTCATTGCAAACTATTTCAAAATATGCTATAGTAGCTTCGATTCATAAAGCTATATGTCAGCCAGATTCAGGCATATGGCAGCGTAGGAGGAACGGGAAAATTCTGAATTGAAAGATAAAAAACAAAGAGGAAGAATGGATAGATGGAACCAAGACAGGCAATCCTGGTAGTCAGCTTCGGGACAAGCTACAATGACAGCCGAGAAAAGACGATCGGAGCGGTTGAGCGTGCAGTGGCGGAGGCATTTCCGACCTATGAGGTGCGCCGGGCATTTACCAGCCAGAGGATCATTGATAAATTGAAAAAGCGGGATCAACGGTCGATCGACAATTTGAAGGAGGCACTTGACCGGGCAGCAGCCGATGGGATTAAAAGTCTGATTGTGCAGCCGACCCATCTGATGGATGGATTTGAATACATGGATGTAAAAGCGGAAGTGGAAGCGAATCAGGGGCGTTTTGAACGGCTGACGCTGGGAGCACCGCTTCTTGCCAGTGAAGCGGATCTGGATGCGGTGATCCTGGCGATGGCAGGAGAACTGGGCGGATATGACGATGGAAAAACGGCACTCTGCCTGATGGGGCATGGGACGGACGCGGCTTCCAATCAGGTGTATCAGAAGATGCAGGATAGGATGATCGCGGGCGGCTATGCAAATTATTACATCGGAACCGTGGAGGCGCAGCCGGATTTACAAGCGGTGATCGAGAAATTGGGCGCGCAGAAACACTATCAGAGGGCAGTGCTGCAGCCGCTCATGGTGGTTGCAGGCGACCATGCGAATCAGGATATGGCAGGTGAAGAGGAGGATTCCTGGAAGAGCCGCCTGGAACGCGCCGGATACCAGGTGGAATGCCGCATCCGGGGACTGGGAGAGGTTGAGGCGATCCGGAAGCTGTATGTGGCGCACGTGAGAGAGGCAGAGTGGGAAAAATGAAGAAAATAGGATGGATAACGGGAAAGAAAAGGTTACTGTACACGGGTAGGCACTTTTGGAACCGAAAGTGCCGTAAGAAAACGTGGTGGCAGCAGGAATTTGCCGTATTTAAATGCGAAGCCACGGCAAATTCCGTTACTGGGCACGTATGCGTGAACAGTAACAAGAAAATGGCACTTAGGATGGCAGGACTGTCGCTTATGGGGGTGCTGCTCTTGAGTGGCTGTGGAAATACGGGAAAGAGTGCGGTGGCGGCAGCGTCGTCTACATCCGCCAGTGAGATATCCAATGAGGCGGGTAAAGGTACGAAAGTGTCCCAGCCGGCAGAAAACGTGGATGCACAGGTGGCGGAGGCATCACTTCCACAGCCGGGTGAGGCGATCAGTGCGTCCCTGGCCTGGAAATCGCGGATGGAGCTTGCCTATGCGACCCAGTTTGCGGTCGATACCTATGAGGATGCGGACGGGATGCAGTACGAAGCAGTTTCGGTTGCGGATGGAAGCCGTTTTCTTCTGATTCCAGAGGGCGGAAAGGTGCCGGAAGATCTTCCGGATTCGATCCAGGTGCTTAAGCGCCCGGTCAAACAGATTTATCTGGTAGCGACCGCGACCATGGATATGTTCCGGATGCTGGGAGCGCTCCCGGATATCCGGTTTTCGGGAACCGATGCGTCGGGCTGGTACATCCCGGAGGCAAAGGAGGCGATGGAGAATGGGTCAATTCTCTACGCAGGCAAGTACAGCGAACCGGATTATGAGCGGATCGTCTCGGAGGGCTGCGGTCTGGCAATAGAAAATACGATGATTCTCCATTCGCCGGAGGTAAAAGAAAAGCTGGAAAGTTTCGGAATCCCGGTGCTTGTGGATCATTCCAGCTACGAAGCACATCCGCTGGGGCGGACGGAATGGATCCGCCTGTATGGAGTGCTGACCGGTAAAGAAAAAGAGGCGGAAGCGGCATTTGCAAAGCAGGAAGCGGCTTTGCAGCGAGTTACAGAAGAAGGTTCGGATGCGGAGAACGCAGGCGGGAGCGTAAAAACAGAACAGACGGCACAGGCGGAAAAGCCGTCGGCGGCATTTTTCTATATTACGAACCAGGGCAGCGTGAACGTGCGCCGTTCCTCTGATTATATACCGAAAATGATAGAATTAGCGGGCGGCAGATACATATTCGGGCATCTGGGGGATGACGGAAAGCGGTCTTCGACCGTCAATATGCAGATGGAAGAATTTTATGCAGCCGCGAAAGAATCCGATTATCTGATTTATAACAGTACAATCGACGGGGAGATTCACTCAATTTCGGAGCTTTTGGCAAAAGCGCCGGTTCTCAAGGATTTCAAGGCGGTACAGGCGGGAAATGTCTGGTGTACGACGAAGAATCTCTATCAGGAATCCATGTCAGTTGGAGCGATGCTGGAAGATATCCATGCGATTTTCAGCGGAAGCCAGGAAGATGGGACATATCTGTATAAATTGCAGTCGTGAGGAAGGAAAGTGTAATAAAGATAGATAGGAGAAACGATGCGTTCAGTATCAGAAGCAAACAGACAAAAACAGGAAAAAAAACAAAGAAACCTGGCGCAGTCAGGCAGACAGGTGCGGATCGCAGGTGCATTTCTGCTTCTGATTATGCTTCTGCTCCTGTCGCTTATCTGGAGTGCCTGTTCAGGCAGTGTATCGGTTCCGATCATGGAATTTTTACAGGAACTGCGGGAGCCTAAGCTGCGTGGAATGGCGTGGACGATCATCTGGGAGATCCGTCTGCCGCGCGCGCTGGCGGCGCTGATCCTTGGCGGGGCGCTGGCACTGTCAGGGTATCTGTTACAGACCTTTTTCCACAATCCGATCGCGGGTCCCTTTGTGCTGGGAATTTCTTCTGGTTCAAAGCTTTTGGTAGCACTTGTGATGGTCGGATTTCTGGAATGGAATATTACGATCAATTCGGGGATGCTGGTGGCAGCGGCATTTGCCGGAGCGCTTCTCTCTATGCTGTTTGTGCTCCTGGTCGCGCGGAAGATGGAACAGATGGCGATGCTGATCGTCGGGGGCGTGATGATCGGCTATATTTGCTCAGCAATCACGGATTTTGTTGTGACCTTCGCCAGCGATGCGGATATTGTCAACTTGCATAACTGGTCGCGCGGAAGTTTTTCTGGTATGACCTGGGAAAATGTGGCAGTCATGGCGGGCGTGACCTTTGTCTCAGCGGCAGCGGTGTTTCTGTTATCCAAACCGATCGGCGCATACCAGATGGGGGAGACGTATGCGAGAAGCATGGGAGTCAATGTCGCACATCTGCGTTTCTTTATGGTGATTTTGTCCAGCATCTTATCTGGCTGCGTAGCGGCATTTGCCGGTCCGGTTTCCTTTGTTGGAATCGCGGTTCCGCATCTGATCCGCTGGCTGTTTGCCGATACAAGACCGCTGGTGCTGATTCCGGGCTGTTTCCTGGGCGGAAGCGTGTTCTGCCTGTTCAGCGACTGGCTGGCGCGGACGGTCTTTGCCCCGACGGAATTGAGCATCAGCACGGTAACAGCTGTCTTCGGTGCGCCGGTCGTGATTTTTGTGATGATGCGGAAACATCGAAAGAGCACCTGAAGCATAGAGCAGCAGAGGAGAAAATACCATGAATCCAGAAACTGAGGAGAAGATCTACTTTTATACAGAGAACTTACAGGTTGGATACGGTGGAAAACAGATCTTAAATCCAGTCCGGATCGGGATAAAGAAGGGTGAGATCCTGACTTTAGTCGGACCGAATGGAGCCGGAAAATCGACCATTTTAAAGAGTGTCGCCGCGCAGCTTCCCCCTCTGGGAGGCGCGGTTTACCTGGACGGCGCGGACCTTCTGGGAATGAAGGGAACGGAGCGCGCACGGCGGATGGCGGTCATGTTTACGGAAAAGGTCCATGCAGAGTGGATGACCTGCCGGGATGTTGTGGCAGCCGGGCGTTATCCGTACACGGGGCGGTTTGGTGTCCTCTCGGAAGAGGACTGGAAGGCAGTTGATGAGGCGATGGAGGCAGTGCAGGTATCAGAGCTTCGGGAGCGGGACTTCCAGACGCTCAGCGACGGTCAGCGGCAGCGGGTGATGCTGGCGCGGGCGCTCTGTCAGGAGCCGGAACTGCTGCTTCTCGATGAGCCGACTTCCTATCTGGATATCCGTTATAAGCTTGAATTTATGTCGGTCTTGCAGGAGCTGGCGCGCCGCAAGAAGGTGGCAGTCATTTTATCCATTCATGAACTTGATCTGGCGGAGCGCGTCTCCGACTGGGTGCTGTGCGTCAGCCCGGGGCAGGAAAGCCGGTTTGGACGCCCGGAAGAGATGCTGACTCCGGAACATCTTTCCGAGCTTTTCCAGATCGAGGAAGGGCGCTTCCGTCAGACAGGCGGCAGTATGGAGCTTCCGCGTCCGGAGGGGGCGCCAGAGGTGTTTGTGCTGGCAGGAGGAGGAAGCGGGCGCGCTGTCTTCTGGCAGCTTCAGAGAGCTGGAACTACGTTTGCGGCAGGGATCGTATCGGAAGCCGACTTAGATTATCCGGCGGCTTGTACATTGGCGTCCAGATTGATTGCAGTCCCCGCATTTGAAGAAATATCAGAGGAAAAGGAACAAGAAGCCAGAGAATGTCTGGATGCGTGCCAGTGCGTGATTGCGTGCCGCAGGCAGTATGGGGGCTGGGCGGCGGCGAACGACCGGCTGCTGGCGTATGCCAGGGAAAAAGGAAAAAAGATAGAATATCACAACCTTCCGCTTCATAAAATGCAGTAAATCAAAGCATTTTGCCGCGTGGCTGCGTGCAGGGGAGCGGGAGGTTTTTTATTTGATGAAAAGTAAGAAAAGCAGGAAAAAATGGCTTCTAAGCCTTATGGCTGTGATGGGAATCTTTCTGGCGGGGGTCTATGCGGTTGCATGCGGCGGTGAAAAACAGGCAGAAAAATTGCGGGATCTGGAATTTGCCGTCATAGGTCCCGATGAGACGCCGCAGGAGCTGACGCAGATCATAGAAGAAAAGAAGAACGATTCCTTCCGCCTGACTTACACAAGCGGAAATGACCTCTACATAGCTGCCGGGTACGGCAAGCAGGAGACCGGCGGCTACAGCATTACGGTTCCGGAGTTGTACCTGACGGACAATTCGATCATCGTCAAGACCGAGTTAAAAGGACCGGAGAGAAGCGAGCCGACCGGGGAAGAGCCGTCGTATCCGTATATTGTGCTGCGGACGGAACTGCTGGAGGAACCAGTGGTATTCCAGTAGTTTCCTATGAAACAAAAAAACAGGAACCGGCGAGAGTATCATCCGGTTCCTGTCTTTATGCAGTTTCTGCAGAACGATTTCCGCAGGATTTCCTATATGAGTATAAGACTGGTTTCCTGATTACAGGGAAAGAGCCTCTTTTACCTTGGAAATGATGTGAAGTCCGATGTCTCTGGAAGCATCTACGGACTGAGCACCGATGTGCGGGGAAACGATGAAGTTGTCGCACTCGAACAGCGGGCTTGCGAATGTATCATCACCTGTCAGACCGCTACCAGCCAGCTCGTTCTCCATAACGTCTGCTGCGTAGCCGCCGATCTTGCCAGCTTTCAGAGCCTCGTACATGTCTTTCTCGTTTACGATACCACCACGGCTCATGTTCAGAACAACTGCATCATCCTTCATCTCAGCGATGGACTTAGCGTTGAACAGATCCTTTGTCTCTGGTGTCAGCGGTACGTGGATAGATACGAAATCAGCTACCTTTAACATCTCGTCTACGGACATGCCAGTTGCATGCTCTTTCTCGAAATCTTCCGGTTTCAGGAATGGATCGTAAGCAACGACAGTCATACCAAATGCACGACCAAGTTCGCCGACTCTCTTACCGATACGACCGAAGCCCATAACACCCAGAGTCTTGCCGCGAAGCTCACGACCTTCGAATTTATATTTGTTCCACTCGTGTTTTACTTTTACATCGTAGTTAGCTGTGAAAGTACCACGGGAGATATCTAACATCTTGGAAATGGTCAGCTCTGCAACTGCGTTAGCGTTTAAGCCCGGTGCGTTGAAGATCTGGATTCCTTTGGATTTTGCATAGTCCATATCAATGTGGTTCAGACCAACGGAGCAAACGCCGATAACCTTCAGGTTCTTAGCAGCGTCAATGATCTCCTGATCGATCTTCGGATCTACACGCATGATCAGAACGTCTACGTCACCGATTTCAGCTAATAACTGATCCTTGGTGGACGGCAGATTCTCTGCAGTTTTAACTTCCATGTATTTGCTGAGTTCTTCAGCAATACCAGCGTATACTTTGTCAATGATAAGACACTTCATAGTTTAATTTCCTCCGCTCTTATTTTGTAAAATGTACCTATATGCAAGTATACCTAAAATCTGCTGTCCAGTCAAGTCATTTTGCCGTACCAAACAGAAACTCGTATTCGATTTTTTGTATAACACTTATAAGTAAATGCTGGATGAAAAGGGGTTTTTGTAGAAAATGCCGCGGGAGCGATTTATAAATTGTATTTTGAGATAGGGCAGACTATAATAAAGGTACGATGCAGTTCAAAGTCCGGTTCCGGACGGCATTCGATGATTCTGCCCGCAAAGAGGGCATCTGTGATTCACAGAAATATCCGGGTATTTATGAAATTTCATAATGCATTTTTTGTTTCAGGGGAAACTGCGTCCTATGAAACAAAAAAATAGCAGTCATATGATTGAGCAGTGCTGAATATAAGTATCATATCGTTACTGTTCACAGGTAGGCACTTTTGGAACCGAAAGTGCCGTAAGAAAACGTGGTGGCAGCAGGAATTTGCCGTATTTAAATGCGAAGCCACGGCAAATTCCGTTACGGGGCACGTATGCGTGAACAATAACAATTTTAGAAAGGATGGAGAAGGTTGAGAGAGGAGTACGGAAATTTAGAACGTGCTTACGAAAGAATGCGGTTCGGCTGGCAGGAGACATTTGCCGGGGAATGGCAGAAAGGGAGAATGTATGGGGAAAAGAGAAGACAGAAGATATGGCGGGAGGCTGGCAGTGCTGACATTTGTGCTGCTGTGCCTGCAGGGCACCGGCGGACAGGCTTACGCACAGGAAGATAAGGCGGGAGAACGGCGGATCCGTTATTCTTCTTCCTATTTGAAAGAGGCTGAGATACCAGAAGCGCCGGAAGAATATCTGGAAGAGGGGGAAATTACCTACCGGCTTGTGGGGACAGAGATAGAGGCGGTGCCGGTGCGCGGCAGAACGCGGGAGGTTTCGGGGGAGATGGTCTATCCATCCGTGACGCGGGAACAGGAGATCCCGGCGAGAGCGCCGATGGAAGTGGAGGATCGGGAGAGCCGGAAGACGGTATCGGTTATGCTGGATCTGAAAAGAACCTCTTATGAGAACGAACACTGGCAGGATGGATTTGAGATTTCGGTCGTATTTCACGAATACGGGGCGGACACATACCGGCTGGGTGGAACTGCCGTGATGCATGATGAAAAAGTGCCGCCATTGGAGGCGTGCAGGGAAGACCTGCTTGCAAGTGCAGGGCTATCGGAGGATGAGGTGCAGATTGAGTCGGCAAGCTGGGAGGGAGATGCTTATCAGGATGAGGCTGGCATCTGGTGCCGCAATGCGGCGGTACAGGCAAAACGCCGCGTATGGGACTGCCGGGCAGTGTACGGGGGAACGGTCAGACTTCCGGCATATGAGCGTTACCGGAGGCGGATGGAGTATGAAAAAGCGGAACTGGATGTGGAAGAGATGACAGAAATAGAAGTGGATCCGGGAACTCTGGTGGAAACAGAGACTGCGCCGGTGGAAAACCTCCCGCTTCCGTTCTGGAGACGGTGGATTCACTACGGACTGACGATCAGTGTAAGTCTGCTGCTGCTTTTACTGGCATGGCTTGGATTTCGGCAGCTGCGGCGGATGGCGCGTGAAAAAACGAACGGTAGGTTATGTGGGCGCAGTTGATAAAAGGAAAAAAGTGCCGTATACTAGAAAACTGGTAAGCTGGCGGTTATGGTTCGTGTAAAAAAATTTGAAATCAGAGGCACGGCGTGAGGAGATGCCGGCAGCCAGAATCGGGGATCAGACCAGAAAGAAGAGGAAAAACGGCGTGACAAGAGATGTTGTATTTAAAATGGAACGTCCGGGACTGGTAGAAGTCGGACAGACAGTAGAGGTGACGGAGTCGGTGACGCCGTTTAATGTCAATTATATGATTGAACCGGCGGTGGCGATGTCGGGGCTTTTTAAGCTGAATGACCGGATTCCCGCCGATCACGGCGTGGTAAAGGCGATCGAGGAAAATGACCGCGGTTACTATGTGACGGTTACGTTTGAGTATGAATAAAAGGACAGAAAGGGAAAAAGATGGCAGGAAAAATACCGAACGATCCGATTATGTGCCTGAGCTTTGTGAACACACAGCTCAGAGATTTTTACCCGGATTTAGATGAATTATGCAGTGCGTTTGATACAGAACGGTCGGAGCTTGAGAAGAAGCTGCAGGCGGTGGGATATACCTATGACAGAGAAAAGAACCAGTTCCGCTAGGGCACGGTCAGGCTTTACGCTGGCAGAGCTGCTGATCGTGACCGGGATTGTGGCGATTCTCGTTGCAGTTTCGATCCCGATCATGTCCGGACAGGTACAGAAAGCGAAGGAAGTGCGGGCGAAAGCCGAGGCGAGGATTCTATGCATGGCGCTCTGGATGTATCTACATGATTTGGATGAACAGGACATTCATCCGGAAAGCTGGGAGCTGATGATGGAGCTGGGTGGTTCTTTCCGGGATCTGGGAGAAAATCCGCTGGAAAACTATCTGGATGGAGAGATTTCTGAGGATGTGTCTATCTACAGCGTGTATTACAGCGATACCCTGGAAAGCTATGGGGGAATCTTGTGCGAGATAGGTGGAATCGAGGTGGAAGCGCTGATCAGCGGAAAGACGGAGATTGTGAATCCATAAAAAATAGAGAGGCAGGTTACTGTTCACAGGTAGGCACTTTTGGAACCGAAAGTGCCGTAAGAAAACGTGGTGGCAGCAGGAATTTGCCGTATTTAAATGCGAAGCCACGGCAAATTCCGATACTGGGCACGTATGCGTGAACAGTAACAGAGGCAGGATGTCTTACAAGGAAAGTCTTGTAAAACCCTGCTTCTTTCTATATAATGAGACAGTAAAGCAGTCTGTCTGGAAATGAAAATAGCAGGATAAAAACCAGACGGTTTCGGACAGATACAAGAGAAAAGAGAGGTATCAGTATGTTTCGCGCGATAAAGATAGTAGGAACGATCGTCAGCTTCCTTGTTGGTTCCATCGGCACATTGCACCGTATGGATAAACAGGGACAGGTAGATCCGGTCGCAGTGGAGGAAGAAAGCACCCAGATGGTGCGTAATATTTTTGAAAAACTGCTCAAAATGGCAGGTGTGACGGTAGAGGTGCGCGGATATGAAAATATTCCGCAGGATCGCCCGGTGCTCTATGTGGGAAACCACCGGAGCTATTTTGATA
Source organism: Clostridium sp. AF12-41 (assembly GCF_003461685.1). Taxonomy (NCBI): domain Bacteria; kingdom Bacillati; phylum Bacillota; class Clostridia; order Eubacteriales; family Clostridiaceae; genus Clostridium; species Clostridium sp. AF12-41. The sequence continues at coordinate 401,665 of NZ_QTXO01000002.1, read as the reverse complement.
TCCTGGTTGGCTATACGACGGTTCCGGGACTGATGGGATTTGTGGCAAAGAAAGAGATGGAGAAGATTCCGCTCTTGTCAAAATGGATGCTCAATGTCAACTGTCTGTTTTTAGATCGGAATAATATAAAAGAAGGTTTAAAAACGATTCTGGCGGGGATCGAGAAGGTGCGCCGCGGCGTTTCTGTCTGGATTTTTCCGGAGGGAACCCGCAATAAAAATGAACAGCTTTCAGATCTGCTTCCATTTAAAGAGGGAAGCTTGAAGATTGCAGAGAAAGCTGGCTGTCCGGTTGTTCCAGTGGCGATCAAGGGAACAGCGGAGGTCTTTGAGAAGCATATTCCGCTTATTTGTCCAAGCCATGTCGTGATTGAGTTCGGCGAGCCGTTTATCGTGAAAGAGCTGGATCCGGAGAACCGGAAGTTTGTCGGCGCATATACGAGAGAAAAGATCGCAGGGATGCTTTCAGAGATGGAAAAGGAGAACAGCTAAGAGATGGATTTGCTGGAGATAAGAGGGCGTCTGGACCAGATTGACACCCAGATAGAAAAGTTATTTGAGGAGAGAATGCGCCTTTGCAGCGAGGTGGCAGAGTATAAGATCGCGACCGGAAAGGCGGTTTACGACGCCGAGCGTGAGAAACAGAAGATCGAGTCAGTTCAGGCGATGGCGGAGAGCGAGTTCAACAAGCAGGCGGTTGCCGAACTGTTTTTGCAGATGATGACGCTGAGCCGCCGGTATCAGTATCAGACCATTGCAGGGCGCGTCGGCGGTCCGGATCTGGGCTTCCATAAGGTGGAGAAGCTTGAAACAGCCGGAAAACGCGTGGTGTTCCAGGGATTAGAGGGTGCTTACGGTCATGCGGCGGCGCTGCAGTTCTTTGGAAAAGACGCGGATATCCATCATGTACGCCGGTTTGAGGATATGATGGTGGAGATTCAGGAGGGAAAAGCTGATTTTGCGGTGCTTCCGATTGAAAATTCTTCCGCCGGTGCCGTGACGGACAACTATGATCTGCTTTTAAAATACGACAATGTGATCGTGGCGGAAACATTTCTGCCGGTACATCACTACCTGCTTGGCACACCGGACGCGGAACTTTCCGATGTGAAGCGTGTTTTTGCCCATCCGCAGGCGTTGATGCAGAGCAGCGACTTCTTAAACCAGCACGACTGGCAGCAGCTCAGCATGGAAAATAATGCTGTGGCGGCACAGAAGGTACGCGATGAGAAAGATCCGTCACAGGCGGCAGTCGCAGGTGAGGTGGCAGGTGAGATTTACGGACTCAAAAAGCTGGCAGGTCCGATCAACAACTGTCCGGACAATACGACCCGTTTCCTGATTTTGGCGAAGGATCGCGTCTATCAGGCGGGTGCAGAGAAAATCAGCCTCTGTTTCGAGCTGCCGCACCGCAGCGGTACGCTGTACAGTATGCTCGGCAATTTTATTTTCAATGACGTCAATATGCGTATGATCGAGTCCCGTCCGATCCCAGAGGAGAGTTGGCAGTACCGCTTCTTCGTGGACATCGAGGGAAACCTGGAGGATGCCGGTGTGCAGAATGCACTGTACGGAATCATGCGCGAAGCGAAAAATGTAAAAATATTAGGAAATTACTAGACTCTTTAGCTTAGGACAAGACAGAATGGGTTGCTGTCCACGGGCAGGCATTTTTGAGACTGAAAGTACTGTAAAAAAATGTGATGGTAACCGGAAAGGCAGAATAATGGAAGAAAAAAGAAAAAATACGATGATTTTATACCGCAACCTGCGGTATCAGCAGTTATTTGACGATATGTGCAGCCTCTTAAAACCAGAGGAAGGCGAGGCACGCCCGGATGCATATGCATGCGCGAGTCAGCTCATCGATCTGGCAGTGACCTATGGATTCCGCGGAAACCTGTGGCATTGTTTCCTGGCGTTCTGCATGGCAAACAATGAAAATGCCTACAGCACATCCTGCGAGATCATCGGACCGGTCGGCGGCAGTTTGAGCGAGCTTGCACGCCACGATTTTGCACAGGTCAGAGAGCTTTTTTCCCTGGATATTGCCCGTCTGGACGAGACTGAGAACGGCATCTGGTCGGAGATGAAGCATTACGAAAATGCGCTGGAAAACAGCAAGGCGTTCAACCACCGCATCCGCGACCGGATCGTTGAATTATCGGTTTCCCTGGAGCATGCGGAGAGTGATCAGGAATTTCAGGATATCGTGACCGAATTTTATAAAGAATTTGGTGTTGGCAAGTTTGGCCTTAACAAAGCATTCCATATTATCATGGATGAGGAGGCAAAACAGGTTGATATCGAGCCGATCACGCGCGTAGAACATATCAAGCTTAACGATCTGGTCGGCTATGAGCTGCAGAAAGCCAAGCTGATTGAGAATACCGAGGCATTTATCGAGGGGCGCGCGGCAAACAACTGCCTGCTTTTCGGTGACAGCGGTACCGGTAAATCATCCAGTATCAAGGCGATCTTAAATCAGTATTATGACCGCGGACTCCGCATGATCGAGGTGTACAAGCACCAGTTCCGCGGACTGTCAGATGTCCTGGAGCAGATCAAAGACCGCAACTACAAATTTATCATTTATATGGACGATCTTTCCTTTGAGGAATATGAGCTGGAATATAAATATCTGAAAGCAATCATTGAAGGTGGTCTCGGCATTAAGCCGCAGAATGTCCTGATCTATGCGACATCGAACCGCCGCCACTTAATCCGCGAGAAATTCAGCGATAAGCGCGAGCTGGACGACGATCTGCACTCCAACGATACGGTGCAGGAAAAACTGTCTTTGGTTGCGCGTTTTGGCGTCACGATCTACTATGGATCACCGGACAAGAAAGAATTCCAGAACATCGTCCGCGTACTGGCAGACAAATACCACATCCATATGCCGGAGGCAGATCTGCTTCTGGAAGCCAACAAGTGGGAGTTAAGCCACGGCGGGCTGTCCGGACGTACTGCCACCCAGTTTATTGCAAATTTACGCAGCAAGCTGAAAGGAGAGATCAAGTAATATGACCGTTAAAACCTTTGCCGCTATTGATGTGGGTTCCTTCGAACTGGAGCTGGGAATTTTCGAGATTTCTGCTTCCGCCGGAATCCGCGAGATTGATCATGTGCGCCATGCGCTGGCGCTTGGCAAAGACACGTACAATGACGGACGTTTGAGCCACGAGATCGTGGAGGAAATGTGCGAGGTCCTGAATAAGTTCCGGGAAGTGATGAAAACATACCGGGTATCGGATTACCGGGCATTTGCGAGCAGTGCGCTTCGGGAGGCGCGGAACAGCCAGATGGTACTGGACCGGATTCTGGTGCGTACCGGACTCCGGGTCCGCACGATGAACAACTCGGAGCTGCGTTTTAAGAGTTATAAAGCTGTTGCAGCCAGGGAGGAAGAATTCCAGCGCACCGTGAAAAATGGCGCGGCGCTGATGGATGTCGGATTCGGAAGCACCCAGATCTCCCTCTTTGATGAGGAGGTACTGGTATCGACGCAGAACCTTCTGCTCGGCGTGCTGCGTTTAAGCGAAATGTCAGCACACTGGCGCGTCGATTACCGGAAGATCCCGGCGATCATCGACGAGCTGGTAGAAAATGAATTATACACATTTCGGAAGATATTTTTAAAAGAGCATCAGATCGAGACGCTGATTGCGACCGGCGAGACAATGAATTATATGATCAGCCGAGGCATGCATGAAAAAGGCGGGGCGCGGTTCACGGCAAAGGAATTTGGCGTGTTCTGCGAGAAGCTGATCGGAATGTCCTCGGAGGAGATTCAGGAGCGCTATGAGCTGCCGCAGGATTACGCAGAAGTGTTGATTCCAAGTGCGATTCTCTACCGGAAGATATTAGACATGACGGGTGCTTCCTATATCTGGGCACCGGGGACGACACTCTGCGATGGTATCGCGGCAGAGTACGCACAGGAAAACCGTCTGGTCCGCTTCCATCATGATTTTGAGGCAGATATTCTCTCAACGGCGCGCCAGATGGCGAAGCGCTACCGCTGCCACGGCGCACATGTGCGCGAGGTAGAGCGGTCGGCGGAGATGATCTTTGATGCAACGAAAAAATACCATGGTCTGGGAGCGCGGGAACGGCTGCTTTTAAAGATCGCAGCGACCCTGCATGACTGCGGCAAGTTTGTCAGCATCACGCGCGGTTCGGAAAGCTCGTACCAGATCATCATGGATACGGAGATTATCGGAATTTCCCATCTGGAGCGCGAGGTTGTAGCCAATATCGTGCGCTACAACATTCAGGAATATGCCTACGATGAGGTCATCCTGGAGTCGGATCTGTCCCAGTATGCGGGGCTTGGAACCTCCCGGAGAGAGCTGACGATCCTGATTGCGAAGCTGACGGCAATTTTGCGTCTGGCCAATTCGATGGACCGCAGCCACCGCCAGAAGCTGAGCGACAGCCGCATCGCTGTGCGGAACGGCAGTCTGGTGATTACGACGGACTGTCCGGAGAGTATCGTGCTGGAGCAGTATTCATTTGACCAGAAGGCAGATTTCTTTGAGGAAGTCTTTGGAATACGGCCTGTACTCAGGCAGAAAAGAGGGGTATAAGGATGTCGGATGCAGTGTTGAAATACGGAGAACCTGAAAATTATGTAAACCGTGAACTGAGCTGGCTGGAATTTAACTACCGGATTCTGGGTGAGGCGCGCGATAAGACGACCCCACTGTTTGAACGCCTGAAATTTTTAAGCATCACGGCGTCGAATCTGGATGAGTTTTTCATGGTCCGCGTGGCATCCCTCAAGGACATGGTTCACGCCAATTATACGAAGCGGGATATTGCGGGTATGACGGCACAGGAACAGCTGGATGCGATTGATGGAAAAACGCATGAGCTGGTCGAGAATCAGTACCGGACCTACAACCGGATGCTCCTGCCGCTCTTAAAACAGCACGGTCTGCGCGTGGTCACCGAGCATGAGAAGCTGACGAAGGAAGAAGCGGTGTACGTTGATCGGTATTTTGAGGAATCGGTCTACCCGGTCCTCACGCCGATGGCGGTTGATTCCTCCCGCCCGTTCCCGCTTATTCACAATAAATCGTTAAATATCGCCGCGCTGGTTCGCAAGAAAAAGGGAGACGGCGAGCTGGAATTTGCGATGGTCTGCGTGCCGGGCGGGCTTCCACGCGTGGTGGAGCTGCCGTGCCAGGAGGGCAAATCGATCATTTATCTGGAAGAAGTCATCGAGCGGAACATCGACAAATTGTTCTTAAATTATGATATTATCAGCTGCCATCCGTTCCGTGTCATGCGAAATGCCGATCTGAGCATCGACGAGGATGAGGCGGAGGATTTGCTCAAGGAGATCGAGCAGAAGCTCAAGAAACGCCAGTGGGGCGAGGTTATTCGCCTGGATATCGAGAAAAAGGCGGACAAGCGCCTCTTAGACATCCTCAAAAAGGAGCTGCACGTCGGCGGGCACGCGATCTATGAGATTGACGGACCGCTTGATCTGACGGTTCTCATGAAGGTGTTCGGTCTGCCGGGCTTTGACGAATTTAAGACACCGCCGTACACGCCGCAGCCGGTTCCGGCGCTGATGAATGAGGATGATATTTTTGCCAATATCCGCAAAGGCGATATATTGCTGACCCACCCGTTTGAGACCTTTGAGCCGGTCGTCAATTTTATCAAGAAAGCTGCCCGCGACCCGGAGGTGCTGGCGATCAAGCAGACACTCTACCGTGTCAGCGGTAACTCCCCGATTATCGCGGCGCTTGCTGAAGCGGCGGACAATGGAAAACAGGTGTCGGTCTTGGTTGAGCTGAAAGCCCGTTTTGACGAGGAAAACAATATTCTCTGGGCGAAGATGCTGGAAAAAGCCGGCTGCCACGTTATCTACGGCCTGCTGGGGCTGAAAACACACAGTAAGATCACGCTGGTAGTGCGCCGCGAGGAAGAGGGCATCCGCCGCTACGTCCATCTGGGAACTGGAAATTACAACGATTCGACGGCAAAACTTTACACCGACTGCGGTCTTTTAACCTGTGATCCGCTGATCGGTGAGGATGCGACTGCAGTCTTTAACATGCTGTCGGGTTATTCGGAGCCGCTTGGCTGGAACAAGCTGTCGCTGGCGCCGCTGTGGCTGCGCGGACGTTTTCTGCGCCTGATCCAGCGGGAAACGCGCAACGCCCGCGAAGGTATTCCAGCGCGGATCGTGGCAAAGATGAACTCCCTGTGCGACCGTGAGATCATTGCGAGTCTTTACGAGGCGTCCAATGCGGGGGTAAAAATACAACTCATCGTCCGCGGCATCTGCTGTCTGCGCGCCGGGATTCCGGGATTAAGCGAGAATATAACGGTCTGCTCGATCGTTGGAAATTTCCTTGAACACAGCCGTATTTTCTACTTCGAGAACGATGGTGAACCGCAGATTTTCATGGGAAGTGCCGACTGGATGCCGCGAAACCTCGACCGTCGTGTGGAGATTCTCTTCCCGGTTGAGGATGAGAAGCTGAAAGCACGCATCTGTCACATCTTAGAGGTACAGCTTGCCGACAATGTCAAGGCGCAGTACCTGAGACCGGACGGAACCTACGCTAAACGCAACCGCCGCGGCAAAGAGCCGGTCTGCGCGCAGGATACCTTCTGTGCGGAGGCAGTGCAGGCGGCGAAGGAAGCTGGAAAAAAGCAGGACCCGGCGGCGATGAGGGTGTTTATTCCGCTGGAACAATAAAGAAATTGCAGTTCGCAGATAAGCAAAATTCTCCAAAAATGTAATAAATTTTTAAAGCATAAATCCTCCCCATATGGTAAACTGGAAACAGGTATATTCGTCTGGTATTTCGCATAGAAATACCGGGAACCTGCATTACATATGAGGGAGGTTTTTTTATGTCTGAAATACACGTTCTGGTGGTGGATGATGAGAAAGAGATTGCCGATCTGGTGGAGATTTATCTGGTCAGTGATGGTTATAAAGTATATAAGGCATCCAATGCGTTAGAGGGATTGGAGATTCTGGAGAAGGAGACGATTCATCTGGTGCTTCTCGATATCATGATGCCGGGGATGGATGGTCTGGAGATGTGCCGCAAGATCCGGGAGACGAACAATATCCCGATCATCATGCTGAGCGCGCGCTCAGCGGATCTGGATAAGATTCTGGGACTGGGAACCGGCGCGGATGATTACGTGACGAAACCATTTAACCCGCTGGAGCTGACGGCGCGCGTCAAATCACAGCTTCGCCGCTATACGCAGTTAAATCCGCAGAGCGGTGCAGGAAACCAGGTTAAAAATGAGATCTCGATCAAGGGGCTCACGATCAACAAAGATAATCATAAAGTGACGGTGTACGGCGAGGAGATCAAGCTGACGCCGATCGAATTTGACATTCTGTATCTGCTGGCATCCAATCCGGGGCGGGTCTTCAGCACCGATGAAATCTTTGAGAAGGTGTGGAATGAGAAAGTCTACGAGGCAAATAACACGGTTATGGTACATATCAGACGGCTTCGCGGCAAGATGAAGGAGGACACCCGACAGAACAAGATCATTACAACGGTCTGGGGGGTAGGATACAAAATTGAAAAATAAAAAAGATATGAGTCGCCGATTCCGGACACGGATGGTCATGAACATCGTTTACAGCACCGTGGTGGCATGCCTGGTGGAGGTGTTTCTGATTGCCAATGTTTCGATGATCAGCAGCTATCTGCGGGAGACGCGGTACCGGGATTCTTTTTTCCTGCGCCTGACGGAGACAGAGACACTGATGGCATTTGTCTATCTTCTGTCGGGCATCGCGATCTTCTCAGTCACTTTTTTTGCCCTCCAGGAGCGGTCCATGCGCTATATCAGCCGGATCTCGTCCGCGATTCAGAATATTTCCGAGGGCGATTTGAATACGACGATCGAGGTGCGGGGCGACGACGAGTTTACGGCGATGGCGGTCAATTTAAATAAGATGGTCGGGGATATCCGGAATCTGATGGACAAGGAGCGCGAGGCGGAGCGCACGAAGAATGAGCTGATTACCAATGTGGCACACGATCTGCGGACACCGCTGACCTCGATCATCGGCTATCTTGAACTTCTGTCCGGCAAGGTGGAGATTCCTGCAGAAATGCAGAAAAAATATATTGATATTGCCTATGCAAAATCGAAACGTCTGGAAAAACTGATCGAAGATTTGTTTGGTTTTACCAAAATGAATTATGGAAAAGTGGCAATGCACGTGTCGAAGGTGGACATCGTCAAACTGCTCAGCCAGCTGTTGGAGGAATTTTATCCGAGCTTCAAGGACAAAAACCTCTCCTACGAGCTGCAGAGCAATGTCCCGGGCAAGGTTATCACGGCAGACGGAAATCTTCTGGCGCGCCTCTTTGACAACCTGATCAATAACGCGATCAAGTACGGTGCGGACGGAAAACGGGTGCTGGTGCAGATTCACGCGGAGGAAGAGGTCGTGACCGTCTCGGTGACGAACTACGGTTACGTGATTCCGGCGGACGAGCTGCCTCTTTTATTTAATAAATTCTACCGCGTGGAACAGTCGCGATCGACCAACACGGGCGGCACAGGGTTAGGTCTGGCGATCGCCAAAAATATCGTCGATATGCACGGTGGCACGATTCAGGTAACGAGCGATCTGAATGGAACGGTGTTTACGGTGCGCCTGCGGACGAATTTTGACATCAACAGGGAAAATTTCCAGATGCCGTAAAGGCGAGTGTGGGAAAGAATCTGATAGACATTTTAATGGATTTTTGGTTACTGTTCACAGGTAGGCACTTTTGGAACCGAAAGTGCCGTAAGAAAACATGGTGGCAGCAGGAATTTGCCGTATTTAAATGCGAAGCCACGGCAAATTCCGTTACTGGGCACGTATGCGTGAACAGTTACAGATAGGGAGAGAAAGAATGCAGAAAAAGAGGGGAATACAGTTCTTTTTTGCGATATTGATCGGATGGATGGCACTATTCTGCCTTCCTGCAGGGTACGCATATGCCTCACAGAAGGAAGCAGATGCGCCGCTGTCGATGGATGTTTCCTATGGATTTGACAATACGGCAAAGAGTGACCGTTACCTTCGGGTAACGGTCCTTCTGAATAATGATACAGCGCCGTTTGAGGGAACGCTGGAATTTCTGACCGCGCAGTCCAGTCTGGAGGCGTACCAGTATTCCTATCCGTTATCGTTGGCAGCGGGGGAGAAGTTTGAACAAGAATATTATATCCCGCTGGGTGTGCGGGCGGATCAGATGTTTGTATCGGTACAGGATGTAAACGGGAAAACAATCATCCGGAAACGTCTGAAACTTGGTTCTGAGGAGGACGTTGCGGAGAGTTATATCGGAATTTTGACGGATACGCCGGAGGCACTTTCTTATTTAGACGGCGCGGGCATCCGATATGGGACGCTTCGGACGCGGGCGGTTTTTCTGGATGCCGAGCAGGCACCGGATGACCGGCTGGGTTACGATCCGCTGGATCTGGTAATTGTGTCTGGATTTGACCTGGATTCGCTCAGCGATGTCCAGTATGAGGCGCTGCGGCGCTGGGTGGAAGACGGCGGTACGATCCTCTTTGGCGGCGGTGTGGATTGTGCGAGAAATTATGGCAGGTTTGCAGAGAAGGTGCTGGAGCCGCCGTATCTGGATGCGGTAACCGTTCCGGTCAGTCTGGGCGGGGAGACGGCACCGGGCGAGCAGACGGGGGAGATCCAGGCAGAATGCGTCGATGTGAACCTGAAGAACGGCAGCACTCTGCTGGCGGGGGAAGTGTTCCCGCTGTTATCCCATACGAACTGCAAACAGGGGCGGATCGTGGCAGCTGCCTTTTCGATGGATGCGATCAGCGATTTGTGTCTGACCAATCCATCCTCATTTGAAAAGCTGTATACGCTGGTGCTGGGAAGTGATACCGTGGACGAGCTGGCACAGGAGGATTACTACGGTTATTCGGGCTCGTATTTCAGCGTACAGGGGCTGGTCAACACCGGCAATGCGGGGCGGCTTCCGAAGGTTGCGGCATATACGGTGATCGTGGTGGTCTATCTGCTTTTGATCGGTCCGGGCATCTATTTCTACTTAAAAAAGCGGGGAATTTACCGGTATTATCTGCCGGCGGTGACACTGGGGGCGTTTTTGTTTACCGGCATTATTTATGCGCTGGGCGTAAAGACACGCTTCCGGGAGCCGTTTGTGACGTATGCGTCGATTCTGGATACCTCGGGAGAAGAGGCGGAAGAAGCCACTTATATGAACATCCGAAGCCCTTATAACAAGCCGTATTCGGTGAGCTTAAAGCCGGGCTATGAGGTGCGCCCGATGACGCGCAGTTACTATTACGATGCGGTTTCGGCGGTGCGCTTTACCGGTGAGGAAGAGTATCATACGAACTTTGTTTATCAGCCGGAACGGGTCGAAATTAAAATGCGGGATACGGTCGCATTTTCACCGAATCTGTTTACCCTGCGTCGTGAGCTGGAGAAAACGGACGCGATGGGCGTTCAGGGAAATATTTCCTATTTTGACGGCGTGGTGTCGGGAACGGTAAAAAACTGTTTTGAGGAACCGCTGGAGAATGCGGCTCTGCTCATTAATGGGAAAGCGGTGCTGCTGGGAAGATTAGAGCCTGGGCAGACGGTTTCTCTGGATGGAAAGGAGAGCTGCGATTATCCGGTCAGCTATTCGTATGCGGCAGCACAGATGGTGACCGGGGCGGATCAGTATGAGAAAGCGGAGATTGAGGATTCGGACTATTTAAAGGCGCAGGAGCGGACGAGACTTTTGAGCTTTTATCTGGATTCCGGCGCGGGGCGCAATCCGTCTGAGGCGTGCCTGGTGGCATTTTCAACCCGGAAGCTCCAGGGCGAGGAAGATTTCCTGGCGGATGCGAGTACACTTCGGGAAGGATTTTGCATGGTGACCGAGTCAATCCCGCTGAACCGTGAAAAAGACGGAAAACTTTACCGTTCGGCGCTTGAGGAAGATCCAACGGTGCTCGCCGGAAATTATGAGGCGGCGTACAACACAATGTATAGCGGTGAAACAGCGGAGGCTGCGACGGTCGAATATTCGCTGGGAAGTGACCTTGTCATTGAAAAGCTTACGTTTGAGACTCTGTCACCGCGATTTTCGGAAAATCCGCTCTATCCGTATATGTCATCCTTCTCCGGAAGCATGTATTTCTATAACTATGAGACCGGGCGCAATGACCGGATCGAGCTGAAATCAGAGTATTCGGCAAAGGAGCTTTCGCCGTACCTGTCTCCGTCGAACACATTGACCGTCAAATATGTGCCGGAACAGACGGGAGAGTATGGCTGGGAAAGCCAGCTTCCAAGAATCTATGTCGTAGGGAGGAGAGAGTGATGCTGACGATTAAAAACCTCAGAAAACGATATGGCAATTTTCAAGCGCTGGATGGGCTGAATCTGGAGGTCGCGGACGGGGAACTCTTTGGATTCGTGGGTCCCAATGGGGCAGGCAAGACGACGACGCTCAAGATTCTTGCGGGACTTCTCGTTCCCGATGAGGGCGAGGTGGAGATCGGCGGACTGGATGTTTACTCAGACGGAAAAGAACTCCGGCGGCGGATCGGCTATGTGCCGGATTTCTTCGGAGTATATGATAACCTGAAAGTATCGGAATATATGGAATTTTTTGCATCCTGCTACGGAATTACGGGGCTGCAGGCGCGGACGCGCTGCCATACGCTTCTGGAACAGGTGCGGCTGGAAGATAAAGAGGACTTTTTTGTGGACGGGCTTTCGAGAGGTATGAAGCAGCGCCTCTGTCTGGCGCGGGCGCTCATCCACGATCCGGATCTTCTGATCCTGGATGAACCGGCTTCCGGGCTGGATCCTCGCACCCGGGTGGAGTATACGGCGATTCTGAAAGAACTGCGCGATCAGGGAAAAACGCTGCTCGTCAGCTCCCATATTTTATCGGAATTGTCAGAGCTTTGTACCTCGATCGGCATCATTGAGCAGGGAAGAACGGTCCTGCAGGGCAGCATGGATCAGATTTTTGCGCGGATCAACTCGTCCAATCCGCTTCTGATCTCGATTTTCAGCCAGAAAGAAAAGGCGCTTGCGATCCTGAAAAGCCATCCTTGCGTGCAGACGATCGCGGTGCAGGGGGATGAGATCAAGCTGGGCTTTTTGGGGGATCGGCAGGATGAGGCGCTGCTTTTGCAGCAGCTTATCGATGCGGATGTGATGGTCAGCAGCTTTATGCGCGAGAAGGGAAGCCTGGAATCACTGTTTATGCAGATCACAGGACATGAAGAAGAGAGGGCGGTGCTGAAACATGAGATGGAATCCGGTATTTAGGAGGGAAATGACAGTCGGGAGCCGCAGCATCCGCATGATGGCGATTCTGTTTGTTTTTAACAGTATTCTGGCGGCGGTGGCGCTGTTTAATATGTATTCGGTGGCGGAGCAGGTCAGGACGACGGCGGAGATCCAGTATTCGCAGTTTCTGGATCTCTACACGTTCGTCTCCTCGATCGAATTTATCATGCTGCTTTTCATCATGCCGGCGCTGACTGCCAGCAGTATCAGCGGCGAGCGGGAACGCCAGACGCTGGAACTGATGCTGACGACCACGATGGAGCCGCGTGACATGGTGCTTGGAAAACTGGCGTCCTCGCTGGTGACGATGCTGGTGCTGGCGGTCTCGGCGCTTCCGGTACAGGCGCTCGTATTTGTCTATGGGGGCATTACGCTGCAGGACATCGGGATGCTGTTCCTGTGCCACGGCGTTGTGGCAATTTTAACGGGCAGTATCGGGATCTTTTATTCATCGGTGCTGCGCCGCTCGACGGTATCGACCGTCTGCTCCTATGTGACGGTGGTGGCGCTGACGGCGGGAACGATGGCGGTCAATCTGTTTGCATACCGGATGGCGCTCCGGGCGGCAGATTCGTATGTATCTAATCTCAATGCATCGGAAATGGCAAGTTCCGGCATTTTACGCTATCTCTTTCTTTTCAATCCGGCTGTCTCGTTTTATAATGTAATTAACGGACAGGCGGGAAGCGGCGACATGAGAAAATGGTTCGAGCCACTGTTTGGCGTATTTCCAGACAATGCGATCACAGCACACTGGACGGCGTGCAGCCTGATTTTGCAGTGTATGCTGGCGATGGTGCTGATCGCGGCAGCAGTATGGGCGATCACGCCGGGAAAATGGAATCGGCATGGGAAAAATAAAGGGAATGATAACCGATAGATAGAAAAAGCAGAAAAACAGAGAAACTATGAATTTGGAGAAGGAGGCAGTGAGTATGGGAATTATCAGAGCAGCGGCACACGCGGTCGGCGGCGGGCTGGCAGATCAGTGGCTGGAAGTGATTGAACCGGAAAATATGGGGGAACAGACCGTATTTTCAGCGGGTGTGCAGACACGCCGTGGAGAGAACCGGAAGAGAACACCGGAAACGGTGTCCAATGGTTCTGTGATCCATGTGTACCCGAATCAGTTTATGATGCTGGTGGACGGCGGTAAGGTCGTTGATTATACAGCGGAAGAGGGTTATTATACAGTGCAGAATTCATCCCTGCCGTCTCTGTTTAACGGACAGTTCGGCGATGCACTGAAAGAATCCTTCAACCGTGTGCGTTATGGCGGACAGACGCCGTATGCACAGAAGGTCTACTATATTAATCTCCAGGAGATCAAGGGAATCAAGTTCGGCACACGGACGCCGATCAACTATTTTGATTTATTCTATAATTCCGAGCTGTTTCTGCGCGCACATGGAACTTACTCCATCAAGATCACGGATCCACTGAAATTTTATGCGGAGGCTATTCCGAAAAATCAGGATCAGGTGGAGATTGATTCCATCAATGAGCAGTATTTAGCGGAGTTCCTGGAAGCGCTGCAGACCTCGATCAACCAGATGTCGGCGGATGGCGTGCGGATTTCCTTTGTAGCCTCCAAAGGCAGGGAACTGGGACGCTATATGGCGGAGACGCTGGATGAAGAGTGGAATCGTCTGCGTGGCATGGAGATCCAGTCAGTCGGTATCGCCAGCATTTCCTATGATGAAGAATCGCAGAAACTCATCAATATGCGGAATCAGGGCGCGATGCTCGGCGACCCGTCGGTGCGCGAGGGGTATGTACAGGGCGCGATGGCACGCGGCTTTGAGGCAGCCGGTTCCAACGGAAGCGGTGCGATGGCAGGCTTCATGGGAATGGGCGCCGGCATGAACTTCGGCGGCGGATTTATGGGCGCCGCATCGGCGTCCAACCTGCAGCAGATGCAGATGCAGCAGGCGGCGCGGCAGGGATATGCGGCACCGCAGGGCGGCTATGCGCCGGGGCAGGCGAATGGAGCGCCGCAGGGTGGTTATGCACAGCAGCCGAGACAGATGAATGCGGCACCACAGGGCGGCTATGCACAACCGGCAGGACAGAACGCAGCGCCGCAGGGTAGTGCGGCAGCTCCGGCAGAATCCTGGACTTGTGAGTGCGGCAATGTCAACCACGGAAAGTTCTGCTCCGAGTGCGGCAAGCCAAGACCAGCCGGTCCATGGACCTGCAGCTGCGGAACGGTCAATACAGGTAAGTTTTGTTCCGAATGCGGAAAACCGAGGTCATAGGGCGTATGGAGATACAATCATATAAGTGTCCAAACTGCGGCGGCGGGCTGGTGTTTGATCCGAAGACGCAGAAATTTAAATGTGAATACTGCCTCTCAGCGTTTACGGAAGAGACGTTGAAAGAGATGGAAGAGGCAGCCAGAAAGTCAGAGGAGGCTTCGAAGCCGGGGGGAATGCCGGAAGCGGAAAAGATAGAGAGCCAGAAGCAGGCGGAGTCTAAGATGGTTCTCTATACCTGCCCGAGCTGCGGCGCGGAGATTGTGGCACAGGAGACGACGGCGTCCACGTACTGCTGTTACTGCCACAATCCGGTGGTTCTTTCGGGAAGTCTGGACGGTAAATACCGCCCGGACGGTCTGATTCCGTTTGAGATCGACAAGAAAAAGGCAAAAGAAATCTTTAAAAACTGGATTCAGAAGAAAAAGTATGTGCCGGATGATTTCTACTCGCCGCGTCAGATGGAGTATCTGGAGGGAATTTATTATCCATATTGGATGTATAGCTGCCAGGTATCCGGTGAGATGCAGGCGGAGGCGCTGCGGAAACGCGTGACGGTGTCGGGGGAGATCGAGTATATCGAGACGAGCCGTTACCATCTGGAGAAAAAGGCGGAGCTTCCCATCAAGGATGTGGCGCGCAACGCGTTAAAGCAGGCGGACCGCAGCCTTGCCGAGACCGTGCTTCCGTTTGATATGAAGAAGCTGCGCCCGTTTCAGGCAGGCTATTTTCTGGGATTTAGGGCGGAGCGGCGCGACCGGGAAAAGGAAGAATTCGCACAGGAGATTGAGCAGGAGATCAAGCAGTATACGAGAGAATCTCTGCAAAATAGCGTCTCCGGCTACGATCATGTGGATATCCGGAACCACCGGGAGACCATCACGGGGGAAAAATGGAACTATGCTATGCTTCCAGTGTGGATGATGACCTACCCGGATTCGAAGAACGGGCAGATGTACTATTTTGCCATGAATGGGGAAAATGGAAAGGTCTGCGGCGTCCTGCCGGTTGATTCGAAAAAACTGGTGCGCCTGTTTTTGACGATTTTCATTCCTGTGTTTGTACTTTTGCTGCTGGGAGGATACCTGATATGATAGAGAATCAAAATGCGGGAGTCACACAGAAAAAGAAGAAATATGGACGGCTGAAAGGTTTTATATGCTTCTCCGTTGCAGCATTTATTTCATTTTCACAGGTCAGCCCTATATGGGCGGCGGAAGGCACGCGCGTCTTCGACGAGGCGGGACTGTTCAGCGCGGAAGAAGTGCAGGAGCTGGAGACACGGATCGATGAGGTGCGTGATTCACAGGATGCCGATCTGGCGGTACTGACAGTCGAGGACGCACAGGGAGAATCGGCGGAAAGCTATGCCGATGATTTTTACGACAGCCACGGACTGGGCGTCGGGGACGATGCGAGTGGTATTCTGCTTTCGATCGATATGGACAACCGGGAGATATACGTTTCTACCACCGGGTATGCGATGAAGGTGCTGACGGATGCGCGGGTAGAGAAGGTGCTGGATGCGGCATATGACAGCGTGGCGGATGGAAACTATGCGGAAGGCGCGCTGGGGGCGATCGACAGCATCGAAAATTATCTGGAGATGGGCGTTCCGGCGGGACAGTATACGCAGGTGCGCGAGGAGAAAAAACATTCCCTGGAATGGTATGAGGTGCTGTTTGCGGCGGTTGCGGCAGCGATCGTGGCGGCACTCCCGTGCTTTTCGGTGATGCGCCAGTATAAGATGCAGAAAGAACACCGCCAGTCGCTGGGTTTCCATATGGCATACCGGGCGGACAGTGCGCTGCATTTTGTCCAAAATGAGGAGCAGTTTGTAAACCGATCGGTAGTGACCAGACGGATTCCGAAAAATCCGGGTCCGGGCGCTTCGGGCGGTTCGGCTGGAAGGACGACCATACATCAGGGCAGCAGCGGAAGGATGCACGGCGGTGGAGGCAGAAAGTTTTAATTGATACAATTTCGTGTGGAAGGCGGATGAATGATATATGACAATCCTGATGACAGGCTTATGTGAGAAAGGTGCAGACCAGATCTGGAAACAGTGTAACGATGCGATGTACGCCCAGGGAGTTACCTGGCTGGAAGAGGCGGCATATGCGGGCGATGCAGAAGCATGGTTCTTTTTAGGACACTGTTACAGCTGGGGGGACGGGGCTGTCGGGTTCAATGAGAAAAAAGCGTATGAATGTTACCTGCGGGGGGCTTCGGCGGGAAGTGCCCGGGCAGTGTTAGGAGCGCTGCGCGCCGGTCAGTATGACGAACAGATGAAGCAGTCGGCACGTTATTCCATCGAGGAAAGTTACCGTCAGGTGCGGGATGCCGCTGAGATGGGCGATGTCTATGCCGCGTGGCAGATGGGCGAGGCAGTTGAGTGGGAAGATCTGGTCGATTATATGCCGAAGACTGAGAGCGCCCGTGAGCAGTGCCTCTTCTGGTACGAACGGGCGGCGGACGGCGGCATTATCCCGGCGATGGTTAAGATGGGAAAATGCTGCCAGAATGGTACATACCGGGAAAAAGATGAAAAAGAGGCACTTCGCTGGGCGAACCAGTGCGCCGCCAGCGGGGAGGTCTGGGGACTCTTCCAGATGGGGGAACATTACCGCCAGGAAGAAGACTGGGAAGCTGCATTCCAATATGACTATGCGGCGGCAAAGCAGGGGTCTTCCCGCGCCATGCTGTATCTGGGGCAGATGTACTTAAACGGACAGGGCACAGAGCGCGATATTCAGGCGGCCGTTCAGGCGCTGGAAGGAGCCGCGGCGCGGAACGAGGCGGAGAGCTTTGAAGAACTTGGAAATCTGTTCTATCAGGATGAACTGGTGGAGCGCGATGATGAAAAAGCGTTTTACTGGTATGGAAAAGCATATGCGGCAGGCATCAAAGAGGCGGCGCTTCCGTTAGCCCGCCTGTATCTGCGCCCGTCCGATGAGCAGGACACTGTCCGGGCAGAAAAACTTCTGCGGGAGGCAGCTGGGATCGAGACCGACGGACAGGCAAGCCTGGCGCTTGGAAATATCTATCGGGATGGTCTGAACGGCGAGATTGATATGAAGCAGGCGGTTTCCTGGTACGAAAAAGGCGCTTCGCAGGGAAATCCAGAGTGCATGGAGATTCTTGGATGCCTGTATTTCCAGGGCGAAGAGGGAGTAGACCGCGATTATGCAAAAGCATTTGAGTGGCTGAACCGGTGCGAGGAAGCCGGAAGTCTGCAGTCTGCATCCAAGTTAGGCTATCTCTATATGAAGGGAGAAGGCTGCACCGCCGATGAAAATAAGGCGAAGGAGCTTTTTGAGCGGGCGGCACAGACGGAATGTGACGGATATGCACTCTATGAGCTTGGATTTATCTACGAACGGAAAAATGAATCCCCGGAAGATCTCGAGCGGGCGGCACAGTGCTACCAGAAGGCGATCGAGATGGGAAATGAGAGTGCTTCACGGCGGTTTTCTCATTTTAAGAAGGGATTGTTTGGGCGCTGGAAGATCACGTATTAAGGGGAATTTTTCTTGCGCTGTGCCATAAAGTATGATAGAATTTTTAACTAAAGTGAGCAGGGGGTCCCGTAACTTTGCGGGAGAATTGCAAAACCACACAGAACACTTACATGGCAGAAAGTTTGACTCCGGCATCCTTTGCAAAGATGGGGACGATGGGGAAAGATAAAAAGAGAGGATGAAAATCATGGCAATCAATTACAGCAGTACCCGTGGCGGTGAAAACAACGTAACGGCTTCGATGGCGATCTTAAAGGGACTGGCAGCAGACGGCGGCCTGTTCATGCCGGATCATATCCCGGTGTTAGATTGCAGCCTGGAAGAATTATCCCATAAAACATATCAGGAAGTAGCTTATGCAGTTATGAAGCAGTTTCTGACTGATTTCACAGAGGAAGAGCTGAAAACCTGTATCGAGCGCGCTTACGACAGTAAGTTTGATACGGAAGAGATTGCGCCGCTTGTCAAAGCAGACGGAGCATATTATCTGGAGCTGTTCCACGGAAGCACGATTGCCTTCAAGGATATGGCGCTCTCGATCCTGCCGCATCTGATGACCGTATCGGCGAAGAAGAACCATGCGGAGAATACGATCGTGATCCTGACCGCAACCTCCGGCGATACCGGAAAAGCAGCGATGGCTGGTTTTGCAGACGTTGAGGGAACCAGAATTATCGTATTTTACCCGAAGGACGGCGTCAGCCGTGTGCAGGAGCTGCAGATGCTGACCCAGAAGGGCGCGAACACAAGCGTTGTCGGTATTTCCGGAAACTTTGATGATGCACAGAGCGGTGTCAAGAAAATCTTTGGTGACAAAGAATTTGCCAAAGAATTAGCAGGCAGAGGCTATCAGCTCTCTTCCGCAAACTCCATCAACATCGGTCGTCTCGTACCACAGGTTGTGTACTATGTATATGCGTATGCAAAGCTGCTTGAAAACGGCGAGATCGAGAACGGTGAGAAGATCAATGTAACCGTTCCGACCGGAAACTTCGGCAATATCTTAGCTGCTTATTTTGCAAAACAGATGGGTGTGCCGATCGACAAGCTGATCTGCGCGTCCAATGACAATAAAGTTCTGTACGACTTCTTTAAGACAGGCGTATATGACAAGAACCGTCCATTCATCCTGACCTCTTCCCCGTCGATGGATATTCTGATTTCCAGCAACCTGGAACGTCTGATTTATCTCTCCACCGGCTGCGATGCGGAGGAGACCAAGAAACGCATGGAAGAGCTTTCGAAAGATGGCAAATATTCGGTTACCGACGAGATGCGTGCGCGCATGGCAGATTTTGTCGGCGGTTATGCTGATCAGGCGGCAAATGCAGCCGAGATCAAGCGTCTCTATGATGAGACCGGTTATATGATCGATACGCATACCGGCGTTGCATCCTGCGTATACCATAACTATGTGAAGGAGACAGGCGATACCAAGAAGACAGTTATCGCATCGACGGCAAGCCCATATAAATTCTCCCGCAGCGTCATGAAGGCAATCTTCGGCAGCGAAGAAGGCAAGGGCGAGTTCGAGCTTATCGACGAGATGGAGAAAGCATCCGGCGTGAAGATCCCGCAGGCGATCGAGGAGATCCGCAAGGCAGAGATCCGTCACAACCGCCAGTGCAAGCCGGAGGAGATGGAGAAGACCGTTTCGGAGATTTTACAGTAAAAGTTACAAAATATTAAAATAATTGCCTGTTATTTTTTTGACAGGCTAGGCAAATACTGAATTATGGTATATAATAGACTCTGGTTAGATCAAAAAGAGACAACGAGGAGGTTTGTATATGTTAGTTAGTGCGAAGGAAATGCTTCAGAAGGCAAGAGATGGCAAATATGCGGTTGGTCAGTTCAACATCAACAATCTTGAATGGACCAAAGCGATTTTACTGACGGCACAGGAGCAGAACTCACCGGTTATCTTAGGTGTTTCTGAGGGCGCAGGCAAGTATATGACTGGCTTTAAGACAGTATCTGCGATGGTAAAAGCGATGATCGAAGAGCTGAACATCACGGTTCCGGTTGCGCTGCATCTGGATCACGGCACCTACGAGGGCTGCTACAAATGCATCGATGCTGGATTTTCTTCCATCATGTTTGACGGCTCCCATTATCCGATCGCCGAGAACGTAGAGAAAACCAAAGAATTAGTCAAAGTCTGCGCGGAGAAAGGTATTTCCCTGGAGGCTGAGGTTGGTTCCATCGGCGGCGAGGAAGACGGCGTGATCGGTATGGGCGAATGTGCAGATCCGAACGAGTGCAAAGCGATTGCAGACCTCGGAGTTGATATGCTGGCAGCAGGTATCGGCAATATCCACGGCAAATATCCGGCAAACTGGCCAGGTTTAAGCTTTGAGACGCTGGCAGCCGTAAAAGAAAAAGTAGGCGATATGCCGCTGGTTCTTCACGGTGGTACCGGTATTCCGGAAGATATGATCAAGAAAGCCATTTCTTTAGGTGTAGCGAAGATTAATGTAAATACTGAGTGCCAGCTGGCATTTGCAGAGGCAACCCGCCAGTATATCGAGGCTGGTAAGGATCAGCAGGGCAAAGGATTTGACCCGCGTAAACTTCTTGCACCTGGTTTTGAGGCGATCAAAGAGACGGTTAAGACAAAGATGGAACTGTTCGGTTCTATCGGAAAAGCCTGATGAATAAGTAAGGTTCATGACCGGACTGCAGGGATGTACATTTCGCAACGCGGATATACATACCGGCGGTCCGGTCTGTTTTCATATTAATGTGAGGGATTGAATGAGCGAGATTATCAATGTACCGGAAATTTTCGGAAAAAATGTGTTTAATGACAAGGCGATGCAGGAACGCCTTCCGAAAAGTGTTTACAAAAAACTGAAGAAAACCATTGAAGACGGAGCTGAGCTGGATCCGTCCATCGCAGATGTTGTCGCACACGCGATGAAAGACTGGGCGATCGAGCGCGGTGCGACGCATTATTCCCATTGGTTCCAGCCGCTGACCGGCATTACGGCAGAAAAACATGATGCGTTTATCTCCGTACCGGATTCCAACGGACGCGTTATCATGGAGTTTTCCGGTAAAGAGCTGATTAAGGGCGAGCCGGATGCATCCTCGTTTCCGTCGGGCGGACTTCGTTCCACCTTTGAGGCACGCGGCTATACAACCTGGGATTGTACTTCCCCGGCATTTCTGCGGGAAGATACGCTGGGCGTGACACTCTACATACCGACTGCATTCTGTTCGTACCGCGGCGAAGCACTGGATAAGAAGACACCGCTGCTGCGTTCCATGCAGGCAATCAACGAGCAGGCACTCCGGATTCTCCGCCTGTTTGGAAATACGACTTCCCACCGTGTGATTCCGTATGTGGGACCGGAGCAGGAGTATTTTCTGGTTGATAAGAACAAATATTTACAGAGAAAAGACCTGATCTACACCGGTCGTACCCTGTTTGGCGCGATGCCGCCGAAAGGACAGGAGATGGATGATCACTATTTTGGAAGCATCCGTCCGAGAGTCGGTGCGTTCATGAAAGAGTTAAATGAGACATTGTGGCGTCTGGGGGTCAGTGCAAAGACACAGCACAACGAAGTTGCACCAGCACAGCATGAATTAGCGCCAACCTATTGTCAGGTCAATCTGGCAGTCGATCACAACCAGATGGTCATGGAGGCGATGAAGCGTGTCGCAGGACATCACGGTCTGACCTGTCTGCTGCATGAGAAACCATTTGACGGAATCAATGGTTCCGGTAAGCACAACAACTGGTCCCTGACGAGCGACGACGGCATCAACATGATGAATCCGGGCGAGACGCCGCACGAAAATGTACAGTTTCTTCTGGTTCTGGCGTGCATCATGAAAGCAGTTGACAGACACGCGGATCTGCTGCGCGAGTCCACCGCGATTCCGGGCAACGATCATCGTCTGGGTGCGGCAGAGGCGCCGCCAGCGATCATCTCTATTTTCCTGGGCGAGCAGCTGGAGGATGTTATCGATCAGCTGTGCAGCACGGGCGAAGCCGCACATTCTAAGAAAGGCGAGGTACTTCAGACGGGAGTAGCGACACTTCCGGATTTCGTCAAGGATGCAACCGACCGCAACCGTACTTCACCGTTTGCGTTTACCGGTAACAAATTCGAGTTCCGTATGGTTGGTTCTTCGGATTCTGTTTCATCCCCGAACGTCGTGCTCAACACGATCGTGGCAGAGGCGTTTAAAGAGGCTGCGGACGAATTGGAAAACAGCGATGATTTTGACAGCGCAGTCCATGATATCATCAAGCGTCTGTTTGCAGAGCACCGCCGTATCATTTTCAGCGGAAATGGTTATTCTGAGGAATGGGTTAAAGAGGCAGAGCGCCGTGGACTCCCGAACCTGAAAGCGGGTATCGATTCTGTCGAGGCAATCCGGACCGAGAAAGCGATCAAGCTCTTTGAAGAATTTGGCGTGTACACCCGGACCGAGCTGGAATCCCGTGCCGAGATCGAGTATGAGGCATATTCCAAGACTGTTAACATCGAGGCGAAGACGATGATCGACATGGCAGGCAAGCAGATCATCCCGGCGGTTGTCAAATATACGACTCAGCTTGCTTCCTCCCTGACAGCCGTCCGGACTGCCTGTGAGGAGGCCGATGTCAGTGTCCAGAAAGAACTGCTTTTAGAGACCTCTGATAAACTTTCAGAGATGAAGGTGGCATTGGCGGCACTCAAAGATATCCTGGCAAAGGCATCTGCGATCAAGGATAACAAAGAAAAAGCATTCGCCTATCTGCATGAGGTGTGCCCGGCGATGGTAGCTCTCCGTAAACCGGCAGACGAATTGGAAATGCTGGTAGATAAAGAATTATGGCCATTTCCGAGTTATGGGGATTTGGTGTTTGAGGTGTAGGCAGCTTTTAGAAGGTATGATTTTAATTAAAAAGATTTTGACCATCGATATAAGCTATGAATCGTTGGTCAAAATCTTTTTTATTTCAATTATATATTTTGCAAATACGGTTTATTTCCGTCCAGGACCCTGCGTCTGTCCCTCCTGAATCGTATCGCCCTGATTGGAGGTAAATCCGTTAATCCGTTTATCGGACGAATTTGACGAAGAGCCTGACGAGCTGGAGTTCGATGTCGTCGGTGCGGTGTAAGTCGTGCCGTTGCTGTAGATGCGGCTTGGTACATTGCTGGTATCGCTGGTGGAACTGCTGCTTGTCTGGTTTTTCGAAGAGCCTGACGAACTGGAAGTCCCGCCCGGCGTGGAAGTGGAGCTGCTGTAGCCGCTTCCAGGAATCGGAACGGTTGTGCCCGACGAAGAACCATTTGACGAGCTGGAGCTGTTGGAACTTCCCGGTGCAGTAAAACTGGTCGAAGGATCGGAACTATTCGAATTGTTGGTGTTACCTGAACTGGAGGCCCCTGAATTGGAATTGTTCGAAGCCGTTCCGCTTGGCCCCGAAGTGCTGCTTGAAGAAGAAATGCCAGACGAAGTCCCTGTTCCCTGTGAAGCACTTGGGTCAAAATAGCTGTCGCTCATGCCGGAGAGACTGGACGGTGGATTCTGGCACGCACCGCTCTTGGCAAAGGTGTATTTCACCGAATCAATCGTCCGGGTTGTGTTCGAAGCCATCTTACCGTTCTCATCCAGATAATAGTAGGTGCCGGATACCTTAATCCAGCCTTTCTGACGGTGTCCGTACTCATTGAAATAGTACCAGGTGCCGTCGATCTGCTTCCAGCCGCGGCTCATATTGCCGTCTGTCTTGTCCATGTAGTAGGTGTTTCCGTTGCTGTCATTGAGCCAGCCAGTCAGCATCTTGCCATCATGGAGATAGTAGTATTCATTTTTAATAAGCTGCCAACCGGTCAGCATTTTTCCATTTTCGTCGAGATAATACCAGGTGCTGTTTACCTTCTGCCAGCCAGTCCGCATCGCCCCGTCCGTGCCGAAATAGTACCAGGTGCCGTTATCCATCTTCTGCCAGTTGGTAAACATCCGTCCATCATTGCCCAGATAATACCAGACCGTATCAAGCTGGAGCCAGCCCTTCTGCATCACACCGTACTGGTTAAAATAGTACCAGTAGTTGTTGATTTTCTGCCATTTAGTCATCATCTCGCCGCTCTGGTTGAAATAATACCAGGCGGAAGTGGATGAATCCTGACGCCATCCAGTCACCATCTTGCCGGTCGATTCATCCATATAATAATATTTCTCTCCGATATGTACCCATCCGGTATGCTTCTGACCGTCGTCGGTCATGTAGTACCAGTAGTTTCCGTCCTTCAGCCATCCGGCCGCACGGCTCTGGGAAGAAGGAAGCAGCCCCATGGCACCGATCAGGCAGGCAAGCCCAAGCAGCTTTGCATATCTTTTCCGCATCGCGTATCCCCCTTGCAATGTGATTTATCGTTATTTATGATTACAGTAGAAATTAATATCAAAGATGTTGGGGTCAAAAGGCATTTTGACCCCTCTGATACCAGATTGCTCCGCACTATATGCTCCCGCAATCTTCAAAAACATTCGTAATTCGCTCATTTTTCTTTGAAAAATGGCTACTTACTCATGTTTTTGGCGGGTCCCAAGGTCAAAAATTCTCCTGCAAGCAAGCTTGCGTCGAACTTCTGACCTTTTGACCCTGGTATCATATCAAATTACTTTATAAGTATAACATAGAAAAATGTAAAATACCTAACGGAAATATTACAATTTTAACAAGTCCTCGGAAACAATTTTTCGATAATAATTTTTCGCATACCGGTACATCACGATCGTGTAATCGCCAAATTCGCGCCCTTCCATACTCTTGAAGACCGCCCAGAGCGCCCACAGGAAACCGCCGAGCGCCGCATAGGCATACGTGACAAAGCGTTCCTCGTCTGATGGGGCGTGCTGGAGGTATTCTTCCAGAAGGTGGTCAAGCTCTTCCTGTGAATAATATGAATAAATACTGCACATCGCAATATCAATGAGCGGATCGCACATGCCTGCATACTCCCAGTCGATCAGACGCAGGGAGCCGTCCGGCAGAAACAGGAAATTGTCTGCAACCGAATCAATATGGGAGAGGCAGCAAGGACGTTTCAGTGTATCCAGCCGATCCATCAGTTCATTCATCCGGGCGCGGACCGCCGGGTAGTCCTCGAACAGCATTTCCTCATGTCCGCGGCAGATCCTTTCATAAAAATCAATCCGTTCCCGAATGCGGAACGTGTGCGGAACCGTCACGCCGGAATGATGCAGCTTCCGCAGCATCTCCATGCAGGCGGCCATCTCCTGCGGATTCTTTGCATCCGCATTCCGAGCGCCCTCATAATACTGGGCGATCTTGTAGCCGGTTTTTCCGTCAAAATACAAAATATGTTCGGTAATGCCAAGCGGTGTGACCGCCTTGTAAACAGCCTCCTCCTCTTTCCGGTTAATCAGAAATTCTGTTCCCGGACCCGGAATGCGGCAGATATAATGTTTTCCATCCAGTTCAAACAGGAACGACTGGTTTGTCATACCAGATTTGAGGCAGCGGATGTTGTGTATCGCTTCCTCTTTTACATTGAAAACGTGTGCGACCAGCTGCATGGCGGCATTGTCCGAATGATTCTGATATTTCGGATCAAACAGGCGCAGTTCTTCCAGGTTTTCAAACTCATAGACCTGATCCGTCGGCTGGCAGTTCATCGAAAAATCCAGTTCTTTGATATGATCGACGACAACCTGTTCCCAGTACCATTGTTCTGTGCCAGGCTGATGATAGGCTTCCTCAATGAGCGGAATCAGCTGGTTGGAAAAATCACGCGAGAGGAACGCAGGTCCATACATGACCCAGGAATCATGCCCACCGACCTGCACCGATGTGATGCGCCCCTTTTTATTAGAAGAAAGACACCACTCAGACGTTTCACCTTCCATGTAAACGGAAGAGTACCACGCGCCGCACTCATACTTATGGTACATATTATTTCGAATCCAGTTGTCCGAGACAAGCAGATACATATTGCGACCGCGGAACAGCTCGCGGGCATGGTAGATCGTAGCCAGATTATTTTTGGTGGCATACTCCGGGTTATAGAGGAGTTTGACCTGATATTTGTCGATCAGATATTCAAACTTTTCCTTTAAATAACCGACGATAATTGTGATATCCGTGATCCCCACTTCATGGAGCTGCTTGATCTGGCGCTCAATCATCCGCTCGCCAAACACTTCCAGAAGCCCCTTCGGTGTCTCAAACGTCAGCGGCACAAACCGG
This sequence comes from Clostridium sp. AF12-41, assembly GCF_003461685.1. NCBI lineage: Bacteria > Bacillati > Bacillota > Clostridia > Eubacteriales > Clostridiaceae > Clostridium > Clostridium sp. AF12-41. The sequence goes on along the minus strand of NZ_QTXO01000002.1, from coordinate 375,314 downwards.
GAACCAAACCCGGCGGCGGTAATGACGGCGCCATCCACTTTAAATTGTTCCAGATATTTAAGCCCCTGTTCGGTCAGCAGATATTTCCCCGTATCCTCATCCGTCATGAGAAATGCCTCCTCCAGGCAGTCCCCAAGCAATTTATTCACAGTCCCCAGAGAAAGATTCAAAATCGAAGCAAGCTCCCGCTGGGTCACATCCGGATTCTCATAGAAACTCCGGCAGATCAGTCCATAGCGATCCATATAAAACCTCCTGAATTACTAAATTCTTTTATTTTTCTCTTATATATTCACGTATTTCGTCATCATTATAGATGGATAAGAGTGAAAATAGGTTCTAGCTGTTGTGTGTTCAAAAAATAAAATTAAAAGTGATATATGAACATTATAGCATAAACACAGAGAAAGTAAACGGAAAAAGCAATGCTGCGGGGGGAGAATAAAGACTGTTACTGGGCACGTATGCGTGAACAGTGACGAAAGGCTTGATAAGGTGGTCTGTGGGAAATAAGAAACGTAAAAAATACTGGAAATACAGGCATTTTAGCGGTTAAAACAGGATTGTACAAATATAAATACAATTACGAAACTATAAAGAATTTTCGTAAAAAATCCGTAAGAAAATGCACAGATAAATGTTATGGTATTTTGGAAAAACGTGTATTATAATGTGGATGTATCGGAGAAAGGCAGTACTTCACAGGGAAGAGAAACATAGGAAATACAGACAATATTCCACTTCAAAATAAAAAGTTGGAAATTCTGTAAAAAAACTATTGATAATTTTCCATATCCGAAGTATAATGACCTAGTAATGCAGTTAGGATTTCGAGAAAAATATTTCAAAAAGTAAAAAGGAGAGTGCATTAATTATGAGAAAGCAGACTAAATTAGTTGCAGTACTTTCTGCAGCAGCTTTACTCGCTATGGGTGCTTCCATGACTTCTTTCGCAGCTGGTTGGCAGAAAGATGACGCTGGTGTTTGGCACTACTATGATAGCGATGACAATCAGGTAACTGACGAGTGGAAAAAAGATGGTGGTAAGTGGTTCTACCTCAACGAAGATGGCGATATGGAAACAGACGCTTGGGTAGACGATGACTACTATGTAGGCGAAGATGGTGCTATGCTGGTTAACCAGTGGGTCAAAGTAGCTGATGATGATGACAGCAGCGATCCGGATGATGATGGCGAGAACTGGTACTACTTCAACAATAAAGGTAAGAAAGTAACCGATGATAAGAAGAAGATCAACGGTAAAACCTACTACTTCAACACCGACGGTGAGATGAGATACGGTTGGTTCGAAGATAACGGTGACTGGTACTATCTGGGAACTGAGGATGAAGGCTGGAGAACAGATGCTAAGTGGCTGTGGTTAGAAGAGCCGAATGAGGATGACGAGGATAACGATTCCATGCCGTCTCATGATGATGATTGCTCCCTGTGTGATAGCGAAGGCTGGTACTACTTCCAGAACGACGGTAAAGCATACAGAGACAACAGCAAGAAAAAGAAAATCAATGGTAAATACTACTACTTCAACGAGCATGGTCAGATGCTGTACGAGTGGATCAATACTAAGGAGTACACAGCTACTGGTTCCTCCACAGAATTTATTCTGGATGGTAACAGAGCAGGCGCTTCCGCAAGCGATATGATCTACGCTAACGAAGTTGAAGATGGCTCCAGATCAGCAGGCTGGTACGAGATCGACGGTGCTGAGGATCTTGGCAACGACAACGATACCGACTGGTACTTCTTCAAGAAGGGCGAAGCTAAGAAGGCAGGCGCTGAGGATGCTCAGACTGACTCTACAGGTGCAACCCAGTACAGAAAGAAAATCAAAATCAATGGTAAGTACTTCTGCTTCGATCAGGATGGTAAGATGCAGACAGGTCTGCAGAGAATTGCAAACCATACCTACTATTTCGATGACAATGGCTATATGAAGACCGGTAAGACAACTGCTGATGATGACAATGATGATACATTCACATTCTACTTCAGCACAAAGAACAACGATACTGGTAAGGGCTATGACGGAATCAAAGATGGTTATCTGTACGCAGATGGTCAGAGACTTGAGGCTGATGATGACTACGCTGTATACAAATACAACAATCTTCTGTATGTAGTTAACAAGACTGGTAAGATCCAGAAATCTACTTCTAAGAAGTACGAACTGGATGGCGGCGAAGGTTATGTAACTGTAACCAAGAGCGGTACTGTTAACAAGTACTTTGTTGATGATGAGAAGAATACAAATGCAACAACACTTCCGACTGATGTAATCAGAACTGGTGGTTTTGATGTAGATGGTCAGAGCACAACTGATGGTTTCGTTTGGGAGCCGTAATTGAGCTGAACTTGAAGAATTGAGCTGATAGCTTGATATAAAGAGGACTCCGACATCTCAGAGAAATCTGGGATGCCGGAGTCCTTTTTGCATAGAAACAATGTTACCATATTTAGTCAGAAAAAGAGCTGCCACATATGAATGCGACAGCTCTCCTTTAATTTAGAGAGATTAAGAAATTCTAATCGGTTGAAATTAAGAATCACTTAAAGTAATACTTAATTATCTCCATCCCTCAGCATAATCACTACCTGTATAGGTATAAACATCATTGCTATCGTACAGATCGATGAACGGAACTGCTACTTTATTATCATTTGCGTTTTCATAAGACTTAGCATCGAAACCAGTTGCATTGATGTCTGTTGCAAGATCTGTTAATAAATCTTCGCTTCTAGTTGCTGCTGCATTGCCAACCTGAACAGAAGATACGATACCTTTCTTGTTAGTTGTTACATGTACATCTTTTCCAACGTATGCGCCGTTTTCGATATCATCATATTTCTTGCTGTTGGTAGCTTTCTGAATCTTACCCTTTGTATTTACAAGGTAGATACTTCCATCTACTACATAGAACTTATAATCATCATCTGCTTCCAGTCTCTTACCGTTGAAGTACAGAGTACCATCTTTTTCACCGGTATAACCGATACCGTTCTTACCGTTCTTGGTTGTGAAGTAGAAGGTGTAATCATCATCTTCGCACTCTACGCTGGAAACTTTACCAGTCTTCTGGTAGCCATTCTCATCGAAGTAGAAGAAGCCATGATCTTTAACGATGTACTGAAGACCATCCTGCATCTGACCTTTTTTATTGAATGCGAAATACTTGTTACCACTTACTTTAACTTTCTTTCTCATTACATAAACTTCACTACCGCCATCAGTCGTACCTGCATCATCAGCATCTGTTGCATGATACATTTCGCCATCATCGATGTAGTACCAGTCTGTATCGCTGTCTGTCTTCATAGCCTCGGAACCATCGATCTGATACCAGCCATCAGCTCTCCAGCCTTCTTCATTTACATTGTAGTACAGCATCTCACCAGCAGTTGCTACAGAGCCATCAGCACGTTTTGCATCAAGCTGCGCGTTGGAACCAACAGAAACTTTCTTATTGTCAATCCACTCATACAGCATCTGACCATGCTCATTGAACATGTAGAACTTACCGTTGATTTTCTTCTTTGTTTTATCTTTGTACATTTTACCAGAGGACTGGAACCAGTACCAACCTTCGTCATCACACGGATCAGAAGAGGTATCGTCACACAGACCTTTTTTCTGTCCGTCATCCAGGTCTTCATCGCTTAAGTTACCGGATCTCTCCAGCCACAGCCACTGGGACTCTGTTCTAGCACCGTCATTCTCATCGCCATAGTAGTACATGTCGCCGGTGTTATTATCCTGCTGCCAGCCAAACTCCATCTTACCATCGCTATCGAATAAGTAAGTTTTACCATTAATCTTCTTGGTATCGTTTACAACTTTTTTACCTTTGTTGTTGAAGTAGAACCAACGCTCGCCATCCTCATCCGGTTCATCCTGATCTTCGTCAGATACAGTGTATTTCCAAGCGTTTGTCAGCATAGCACCGGACTCATCTACATAGTAGTCATCATCTACCCAAGCATCTGTCAGCATATCGCCGTCTTCGTCAAGGTAGAACCACTTACCGCCGTCCTTCTTCCATTCGCCTGTTACCATCTCATCGTCGCTATCATAGTAGTGCCAAACACCAGCGTCATCTTTCTGCCAACCAGCTGCGAAAGAAGTCATGGAAGCACCCATAGCGAGTAAAGCTGCTGCAGAAAGTACTGCAACTAATTTAGTCTGCTTTCTCATAATTAATGCACTCTCCTTTTTACTTTTTGAAATATTTTTCTCGAAATCCTAACTGCATTACCAGGTCATTATACTTCGGATATGGAAAAGTATCGCAAGTTGCAAAAAAAGGGAGAGATAATGTTACTGTTCACAGGTAGGCACTTTTGGAACCGAAAGTGCCGTAAGAAAACGTGGTGGCAGCAGGAATTTGCCGTATTTAAATGCGAAGCCACGGCAAATTCCGTTACTGGGCACGTATGCGTGAACAGTAACGAGATAATAGGGGAAATTTAAGATTTCCTTCCTTGCTATCCACAAAACGAAATGCTATACTGATACAAGCCGTTTCTCTGGTTTTACGAATAAGAAAAGGAGAAGAATGTGATGGAACAGACAGAGATTGCAAGAGAGCAGGGAGCTCCGACTGCATCCATTTTGGCAGAGCAGGCATGGGAGGGAAAAGTCCGAAAGGTTTTTTCATGGATTGTGTCGGTGTATCTGTGTGTGGTGTTTGGGGCATTTCCGCTATATTTCCATAATTATTATTATGATATTCTGGTATCGAAATATCAGTTTTACTGGCTCAGCACGGTTGCGATGCTGGCGTCATGCCTGATCGCAGCGATAGTATTTGCGTGCATGGACTTAAAGCGGTTTGGCGGGGCGCATGTGCGGCGCTTTTTGGGCGCGTTTCGACTGACTGAATTAAAAAAGCAGCCATTTGCCTATAAGGCGCTGGCAGTTTTCTGGGCGCTGGCACTGATATCGACGGTGCTGTCGGACTATGTGTATGAGTCGTTCTGGGGAAATGAGGGACGATTCAGCGGATTATTCTTGATTACGCTGTATGTGCTGGGCACGATTGTGATCAGCAAGTATGGTCGGATGAGAAAATGGTACCTGGATGTGTTTTTGGCATCGTCCGTTCTGGTCTGTCTGTTTGGAATCACAGATTATTTCCAGATGGATTTATTGGGATGGAAAAAGGGCGTGAGCAATGAACAGGGAAACCTGTTTGTATCTACATTGGGAAATATTAACACATATACGGCGTTTGTGGCGCTTACGATGGCGGTTGCCTGCGGCTGTTTTGTAAGTGAGAGAAAAGTGGGACGCCGTATCTGGTATTATCTGGTTTCGGCGCTGGCCTTTTTTGCATTGATTACCGGACAGAGTGATAATGCATATTTATCACTTGGAATGCTGTTTGCGGTGATGCCGCTGTTTTTATTTACGACATGGCGGGGCATCGCAGATTATGGTATTCTGGCGGCTACGTTTATGACCGTGATCAAGGTAGTAGATACGGTCAATAAAGTATATGCCGATCAGGTCATCGGTCTGGGCGGTGTGTTTGGCGTGTTGGTGCGCTATCGTTATCTGGAGGGAGTCGTCGTTTTATTCTGGATTCTGGCGGGGATTCTCTGTGTTTGGAAACGGAAGATGGAACAGACGAATCCAGAGAGCAAACCGGGACGATGGATTTGGCGTGGCTGGTGTGCAGTTTTGATTCTTGGATGCCTGGCAGTGGCATTTGTCTTCTATGATGCAAATCTGGGAGGACATGCGGAACGGTACAGCGCGTTGTCCCAGTATCTTGTTTTTGATGATGATTGGGGGACGAACCGGGGATATTGCTGGAGAATTGGCTGGCAGTCCTATCGCGAGCTGCCGTTCCTGCATCAGTTGTTTGGTTTTGGACCAGACACATATGGAATTCTGACTTGGGATTTCAGGCAGGATGCGCTGGATCGGTATGGAGTTTTCTATGAGAGCGCCCACAACGAATATTTCCAGTACCTTGTTACAATGGGACCGCTTGCGCTTGCATCCTATCTTGCGTTTCTGGGCGGCGCCTGCGTGAGAATGTGCAGAAAATGGAAAGAGTGCGCCTGGATTCTGGCGCCTGTTCTGGCGGTGCTCTGCTATGGAGCACAGGCAGTTGTTAATATCAACCTCCCGATCGCGACGCCGATTATGTGGGCGATGCTGGCGATTGGGCTTACACTCACAAGAGAGAAAGCAGAACAGGCAGAATAGCTCAAATAGACGGCAAATCCGGGCAGATTCGGCGGAAAAGCCGAAATGACGAACTTTGTCGATTTAGAATTTAAAGTAATGTGTGAACAGTAACCCGTGTCGAAATTTGCGATCGATAGACTCTTTTATTTTTCTTAAAATCGGTTTATAAATAATATGAAACGAAAAAACGATAGGATCGCCTGGCAGAGCTGCGTTATGCAGTGTGGTCATCTGAATGGAAGAACAGGCAGTCAAAAGGAGGAGAGTTTATGGATGAAGCTAAAAAATTGGTCGTTTTGGAACAGGAAAATGAAGAATTAAAGCGTGAGCTTAAGGAGTTATTTAAAACTCTGGATCAGATGAATCAAAGCTTAAACCGGATGATTGACCACTACATACTCTGTAAGACGGAGAAGGCGGGATAAGCGGAGAAACTGGATAAGATGGGAGAGAAGAGGCTCATTTATACCAGATGGAGCAAGTGAACAATCAAATCAAAAATTAAATACTAAATCGAATATCAAAGCCGCATGATTCAGAAGGTATGTTATTAAACCAGAATGAATCATGCGGCATTTTTTATGTACTCTATGTAATATGCAGTTGGCGCGTCAATTTCCAGATTAAATCATGCATCCAGGAGATCGTCTGCTCCAGCTGCTCGTTTTTCTCTCTTAGCGCCAATACTTCCTGATAGAGAGTTTCCTTGTCGGAATCTTTTGAGATATCCGGATGGAGATTCGAGGAAGTGGAAGATGATTTTGTTTTACCCGGTGCTGCAGAATGATCTGTCATCAATTTGGTGTTATCAGGTGCTGCATTTTGATCCGACGATTTTGCATCATCCGGTGATTTGCTCCGGCCGGATGGCTTTGTCTGCCCTGGTGCCTTAGCCTTGTTCGCCTGTTTGGCTTTAGAATCCAAAGGGCTTGCCGCATTAATCATGTGTCTGGAAATCAGGATCTGCCGTTGTGGATAGTCTAAGTCCATGAAATCCTGATACGGAATGGGAAGAGGAGTCATGGCGATTGAGCAATGCGGACACACCGCATTGGCAACGAGCTGAAAGAATCCATAATGTCCACAGTTTGGACAGCAATAAACATTTAAACCACGCATAGAGTTGCCTCCGTAGAAGTAAGAGTTGAGTCATTGGGAGAAAAATGAAAACATCCCCTTTATTATAATACGTTTTAATCGGGAACATTATAACTGGTTTTTAGAAAAAAATTTAAAAATTTCCAAAAAAATTTTTAAAACGATAAAAAAAGACATCTTTCAGAAAAAATACCGCGGTGTCACAAAAGTGTCCTGCGGTATTTGAACGGATGCAATATTATATTTTACTGGATGATTCCAGATGTGTCAACTGTCCAGGCAGTATCATTGCTGTCTTTGATATCCTTGAACCCTTTTCCGAGTTCCGGACGGGAAGCGGAAGAGGAGGAAGAGGTTGCTTTCTGGATGGTGCCGCTGGTGTTTACCAGGTAGCGTTTTTCACCGATGGAAACCGGCTCATAGCGGAGTTCCGGATCCGCCTTCTTTAAAAGACCGTTTACATAAACCTGGTTATCGCGCTCTCCATGGTAGCCCTGTCCTTTGAGGGAACCTTTGGTCTGGAAATACCAGATCTGGTTTTCTTCTAAATCATCATTGTAAATAGTCTGCTTGCCGGTACGCATCACGCCGTCGTCGCCGAAGTAGTAGGAGGCAAAGCTGCCATCCGCCTGTTTCAGGCTCTGAAGCCCGGTCTGCATTTCACCGCGCTCGTTGAAGCAGTAGCGCTCGGAATTGATGGTGAAAATAGCAAGATCCTTCTCGGCAAAGTAAGCAGTTCCGTTTTTAAAGAAGAAGGAAAATGGCTCTTCTTCTTCGCTGATGCCCGGTGCCCCTTCAATGGTGTACCAGCCGCTTGCCCGGCGTCCGCCATTTTCCGGATCGTAATAGCGGAAATCGTTTAAGCTGACAGTGTCTGTGGCAGAGTTGTCCGTTGTTGCTGCTTCGTTTGAAGGTGTGCTGGAGCTTACAAAGCCAGCTTCCGCGACATTGATCCAGCCTGTCTGCATCTGGCCGTCGATGAATGTGTAGTAGCCATTGTCGATTTTGCGGTCCATCTGGCTTACGATCATGCGTCCTTCGGTGTCAAAATAGCACCAGATATCTTCATCGTCGGTGTCTTTCGTGATGGTTTCCAGCAGAATCCATCCGGTTTTTCTGGCGCCGTCATCTTCCTCGCCGAGGTAGTAGGTCTGTCCGTCCAGCTCCAGAAGCCCGGTCTGCATCAGTCCGTCCTCGTCGAAATAGTAGGTTTTTCCGTTGATGCTCATCCATTTGGCAGTTACAATCTTGCCGTCCTTGCCAAAATAGAGCCAGGAGCCGCCGTCCGGAGAATCCGGGCTGTCGTAGCTGATCTCATTTTCAGCCGAAACCCATTGGTTCTTTGCCATGTGCCCCTCATCGTTGACGAAATAGTCATCGACTCTCTGATTGGTAGCAATCTCGCCTTCCTCATCGAGATAAAACCAGTCGCCATTCCGCTTTTTCCATGTGTTTGTCTCTTTATAGCCGTCCTCATCGTAGTAATAAAGACGACCATCTTCCTCTGTCCAGCCGCTCTGAGCCGCCAGAACTCTGTAAGTTCCCGTATTTGTCATTATAGGTGCAGCAGCCGCGAACAAAGCCGCAGCGGATAAAACAGCTAAAGTTTTAGTTTGCTTACGCATGGTATAATCTCTCCTTTTTGAAAATGCGAAAATCCATCGCTGCATTACGGGGCTTATTATACGGGGATTATGCGTAAAAAGATAGTGTGCGTTGCTGGAAAGGGTGGAGAGATGTGGAAAAAGGGGTGAACCAGCTGGAACACCCCTTTTTCTATATGAAAATATAATTTTTTATTTTACGTATTTCGAATCCGTCAGGAACTCCAGCGTCAGCGTTCCTGCCAGCCTCTCCAGCGTATCTATCACATACTGGTTAATACTCTGTGATTTTTCCCGCGCGATCCGGTAGTCCATCGCGGAATTATAGTAGTTGTCTCCATCGACCGTATATCCGTCGAATCCCGCGCAGGCGGCGTGGTGGACGCTTGTTTTGGTCAGGACGTTCAGCAGCATGACAAAGGAATTATCGATGATCTCTGCATTCTGGTCAATCAGGGAATTATAGTTTAAGGTATAATCAAAATGTGTATCTTTGACATTCGTCACGTTCGAGGTCGCGATGACGCGCACCGGGCGTCCCTGGGCGTCGGCGTGCTCGAGCAGGCGGTTGTTGAGCTGGACATACCGCCTGGAATTGCTTAAGAACGCATAATCGATAGGAATTCCCTCCGGGATAAAATTGACGGAGATTGTGATCGGATTGTGCGCCTTAATATAGGAAAGAATTGCCTCCTTTTCCAGTTCCAGATTCTTTCCCGGACCGAGCAGCAGAAGCGGGCGCTCGCTCCAGGAAGCACTCAATGCCTGAATATCGGCTTCGTCATTGCATTCTGTGCTCTGATACCTGCGGTACAGTGTTTCAATGTAATCTTTGTCGTAGAGCAGTTTTTTCTCCGGCTCAATCGCATCCAGAATCGTATTGATGGATTTAAGCGACAGGGTGTGCTTATCCATCAGGAAGCGGACGTAGTTCGGATGGCAGTTGTTGGAGGCGGAAATATAGAAGAACAGGTTATATCCCCATGGGCTCTTGCGGAAGAACGGCATGATGCTGATGTCGATCGCCTCGAGCATCTGGCTGACATTGAAATTGCGTCCGAATACGGTGTTCATGTACATGGAAATGAGTTCGATCGGAAGATTTCCGGCGCTTTTTCCCATGCCGTACAGGGTGGCATCAACTAAAACGGTGCGGTCTGCCGGTTCGCGTAAGACTTCCATGCTGTTCGAGTATGCGAGCTGGAAGTTATTGTGGGAGTGGTAGCCGATCGCGATCGATGGTTTTAAGTTGTAGTTTAAGAGCTGGAAATAGTGCAGCAGGTTATCCTGATGCAGCAGACCGTAGGTGTCTACAAGGGACATCGCATACGGTTCCAGATCGTTGACAAGGTCAACCAGATCCAGAAGCTCACGGTCGGAGTAGCTGGTGATCGAAACCGCCTGTGCAAACACTTTGTAGCCCAGTTTTTTGACTTCGTGGCAGAACTGGATCGCCTCATGCATCACATGTTTTTTGAAAATGACGCGGATGCCGTCGATGTAGGAATCAGAACACGGGCTTAAATTAGAAATATCGCAGGTTCCGTAGTCGATCATGGCGACGATCATTGTATTTCCCTTGTCCAGCTTGCCGAAAATCTGATCGGCACACTGGGTTGTCGGCATGATCGTGCGGTTGCGGTCGAAGGAGCGGCGGTCATCCAGGAAACCAACTTCCAGAATGTCCACGCCCGCGCTGATCAGACGTTCAAAAATAGTAACAATATTGTCGTGACCGAACTCCCAGTCGTTGACGTAGCCGCCGTCGCGGAGAGTGCAGTCGAGTAATTTGACTTGTTTCATGATGTTTGTCCTCTTGTTATGTTTGTAATTTTAAAAATTGACTCCCAGAAACGCCCCGATATCATGCGTATCCTTTGCCGTATAAACTGGCGCATATTCCTGCCATGCCTCCGCGGTATCTGGTCCGAAGCCGTAGGTGACTGCCATAAAATCGACAGCTGCCTCTTTGGCACCTTTTCCGTCGGAAGAGGTATCACCGATAAGAACTGCCTCGGATGGAGACAACTCCAAAGCTTTTAAGCACTTGTGCAGAACGTCAGCCTTCGTCATTTTGCTGGCAAAATCGCTGCCGCAGATGGAGTCACAGAGTTCTGTGAAATGGTAATGTTCCAGCAGAGTCAGCGCATAATCTTCACGTTTCAGGGTGGCAACCCCGATCTTGCAGCCCTGTGCGCGGAGTGCGCGGATCAGGTCTTTGATACCGGCGTATGGCTCGGCTTTCAGCAGGTCGTGATCCTTGTACTGGGTGCGGAAAATCTCGGTTGCGTGGTTCGCGGCGTCCTCGTCCAGTCCATAGAGGCGGATGAGCGACAGCTTGACGGGCGGTCCGATAAAGGTGCGGAGTGTCGCCTCGTCGAGGGCAGGTTTTCCAAGTGCTTCTACCGTGTGACGCACGCTCGCAAAGACGCCTTCGGATGTATCGAGCAGCGTGCCGTCGAGGTCGAAGATCACGCCGCGGTATGTTTTCTTATTCATAGGGTGCTAGTCCTCCTGTGTAAAATCGCCTGTACTGTTTCAAGGTCGGCGGGGGTGTCTACGGAAAGCGTATATCCGCAGATGGGAAGAAATAGGATCGTTTTCCCATATTCGAGGAAACGCAGCAAATCCACGCCCTCGATCTGTTCCAGAATGCCCGGTCTGCTCTGGCAGAAGAAATCGAGCGATTCCCGCGTATAAAGCCCGATACTCACAAATTTCCGGGAAGGTTCGTCAAGCGTCCCCTTGCGGAATGGAATTGGCGCACGGGAAATGTAAAGCCCTGTGCCGTCCGGGCGGCAGACTACTTTTATGTTGGATGGATCGGCTGTCTCGGCATCGTTCGGGATATCTGCCATGGCATTGATGAGAAATGGACGCTGTACATTTTCTTTTGAGGTAATAACAGTAAGCGCCTGCTCCATAAAATTTTGCAGAATCTCCGGTGTCAGAAGCGGTTCATCCCCGCCGATCATCGCATAAAAATCAAATTTCCGCGAAGAAGCAGACTTGGAATCTTCCAGAATCGTCACCGCCTCCTGAATGCGGGAGGTCGGATTCTGATGGGAATGGGAGGTAAAAACCGCCTCAAATCCATATGTCTGGCAAACAGCAGCAATCTCAGGGCTGTCGGTCGCAGCGTAAACGGCATCAAATACACCGCTGTTCCGCGCCGCCGCGAGAACCCGCACAACCATTGGAATCCCATCAATCTGTTTCAATGCCTTTCCCGGAAAGCGAACCGAATTAAGCCGCGCCGGAATCAGCGCGCAGACCTTTTTTTCCTGTGCTAATCGATTCATAAGACGTTCCTCTGTATGATAAAGCAGTTACATAAAGTAAACTGAACCGTAACGATTCAGGCATACCGATGTGAACCGGATGCTGACCTTTATTATAGAAAAGAAATAGGAGAAATACAAGATAGCATAAGAAAAATGTAAGGAGTTGGGAAAATGCCGTGTCGGCTATGAAAAAAGAAATATGTGTGGTATAATATGACCACTTGACAAGGTATTTTCAGGAGGAAATCAAAATGAAACAGAAACTTTCTAATTATATAGCAGAAAAGCTTCTCGCATCCGGCATCACGGATGTGTTTATGATCACGGGCGGCGGCGCGATGCATCTGGATGACGCGCTGGGGCATCAGGAAGGACTTCACTGCCTCTACAATCATCATGAGCAGGCATGTGCGATGGCAGCGGAGGCGTATGCCCGCATCCACAACAAGATTGCGGCAGTGTGCGTGACGACGGGACCTGGCGGCATCAATGCGATGAACGGCGTTGCGGGCGGATTTCTGGATTCAATCCCGATGTTTGTCATTTCCGGACAGGTGCGTTATGACACGACAGCGCGCAGCACGGGACTTCACCTGCGCGCGATGGGCGATCAGGAGTATGATATCACCAAATCGGTTGCCAATATGACAAAATACTGTGAGATGGTGATCGATCCGATGCGTATCCGCTTCTGTGTGGAAAAAGCCCTGTATCTGGCTTACAACGGTCGTCCGGGTCCTACCTGGCTGGATATTCCGCTGAATGTGCAGGCGGCAATGATCGAGACAGACGATCTGATCGGCTTTGATCCGGAGGATTATGAGGCGGGCGGAACCGGCTGGGCGGCAGAGAGCGCGTCCGAGATTCCGGAGGATACCGCCGGAAAAGGTGAATTTCGTGCAAAACTTCCGGCACGTGTGACGAAGGAGACGGCGCGTGCGATCATCGAGAAAGTCCGCACCTCCAAACGTCCGGTGATCAATGCCGGAAATGGTATCCGTATCGGCGCGGCGCACGATGTTTTCATGCGCGTGGTTGAAAAGCTGGGAATCCCGGTTGTGACCGGCGCGGACAGCATCGACTGTATTTATGACGAACACCCGCTGTACATCGGAAAAGGCGGTAACGTCGGCGATCGCCCGGGCAACTTCGCGATCCAGAATAGCGATCTGGTGCTGTCGCTCGGAAGCCGTCTGAGTTTTCGCCAGGTCGGTTACCGTTTTACTACCTGGGCGCGCGAGGCGTATGTGATTGTGAATGATATCGATGCAGAAGAGCTGAAAAAGCCTACTCTGCATGTGGACATGCCGGTTCACGCGGATGTGAAGGATCTTCTGACCGTGATGGACGAGGTTCTTTCGGAGGAAGGAAAAGCGGACGGCGCGGCTTCGATGACGCAGGAGTACAAGGACGCGCAGGCAGAGTGGCTGCGTATCTGCCAGGGCTGGAAGCATGATTATCCGGTGGTTCTGCCGAAGCACATGAACGGCGGCACGGAGACAGAGGCAAACGTATATGCATTTGCGTATGAGATGAGCCGCCGTTTAAATGAGAACCAGATCGTGGTTGTGGGGAATGGATCTGCAAATGTTGTGTGTGGACACGCAAATATTGTGAAAAAGGGACAGAGATTTATCTCGAACTCCGGCATCGCTTCGATGGGCTACGGACTTCCGGCATCGATCGGCGCGTGCGTGGCAGATCACAGCCAGGATATTATCCTGATCACCGGAGACGGCAGTATTCAGATGAATTTACAGGAGCTTGAGACAGTTGTCAGCCACCGGATGCCGATCAAGATCTTCATTATCAATAACGGCGGTTACCATTCCATCCGCCAGACCCAGAAGAATTTCTTCGGCGAGCCGCTCATCGGTATCGGCGTGGACAGCGGCGATCTTGGATTCCCGAGTATGGAAAAGCTGGCGTGGGCGTATGGATTCCCATATGTATCGATTCATGGAAACAAGGAGCTGGGCGAGAAAGTAGAAGAAACGCTGGCGATGGACGGTCCGGTGATCTGCGAGGTATTTGTAACGCTGGATCAGAACTTTGAGCCAAAGTCCGCGGCGAAGAGACTGCCGGACGGAACGCTTGTATCGCCGCCGCTGGAGGATCTGTCCCCATTCCTGCCGGACGAGGAGATGGACCGTATCATGCTGATTCCGCGTATTAAAAAATAGTAAAGGAAACGATAGAATGAAGATAGTTGTCACAGGCGCCACCAGCTTTGTAGGTCTGGGGGCGGTGCGCGAGCTGTTACATCGCGGACATCAGGTATACGCCGTACTGCGGGAACATTCGACGAAAGCGGATCTGCTGCGGGAAAATGGAAAATTTCCGCAGGGACTCACGATTTTGGAGGAGGATCTGGGGAATCTCTCGAAACTGCCGGAACGGATTCCGGGCGGATGCGATGTGTTTCTCCATATGGGCTGGCGCGGTGCAGGGAGTGATTCACGGAAAAATGAGTCAGTCCAGGAGGAGAGCGTGCAGGACGCGCTGAATGCCGTCCGCGTGGCGAAAGACCTCGGATGCCGGCGGTTTCTCTTTACAGGTTCGCAGGCGGAGTATGGCGTCAAGAGCGAGCTGACAGACGAGGAGACGGTCTGCGAGCCGACCTCCCCGTATGGACGCGCGAAACTGGCAGTACGGCAGCAGGCGGAAGTGCTCTGCCGGGAACTGGGACTGGATTACGGGCATGCACGGATTTTCAGCACGTATGGACCGGGTGATCACCCGTGGTCGCTTCTTTCCTCCTGTGTCCGGGTCTTCCGGGCAGGGGAGAAGATGACGATGACCGCCTGCACGCAGCTCTGGAACTTCATGTATATTGACGATGCGGGGCGCGCTCTGGCGGATCTGGCAGAATATGCGGGAAATCTCACGGATCACGGATGTGTCTACAATCTGGGCGGTCCGATGGATGAGACAGGACCGCTGCGCGGGTTTGTCGAGACGGTCTATGAGCTGTGCGGCAGGCAGGGCAGCATGGAATTTGGCGTCCGCCCGCCGAATGCAGAGGGAATCGTCAATCTAATCCCGGATATCCGCAAGATGGAGCGGGTGGTTGGCTGGAAGCCACAGGTATATTTTGAAGAAGGAATGAAGAGAATTCTAGCTTTTCAGAAATGATTTTTCTGCCCTCTGTGCAGAGTGACGGGAGAGAATGGTAAATATTTGGACATATTTTATCAGTTTATGCCAAGTAAATAGCGAAGCAGCCAAAAATCGTTAAGAAAATTGTAGGTTGTCAAAAGAGAGAAAGACGTTTAAAATAAAGGCAGTATAGCCGAAGCGGCTTTCTCTTTTTTTTGTGTTCGAAATTTGGTGGAACGAAACAGAAGAGTTTAAACAAAAAGCAAATTAATAGGAATCAGAAAAGTATGAAAAAAATCAGTATATTAATTCCCTGCTACAACGAGGAAGAGAATGTAGGTCCGATCAGCGAGGCGGTTGTGGAGACGCTGGAGCGCGATCTGCCGGAATATGACTATGAGCTTGTCTTTATCGACAATGATTCGACGGACCAGACGCGCCCGATTCTTCGGAAGATCTGCAGCGAGAATCCACGGATCAAGGCAATTTTTAATGCCAAAAACTTTGGACAGTTCAATTCCCCGTATTATGGAATGTTACAGTGTACCGGCGACTGCGTGATCAGCATGGTGGCAGATTTTCAGGATCCGGTCGATATGATCCCGAAATATGTCCATGAGTGGGAAAATGGCTACAAGATTGTCATCGGCATCAAGACGGGAAGCAAGGAAAACCCGATCATGTATGCGCTGAGGAGCTGCTATTACAAGATGATAAAGAAACTCTCCGATGTCGAGCAGATTGAGCATTTTACCGGTTCGGGTCTGTATGACCGCGATTTTATTGAGATTCTGCGGGAGCTTGACGATCCGACGCCGTTTCTGCGCGGAATCGTGGCGGAGCTTGGTTATAAGCGCAAGGAGATCCCATATATCCAGCCGCAGCGCCGCGCAGGCAAGACACACAACAATTTTTACCGGCTCTACGATGCTGCGATGCTCAGTGTGACCTCCTATACGAAGGTCGGTCTGCGCCTGGCGACGATATTTGGAAGTATCTGCGCGGCGATCAGTATGATCGTGGCGATTGTATATCTGGTGATGAAACTGCTTCACTGGTATGATTTTCCGGCTGGTATGGCGCCGGTTCTGATTGGAATGTGCTTTTTAGGGTCGGTTCAGATCTTTTTCATCGGTCTGGTGGGAGAGTATATTTTATCGATCAATTCGAGAGTCATGAAGCGTCCACTGGTAGTGGAGGAAGAGCGGCTGAATTTTGATACACCGGTAAAAAAAGTTGGGGGCAAACAGCATGAAATGTAATGTCGATGTAGTTCGGATTCGTGAAAATTCGATTCAGCTCAATGGCTGGGCGATCGGAAAGACGCCGGAAACGGAGATCACCTATCAGGTTGAAGATGGGGCACATCAGCCGATCCGGTTTCAGTATGTGGCGACCCGCCGCGACGACGTCAGCCAGATTTATTTTGGGCGAACGGTAGAAAAAGAGCTTGGATTTGATATCCAGTTCCCGTATGAGCGCGGAAAAGATTATTATCTGATCGCAAAAGGCGAGGGCCGCAAAATCCGCATTAAATATAATGAAGAACTGATCCGCAAGCGCAGCAGTGTGGCGCACAAGCGGATGCAGAAGATCCGCGATCTGATGAACATGGAGACTGTGCGGGTCTGTCTGGATTTCTGGAAGGAAAACGGTCTGAAAGCCCTGCTGGTAAAATCCAAGCACAAACTGCAGGGAATTGACAATGACTACGATTACGGCGAGTGGTATTCACTGACGAAGCCGACGGCGGAGGAGCTGGAGGAGCAGAGGAAAAAGGCGTTTGACGCACCGGTTAAATTCTCGATCGTGATTCCGGCATTTAAGACACCAGAGCGATTTTTGCGGGAAATGCTGGATTCGATCGCGGAACAGACATACGCAAACTGGGAGGTCTGCGTGGCGGACGGCAGTCCGGCAGGACAAAGCTGCGAGCGGGTGCTGGAGCAGTATGCGAAGAAGGACAGCCGCTTTAAATACGTAATTTTAGGCGAAAATAAGGGCATTTCCGGCAATACGAATGCAGCAATGGATATGGCGACCGGCGATTATATCGTGCTGGCAGACCATGACGATAAGCTGACACCGAATGCGCTCTATGAGTGTGCGAAACTGTTACAGGAACATCCGGGATGCGACTGCTTCTATTCGGATGAGGACAAGCTGGATATGGACGGCGGCGCTTTGTTTGATCCGCATTTTAAGCCGGATTTCAATATCGATCTGCTCTGCAGCGTCAACTATATCTGCCATCTGTTTGTAGTCAGCCACGATCTGGCAGCGCAGGTGGGCGGCTTCCGTCAGGAATACGACGGAGCGCAGGATTATGACTTCATTTTCCGTTGTACGGAGAAGGCGAAGGAGATCCGCCATATCCCGAAGGTGCTGTATCACTGGCGCTGCCACAAGGATTCGACAGCGAGCAACCCGGAGAGCAAGCTGTACGCATTTGATGCGGGTGCGCGCGCGATCATGGATCATTATAAACGCGTCGGTATCGAGGCGGAGCGCGTGGAAAAAGGTGTGGACTACGGCATTTATCACTCTGTATATAAAATTCAGGGAGAACCGCTGGTATCGATCATCATTCCGAACAAGGATCACCATACGGATCTGGATCTATGCCTGCGGGCGATTGAGACGCGGGCAACGTACCGCAATGTTGAGTTTATCATTGTAGAGAACAACAGCACGGAGAAGGAAACCTTTGAATACTATGAAAAGATTCAGAAGGAATTTTCCAATGTCCATGTGGTAACCTGGGAGCGCGAGTTTAACTATTCGGCGATCAACAACTTCGGCGTGACCTTCGCAAAGGGCGAATATCTGCTGTTTTTAAATAATGATACCGAGCTGATTGCGGAGAATTTCATCGAGGAGATGCTGGGACTGTGCCAGCGGGAGGACGTCGGCGCAGTTGGCGCGAGACTGCTCTATCAGGATGATACGATCCAGCATGCGGGCGTCGTGGTTGGTTTCGGCGGCATCGCAGGGCATACGTTTATCGGGCTTCATAAGGCGGAAAACAGCTATTTCCACCGTGCGATGAGTACACAGGATTACAGCGCTGTGACGGCGGCGTGCCTGATGACAAAGAAAGTGCTCTTTGATGAGGTCGGCGGCTTTACGGAGAAGCTGGCGGTCGCATTTAACGATATCGATTATTGCATGAAAGTGCGGGCATCAAATCATTTAGTGGTTTACAATCCGTACGCATTGCTGTATCATTATGAGTCGAAGTCAAGAGGACTGGAGGATACGCCGGAGAAGGTGGCACGTTTTAACAGGGAGATCAAGATTTTCTCGGAGCGCTGGCCGGAGATCCTTAAAGATGGAGATCCTTACTACAATCCGAACCTGACGCTGCGGAAGTCCAATTTCGCCCTCAGGGATCTGAAAAAAGAGAAAATCGGAGAACCGTATCATCTGGAGGTATAACCCGGGATGGAGATTACAACGACAATTATTATTCCCAATTATAATGGGTTGAAATTTATGGACGAATGCATCCGTTCACTGAATGCACAGACGTATCCGAATTTCCGGACACTGGTGGTGGACAACGGTTCGACGGACGGAAGTGTGGAGTGGCTGAAGGAACATCAGATCGATACGATTTTCCTGCCGGAAAACACGGGATTTTCCGGTGCAGTCAACGTCGGAATCAAGGCGGCAGACACACCGTATGTGCTGCTTTTAAATAATGACGTCCGGGTGGACGAGTATTTCGTGGCGGAGATGGTGCGTGCGATCGGTCAGTCGGAGCGCATCTTTTCCGTCAGCAGCCGGATGATCCAGATGTACCATCCAGACAGGCTGGATGATGCAGGCGATATGTATTCCCTGCTTGGCTGGGCGTACCAGCGCGGCGTGGGACGGGATCTTACGCATTACCGCCGTTCAAGCCGGGTATTCTCGGCGTGCGCGGGCGCAGCGATCTACAGGAGAGAGGTATTTGAGGAGATAGGCTATTTCGATGAGATGCATTTTGCCTATCTGGAAGATATTGATGTGGGCTATAGAGCCCGGATTGCGGGTTATGACAATATATATTGCCCGGCGGCGCTGGTATGGCACGTCGGAAGCGGAACCAGCGGTTCCAAGTACAATTCATTCAAGGTTAAGCTGGCGGCACGCAACAATGTGTATCTGAATTATAAAAATATGCCGTGCTTACAGCTTATCATAAATGCGATTCCGATCGCAGCGGGGATTTTCGTGAAATATTCATTTTTCAGGAAACTCGGGTTTGGAAAAGATTATCTGGAAGGTCTGAAAGAAGGCATACGGACGGCAAAGAAGTGTAAAAAAGTGGCGTACCGCCCGGAACGGCTTAAAAATTATCTGGCGATAGAGCTGGAACTTTTAGCTGGGACATTTCTCTATGTCTATGAATTTGCTGTGAGACAGATCGAGAAAAAAGCAGCATCTGATAAATCGTGAGGAAAAGGTTAGAGTTGTTACTGGGCGCGTATGTGTGGACAGTAACTTAGAGTTTGCGCGATGTGTGAACGGTCATGGTTTAGCAGATGCAACACGGAGAAAGGCTGCTTATCAGACAATGTCTGAGCGGCAGCAAGCAAGTGAAAGATGAGGTAGCTTATGAATTATGAGGATGATGAGCTGGAGCGCATGAGGGCGCGCCGCGAGGGCAGAAGCAGCCGTGCCAGTCAGGCAGGGTATTCTTCGCGCGGCAGTTCTGCTTCCGGCACCAGCCGCAGAAGAGTCAGCAGTACAGTCGAAAATAGCCAGAGAAAAGGTGAGGCGGGCAGCAGTTCAGTACGTTCCGGCTACAGCGGTCCTAAGAGCGCTGGAAGTGGAAAAAAGAGTTCGGGACGCCGCGGCAGCCATTACCGTAAATCGGCGCGCCACAGAAAGCATATGATCATTGCGGCGGAGATTGTCGTGATTATATTGATGATTCTGGGCGGTGCGTTCTGGTATATGTATCACAGAACCTTCGGTTCTATGCAGAAGATTGATTTCAACGAGGACCAGGTTAAGAACGTCAATCTGTCCCAGGAACAGATCGATGATATGAAGGGCTACATGACCGTGGCGTGCTTCGGTGTCGATTCGCGAAGTGAGCACGGGCAGATGAATGTCGGAAAAGGTACGAACGCGGATGTCAACATGATTGCCAATATCAATCTGGAGACGGGTGAGATCCGCCTTGTATCGGTATTCCGGGACAGTTATCTGAATATCAACGATAAAAACTCTTATAATAAGATCAACGCCGCTTACGCACAGGGCGGTCCGGAGCAGGCAGTTAAGGCGCTGAATAAGAACCTGGGTCTTAACATTACCCAGTATGCGACGTTCAACTGGAAAGCGGTTGCGGATGCCATCAACATTCTGGGCGGTGTAGATGTCGAGCTGAGTGATGCAGAGTTCTCCTGGATCAATGCCTTCATCACGGAGACCGTAAAGGAGACTGGTATCGGTTCTCATCAGCTGACCCATGCGGGCAATGTACATCTGGATGGTATCCAGGCAGTTGCATACGGACGTATCCGTTATTCAGATACGGACTATGCGCGTACCGAGCGTCAGAGAATTATTCTTCAGAAAGCCTTTGATAAGGCAAAAAATGCAGACTGGGCGACACTCAACTGTCTGATTCAGACGATCATGCCGCAGCTTGCAACCAATGTTGATATTACGGATTTGATTCCGCTGGCACGCAATATCGCGAAGTTCCATATTGGTGAGACCGCGGGATTCCCGGCAGCCAGAGGTGAGCAGGATGTTGGAAAGATCGGTGACTGCGTTATCCCGCAGACACTGGAGTACAACGTAAAAGAGCTTCATAAGTTCCTGTTTGATGAGGAAGATTATCAGGTTCCGTCTAATGTTAAGGAGTACAGCAGCCATATCGCGCAGGTAACGGGGCTTACGACGAATGCGAAGCTGATTGGTCATGTTCCGGTCGATCAGGGTGTCAGCGCCCAGACGTTTATCAAGAAACGGGCGAGCCGTATTGCCGCGCAGGCAGCGGCGAAGGATGCCGCTAAGAAGTCATCGACGAGTGCTTCGGACGAGTCGGATGACGAGAGCGGGGATGAGACCAAGAAGGGCGAGAGCGAGAGCTCGATCGGATTGGACGAGATCTTTGATCCGGATGAAGACTGGATTGACTGGGAGGAAGAAGAGTCGAAGAGCAACAGCAGTAAGGGACCAGGAACAACGACGACTCCCGGCAAGAAAAATCATACGGATAAGACAACCGAGGCGGATGATTCTTTATCCGGACCAGGCAGCACATCGGAGACGAAGTCTTCCGTTGCAAAACCGGGATCTACAACCACGACAGCGGCAGAGACAGCGGCATCCAGTGAAAAGACTTCTCCGGGTGCATCAGATAATTCCGGTGTGAAAAGCCCGGTCACAGAGATTCAGGATCCGGGGAATTCCGGAAACAGCGATGCAGCAGGCCCCGGCGGTCCGGCAGGTCCGGGAGCTTAATCTGAATTCAGGTGATATACTATGATAAAAGATAACCAGAAACGGCTGAACCATTTCCACGTAGTGCTGGACGCATGTGTCATTGCATGCGCCTACGCACTTGCGTGGTTTATCGTCAATGGAACGTCGTGGTTTAATGTAACAGGGCATAATAAGAGCGCAATGGCAGTCGTCTATCTGGCGGCTGGCGTTCTTATTGTACCGTTTTATTTGATTTTATACGCATTTTTTCATCTTTACACGCCCAAACGGGTTCAGGGAAGACGGGTGGAGTTAGCCAATATTTTTAAGGCGAACATCATCGGTCTTTTGGTGATCTCACTGATGCTTTACCTGGGCGGTAAAAATGAGTATTTCCACAACTTCTCCCGTCCGAT
Source organism: Clostridium sp. AF12-41 (assembly GCF_003461685.1). NCBI lineage: Bacteria > Bacillati > Bacillota > Clostridia > Eubacteriales > Clostridiaceae > Clostridium > Clostridium sp. AF12-41. The sequence goes on along the minus strand of NZ_QTXO01000002.1, from coordinate 353,170 downwards.
GGTATTTTTGTTTTTTGGCATCAATCTCTTTGCTGAGATTCTGATGCGGAATATCCTGCGGATAGCGCTTCGGTCGATGCGGTCGAAGGGATATAACCAGAAGCATCTGCTTCTGGTCGGTTACAGCCGGGCAGCGGAAGGATTTATTGACCGTGTGAATGTCAACCCGGAGTGGGGCTATAAAATCCGCGGTATTCTGGATGACCATGAGGAGTGGGGCAAAGAATATAAGGGAGTGCGCGTGATCGGCAAAATTGACGATCTGGATACGATTCTGGCGCTCAATACGCTGGATGAGATCGCGATCACCCTGAGCATCCAGGAGTATGGAAAACTGGAAAAAATCGTGGCAGGCTGTGAAAAATCGGGTGTGCATACGAAATTTATCCCGGATTATTATAACTTTATCCCGACCCGTCCGTTTATGGAGGATCTGCAGGGACTTCCGGTGATCCACATCCGCCATGTGCCGCTCACGAATCTGCTCAACGCAACGATGAAGCGGACGATGGATCTGGTCGGCGGCATGATGGCGCTCATCCTGTTTTCACCGGTGATGCTGGTGACGGCGATTCTTATAAAGGCGACTTCGCCGGGACCGGTCATTTTCTGTCAGGAGCGGGTGGGACTTCACAATAAGCCGTTTAAGATGTATAAGTTCCGCTCGATGGCGGTACAGTCGGCGGCAAAGGAGAAAAGCCAGTGGACGACGCCGGGAGACCCGCGTGTGACTCCGATTGGAAGATTTATCCGGAAGACGAGCATTGACGAGCTTCCGCAGCTGTTTAATGTTCTGAAGGGCGATATGAGCCTGGTTGGACCGCGCCCGGAACGCCCGTTTTTCGTTGAAAAATTCAAGGAAGAGATTCCGCGTTATATGATCAAACACCAGGTGCGTCCGGGAATGACCGGATGGGCACAGGTCAATGGTTACCGGGGCGATACCTCGATCACGAAGCGGATTGAGCATGATCTGTATTACATCGAGAACTGGACGCTGGGATTTGATTTTAAAATCATGTTTTTGACGGTTTTTAAGGGCTTTATAAATAAAAACGCGTATTGATGAGGAAAACCACATGGGATATGAAGAAGAAAGAGATAGGTCAGGACACCGCCGGAGCCGACGGGCAAAACCGTCGGAGATGGAAGACGATGGTCTGACACTGATCACGGATTCATTTACGGAACGCCGGGAGGACGGATCCCACCGGAGCGGAGATAGAAGCCGAAGTGGTCAGAAAGCGGCAAAGAGGGGACAGACGCAGCCTGGCAGCAGCCGGGAGAGCCGGAATCAGGAGAAAACCCGGACCATGAACCGGTCGGATATTTACGCCGACCCGGTTAAATTGAAAGCGCGCCGGAAAAAGAAGCGGAAGATATGGTTTATTCTTCTGGAGAGCGTGATGCTGATCGGGATTCTCTGCTTTGCGGGATATTCGTATATCAGCAGCCGTCTGGATCTGATGCAGCGGCTTCCGTGGAACCCGGATGAGATCAAAAACGTCGAGATTTCGGAGGAGAAGCAGGAGCAGATGAGCGGTTATTGGACGATCGCGGTTTTCGGCGTGGATAGCCGTAACTCATCGGTCGGAAAGGGCAACAACTCGGATGTCAATATTCTCTGCAACATCGATCAGGGAACCGGTGAGATACGTCTGGTTTCGGTGTACCGGGATTCATATTTAAATATCAGCGACAAGAATACCTACAACAAAATCAACGCTGCTTATATGCAGGGCGGACCGGAGCAGGTTGTCAAGGCGCTCAATAGGAACCTGGATATCGATATTGACGATTATGCGACCTTTAACTGGAAAGCCGTTGCAGATGCGATCAACATTCTGGGCGGCATTGACGTGGAGATCACGAAATCAGAGTTTTATTATATCAATGCGTTCATTTCTGAGACGGTCAAGGCGACCGGCGTCGCTTCGACCCAGCTTAAATCAGCGGGCATGAACCATCTGGACGGTGTGCAGGCGGTTGCATATGGGCGTCTCCGTCTGATGGATACGGACTATGCCCGTACCGAACGACAGAGAAAGGTTATTTCCCTCGCGTTTGAGAAGATGAAAAAAGCAGATTGGGCGACGATCAACAATATTGTGCAGACGGTATTTCCACAGGTGGCGACCAGCATCGAGATCAATGATCTGTTGAAGATAGGACGAAATATTACGCGTTACCATCTGACCGAGACGACCGGTTTTCCGTCGGAGCTGAGGGAAAAGAAGATGGGACGCAAGGGCGCCTGCGTCATCCCGCAGACGCTGGAGAGCAATGTCATCGAGCTGCATCATTTCCTGTTTGGCGATGAGGAATACACGCCGACTGAGACGGTCCGGACGATCAGTCAGAAAATTGTATCAGATACAGGCGTTTATGGCACGAAACAGGCAGAAACGAAGGCATTGCCGAAGACGACCGAGGCGACGACAATTTCCATCCTGGATCCGACGCAGGAGAGCGGCGCGGACGAAAGCCAGAAAGCCGGGAGCGGCAGCGACGAGTCGGAGAAAGAGACCGGTAATGCTTCGGAAACACAGGAGAATGACGTTTCTGAGCAGGAAAGCCGTCCGGACGGTACGCATGCATCAAAGGAAAATGCGCGGGAGAGCAGTGAGGCAGAGTCTGGCGGTTCTTCGCCGGCATTTCCGGGCGGAAATTCTGGCACCGGCACGGAGAATGGCAGAGAAAAACCTTCCGGCAGCGGTTCCCCGAATGGAAGCAGTGCACCGGGAAGTAAGACGGATGCGGGAATCATCATTGAGTGATGAGAGAGTGTGAAACGGAGGAAATGCTTTGAATTTAGATGGTTTGTACCGGATGCAGGGAATGTTATTTTCCCTGATGATTCTGGGTGCATTCTTAAAGAAGAAGGGAATTATCACGGATGAGGGAAAAAGGGTCATTGCGGATCTGGTCATCTTTGTGACACTTCCCTGCAGTATCATCGAGTCATTTGAAGTAGAACTGAGCATGGATATCTTAAAGAGCAGCGCACAGGCGCTGCTCGTCTCGTGTATGGTTCAGGTGACTTGTTATATCTTAAATATGGTACTGTACCCGGGTGTGGGAGAGGAAAAGAAGAAGGTCCTCAAATACGCGACGATGGCGTCCAATGCCGGGATTCTGGGAAATCCGGTGGCGGAGGGCATCTTCGGCTCGATGGGGCTTTTCTACGCCTCTTTTTACCTGATTCCGCAGAGAACTGCGATGTGGTCGCTGGGAATGACGTATTTTACGAAGGCGCCGGATCGGAAGACTCTGATTAAAAAGATATGCACGCATCCGTGTATTGTCTCCGTATTCATCGGCTTTGTGCTGATGCTTTTACAGATGCAGATTCCGGGATTCCTGGGAGATACGGTACATAGCTTAAACAAGGCAAACACGGCAGTCTCCATGATTTTTGTCGGAACCGTTCTGGCGGAGGCAGATATGAAGACGATGATCACGCCACTCAGCTGCTACTATGCCGCCGTGCGCCTGATCCTGATTCCGGCGCTTGTGTGGATCGGCTGCCTCCTGTTCCATATCGACACACTGGTGATGGGGATTTCTGTGGTGCTGGCAGCGATGCCGGCAGCAAGCACGACGGCGATTCTTGCCGCGAAATATGGCGGGGATGAAGTCTTTGCGACGAAGTGCGTGGTATTTACGACGCTGCTTTCGATGGTGTCGGCACCGGTTTGGTGTATGGTGCTGCAGCGGTAATCCCTTATGAGTTCGTATTTCTATAAAGGGGGTTTCGCTTGCATTGGATGAAAAGATATGTTATATTAGGGATAGAAAAAAGGAAAAGCCAGAGGAGCGGCTTACCTGAATAAATTAAACAACTGTTTTATTAACAGCCGTCATTATTGCAGTAATGGCGGCTATTTTCGTTTTCCCTTGAAAATTGTATAACACAATCCAACAAGGGCGCAAATGAATATTCCAATCTGAATCAAATCAGAGTATGTAACATACATTGGCAATGCCCTCCTTTCTTTCGTCTGGAGGGTTAGATTTGTGCCTCGTTCCAGTCTTTGATAAACAAGCTTTGCTGAAATCTAGCAACCCTCCGATAACAGAGGGTAAGCCGCCTGGCTCTCTGGTTTTTCCCATGTACGAAGTATATCATATTTTATCAGAACAGACAATGATAAAACGAAACAAATCCTCTCAGATTGCTCTGAGAGGATTTGCATATTCATGATTTATAATAGCAGTTCATATTGCTTGGTTATAGTCTTACAAACATTCTGTAATTTTACTTCTCATCCACAACCTGGAAAATGTAGAACTTCAGATAATAGGACGTCTCATCCCCCGCCCACAGAATCGGATGGTCGGCTGCCTGGGTGCGGTATTCGATCTGGCGCAGGCGGCGGTGGGCGCTGCGGGCTGCCTCCTGAATCGCCTTTGTGAAGAGTTCCGGCGTCATGAAATGGGAGCAGGAGCAGGTGGCGAAGTAGCCGCCGTCCTTTACCAGACGCAGACCGCGAATATTGATCTCGCGGTAGCCCTTGATGGCATTTTTGACCGAGCTGCGGGATTTTGTGAAGGCAGGCGGATCGAGAATCACGACGTCAAATTGCTCACCTTTTGCCTCTAATTCCGGAAGCAGGTCAAAGACATCCGCGCACTGAAAGGTGGTAGTGCCGGAAACACCGTTTAACTCTGCATTTTCACGCGCCTGTGCGACGGCAAGTTCGGACGCATCCACGCCGATGACCTCTTTGGCGCCAGAGACGGCTGCATTTAAGGCAAAGGAGCCGGTGTGGGTAAAACAGTCCAGAACGCGTTTGCCCGGGCAGAGACGCTGGATTGCCAGACGGTTGTATTTCTGGTCGAGGAAAAAGCCAGTTTTCTGCCCGTCCTTGACATCTACCAGATAGCGGACACCATTTTCAACGATCTCTACTTTTGTATCAAATGGTTCCCCGATAAAGCCCTTATAGCGCTCCATGTCCTCCTGTAAGCGGACCTTAGCGTCGCTGCGCTCGTAAATACCGCGGATATGAATGCCGTCTTCCTCAAGCACCTTGACGAGTTTTTCCAGAATCAGCGGTTTCAGACGGTCGATACCGAGCGCCAGGGATTCAACGACCAGCACATCGGAAAATTTGTCGATCACGATGCCCGGAAGGAAATCTGCTTCGCCGAAAATCAGGCGGCAGCTGCTGGTATCAACTGTCTGACGGCGGTATTCCCAGGCATTGCGGACGCGCATTTCGATAAAAGCATCGTCGATGACAGTATCCTTTTTGCGGGAAAGCATCCGCACGGTAAGCTTGGAGCGGGTGTTGATAAAACCACATCCGAGCGGATAACCGTCAAAATCTTCGACACGAAGGATATCGCCATTTTCAAATTCGCCCTCAATTCGTTCAATTTCATTATCATAGATCCACATACCGCCGGCTTTCAGGGAACGAGCCTCGCCTTTGCGGATATGGACAACTGCCTGTGTATTCATCATGGATGTAACAGTCCTTTCATATAAAATGTAAAATTCGTTTCATTCATTAAGTATACAAGAGGAGAGAAAGACTGACAAGTGAAAACCGAGAGATGTTTTTAAGCTTCACAGATTTATGATTTTATTTTCACAATTACATCACAAATAACTGATAGACTATCTCATGTAAACAGAGAGAGGGCAGAAAGCCTGAGACAGAATATAAGAGTATGAACAATCCGCTGCGGGAAGGTTCGCAAAATGGACAGTACGCGGCTGTGATTCCTGAGAACAGGAGGTATGAATATATGTATGACGAGAATGAAAGAAATGAGAGACACGATCAGGATGTAGATTATACGGAGGGCGCTTATTCGGACAGCGCTTATGAGGAAAAGAATAACGATACTGCTAAAAAAGAAGAAACTTCCGATTATGGCGGTTATCATGATTCCCGTTACCGGGGCAGTCTCGATGGAGAACCGGAGGCAGCAGCCGGAGCAGACCCGAAAGAGAATGCAGAGAAGCAGCCGGAACGCAGCTATATTCCGGAAGAACGGAGTGGCCGGGGACATGGCTCTAAGAATACTGGTAAGAAAATTGCGGCACTTGTGATGTCGGGCATTTTGTTTGGCTGTGTGGCAGGCGGAACCATGGTTGGCGTGAATGCACTTTCAAACCGGCTTCTTCCGGGTGAGACCGCACAGGAAACGATCGGTCAGGTTTCCCAGGAGACACAGGCAGATGCGGGCACTAAAACGCAGGCCTCCATTGGCAACGATGTTTCTTCGATTGTAGAGAAAGCGATGCCGTCCGTTGTAGCGATCAACAACAAGATGATTTATACACAGAACAACTGGCTGTTTGGTCAGCAGCAGTACGAGGTGCCGAGCAGCGGTTCAGGAATCATTGCCGGACAGAATGACACGGAACTTCTGATTATTACCAATAACCATGTCGTTGAAGATTCCGAGGAACTTTCGGTTACCTTTATTGATAACCAGAGCGTTAAGGCAGCGGTCAAAGGTACTGATTCCGATTCGGATCTGGCAGTCATTGCCGTACAGCTTTCAGATATACCGGAAGAAACGAGAAAACAGATTAAGGCAGCCGATCTGGGCGATTCTGATTCCCTGAAGCTGGGACAGGGTGTTGTGGCAATCGGTAACGCACTGGGACAGGGGCAGTCGGTTACCGTCGGTTATGTCAGCGCTTTAAATAAAAAGATAACCATCAACGACGTAGAGCGGACACTTCTGCAGGTCGATGCGGCGATCAACCCAGGCAACAGCGGCGGCGCACTTTTAAATATGAACGGTGAAGTTATCGGCATCAATGCGGCGAAGTATTCGGACACCAGTGTTGAGGGCATCGGCTATGCGATCCCGATTTCACAGGCAAAGGATATTATCAGCGACCTGATGACGAAGGTAGCTGTCGATGAGAATGAGCAGGGCTATCTGGGAATCCAGCTTCAGAATATCGACAGCCAGATGGCGCAGGCGTATGGCATGCCGGAAGGTATCTATGTATACAAGATTGTTGCGGGCGGCGCGGCATCCAGGTCGGATCTGCGGGAGCGCGATATTATCACCAAGTTTGACGGTGAGAAGGTAAAGAATGGTGATGATCTCAAGAAAATGCTGACTTACTATAAGGCAGGTTCCACCGTTACCATGACGGTACAGAGTCTGGAAAATGGCAAATATGTCGAGAGAAACGTACAGATTACACTGGGCTCCAAGAGCGATATGCCGCAGAGCCAGGATAGCCAGAACGAGAGCCGGAGTGAATCACAGGCAAGTCCGCAGAGAAAACTGGGAAGATAGAAAATATCCCATCAGCGAAGTGGACTGGAATGGATATTTGCCCGTAACGGTGAAGATACGGAACTGTTGCGAAGCGGAAATGAATAAAATCAGGAAGACATAGAAAAGAAGGCAGGTGAACCGCCGGTAGATCCTCTTGTAATCAGAGAGGGCGGTGATTCATCTGTCTTTTTGTTTCATAGGAAATTTTTTGCTTTTAAAACGAAATGACGGCTGCTGTTATGATTTACGTTTTTCACAAGCTATGATAAAATGAAAAGGTGCTTTCAGATTGGAGGAAATATAAAAATATGAGTGATAACCAGAATATAGATACGACAACCAATATAAACGAAACAGATACAAATAAAACCAGTACAGATCATTCGGATGATTACGAGAAAATCTGCTACGTCTGCCGCCGCCCGGAGAGCAAGGCGGGAGAGATGATCACGATGCCGGGCGGGATGAATTTCTGCCATGAGTGTATGCAGAAAGCATTTGACTCGATTTCCAAGTCGGGCATGGACTTTTCCAAGCTTCAAAATATGCCGTTTATGAACATGAATCTCAATGATTTTGCGGGCATGCAGATGCCGAATACAGAGATTCCAGAGAAAAATAAGATCAAGAAAAAGAGCAAGGCAAAAGACGCGGAGAAATTTCTGACGATGAAGGATGTTCCGGCACCGCACCAGATCAAGGCGCAGCTGGATACGTATGTGATCGGGCAGGAGCGGGCGAAACGGGCAGTTTCAGTGGCAGTCTACAACCATTATAAGCGCGTGATTCTCCGGCAGCAGGACGAGCTTCGGGCAAATGAAAATACGGAAGAAAAAGCGGAAAACGCGGCGGCACAGGGAATGCAGATGCAGGGCGGCGAGCCGGAGATTGAGAAATCCAACATCCTGATGCTGGGACCGACCGGAAGCGGAAAAACGTACCTGGTCAAGACGCTGGCGAAGCTTTTGGATGTGCCGCTGGCGATCGCGGATGCGACGGCGCTCACGGAAGCTGGATATATCGGAGATGATATAGAAAGCGTAGTCTCCAAGCTTCTGGCAGCGGCTGGAAATGATGTGGAGAAAGCTGAGCAAGGCATCATTTTCATCGATGAGATCGATAAAATTGCGAAAAAGAAAAATACGATGAGCCGCGATGTCAGCGGTGAGTCGGTACAGCAGGAGCTTTTAAAACTTCTGGAAGGCAGCCAGGTAGAGGTGCCGGTCGGCTCAAACCAGAAGAATGCGCTCACGCCGATGGCGACTGTGGATACGAACAACATCCTGTTTATCTGTGGCGGCGCGTTTCCGGGATTGGATGATATCATCAAGGAGCGCCTGAAAAAGCGTTCCACGATGGGCTTCAACTCCCATTTGAAGGATGAATTTGACAATGATCCGGATATTTTGAGCCAGGTGACAACGGAAGATCTGCGGAATTTTGGCATGATTCCGGAGTTTCTCGGACGTCTGCCGGTGCTTGTGAGCCTGCAGGGGCTGACAAAGGAATTGCTGATGCGGATTCTGAAAGAACCGAAAAATGCGATCCTCAAGCAGTATGAGCGCCTGCTGGCGCTGGATGAGGTCAAACTGGTGTTTGAGGACGATGCACTGGAGTGGATCGCCGAGCGGGCGCTGGAAAAAGATACGGGTGCCCGTGCGCTGCGTGCAATTTTAGAGGATTTTATGATGGATATCATGTATGAGATCCCGAAAGATCCGAATATCGGATCCGTTGTGATCACGCGCCCGTATCTGGAGAAGAAGGGCGGTCCGCGGATAGAGATGCGGGGGTAATAGCTTTTCAGGAGCATGATCGGTGAACGGTGTCATGGATGTGGTGAAAGTTATCGATGTAAGGATCTGGAAAAGCAATTTGTGTGTGAAGAGAAAACAGCAGAAGTTAATTAACTTCTCATGGATAAAAAAGAGTTATATAGGTTTAACGTCCCATACCCCCACTCCCGGCTGGGATATTCGATGGAATTTCGGCGGTCAGCCCCGCGGATCAGAAACGCCTTGGCAATCGAGGTGTTGATCCGCGGGGCTGATGGCGTATAGGCAGACCAGGAGAGCAGGATCGCGGCGGCTCCGGCGGTCATGGCGGCGGCAAATGAGGTTCCGGTTACCTCCTGATAATCGGGAAGCGGGAGCCGGACGCCGGGGGCGGCAAGGTCGGGCTTGATAGCTCCGGTGCGGGTAAATCCGCGGCTGGAATGCAGATAGATCCCGCCCGTCTGGTGGCTGTAGGCGGCGGTGGTGATGATGGCTGCTGTATTGCCCGGATCGGTGATGGTTGTGTCCGGATCCGGGCGCAGAAAGAAGGTTTCATCCGAGATAAAGCCGTGCACCGGCAGCCACATATGATATTCACCCTGAATCGAGAGCGTGTGGTAGACGCGGATTTTCCAGATTCCGGCGGCGGGGGCATCAAAGCGCATCAGGATCAGTTCGCTTCCGGTCGCCAGCTCGGAGCTGGTATAGTTGAGGTGAATGGTCGTTCCTTCCAGAAGAAAGGGAATCCGGCGTTCTTCGTCGCCGGAGAGCCGGATGCGTCCCGTTTCGTCGCCGGAGGGGGATAAAAATCCGACACTGTAAAGCTCCGATTCACGCGCCCACAGTTCCAGCGTAAATCCCCGTTCGCCGGGACCGACCCGCAGTTCCACATCCTCATAGGAGGTGGAAGCAGGAAATACACTGCGAAAATGGTGCCCGCGCCCGGTTTCATTGCCTCCGGCGGCGACCAGAATCTGCCCGCTGGCGCGCGACAGGCTGTTCAGATATAGACCAAGCGGCGAAGTGCCGCTGTGGCTTCCGGTATTGGTGCCAAGACCCAGCAGGATCACAAGGGGCTTTTTCTCCTGCCTGGCAATATAAAGAAGAAACTTGATTCCGAGCATGATGTCGTCCTCCTGAAAGGCGATGGCATCCTCGCGGATCAGAAAAAAATCGCGAAGATAGGTTCTGGCTGGTTTCAAGCGTACAACGACCAGTTCCGATTCCGGCGCCGCCCCGGAGAAAAAAGCATCGGCATCTTCGGAACCGGCGGCGACCAGCGCCATCTGCGTGCCGTGGCGGAGAGGATCCGAGGTGGGGACGATGGAATGCGGATCTTCCGAGCGTAGCGCCTCGTTGATGTGGGAACGCTGGTAGACACTTCCGTAGTGCAGCGCATCGATCGGATCCGGCGTGCTAAGCCCCGTGCCCGGAACCGTCTGATCCCAGATGGCGGCGATGCGCGTGCTTCCATCCGGATCGCGTAACAAGGGATTTGTATAATCGATCCCCGTATCCACAATCCCAATCAGCGTCCCGCGCCCCTTGTTTCCCAGGAAGGGCTGTTCTGCCGTCCGGGAAATTCCTGCGCTGTCCAGGCTGGATGTATCTAATATGGTATAAAGATTCGGGATCGAGTCATAGCCATACTGCTGGACTGAGAGCGGCAGCGCCTCCGCCAGAGACCGGTGCCAGATCACATACTCATGATTGACAAAATCATAGCAGCCGGAATCATTTTCCAAAATCTGGTTATAGGTAAAAGGAAAAAAACGTTCGATAAAATCGGCGGTTTGGTTGTCTGGAAGAGAAGAGCAATTCATAGCGTTTTCCATAGAGATTTTTTAGAATTTAAGATAAGATATGCGGTAAAATACGAAAGCTTCCCTATACTCTGTCGGAAAAACTTGTTATAATAAATATAAGTTAGATAATGACATTTATATGAGGAGGTGCCCTTATGAAAAAATACCTGTATATGATAGCTGCCCTGTTCGGCATCGATTATTTCTGCAAGGAAAACATAGAAGCCCAGAAACCGGAAGATTTTCCGCGCGACATGGAAAAAAGCCATGGAAAGATCCGCCTGTACCGCAATCACAACGACGGTTTCTGTTTTGGAGTAAAAAAAGAAAAGAAAGAACTGGTCCGCATGGTGCCGGTTGTCTTTACCTCGGCGGCAGCGGGCATTCTGACATGGTTATTGTGCCGGGACGAAGGCAGAAAAGCCGATCGGATCGGTTTTGCCCTCATCACGGCGGGTGGTTTAAGTAACCTGTATGACCGCCTCAAACGCGGTTATGTGGTAGATTATTTCAGCATCCGGTGTAAATACCTGGAAAAGGTCGTCTTTAATCTGGGAGACTTTTTTATCTTCGCAGGAAGCGCCCTGATCGCAGCCTCCGATCTGCTGGGAGCCGTCCGTGATCTTAGTTCTCCGGCAGAGGCTCACATAAAAGCGCTCCGACTGCCGTGGCGAAAGACGGATGAGGCGGAATGATATAGTCGATTCCAAAGACATCGTGCATCTGATTGAAAATGTCAAAGGTCTTTGCAGCAGGTGCAAGGCTGGCGAGAGAACCGGTCAGGACGACATTCCGGGTGGTGTCCTGGCTGAGAGCCAGGGACGCCATCACACCCACATTTTCATAAATCATATTGAAAAGAGCGGCAGCCAGGTCAGCATCCGAGGCGCCGCTTTTGATTCGCCCAAAATTGGCAGCGGTTAAGTCGGCGGCAAGTCCCGGGACATCTTCCTCCTGCACGTCGGCGATGCGGAGATCTGCCATGGCCTTATTGCCGCGCAGCGCCATCTCTGAGAGGGCAAAAATGTCGGTGACGCCGAGAAAACGCTCCGCCATGCCGGCAAGTGTCCCACCGCCGACGCCGCTTCCGCCCAGATGACGGAAGCCGTTTGTCCTGGAAGCGCGGATAAAGGCAGAGCCGGTTCCAAGGCTGACCACCAGCGCTTCGTCAAGCCCGGACAGGTATAGGCCGCCGTGTCCGATGGCATCCAGCTCCAGGGCATGGATGGTCGGGATGCCGAAGATATTTTCATGGAAATACGTCGAACCGAGCCCGGTCAGGACGATTTTTTCAACATCGTCAAACGAAGCGCCCTGCTGATCCAGGAAACGCCCGAGAACACCGTAAGCCGAGGTGCGCGGGTCATCCGCGTGAACCTGAAGCGTACCAAGCAGAGTGCCATGCTCATCCAGCGCCGCCGCCTTGGTGCTGGAACTGCCGATGTCGATTCCGAGGGATAAATTCATTTGCTTATCTCCTTTATGATATAAAAATAGGATATGGCTGCCAGGGCAGTCGTTCCGTATCTTTTATGACTGTAAGAATTGGATTGTTTTTATAAACATTATAGGGTAAAGTAAAATAAAGTGCAATGGAAGAATGTGGTCCGAATGTTCTTAAAATGATATTTCAAATGGATAACATAAAGATTTATATGTCACGCCCAAGCTTTGTTGAGATTCCGGCAGAGACTGAAATATGCTTTAATGATAAGGAAATAGTGACCGAAAATACGGGATATCAGGCATGGTGGAGCAGAGAGTATGAGGTCCATGTTTAATAAGGAGTTCTTTAAGTGTTCCCAGTTTACGCACATTAACAGATGTACTTTTTCCCTCGTTATTAATATAGCTTTTTGCAATATAAAAAGACTCCGAATTTTTTTGACACAAAAAAAGCAGGTTCTATGCGGCCTGCAAGGTATTTTTCTATTATTCAACGGTCAAACTCCCGGAGACGGCAGAAGTATGGAAATGCAAGCCTGTCTTTATTGACAGAACCTATGAAATACGGTAGAATCAACCTTAAAAAAGAGTAATCCCCTACATGGGGAGATAGGAGTTGAGTTTTTTGAGTTCTGGTGATGGGATACAGCTATTGATTTTGATACTTCTGCTTTTGATGTCGGCTTTCTTTTCTTCTACGGAGACGGCGCTGACGACGGTCAACAAGATCCGGGTGCGGACGCTGGCGGAGAATGGCGATAAGCAGGCAGAGTATGTATTGAAGATCATAGAGGATCCGAGCAAAATGCTGAGTGCGATTCTGATCGGCAACAATGTGGTAAACCTGTATGCGTCTTCTCTTGCGACGGTTCTTGCCACCCACATCTGGGGCAACAAGATCGTAGGGATTGCGACGGGCATTCTGACGCTTTTAATCCTGATTTTCGGCGAGATCACGCCGAAGACGGTTGCGACGATACAGGCTGAGCGGATTGCATTTCGGTTCGCTAAAATCATTTATTATATCATGACGGTGCTGACACCGGTCATTTTTGTGGTCAACCAGCTATCATTTTTAGTGTTGAAGCTGCTTCGCGTGGATGTGAAGGCAAAGGGCGAGTCCATCACGGAGGATGAGCTGCGAACGATCGTGGAGGTCAGCCACGAAGAGGGCGTCATCGAGTCCGAAGAGAAGAAGATGATCAACAATGTGTTTGATTTCGGGGACGCCGTGGCGCGTGATGTCATGCTTCCGAAGGTCAACATGACGTTTGTGGACGTGGATGCGACGTATGACGAGCTGATGGAGGTATTCCGCAGTGAGAAATACACGCGTTATCCGGTCTATGAGGAGACGACGGACAATGTCATCGGTGTTCTGAACATCAAGGATATTTTCTTAAAAGGCGGGGAAGAGGGCTTTTCTGTCCGGAAATATCTGCGGAAACCTCTCTATACATATGAGTTTAAGAAGGTTGCTGAGCTGATGCGCGAGATGCGGAAAGCAGCGATCAGCATCGTGATCGTGCTCGACGAGTACGGTTCGACGGTCGGTCTTATCACGCTGGAAGATATGCTGGAGGAGATTGTCGGAGATATCCGGGACGAGTACGATGGAGACGAGGAAAAGTCCATACAGCGCATCGCCCCGCGGGAATACATGGTAGACGGTTCGGTCAAACTTGACGATCTGGATGAACGCCTGAATCTGGAACTCCAGTCAGACGAATATGATTCCATTGGCGGACTGGTGATCGGACTTTTGAACCATCTTCCACAGGAAAAAGAAGAGGTTGTGGTGGAAAACGTCCGCCTCGTCGTCGAATGTGTGGATAAGAACCGGATCGATAAGATTCATCTGTACCTGTTAAGCCCGTCGGAGGTGGCGTTAGCTAAACATACCGCCGATGGTGCCGCTTCCGGCGCAGAGGGCGAAGGAAAGCAGCAGGGATGAGGCAGTCTCCTTGAGGGACTGTCGGATCGCAAAAGACAGGGCTAGAAAAATAAGAAAATAAAGGGCGCCGGCACAGAATCCCCAGAGGAACCGGCGCCTTTTTGCTTTCTTTCCGGCGACGAGTCCTGCCAGAAAGCAGGCGAGAATGTAGGTGCCGCGCACTCCTAGCGTGATTTCCTTTTCACCCCACTGAAACCGGTACATCCCAAACGCGAGCAGAAGCAGAAAGACAGCGGTTGCCGCGTAGGAGAAGAGGGAAGAACGGAGCAGAATCTGGATAGCTGATTTTTCCATGATAAAATACCTGTGTGCATTCTTTTTCTATTCGTATGAACAAAGAAGGACAAATATGCCTGCAGAATGAAACACTGTTACAAACAAGCGTTACTGTTCACGCATACGTGCCCAGTAACGGAATTTGCCGTGGCTTCGCATCTCAATACGGCAAATTCCTGCTGCCACCACGTTTTCTTACGGCACTTTCGGTTCCAAAAGTGCCTACCCGTGAACAGTTCCAAAAAAGCCGGAATCTGTGAGAAACACGGTAAATTGAAATGCTTGCACAAGTGGGCAACATATGATATAATCTGTAGGACTTTATATACTAAAAAAATGAAGGAGGACATAGAGATGAAACACGTAAAGACACTGAGCGCAAGCACACTGAAGAACAGCATGAAGAAAGGCGGCTGCGGCGAGTGCCAGACATCCTGCCAGTCTGCATGTAAGACATCCTGTACTGTAGGTAACCAGAGCTGCGAGAACCAGAACCGCTAATTGGCAGTACAAAACAAATGAGGCGTTTTCTGATAAATCAGAGCTTTTCATGAGTGGGAGAGCTGGAGTCTGAGAAAACGCAGAGTTGACACAGGGAGGCAGACAAGACGGAGCGCGGTCCGAGGAGAGGACTGCATATGTTCCGGGTTGTCTGCCTGCCTATGTCTTATAGAAGGAGAAAGACAGTGATTCATCAGTATATAAATAATGGATATTATATCGTACTGGATGTCAACAGTGGCTCTGTCCATTCGGTTGATCCGCTTCTGTACGATGTGATTTCCTTTTTATCGGAGCGGATTCCGGATAGCGAGAAGCCGTTTCAGATTGCCCAGTCCCTGAAAGACGAGACGGCGGCAGCATTAAAAGAGAAATACAGCCAGGAAGAGATCAGAGAGGCGTTTGAGGACATTCAGGAGCTCATCGATCAGGAAGAACTCTTTACCGCTGACATTTACAAAAACTTCGTTATGGATTTCAAGAAGCGCCAGACGGTTGTCAAGGCACTCTGCCTGCATATCGCGCATGACTGCAACCTTGCCTGTCAGTACTGCTTTGCAGAAGAGGGCGAGTATCATGGACGCAGAGCGCTGATGACCTTTGAGGTCGGCAAGAAAGCGCTGGATTTCCTGATTGCCAATTCTGGAAACCGCCGGAACCTGGAAGTCGATTTCTTCGGCGGCGAGCCGCTGATGAACTGGCAGGTGGTTAAACAGTTAGTCGAGTACGGACGTTCCCAGGAAGAGGCGCACAACAAGAAATTCCGTTTCACACTGACCACCAACGGCGTTCTGTTAAACGATGAAATTATGGAATTCTGCAACCGCGAGATGTCAAACGTCGTGCTCAGTCTGGATGGACGAAAAGAGGTCAACGACAAGATGCGCCCATTCCGCAACGGAACCGGAAGCTACGACCTGATCGTGCCGAAGTTCCAGAAATTTGCAGAGAAGCGCGGAGACCGCGATTATTTCGTGCGTGGTACCTTCACACACAACAACCTGGATTTTGGCAAAGATGTTCTGCATTTTGCCGATCTTGGATTCAAGAAAATGTCGGTTGAGCCGGTCGTAGCACCGGATGAAGAGCCCTACGCGATCAAAGAGGCGGATCTTCCACAGATTCTCGAGGAATATGACCGTCTGGCAGCAGAGTATGTCAAGAGACACAAAGAGGGACGCGGCTTCACGTTCTTCCACTTTATGCTCGATCTGACACAGGGACCGTGCGTGGCAAAACGTCTGTCAGGATGCGGTTCAGGAACTGAGTATCTGGCAGTTACCCCGTGGGGCGACCTCTATCCGTGCCATCAGTTTGTAGGAAACGAAGATTTCCTGCTCGGCAACGTGGATACGGGCGTGACCAACACGGCAGTCCGCGACGAGTTCAAGCTCTGCAATGTCTATGCGAAAGACAAATGTCGGGATTGCTTTGCCAGATTTTACTGCAGTGGCGGCTGTGCGGCCAATTCCTACAACTTCCACGGTTCCATCACGGATGCGTATGATATCGGGTGCGAGATGCAGAAAAAACGTATCGAGTGCGCGATCATGATAAAAGCTGCTCTTGCAGACGGCTCTGACGAGTAGAGAACAAGGAGAGAGAGGAATGAAGAACAAAAAAGGAAAAAGCTTCCTGGGGATGCTGCTCCTTCTGATTGCCATCGGCGTATTCGGCTATTTCGGCTATTCGACGATGAATCAGATCAAGCTGGGTCTTGACCTGGCTGGCGGTGTCAGCATTACCTATCAGGCGAAAGAAGAAAATCCGTCTTCCGAGGATATGGCGGATACGATCTACAAGCTCCAGCAGCGTGTACAGAATTACAGTACCGAGGCGGAGGTTTACCAGGAGGGTAATAACCGTATCAACGTAGATATTCCGGGTGTATCGGATGCCAACGCGATTCTGGAAGAGTTAGGAAAACCGGGTTCCCTGATTTTCGTGGACTCTGAAGGAAATCAGATCCTTGATGGTAAACAGGTTGCCAGCGCGAAAGCCGGCATGACCGAGGATAAGGCGACCGGTTCCAAGGCGTATGTCGTTTCTCTGACCTTTACCGAGGAAGGTAAACAGGCATTTGCTGAGGCGACCACGAATGGCGTCGGAAAACCAATTTATATCATTTATGATAACCAGATTATTTCTGCTCCGACCGTCCGTGAGGCGATCACAGGCGGACAGTGCCAGATCGACGGCATGGCGGATTATGAAGAGGCAAATAATCTTGCGTCCACGATCCGTATCGGTTCCCTGTCCCTGGAGCTGGAAGAGCTGCGTTCCAACGTAGTTGGCGCGAAGCTGGGCCAGGAGGCGATCTCCACCAGCTTAAAGGCAGGTCTGATCGGATTTGCCATTGTCATTGTATTTATGATTGCCGTATATCTGCTTCCGGGTCTGGCTGCATCTCTGGCTCTGTGCCTGTATGTCGGTCTGATCCTGATCCTGTTAGTTGCATTTGAGGTGACTCTGACGCTTCCGGGCGTGGCTGGTATCATCCTGTCGATTGGTATGGCGGTGGATGCGAACGTCATCATTTTCACCCGTATCAAAGAGGAGATTGGTCTGGGAACTTCTGTTAAAAATGCGATCAAGGCAGGTTTCGCCAAGGCACTTTCCGCGATCATCGACGGAAACGTAACCACCCTGATTGCGGCAGCGGTTCTGTTCTGGAGAGGTTCCGGTACCGTCAAGGGCTTTGCGGCAACGCTGGCAATCGGTATCGTGCTTTCTATGTTCACGGCGCTGTTTGTAACCAAATTTGCCCTGAACTGCTTCTATGAGATGGGCTTTGAGGATGCGAAGTTCTACGGATGCCGCAAAGATATGAAGACGCGTCCGTTCCTGAAATTCCGCAAGCTTTACTTTGCTCTGTCGCTCGTGATCATTCTGGCAGGCGTCGGCAGCATGGTTCACAATCAGTCTTCGATGGGTGTGCCGCTCAACTACAGCATGGAGTTCAGAGGCGGTACTTCTACAAACGTTACCTTTAACGAGGATATGTCTCTGGAAGATATTTCCTCCCAGGTGGTTCCGGTGGTAGAAAAGATTACCGGCGAAGCTGGCACACAGACCCAGAAGGTAGCCGGAAGCAACGAGGTTATCATCAAGACACGTACCCTGAACATGGACGAGCGCGAAGAGTTAAACCAGGCGCTGGCGGATCAGTTTGGTGTGGATAAAGAGAAGATCACAGCCGATAGTATCTCCGGTGCAGTCAGCCAGGAGATGAAGCGCGATGCGATTGTGGCGGTTACGATTGCGACGATCTGCATGTTGATCTACATCTGGTTCCGTTTCAGCAATATCACGTTCGCGGCGGGCGCGGTTCTTGCACTGATGCACGATGTACTGGTTGTCCTGACCTGCTATGCGATGCTGCGCTGGTCGGTTGGTTCGACGTTCATCGCCTGCATGCTGACGATTGTCGGTTACTCAATCAACGCGACGATCGTTATCTTCGACCGTATCCGTGAGAATATGAAGCTTCTGGGCAATAAAGAGTCCGCTGAGACGATCGTCAACACCAGTATCAGCCAGACCCTGACGCGAAGCATCAACACGACGCTGACGACCTTCGTCATGGTCCTGATTCTTTACATCCTGGGTGTATCTTCCATCCGTGAGTTTGCTCTTCCGCTGATGGTAGGTCTGATCTGCGGTACGTATTCGTCCGTATGCCTGTCCGGCTCTGTCTGGTATGTGCTGAATAAAAAGCGCATGGAGAAGAATGCCAAACCGGCTGGCAAGAAGGCAAAGGCAGAGAAGTAAAAAGTATAGGAAAAAAGATGGAATACAAGATTTTATACAAAGATGGCCGCGCAAAACGCGCGGAAATGAAAACGGTTCACGGAACCATCCAGACGCCTGTTTTCATGAATGTCGGCACGGTGGCGGCGATCAAGGGCGCGGTTTCGACCGATGATCTCCGCAC
Source organism: Clostridium sp. AF12-41 (assembly GCF_003461685.1). Classification (NCBI taxonomy): domain Bacteria; kingdom Bacillati; phylum Bacillota; class Clostridia; order Eubacteriales; family Clostridiaceae; genus Clostridium; species Clostridium sp. AF12-41. The sequence continues at coordinate 334,219 of NZ_QTXO01000002.1, read as the reverse complement.
GATCGGCACGCAGGTGGAACTTTCCAATACCTACCACCTCCATGTCCGTACCGGCGACAAGCTGATCCGACAGTTTGGCGGTCTGCACAAATTTATGAACTGGGATCGCCCGATCCTCACGGATTCCGGCGGATTTCAGGTGTTTTCCCTGGCGGGACTGCGGAAAATTAAAGAAGAGGGCGTTTATTTTAACTCCCACATCGATGGTCACAAGATTTTCATGGGACCGGAGGAGAGTATGCAGATTCAGTCCAACTTAGGTTCGACGATCGCGATGGCATTTGACGAGTGCCCGCCGAGTCTTGCCGATCGGGACTATGTACAGAAATCAGTAGAGCGCACGACGCGCTGGCTGGCACGCTGCAAGGATGAGATGGCACGCCTCAATGCACTGCCGGATACGGTCAACCGGGAACAGCTCCTGTTTGGTATCAATCAGGGGGCGATTTACGAGGATATCCGTATCGAACACGCGAAGGAAATCAGCAAAATGAACCTCGACGGCTATGCGGTCGGCGGTCTGGCAGTTGGCGAGAGCCATGAGGAAATGTACCGGATTCTGGATGCAGTCGTTCCGCACCTGCCGGAGGACAAGCCGACTTATCTTATGGGCGTCGGCACACCGGCAAACATCCTGGAAGCGGTAGACCGGGGCGTTGATTTCTTTGACTGTGTGTACCCGTCCCGGAATGGACGCCACAGCCATGTATACACGAACCATGGCAAATTAAATCTCCTGAACAGCAAATATGAGCTGGATCCGCGCCCGATCGAGGAAGGCTGCGGCTGTCCGGCATGCCGTTCTTACTCCCGCGCATATATCCGCCACCTGTTTAAGGCGAAGGAAATGCTGGGGATGAGATTATGCGTCTTGCATAATTTGTATTTTTATAATAAAATGATGGAAGAGATTCGCGACGCGATCGAACATCACTGTTATGCTGAGTATAAAGCAAAGAAACTTGCAGGCATGATGGGTGAATCGAACTAAAGGAGGAAATATACCACATGAGCAGCACAAGCGGAATGATCGTTTACCTTGTATTTATCATTGCCATCTTCTATTTTATGGCAATCCGTCCACAGTCCAAGGAAAAGAAAAAACAGGCAGAACTGATGGCAACCGTAGCAGTAGGCGACAGCGTTCTGACATCCAGCGGCTTCTACGGCGTGATTATCGATATGACCGATGATACTGTAATCGTAGAGTTCGGAAGCAACAAGAACTGCCGCATCCCGATGCGTAAGGATGCAATCGTTCAGGTTGAGAAACCGGAAGTCTAAGAAGAACGGTAAGAAAGTGAGAGGATCGCAGCTCCCGATGGGGCGGCGGTCCTTTTTTTGTGTAACAGGAAATTCCTTGGAATTCCCTATGACACAAAAAGGCACTAACGTGCCAATGATGCGCACTCGCGCGAAGCAGAAACATGTCGCAAGCGACCGCGCTCGGCGCGAGAATGTGCCAAGGCACATTCTTTTTTATTTTACAGATAACCCCAGGTTATAGAATAAATTCCAAATTACTATATGGGGAATACCGGTTTTCCTTCGTCAGAAGATTGCAAAATAGGACGGAATCCGATATGATAAAAAGTAACCGTTTGAAACAAGGGAGGTATTTTATTATGAATTGCAATATTACTGTGATTCCGGGTGACGGAATCGGACCGGAGATTGTGAGAGAGGCATGCGGCGTGCTGGACAAGGTGGGCGCTGTCTACGGTCATACATTTAATTATACAAAAATCCTGATGGGCGGCTGTTCCATCGACGAGTACGGCGTACCGCTGACCGATGAGGCACTGGAGACCGCGAAAAAGAGTGATTCCGTCCTGCTCGGTGCAGTCGGCGGCAACGTGGGAAATTCCCGCTGGTACGATGTAGCCCCGAACCTGCGTCCGGAGGCCGGTCTTCTTGCCATCCGTAAAGGTCTGGGACTGTTCGCGAATATCCGCCCGGCATACCTCTACAAAGAGCTGGCAGATGCCTGCCCGTTAAAGAAAGAGATCATCGGCGACGGCTTCGATATGGTTATCATGCGTGAGCTGACCGGCGGTCTGTACTTCGGCGACCGTTACACGAAGGAGATTGATGGCGTGACGACCGCGGTAGATACCCTGACCTACAATGAAAATGAGATCCGCCGGATCGCAATCAAGGCATTCGATATCGCGATGAAGCGCCGCAAGAGCGTTATTAGCGTCGATAAGGCAAACGTACTGGATTCCTCCCGCCTGTGGAGAAAGGTAGTCGAGGAAGTTGCTAAAGATTATCCGGAAGTTACCCTGACCCATATGCTGGTTGATAACTGCGCGATGCAGCTTGTCATGAATCCGGGACAGTTCGACGTGATCCTGACTGAGAACATGTTTGGCGATATCCTTTCTGACGAGGCAAGCATGATTACCGGCTCCATCGGTATGCTGTCTTCGGCCAGCTTAAACGAGGGCAAATTTGGTCTCTACGAGCCGAGCCACGGTTCCGCACCGGACATCGCGGGCAAGGACATCGCAAACCCGATTGCAACTATTCTTTCCGCAGCGATGATGCTCCGCTATTCCTTCGATCTGGATAAGGAAGCAAAAGCCATCGAGGATGCCGTACAGCAGGTACTGACCGAGGGCTACCGTACCGTGGATATCATGGCGGATGGCTGCAAGCAGGTTGGAACCGTTGAGATGGGCAGGCTGATCTGTGAGAGAATTAAATAGAAAGATTGCAAAAATTCCATAAATGCGATAAAATCAAAGATAAACGTAAAAACCGCCCCTGTCACCAGGGGCGGAGGTCGTCGAAAGAGATAGAAGGAGACGAAAAGATGAAAAGTGATGCAGTAAGAAAAGGGATGCAGCAGGCACCTCACCGTTCTTTGTTTAATGCACTCGGTATGACGGAAGAGGAGATGAACAAACCTCTCGTCGGTATCGTAAGTTCTTATAATGAGATTGTTCCGGGACACATGAACCTGGACAAGATTGTAAATGCCGTGAAGCTGGGCGTAGCGATGGCTGGCGGCACACCGGTTGTATTTCCGGCGATCGCAGTCTGTGATGGTATCGCTATGGGACATGTCGGCATGAAATATTCCCTGGTTACTCGTGATCTGATCGCAGATTCCACCGAATGTATGGCGCTGGCACATCAGTTCGATGCGCTGGTTATGGTTCCAAACTGTGATAAAAACGTACCGGGACTTCTGATGGCAGCAGCCCGCGTCAATGTACCGACTGTATTTGTCAGCGGCGGTCCGATGTTAGCCGGTCATGTAAAGGGACAGAAGAGAAGTCTTTCCAGCATGTTCGAGGCAGTTGGTTCCTACGCAGCAGGCACCATGACGGAAGAAGATGTGAAAGAATTCGAATGTAAGGTCTGCCCGACCTGCGGTTCCTGTTCCGGTATGTACACCGCCAACAGCATGAACTGCTTAACAGAGGTACTCGGCATGGGCCTTCAGGGCAACGGTACGATCCCGGCAGTTTACTCCGAGCGAATCAAACTGGCAAAACACGCTGGTATGAAGGTTATGGAGATGTATGAGAAAAACATCCGTCCGAGAGATATTATGACAGAAAAGGCATTTTTAAATGCACTGACCGTGGATATGGCACTCGGATGTTCTACCAACAGTATGCTGCATCTTCCGGCGATTGCACATGAGGCAGGCGTAGACCTGAACATGGAGCTGGTCAATGAGATGAGCAAGCGCACCCCGAACCTGTGCCATCTGGCGCCGGCAGGTCCGACCTATATGGAGGATCTGAACGAGGCAGGCGGCGTGTATGCGGTTATGAATGAGCTGTCCAAGAAGAACCTTCTGAATCTGGACTGCATGACCGTAACCGGCAAGACCGTTGGCGAGAATATAAAGGGCTGTGTCAACAAGAATCCGGAGGTTATCCGACCGATCGACAATCCGTACAGCCAGACTGGCGGTATCGCGATCCTGAAAGGAAACTTGGCACCGGATACAGGCGTTGTAAAACGTTCTGCCGTTGCACCGGAGATGCTGGTACATCAGGGACCGGCGCGTGTGTTTGACTGTGAGGAAGACGCGATTGCAGCGATCAAGGGCGGCAAGATCGTGGCTGGCGATGTTGTTGTCATCCGTTACGAGGGACCGAAGGGCGGTCCGGGCATGCGTGAGATGCTGAACCCGACTTCTGCCATCGCAGGTATGGGACTTGGTTCCAGCGTAGCTCTGATTACAGATGGACGTTTCTCCGGCGCATCCAGAGGTGCATCCATCGGACACGTTTCTCCGGAGGCGGCAGTCGGCGGACCGATCGCGCTGGTTGAGGAAGGCGATATTATTTCCATCGATATCAATAATAACTCCCTGAACGTACTCGTATCCGACGAGGAGCTGGCAGAGAGAAGAAAGAAATGGCAGCCGAGAGAACCGAAGGTTACGACCGGATACCTGGCACGTTACGCAGCGCTTGTAACGAGCGGAAACCGGGGCGCAATCCTGGAGGTTCCGAAGACACAGAAGTAATCATTGCGGGCTTCAGACAGGTGCTTTTGAGACGGAAAGTACTGCTTGATGCAAAAAGGCAGTGGATGGGACGATTTATCAGGCTGCCCCTACAGAGAGCTTGACAGCGCAACAGACGCTTTCGGAAGCTTTGCGGGGATATGTACTCTCGGAGTTTTTCAGCCCCGCTTTTGCGGTTGATGAAAGCCCGGGAGTATATGCATTTAAAATGGTTTTTAAGGAAGGAAAGCAGGTTAGACAGATGAAGACATTGACAGGAGCAGAGATTGTCATTGAATGCTTGAAAGAGCAGGGGGTAGACACGGTGTTCGGTTATCCGGGCGGCGCGATCCTCAACATTTATGATGCACTTTATAAACACAAGGATGAAATCACCCATATTTTGACCTCTCATGAACAGGGAGCGTCCCACGCGGCAGACGGCTACGCGAGAGCAACCGGTAAGGTCGGTGTGTGTATGGCGACATCTGGTCCGGGAGCTACAAACCTGGTTACGGGTATTGCAACGGCTAACCTGGATTCCATTCCGATGGTAGCCATCACCTGTAATGTAACGACAGGGCTTCTTGGAAAAGACAGCTTCCAGGAGATCGACATTCTGGGTGTTACCATGCCGATCACGAAATATAATTTTATCGTAAAGGATGTCACGAAGCTGGCAGATGTGATCCGTCGTGCGTTCGTGATTGCTAAGAGTGGCCGTCCGGGTCCGGTTTTGGTGGATATCACCAAGGATGTGACGGCAGCGGCCTGCGAGTACGAGCCGAAGGAACCGCAGCCGATCGAGCGCGAGACAGAGCTGATCCGTGAGGAAGACATGGAAAAGGCGATCGAGATGATCAAGGCGGCGAGAAAACCGTTTATTTTCGTCGGCGGCGGTGCAGTGGCGTCAGATGCTGCCAATGAATTAAGCGCATTTGCACATAAAATTCAGGCGCCGGTGGGGGACAGCCTGATGGGTAAAGGTGCATTTGACGGAACCGATGTCCTTTATACCGGTATGATCGGTATGCACGGAACCAAGACATCCAACCTCGGTGTGGCAGAGTGCGATCTGCTGATCGTTGTAGGCGCGCGTTTCAGTGACCGTGTTGTGGGCGATCCGAACCATTTTGCAACCAATGCAAAGATTTTACACATAGATATCGATCCGGCGGAGATCAACAAAAATATCCAGACCGATGCGAGCATTATTGGCGATGTCAAGATTATCCTGCGTAAGTTAAACGCACGTCTGGATCCGATGAACCATGACGAGTGGCTGAGCCACATTGAGCGCCTGAAAGATATGTACCCGCTCCGCTACAACAAGGAAGTTCTGACCGGTCCGTATATCATGGAAGAGATCTACAAGGTAACCGGCGGTGACGCGATCATCTGTACCGATGTCGGACAGCATCAGATGTGGGCGGCACAGTATTATAAATACAAACGTCCGAGACAGCTTCTGACCTCCGGCGGTCTGGGCACGATGGGTTACGGTCTGGGTGCAGCGATTGGTGCGAAGATGGGCTGCAAGGATAAGACGGTTATCAATATTGCCGGAGACGGCTGTTTCCGTATGAACATGAACGAGATTGCGACGGCAACTCGCTACAATATTCCGGTTATCGAGGTTGTATTTAACAACCATGTTCTGGGTATGGTGCGCCAGTGGCAGACCCTGTTCTATGGAAAACGCTATTCCCAGACGGAGCTTTACGATCAGATGGATTTCGTCAAGGTGGCAGAGGGCATGGGCGCGAAAGCATACCGTATCACGAAGAAAGAGGATGTGGAGCCGGTGCTGCGCGAGGCGATCAGCTTAAATATCCCGGTTATGATCGAGTGCCAGATCGGCAGCGATGACAAGGTATTCCCGATGGTTCCGGCTGGAAAACCGATCGAGGAAGCGTTTGATGAGATTGACTTACGCATCGAATAGTTGTAAAATGGGGGCTATTATCACATTTTTGTGTAAGACAGGAGGAGATTTATTATGAGCAGAGTCTATAACTTTTCGGCAGGTCCGGCAGTGCTTCCGGAGGAGGTACTGAGAGAGGCAGCGGCAGAGATGCTGGATTACCAGGGCAGCGGTATGTCCGTCATGGAGATGAGCCACCGCTCCAAGGATTTCCAGGCCATCATTGATGATGCAGAGAAGGATCTGCGCGAACTGATGCAGATTCCGGACAATTACAAAGTATTATTCGTACAGGGCGGCGGCAATATGCAGTTCGCCATGGTTCCGATGAACCTGTTCAAAAATAAGGTGGGGGATTACATCATCACCGGACAGTGGGCAAAGAAAGCATATCAGGAGGCAAAGATGTTTGGTACTGCCAACGCGATTGCATCCAGCGCTGACAAGACCTTTTCCTACATCCCGGATTGTTCGGACCTTCCAGTGGATGAGGATGCAGATTACGTGTATATCTGCTTAAATAACACTATTTACGGAACCGTATACCATGAGCTTCCGAACACCAAGGGCAAGACACTGGTAGCAGACATCTCCTCCTGTTTCCTGTCAGAGCCGCTGGATGTGAGTAAGTTTGGTATTCTCTGGGGTGGTGTCCAGAAGAACGTAGGTCCGGCTGGTATGGCGATCGTCATCATCCGCGAGGATCTGATCACCGAGGATGTTCTTCCGGGAACACCAACCATGCTGCGCTACAAAACATACGCAGACAATGACTCTCTGTACAACACACCGCCTACATACACCATCTATATGTGCGGCAAGGTATTTAAATGGCTCAAGAAAATGGGCGGTTTAAGTGCCATGAAGGAGCGCAACGAGAAGAAGGCGAAGATCCTTTACGATTTCCTCGATGAGAGCAAGCTCTTCAAGGGAACCGTTGAGAAAAAAGACCGTTCCCTGATGAACGTACCGTTCGTCACCGGCGATGCAGATCTGGATGCCCTGTTTGTCAAGGAAGCCAAAGAGGCAGGTTTTGTGAACTTAAAAGGTCACCGTACCGTCGGCGGTATGCGTGCCAGCATCTACAATGCAATGCCGATCGAGGGCGTTGAGAAATTAGTTGCTTTCATGCGCGAATTTGAGAAAAAACATACAAATTAATCAATTTTAAAATTTATGCCATTGCTGCGGCGAAAGGGAGGGGGAATCCGTTCCTTTCTGCTGCAGCAGTGGACTTTTTAAAACAAAAACAGCCCGCGTATGGGAAGATTTGAAATTTTGAAAGAAAAGAGAGTTAAAAAATGAGAAAAATCCATTGCCTGAACCCGATTTCCAAGCTGGGAACCGGTTTACTGACCGAAAATTATGAGATGACTGACAACCTGGCGGAGGCAGAGGGCATTCTGGTCCGCAGTGCTGCCATGCATGATCTGGAACTTCCGAAGGGACTGCGTGCTGTTGCACGTGCCGGAGCGGGCGTCAACAACATTCCGCTTGACAAGTGTGCGGAGGCTGGTGTTGTCGTATTCAATACACCGGGCGCCAATGCAAACGGTGTCAAAGAGCTGGTGCTGGCTGGCATGCTGCTGGGAGCCAGAGACGTAGTCGGCGGCATCGACTGGTGCAAGGAGCAGAAGGACAATGAAAATATCTCCAAAGATATGGAGAAGGCGAAAAAGAAATTTGCCGGTCATGAGATCCGCGGCAAAAAGCTTGGTGTTATCGGACTGGGCGCCATCGGCGCAGAGGTTGCAAACGCAGCTGCAGCGCTTGGCATGGAAGTATACGGCTATGATCCGTTTATTTCTGTCAAGGCAGCGTGGATGCTTTCCAGAGACGTAAAGCACATCACATCTGTTGATACGATCTATCAGGAATGCGATTACATCACCGTTCATGTACCGCTGCTTGACAGCACCCGCCAGATGATCAACAAAGACAGCCTGGGACAGATGAAGGACGGCGTGGTTATCTTAAACTTTGCGCGTGACCTTCTGGTAAATGACGACGATATGGCAGAGGCGCTGGCTTCCGGTCGTGTAAAACACTATATCACCGATTTCCCGAATGCAAAAGTAATGCAGATGCCGAACGTCATCGCAACCCCACATCTGGGCGCATCCACAGAAGAATCCGAGGATAATTGTGCCGTGATGGCAGTCAAAGAGCTGATGGATTACCTGGACAATGGTAATATCAAGAATTCCGTCAACTTCCCGAATTGCGATATGGGCGTGTGCACAACCGTAGGTCGTCTTGCACTTCTTCATAAGAACGTGCCGAACATGATCGGACAGATTTCCTCGATCCTGGCATCGACTGACATGAACATCGCGAACATGACGAACAAGAGCCGTGATAAATACGCTTATACGCTGGTTGATCTGGAGACCAAGGCAGACGCGGCGACGATTGAGAAGCTGAAAGCTATTCAGGGTATGATGCGCGTGCGCGTGATCAAATAATAAGTTTTATTGAAAACAGCCGGAGAAAGTGCGGTTTTGGGTGCACCTTTTCCGGCTGTATTTTTATGGATTGCAGAATGTTTTTATTGAAGAATCTCTGCATGGCTTTTTAACGTGATAATTATATGTATATATTGGTGAGAAACTGTCAGTGGCGGGTTATATTAAGCGACAGGATTGACTTGGTAAGAAAACTTTGTCATGGGGTGGAAAATTGATCGATACTAGGATCTTTCATTTCATAAACACGCGTCCATTCTTTGGTGCCTTCTTTCTTGACGGTCTCGGAGCGGTTTATCGCCAGAAAACGGATCAGTTCATAGCAGTCAATCCAGATTTCGTTGTTTCCTTCTTTCTGGGATTCGTCAAAAATGAGCTGCAATCCGAAATGCAGGTGCGGTTCAGCAATGTTGTTGGTGTTTTCAGTGCTGCTGTAGCCGGTGTGCCCGAGATAACCAATCACGTCCCCGGCGGTGACAAGGCTGCCCTCTTTTAGGTTTGACTGGTAGGGGTAGTCTTTGCGTAAATGTGCATAATAGTAGTATCGTTTCCCGTCAAAGCTGCGGATGCCGATGCGCCAGCCGCCGTACTGGTTCCAGCCGAGCGCCTCGACGCGCCCGGATTCCACAGCAATCACAGGCGTTCCCGTCTGCCCCATCATATCATGCCCGAGATGCCGTCTCCGGTAACCGTAGCTGCGGGAGACACCGAAATCGTCATAGTGGCTGTAGGGAAAGTTTTTCGCTAGTGGGAGAAACGCTTTCAGACCATATTTGGTAACCCAGACTTTTTCCTCACCGGAGGGAGTCAGGGGGACAGCGTCGGGATCGGAGAGAGTGGGGGCTGGGGTTTCGAGAGAAGTTTGTGTGTTGGATGAGGCTGAAGTTTCTGGTGAAGCTTGACTGGCTGAGTCGATTGTGTCTGTACCAGTTGTGGTTGCTGTTGTTGGTGGTGGTGTCGTTGCGTAGGAAGTATTGGCAGCCGGATCCCCTTCCTGTATCTGCGCGTCCGCCAGTGCAAAAGCCGGTGCTTCCGATTTCGGAATCTCAATTTCATACAGTCCGACCATTCCATCCAGAACCGCGCCGTAAGCCTCACGATAATAGGCAAAAGAGGTCATATTTTTCGTCAATTCTTCCACTGTAACGCCATTTTGGAGCTGTTCGGCAGCTTCCGTCATATCGGACGCCTGATAATGCGAAAAATCGCCCCCGTAGCGCGCCCCCAGGTAGGCGAGCAGATCGACCCAGTTCAGGTGGAGATCCTGCTGGCAGGTATCAACATCATAGCGGAACGCCTGTGTCATGGCGTCGGCGGTCACATCGAAATCCACCCAGCGGATAAAATGTTCCGACGCATTCCCGACCGTGACCTGACGGCTGTTCGGACGCTGGAAGGACCAGCTGACAAAGAGCGCCGCAATGGCGCAGATTTCCAGTGCAATGATAACAGAACTTCGTTTCAAGACAGATCCCTCCTGTGCGATAGTATTTAAATGCGAAGCCACGGCAAATTCCGTTACTGGGCACGTATGCGTGAACAATAACATTTTTGCAATCTGATAAGATTGTATGAGAGGATGGGAGAAAGTATGAGTCCATCTTTGGAAAAATTATGAGAAAAAGCGTTTGAGGCGAGGAAAAAGGATGGGCTGATTCAGGCAAACAGATTATACAAACAGATTATATCAGAGAGAAAAGTGATAGAAAAAATAGAAGAAAATAATAGATGACCTGCAGAGAAATAAAAAAGAGAGTAAATCATATATACAAGGAGGTACATGAAATGGAAAAGAAGGAAGAAAAGAAAAAGCCGTCCGGCTCATTCTCAGAAGTCTGGGAGAAGCGCGGACAGGAGACGGATGCAGCCAATGATTTCCGGAAGAAAATCGAGATGGAGATTACCGAGGCACGCCCGGGCTATGCAGTTGGAGAGATTGTATTGAAACCGTGGCATATGAATATCTTAGGTATCGTGCACGGCGGCGTCCTGTATTCATTGGCGGATACCGTGGGCGGCACCGCAGCGATGACCGGGCGCGACTACGCAGTCCCGACCGTGGATGGCACGATCCATTATCTGAAAGCTGGAAAAAACACATCCAAAATCATCGCCCGGGCGCAGGAAATACAGAATGGTTATGCATTTTCGGTGTGCGAATGCAAGATTTATGATGATAAGGAGACGCTGCTGGCGTCGGCGACGATGACGTATTATCATTTGAGGAAGAGGTAGAGCTGCAAGATACAATCACAGCTCTATCACATTCCCATCCTCCGGTACCAGCAAATCCCCATGATAATAGGCTTCCCCTTCAGCGCGGTACAAAGCAGCGCGTTCCGGATAAGTCTTATCTTCAGTGTGCCACAGAATCAAATGCCGCGCACCGAGGCGTTCGGCGAGTTCGCAGGCATCTTTGACGGTGCTGTGGTGTTTTTCATAAGGGGAGAAGATTTCCCGGTCGCGGTAGAGGCAGAAGGCTTCGTGGAAAAGCCAGTCGGCGCCTTTGGCAAATTCTTCGCAGAGCGGGTTCAGCGGTTCGTCGCCCGGGCAGCAGACGATCTTGCCGTCCGGCAGCACAGCGCGGAAGCCGAACTGGCGCGCCTTGGTCGAATGAATGTCAAAGAAGGTGACCTCCATATCGAGAATCTGCCGGGTTTCGCGGTCAGAAACCGGGATGAGCTGGATCGGATCGCCGATCAGGTCGCAGAATTTCTTCTGGAGTGTCAGGCGGCAGAAGGTCTGAATCGTGTCGATCAGCCCGTCGTGGCAGTAAATATGAAAAATTCCCTCATAATTTCCCTTTTTGATGGCAGTGCCAATCATCCGGATCATCCAGATCACGCCGAGAATGTGGTCGGTGTGTTCGTGTGTCACGAAGAGATGGTGGATGCGGTTTAATGGAACCTGCATTTCTTCCAGAATCCGCAGGATGCCATTGCCGCCGCCGGCGTCTGTCATGAAATATTCCTCGCCGGAGCGGATGGCGAAGCAGGTATTATAATAACGTGTCATCGTGGCGTTGCCGGTGCCAAACACGTAGAGAGTGTGTGGTTGCGTCATGAATGTTCCTCCTGTATTTATGAAATATGTTTCTGTTCACGGGTAGGCACTTTTGGAACCGAAAGTGCCGTAAGAAAACGTAATGGCAGCAGGAATTTGCCGTATTGAAATGCGAAGCCACGGCAAATTCCGTTACTGGGCACGTATGCGTGTGCAGTAACAAAAATATGTTTCTGTTCACGAGTAGGCACTTTTGGAACCGAAAGTGCCGAAAATATATTTTGACCCTGATCTGAATCTATGCTACTATAAATCTATCAAAAAGGCAAATGTAATGTAGATAATGTGCTGTTTACCCAAAGCGAGCGCGACGATAACGAGTCACGATAATATCCGGGCAGACAGCGCAGTTTGGGAGCTGATAACATGAGGGATTTAGCATATTTGAAGCTGCTTTCGCGGGAGTATCCGAATATCCGGGCGGCGGCGAGTGATATTATTAATTTACAGGCAATCTGTGGACTTCCGAAGGGCACGGAATATTTTTTCAGTGACCTGCACGGTGAGCATGAGGCGTTTATTTATCTGCTCCGCAGTTCGTCGGGTATCATCCGGGAGAAGATCCGCGAGACATTTGGACATATTATTTCGGAGGAGGACGAGGTGCGGCTGGCGAACCTTATCTATTATCCGGAAAAAATGATCAATCAGATCAAACAGGCGAACGAATACACGGAGGACTGGCAGAAGACGGCGGTGTACCGTCTGGTGCAGATCTGCCGGGAGGTTTCGTCGAAATACACCCGTTCCAAGGTGAGAAAAAAGATGCCGAAGGAATTTTCGGGTGTGATCGATGAGCTTTTATATGTCGATAATACCGATGACAATAAGACGGAGTATTACAGCGAACTCATCAATACCCTGATTGACGTCCGAGTGGCGGACAGCTTTATTGTCGTGATCTGCAGCCTGATCCGGAGTCTGACCATCGATAATCTTCATATCCTGGGCGATATATTTGACCGTGGTCCGAGACCGGATATCATTCTGGAGGAACTGATGCATTTCCATGATGTGGATATCCAGTGGGGAAATCATGATATTTCGTGGATGGGCGCGGCGACGGGCAACCGGGCGTGTATCTGCAATGTTTTGCGTATGGCGCTCGGTTACAATGGATTTGATGTATTGGAGGACGGCTACGGAATTAACCTGCGCCCGCTGTCGATGTTTGCGGAGCGCGTGTACCGGGACGATCCGTGTACCTGTTTTCTGCCGCAGATTCTTGACAAAAATATTTACGATGCAGTGGATCCGAAGCTGGCGGCGAAGATGCACAAGGCGATCGCGGTGTTACAGTATAAGGAAGAGGGGCAGATCATCAAGCGCCATCCGGAGTACGGGATGGAAGAGCGGATACTTCTGTCAGCGATTCGTTATGACCGCGGCACGGTCACGATCGATGGAAAAGAGTATCCGATGCGCGACATGAATTTCCCGACGGTGGATCCGGCGGATCCGCTGCGGCTGACGGACGAAGAGGAAGAGCTGCTTCACACGCTGGAGCTGTCGTTCCGCCACAATGTGCGGCTGCATGAGCATGTCCGTTTCCTATATTCCAACGGAAGCATGTATAAATGCTGCAATTCCAACCTGCTCTATCACGGCTGTATCCCGATGACGGAGAATCGGGAATTTGACGGTCTGATGGTGGGCGGCAAGATGTACCGCGGCAAGGAATTGATGGATTTTATTGACACACAGGTTAAAAATGCCTATTTTCTTCCAGAGGACGCGCCGGAGAAGGAGGCGTGCCGCGATTTTATGTGGTATCTGTGGAATGGTGCGAAATCGCCGGTATTTGGAAAGGACAAAAACCGCAGCTTTGAGCATTATTTCATCGAGGATCCGGAAGTGATGAGAGAGACGATGAACCCGTATTACCAGCTCAGTGAGGAAGAAGAGACCTGCGATATGATTTTGAAGGAATTTGGACTTCCGACGAAGGGCTCGCATATCATCAACGGGCATATGCCGGTGAAGATTAAGAGTGGAGAGACACCGATCCGGGCTGGCGGCAAGCTCTTCATCATTGACGGCGGGCTGTCGAAAGCCTACCAGGAGCGGACGGGAATCGCCGGATATACGTTGATTTTCAATTCGCACCATCTCGCGCTTGCGGAACACAAGCCATTTGACCCGGAGCGCGAGCGGACGCCGAAGGTATATATTGTGGAGAAAATGCAGAAGCGCATCACAGTGGCGGATACCGACGAGGGCAAGGAGCTGGCGGGCCGCATCGAGGATCTGAAAGAGCTCTTGAAAGCGTACCGGAGCGGACTTTTGAAAGAGCGTGTACGCTGAGGCAGTTGAAAGGGACGAGAACTGGAAGCTTATTTCTTTCGGCTGGGTGAAACGGGAGAAACGGGACGGTTTGAGGAATAAGGAGACAAGATGAGAAAGACAGAGTTTTTACAGGAGCTTCGGGAGGCGCTGGACGGCGAGGTTTCGGCTTCAGTCATCCAGAGCAACATAAGCTATTACGATCAGTATATCAGCCAGGAGGCGGCGAAAGGGCGCAGGGAGGAAGAAGTGATCGAGGAGATCGGCAGTCCACGCCTGATTGCGAAAACCATTATCGACAGCAGCGAGGGCGCCGGGGAGACCGGCCAGGGCGGTTCGTACACTTCGGGAAACGCTGCCGGGAGCGGGCGCACAGCGTCCTCCTACAACGGCGGTTTTTCGGAGCGGGACGACAGCGGTCTGCCGCCGAACTTCCATTACATCGATTTGAACAAATGGTACTGGAAGGTAATTGTCAGCGTGGTGGTTATCGCGATCTTATTTGTGCTGTTTGCACTGGTCGGAGGTATTTTCACCATCCTGATTCATCTGGCGGGACCGATTCTTCTGATTTGGCTGATCTATACATTTATTAAGAATATTTGGAAATAGAAAAGAACCCCTGCCGCCGGCTGTGAGGGATGACCGGAGCGGGGGTTCTTTTCTTGTTTTCTCGCAAACATATGGAGGTTTATTGAGTTGAAAAATGTTGTATTATGGAACATTTCAGAGGGAGTTTCCATAATACAAAAAAAGCACTTGTCATGCCGTCTTTGGCAAACAAATGCTTTTTAGCTGGGCTACAAGGATTCGAACCTTGAAAATGACGGAGTCAGAGTCCGTTGCCTTACCATTTGGCGATAGCCCAATGAATTGAACGATTTGTATTATACTGTAAGGAAACAGATTCGTCAACTACTTTTTTCGCTTTTTTGATAATTTTTTTTGTTTGGGCGGCTGCTGTGGCAGAAACCGCGCCATGCGTCCGGCAAATTCTGCAATATTCTGGGTCTGTAAGTAGACAACGTGGTTCGAATCGGATATAATGAGTTTCATGACAGAATGTTAAGGCAGTATAGGACGAAACGGCAGATGGCGGATGCGCGGAGATGGTGCGGAGAGCCGGAAGCCGGAAAGGAAAAGAGAGCGATATGTATACATTTGACAGCCGGGTCCGGTACAGTGAGACGGATGAAGAGGGAAATCTTTCTGTGGTGGGAATCATGAATTATCTTCAGGATTGTTCGACGTTCCAGTCGGAGGATCTGAAACTCGGGATTTCCTATCTGAATGAGGAAAAACGGGCGTGGTGGCTGAGCGGATGGCAGATAGAGATTCTCAGACAGCCGCATTTTGGCGAGCGGATCCGTATTTCGACCTGGCCGTATGGGTTTAAGGGAATCTATGGCTACCGGAATTTCACGATCGAGGATGAGATGGGAAACCCGCTGGTGCGGGCGGATTCGACCTGGTTTTACTACGATCTGGAAAAAGGATGCCCGGTGCGGGTGCCGGAAAGCCAGTTGGAGGGCTACCAGATTGAAGATAAACCGCTTGCAATGCCGCCAGCGCCGAAGAAAATCCGCCTGCCTGAGACGTATGAGACGGAGGCGCCGGTCACGGTGGAACGCCATCATCTCGATACGAACCGGCACGTGAACAATGCACAGTATGTGGCGATTGCGCGTGAATTGCTGCCTGTGGACTTTGCACTCGGAGAACTGCGGGTGGAGTACCGGAAGGCGGCAGTGCTTGGGGATGTGATGTACCCGAAGCTGGCGCAGGTGCCGGAAGGATACGTGGTATCGCTGCAGGATGCGGAAGGTCAGGTGTATGCGAATTTGTGGCTGGCAAAGACTGGTTTGTAAAGAGTTTGTATGTAGCAGTGAAGAAACTGAATCATTGCAGCCGAAGAAAGATTCGGCGTGGATTGTCTGCCAGTGAATGAAAAATGCAACCGTTAAATAAAAAAAGAGATCGGCAGAAAAGAGAGGACGAATGACATGATTGAACTGGGAAGAGTACAGGAACTGATGGTAGTGCGGGAGAAAAACTTCGGCGTGTATCTGGGACAGAAGAAAGATGACGCGGCGGCGGTCCTGCTTCCGAAGAAACATGTGCCGGAGGGCACAAAGGTGGGCGATAAGCTCAAGGTGTTTATTTATAAAGATTCCGAGGACCGCCTGATTGCGACGACCTCGATGCCGAAACTGGAACTGGGCGGGACGGCGGTTTTGAAGGTCAAGGATGTATCGAAGATCGGCGCCTTTCTCGATATGGGGCTGGAAAAAGATCTGCTGCTCCCGTTTAAAGAGCAGGTATATCCGGTTCGCGCCGGGGAAGAGTGCCTGGTAGCGCTGTATATCGATAAGAGTGGTCGTCTGGCGGCGACGATGAAGGTATATTCGTATCTTTGCAGCGATGCACCGTACAGGAAGGACGAGTGGACCGAGGGGCGAGTCTATGAGATCAATGAAAATCTGGGCGTGTTCGTGGCAGTGGCAGACCACTATTTCGGTCTGATTCCGAACCGTGAGCTGTATGGAAAATGCCGCCTGGGCGAGGTTTTAAAGGTACGCGTGACGAAGGTGCGCGAGGATGGAAAACTGGATTTGAGCCTGCGCGAGGTGGCGTATCGTCAGATGAATGCGGATGCCGAGGCGGTGCTGGCACGTCTGAAAGAAAAAAACGGCGTTCTTCCGTTCAATGACCGCGTGGAGCCGGAGATTATCCGCCGCGAATTTAATTTAAGCAAAAACGCGTTCAAGCGTGCGGTTGGACACCTTTTAAAAGAAGGAAAAGTAGAAGTAAACGAAGATTCTATCCGTTTAAAATAAAAGACAAAGGAGAGATTTGGCATGAAGAAAGTAATCAGCACAACCAATGCACCGGCAGCGATCGGTCCGTATTCCCAGGCAATCGAGGTAAATGGAATGGTATTTGCATCCGGTCAGATTCCGGTCAATCCGGCAAACGGCGAGATCCCGGAGGGAATCGAGGCTCAGGCAGAGCAGGTTTTAACCAATGTAAAGAATCTTTTGGCGGCAGCAGGCGCTTCCATGGAGCAGGTTGTAAAGACCACCGTATTTATCCAGAACATGGATGATTTCGGAAAGGTAAATGAAATCTATGCGAAATATTTCGAGGGCGCATGCCCGGCACGTTCCTGCGTCGAGGTATCTAAGCTTCCGAAGGGTGTACTGATGGAGATGGAAGCGATCGCAGCAAAATAAGAATGAATCGCATATTTGGAAAATTTCGCCGGAAAAACAAGTTCCAGTTTGTGAAAATCCCGGCGTGTGAGGGCAAAATGACGAAAAAATTCACTTTTTTTCGTCCGCCCTCTTTTTTTTTTCGTCACTTTGCTTTAAAATAGAGAGAAAGATCCGTCCAAGATTCAGAGAGAAAACGGTTATGGTCCACAGGCACAGATTGCCGGAGGGGTAACAAACGGGTTTGGGGGATGACAGGTTGGAAGACCCGGAAACACAGCTGGACGGAGGATAAAAGAAAAGGAGAGAGGAATATGATTTCGAACCAGATACTCCAGACAAACATCGAGGGGTTAAAGGGAATTACGCGTGTCGATCTCTGTATCTGTGATACGGAAGGCAAGGTGCTGGCATCCACATTTACTGGCGCTGAAGAATATGAGAGTGCAATTCTGGCTTTCGTAGACTCTCCGGCGGACAGTCAGGTGATACAGGGATATCAGTTTTTCAAGGTGTTTGACGATCACCAGTTAGAATATATACTTCTTGCCAAGGGCGGAAGCGACGACGTATACATGGTCGGCAAGATGGCGGCATTTCAGGTTCAGAACCTCCTGGTAGCTTACAAGGAGCGCTTTGACAAGGACAATTTTATCAAGAACCTGCTGCTTGACAACCTGCTTCTGGTTGACATTTATAACCGTGCGAAGAAGCTGCACATCGAGACGAACGTCAAGCGGATCGTATTTATCATCGAGACGCAGCATGAGAAGGATGTGAATGCGCTTGAGACCGTCCGCAGCCTGTTCTCGACCAAGACGAAGGATTTCATCACGGCAGTGGATGAGAAGAACATTATTCTGGTCAAGGAAGTGAAGCCGGGCGAGACTTACGACGATCTGGAAAAGACAGCCACATCGATCGTAGATATGCTCAATACCGAGTCCTTGACGCGTGTCAGCGTGGCATTCGGTACGATTGTCAACGAGATCAAAGACGTATCGCGTTCTTATAAAGAGGCGAAGATGGCGTTGGATGTAGGAAAGATTTTCTACAGCAGCAAAAATGTGGTCGCATACAGCAAGCTGGGAATCGGACGTCTGATCTATCAGCTGCCGCTGCCGTTGTGCCGGATGTTTATCAAGGAAATTTTTGATGGCAAATCGCCGGATGAGTTTGATGAGGAGACGCTTACGACAATCAACAAGTTCTTCGAGAACAGCCTGAACGTATCTGAGACTTCCCGACAGCTTTACATCCATCGCAATACACTGGTATACCGTCTGGATAAGCTCCAGAAGAGCACGGGATTGGATCTGCGGGTGTTTGAGGATGCGATCACATTTAAGATTGCCCTAATGGTTGTAAAATATATGAAATACATGGAAAACCTGGATTATTAAGCCAAATTGCTGTGGCGGGGAGGAAGATTGCCTTTGCCGCAGCAATTTCATTTGGAGAATTGAAAAAGAGGATTTACGCATGATAGAGGTTAAAAATCTCACCAAGACGTACAAGACGGGGAATAAAGCTTTAAAGGGAATCAATATTCAGATTCAGGACGGCGAGTTTGTTTTCATCATGGGACGAAGCGGTTCCGGCAAATCGACGCTTTTAAAGCTTCTTTTGAAAGAGCTGGAGCCGACTTCCGGTCAGATTATCGTCAACGATATGGATCTGGAAAAGATGCCGGGACGCTACATCCCGAAGTACCGCAGACGGCTGGGAATGGTGTTTCAGGATTTCCGTCTGTTGAAGGATAAGACGGTATATGAAAATGTCGCGTTTGCACAGCGGGTCATCGGCGTATCGTCCCGTGAGATCAAGAAAAATGTGCCGGAAATGCTCCGGCTGGTGGGGCTTTCTTCAAAATATAAAGCATACCCGAACCAGCTCTCGGGCGGTGAGCAGCAGCGTGTTGCGATTGCCCGTGCGCTGATCAACTCGCCGGAGATACTTCTGGCGGACGAGCCGACGGGAAACCTGGACGTACATAATTCCATGGAGATCATGGAGCTTTTGGAGGAGATAAACCGGCGCGGGACGACGGTGCTTGTGGTAACGCACAGCCGGGAGATCGTAGCGGAGATGGGAAAACGTGTGATCACGCTGACGCGCGGCGTGCTGACGGGAGATCAAAAAGGCGGTATCTGGCATGAGAATTAGTACATTGATTTACTGCACCAAGGAGGGCATGCGTAATATCATCCGGAATATCTGGTTTTCACTGGCGTCGGTGGCGATTATTTCGGCATGTATTTTCCTGTTCTGTATGTTTTTTGGCTTGATTGCCAATGTACAGTATATGGTGCGGAATGCAGAATCTACAGTAGGAATCACGATTTTCTTCAATGAAGATATAAGTGAGGATGAGATACAGAAAATCGGGGATGAGATACGCGCCCGCGATGAGGTCAAGGAAGCAAAGTATGTTTCTGCCGAGGAGGCATGGGAGAGCTTTAAGAAAGAATATTTTAAGGGAGTCGAGGATCTGGCAGAGGGATTTGCGGATGACAACCCGTTAGCCGGTTCGGCGTCCTATGAGATCTATTTGAAAGACATTGACATGCAGGATGACATGGTTGCATGGCTTGGCACGGTGCAGGGGATCCGGAAGATCAATTATTCGAGCGATACGGCGTCCGGGCTTTCAAGCTTCAACAAGATGCTGGGACTTTTGTCGGGGGTGATCATCGCTATTCTGCTGGCAGTTGCTATCTTCCTTATCAGCAATACGATCACGACGGCAGCTGCATTTAGACGGGAGGAAAACCGGATCATGCGCCTGATCGGTGCGACGAATTTCATGATCCGTGCGCCGTTCGTTGTACAGGGTGTGATGATCGGTCTGGTCGGCGCGCTGATTCCGCTGGCGATCACGTATTTTCTGTACCGCCAGGCGGTTGTATATATGATGGAACGGTTTGATATCTTGTCGAACCTGATTGAATTTATCCCGATTCAGACCATTTTCCCGAGCATGGTAGCCGTGGCGATGGCGCTGGGCGTGGGAATCGGTTTTGTCGGAAGCTTCTTTACGATCCGCAGACATTTAAAGGTGTAAGAAACATTGGCGGCTGCTGTGGGGGCAGCGGGAATTTGCGGTAAAAAGGATGAGAATATGAAAAAACAGGGATTGAAAGTGCGTGCGGCTCTGTTTCTTGTGATGGCGGCGCTGGCGTCTTCCCCAGTGCTGACCTCGGTGGCGGCAGCGACGAAAAAGGATGTAAGCAGTGCCAAGGATAAGAAAAGCACCCTGGAACAGGAGAAAAAGAAAACCGAGGAGGCGATCAAAAGCCTTCAGGGGCTGAAAAGTAACACCGAGAGCTATGTCAAGGAGCTGGACACAAAGATGAATGATCTGCAGTCGCAGGTCACGAAGCTGGAAAATAATATTTCCAGCAAGCAGAAAAGCATCGATGAGACGGCGGTAAAGCTGGAGGAAGCGCAGAAAACCGAAGAAAAGCAGTATGCTTCGATGAAAATGCGTATCAAATATATGTATGAGAAGGGCGACAGCAGCTACTTAAATCTGCTTCTGGAAGCCCGTTCGCTCTCGGAGCTTTTAAACCGGGCAGAGTATGTTTCAAAGATTTCGGAATATGACCGGAAGATGCTCGACCAGTATGTGGCAACGAAGGAGTCCATCGCGGACAGCAAAAAAAAGCTGGAGACGGAGAAAGCGGAGCTGCAGGACATGAAGACGCAGACGGAGGCAAAGCAGGATTCGGTCCAGCTTCTCCTGAATGAGAAAAATAAAGAGCTTCAGAACGTCAACGCGCAGATCGGCGAGAAATCAGCGCAGGCGAAAGCGTATGAGGACGATATCAAGGCGCAGGAAGCCAAGATCGCGCAGATGGAGGCGGAGATTAAGAAGAAGGAAGCGGAAGAGGCGGCGAAAAAAGCGGCGGAGGAAGCTGACAGAAAAGCCGCCGCAGCGGGAAAGACGAATAATTCGACCGCGAAAGGGAATACTGGCAGTACGACTACCACTTCGACGGGAAGTTCTTCGCTGCGCTGGCCGTGCCCTGCAAGCGGACGCATTACATCTGGATACGGAAACCGTAAATCACCGACGGCGGGCGCGTCCTCGAACCATAAGGGCATTGATATCAGCGCTTCGACCGGCAGCAGCATCGTGGCAGCCGCCGGAGGAACGGTTTCGATTGCAACCTACAGTTATTCGGCTGGAAATTATGTTGTGGTCAACCATGGAAATGGACTTTCAACCGTGTATATGCACTGTTCCCAGCTTCTGGTATCGGCAGGGGATACGGTAAAAGCCGGACAGACGATCGCGAAGGTAGGTTCGACCGGATATTCGACAGGTTCTCATCTGCATTTTGCAGTCCGCAAGAACGGAAGTTATGTAAACCCTTCGAGCTATGTAAGTCCGTAGTTACTGTTCACGGGCAGGCACTTTTGGAACCGAAAGTGCCGTAAGAAAACGTGGTGGCTGCAAAAGATAAAATCCGGGTAACTGTTCAGTAGGTCTGCGCATTTACTGCGCTGACCGTACGAAAACATGGACCAGCAGGCAAAAATCCCATTGCCGAAGGCAATTTTTGATGGATTTTTGCGCGTGACTGTGAAGGTACTGAACAGTTACAAATCCGGAAGGAATAGACAGGAATCAGGAGGCATAAGAGATGGACAGTAAAAATAAATTCTGGCGCGGTGTGATGGTCGGTGTGCTGGTGACAGCACTGGTGTGTCTGATCACGGTCGGTGCTTCGGCGGGTATTTACATGTTTGGACGCCGTGTGATCGATAACCAGACACAGGTACAGGTACAGACCGAGGGAACACCGTCGCAGGCACAGGAGCCGGTCAATTTTGAGAATGTCACGAAAAAGCTGGAGCAGATACAGGATATTATCGATAAAAAGTACCTGTTTGAGGAAAAAATTGATACATCCGAGGAGGAAGCCGGCATTTATCAGGGCTTTTTGAGTGGTTTAAATGATCCGTATGCGGTTTACTATACGCCGGACGAGCTGACAAGCTTCCTGGATGAGACAAATGGTTCTTACTGCGGCATCGGTGCTCTGGTATCCCAGAATGTCCAGACCGGCGTCAGCACGATCGTGCGCGTCTTTGAGGGCAGCCCGGCCGAGGAGGCAGGCATCCTTCCGGGTGATGCGCTTTATAAGGTAGACGGCACCGAGGTGATTGGCATGGATCTGTCGCTTCTGGTCAATAATTACGTCAAGGGCGAGGAAGGCAGCCAGCTGACGATCACGGTTTATCGTGAAAATAGCGACGAGTACAAGGATATCACCCTGACCCGCCGACCGATCGATGTGCAGACGGTGTCAGGCAAGATGCTGGATGAAGAGATCGGATATATTTCCGTTGCAGAGTTTGACCGTGTGACTGCTGATCAGTTTAAATCCAAGATCGAGGAACTGCAGGGCGAGGGCATGAAGCGCCTGATCATCGATCTGCGGAACAACCCGGGCGGCGAGGTGACGACGGTTGTCTCGATGGCGGATTATATCCTGAAGGATGGCGGACGGATCCTGACCGTGGCAAATAAGAAGGGCACGGAGGAGACATACGACGCTGAGGATGGACACAGCCTGGAGATCCCGATGGTTGTGCTGGTAAATGGCAATTCCGCCAGCGCGTCGGAGGTATTTACAGGTGCGATGAAGGATTACGGCGTGGCGACGATCGTCGGAACGAAGACTTTCGGTAAAGGTATCGTGCAGACGCTGATGCCGCTTTCGGATGGAAGCGCGATCAAGCTGACGACCGACCATTATTATACGCCGAATGGAAATGATATCCATGGAAAAGGCATCGAGCCGGATCTCGAGGTGGAGCTGGATGAAGAGGCGGCGCAGGAAGTCGTGATTCCAGAGGAGAAGGATAATCAGCTGCAGAAGGCGGTTGAGGTTGTGAAGGGAAAGTAACTTCTTATTTACACGACCCCAAAACTTACGGCACTTTCGATTCCAAAAGTGCCTATCCGTGAACAGTAACTTTAAAAGTATCCAGAAAAATAAGTGCGTTAGATCCTGAAACAGCTTGAAAAAGTGGCAGTTTCAGGATTTAACGCTTAAAGTCGTGTCTGTTTTGGCTTTTTGAGAAAGACGATGAGTGAAGAATCTGGTATTTTTGATACTATAGAAAAAGAGGGAGAAATAGAATTATGTATGTAATTGCAGGACTTGGAAATCCGGGAAGAGAATATGAGGGAACCCGCCACAATGTGGGATTTATGACGCTGGATGCGCTGGCGGACAAGTATAACATTGATGTCCGGGAGAAAGCATTTAAGGGACTGATCGGAAAAGGCATGATCGAGGGAAATAAGGTCATTCTGGTAAAGCCGCAGACGTATATGAACCTGAGCGGCGAGTGTATCCGTCAGGTGATGGATTATTATAAGGTAGATCCATCGGAGTTTATCGTGATTTATGACGATATCAGCCTGGTTCCGGGCGGCATCCGGATCCGCAAAAAAGGCAGCGCGGGCGGCCACAATGGAATCAAAAATATCATCGCCCATCTGGGAACGCAGGAATTTCCACGCGTGCGGATCGGTGTGGGCGAGAAGCCGGCGCGCATGGATCTGGCAGACTATGTGCTGGGACATTTTCCGAAAGAGGAAGCCGAAACGATGACGACGGCGTTTAAGGACGGTGCGGCGGCAGTCGTGGATATGATGACAGAGGGCGTTGAGGCGGCGATGAACCATTTTAACGGCGCGGCGCGCGGGGAGAAGGAGAAGCTAGAGAAGCAGAAGGCGGAGAGGAAGGAGGAAGTCAAGACACAATGAGCGATTTATTTGCAAATCCGTTAGAGGAGATGATCGAGTTCCAGGATCTCAAGACGGATTTACAGCGCGGACAGGGACCGCTTCTTGTCACGGGATGCCTGGATTCGCAGAAGGTGCATCTGCTGTCCGAGCTTTCGGATCTGACGCCCTGGAAGCTGATTGTCACCTACGATGATTCGAGGGCGCGGGAGATCTATGAGGATTACCGGTGCTTTGATACGGATATTTCGCTGTACCCGGCGAGGGATCTTCTGTTTTATACGTCGGATATCCACGGAAACCTGCTGACGAAACAGCGGATTCAGGTCATGCGGCGGGTCCTGGAGAGCTCCGGCGGCGTGGTGGTCACGACGATCGACGGGCTGATGGAACATCTGCTGCCGCTTGCGTGGATGAAAGAGCGGAGCCTCACGATCGGGGCAGAAGATGTGGTCGAGGTCGGGAAGCTGACGCACGCCCTGGCGGAAATGGGATATGAGAAGGTCGCGCAGGTTGAGGGATCAGGGCAGTTTTCGGTGCGCGGCGGTATCATTGACATTTTCCCGCTGACGGAGGAGGTGCCGTACCGGATCGAGCTGTGGGGCGAAGAGGTCGATTCGATCCGTACCTTCGACCCGGAAAGCCAGCGCTCGATCGAGCAGGTGGACGAGGCGGTGATCTATCCGGCGACGGAGATGGCGCTGACGCCGGAGCAGATTCAGGATGGAACCGAGGCGATCGAGAAAGACCGCAGGAAATACGTGAAAAAGCTCCGGGATGTCATGAAGACGGAAGAGGCGTACCGGATGGATTCGGCTGTCTCGGAGGTCTTAGAGGGGCTTCGCGAGGGTTTCCGGGTGCATGGGCTGGGAAGCTATATCCGGTATTTCTGCAAGGAAACGGTATCGTTTTTAAACTATTTTCCAGTCGATGAGCTGACGATTTTCCTGGATGAGCCGCTGCGCTTGAAGGAAAAAGCAGAGACGACCGAGACGGAGTTCCGGGAGAGCATGTCGCACCGTCTCGAGGGTGGCTATCTGCTTCCGGGGCAGACTTCCTTCCTCTATTCGGCGAAGGAGACGCTGGCGATGGCAATGCGTCCGCACACTCTTTTACTGCTGGGGCTGGATCAGAAGCTCTCCGGCATGACGGTTAAGAAAAAATACAGTCTGAGCGTTAAAAATGTCAATTCCTACCAGAATGGATTTGAGCTTTTAATCAGCGATCTGGCGCGCTGGAAGAAGGAAAAATACCGGGTGGTATTGCTGGCTGGTTCGCGGACGCGCGCGAGCCGTCTGGCGGGCGATCTGCGGGAGTATGATTTAAGTGCCTTCTGCCCGGATGAGGGCGAAAACACCGTGAAACCGGGTGAAATCCTGGTGACTTACGGAAAGCTGCATCGGGGATTTGAATATCCGCTGATTAAGTTCGTCGTGATCACCGAGGGAGACATGTTCGGCGGCGGACGGGGGCGGAAAAAGAAGAAAAAGACCTCCTACCAGGGTAAGAAAATCCAGAGCTTTTCCGAGCTTTCGATCGGCGATTATGTGGTGCATGAGAGCCACGGACTCGGCATTTACCGGGGCATTGAGAAGATCGAGCAGGACAAGGTCGTCAAGGATTACATCAAGATTGAGTACCGCGACGGCGGTAATCTCTACCTTCCGGCGACACGCCTGGAGGGAATCCAGAAATATGCCGGTTCGGATGCCAGGACGCCGAAGCTCAATAAACTGGGCGGAATGGAATGGAATAAGACGAAGAGCAAGGTGCGCGGTGCGGTCCGTGATATTGCAAAGGATCTCGTCGAGCTTTATGCAGCGCGTCAGCGGAGCGAGGGCTACCAGTATGGACCGGATACGGTCTGGCAGAGGGAATTTGAGGAAATGTTCCCGTTTGAGGAGACGGAGGATCAGCTGGAGGCGATCGAGGCGACCAAAAAAGACATGGAAAGCCGCCGCATCATGGACCGCCTGATCTGCGGCGACGTTGGATACGGCAAGACGGAGATCGCGCTCCGGGCGGCATTTAAGGCGATTCAGGAGGGTAAGCAGGTTGTGTATCTGGTGCCGACCACAATTTTGGCGCAGCAGCATTACAATACCTTTGTGCAGAGGATGAAGGATTTCCCAGTGCGGGTCGATATGCTGTCGCGTTTCCGCACGGCGGGCGAGCAGAAAAAAACGCTGGAAGATCTGAAAAAAGGGCAGGTGGACGTCGTGATCGGAACGCACCGCGTCCTTTCTAAGGATGTTGTCTTTAAAAATCTGGGGCTTCTGATCATCGATGAGGAACAGCGCTTCGGCGTGGCACATAAGGAAAAGATCAAGAAACTAAAGGAAAATGTAGATGTTCTGACGCTGACGGCGACGCCGATTCCGCGTACCCTGCATATGAGTCTCATTGGCATCCGGGATATGAGCGTCCTGGAGGAACCGCCGGTGGATCGCCTGCCGATTCAGACCTACGTCATGGAGTACAACGACGAGATGGTGCGCGAGGCGATTCACAGGGAGCTGGCGCGGGGCGGACAGGTATATTATGTCTACAACCGTGTCAACAACATCGACGAGGTGGCAAACCATGTGGCGGCTCTGGTGCCGGAGGCAAACGTCGTGTTCGCCCACGGGCAGATGCACGAACATGAACTGGAAAAAATTATGCTGGATTTCGTCGAGGGCAATATCGACGTTCTGGTGTCCACGACCATCATTGAGACGGGACTGGACATTCCGAATGCGAACACGATCATCATCCACGACGCCGACCGGCTGGGGCTGTCGCAGCTTTACCAGATCCGCGGTCGCGTCGGACGTTCCGGGCGGACTTCGTATGCGTTTCTCATGTACCGGCGCGACAAGCTGCTGCGTGAGGAGGCGGAAAAACGTCTGCAGGCGATCCGTGAATTTACGGAGCTGGGAAGCGGTATCAAGATTGCGATGCGCGATCTGGAGCTGCGCGGCGCCGGAAATCTTTTGGGTGCGGAACAGCATGGCCACATGCAGGCGGTCGGTTATGACCTGTACTGCAAGCTCTTAAACGAGGCGGTGCTGGCACTTCGCGGTGAGAACGAAGCCGAGGACTTCGAGACGGTGGTGGACTGCGACATCGACGCGTATATTCCGCCGTCCTACATCCGCAATGAATATCAGAAACTCGACGTTTACAAGCGGATTTCCGGTATTGAGAACCAGGAAGAGTACATGGATATGCAGGATGAGCTGATCGACCGCTTTGGCGAGATTCCACGTTCGGTGGAGAACCTGTTAAAGATCGCCGATCTAAAAGCGCTTGCTCATCAGGCGGGCGTCGTGGAGGTCGATGTAAAGAAGCAGGATATCACGATTCAGATGTACCAGAAAGCCGATCTGGACGTCTCCGGCATTCCGGCGCTGATGGAGAAATATAAGGGCACGCTGACCTTCAGGACGGGTGATGTGCCGTCGTTCTATTACCGCGACGTGCGGCAGAAACATACGGACTGCGAGACGATGCTTGTGAAGGCGCGGGAGATTCTTTCCGGGCTGGCGATGCTGGGGAACTGTTCATAAGCAGGAATTTTCTGAATTGAAAATTCCATGCGATACAGTTCTGGTTGCAGATTTTGCCGATTTTGAATGCGAAGCATCGGCAAAATCCCGTTACCGGGCACGTATGCGTGAACAGTAACACGGCGCTGGCGAAGAAATAAAAGGTCTCTTGACAAATAATAAATTTCGCTTATAATACAGAATATACTCAATAACCTTATAAAGGCGATGAAGGGAACAAGTAGAGATCCGCAGGGGAGCGCACAGAAAGCAGCCGGATGATGAGAGGCACGCGTAAACTGGATATTCGAATACATCCCGGAGCTTCGCACCGAAGAATCTGAAATCCGATCCGATGGAGGAGCTGCATGAAAATGTGCGGCGGTTGATTTGGTAGGCTGCGACGTGAGAGACACACGTTATCCGGTCGCGGTATCAGAAGGTACCGGCAGAGGCAGATAGGCGCGAGCTATCTGTGAATAAAGGTGGTAACACGGGAATTTTGCCCCGTCCTTTTTGGAGGACGGGGCTTTTTGTACCCCCAATTTTAATAAAGGAGTAGAGAGAAGATGCAGATTTACGAAGAATTAGTAGCCAGAGGCCTGATCGCCCAGGTTACAAACGAAGAAGAGATCAAAAAACTGGTCAATGAAGGAAAAGCCATTTTCTATATCGGTTTTGACCCGACCGCAGACAGCCTTCATGTAGGTCATTTCATGGCACTGTGCCTGATGAAACGTCTGCAGATGGCAGGCAACAAGCCGATCGCATTACTTGGCGGCGGCACCGGCATGATCGGCGATCCGTCCGGACGTACGGATATGCGCCAGATGCTGACACCGGAGACGATCCAGCACAACTGCGACTGCTTCAAAAAGCAGATGAGCCGTTTCATCGATTTTTCCGATGACAAGGCGCTCTTAGTCAACAACGCAGAGTGGCTGATGAATCTGAATTATGTAAACTTACTGCGCGAGGTTGGTCCGCATTTCAGTGTCAACCGCATGCTGACTGCTGAGTGCTACAAGCAGAGAATGGAGAGAGGTTTAAGCTTCTTAGAGTTCAACTACATGATCATGCAGAGCTACGATTTCTACATGCTGTACCAGAAATACGGCTGCAACATGCAGTTCGGCGGCGACGATCAGTGGAGCAATATGTTAGGCGGTACCGAGCTGATCCGCAGAAAGCTTGGCAAGGACGCACACGCGATGACCATCACCCTGCTGTTAAACTCCGAGGGCAAGAAGATGGGCAAGACCCAGTCCGGCGCTGTATGGCTGGATCCGAACAAGACCTCCCCGTTCGAGTTCTACCAGTACTGGAGAAACGTCGCTGACGCGGACGTATTAAAATGCCTGCGTATGCTGACCTTCCTGCCGCTTGAGCAGATCGATGAGATGGATAAATGGGAAGGCAGCCAGTTAAATACTGCAAAAGAGATCCTGGCTTACGAGCTGACCAAGCTGGTACACGGCGAGGAAGAGGCTGAGAAGGCACAGGCAGCAGCGAAAGCACTGTTTTCCAGCGGAAATGCAGCGAATATGCCGACTTATGAGCTGACTGAGGATGATTTCAACGGTGATGAGATTGATATTCTCTCCATCCTGCAGAAATCCGGCCTGGCTCCATCCCGTTCCGAGGCAAGAAGAAATGTCGAGCAGGGCGGCGTATCTGTAGACGGAAACCAGGTAAAGGATGTTAAGGCAGTCTTTACGAAGGATCAGCTTTCCGGCGAAGGAATGGTTGTCAAGAGAGGTAAGAAAAACTTTAAGAAGGTTGTTCTGAAGTAGGATGTCTGGGGAAATTCACCTGCCTTGTTTGAGAGCAGAATGAAACTCAGTATAAAAATCAGAATCACGCCGCCGGCGATCTCTGCCCGGGCTTTCAAGCAAAGTCCGAAGAGATGTCCGGCGGCGTTTCGGATCATGGAGAGAAACAGAGCAGATCAGAAACCATATCTTACATTCACTCCCACAAAAATTACCCAAATTTTACATAAACGATACCAAAACATGATTTCTGTAAATCCAGGAATCTTTTATACTGCGTACTGTAAGAAATCAAGGATAAAAAACTCTGAGAGAAAAAAGAGAGAGGAAAGAGGAATTTTATTATGAAGAAAAATGTTCAGAAAACAATCGCAGTATTAGGAGCAGCCGTTCTGGCAACTGGAATGGTAGGATGTGGTTCCAGCAATACAAATACAAGTGCAGCAGACACAAGCGCAGATAGCAGCGCAGCTGAAAGTGGTGCAGCAGCAGATACAACCGAGAACAGCGCAGATGCAAAAAATTTGAGTGGTTCTATTACCCTGGCAGGTTCCACTTCAATGGAAAAATTTGCAAATGCACTGGCAGAAACGTTCATGGAGAAATATCCGAACGTGACTGTACAGGCTGAATTTACCGGCTCTTCCGCAGGTATCGAGTCCGTGCTGGCAGGTCAGTGTGATGTCGGTGATTCTTCCAGAGCATTAAAGGATGATGAGAAAGCAAAAGGTGCTGTTGAAAATATCGTAGCCATCGATGGTATCGCCGTTGTCGTTGACCCGTCCAACGCTGTAGATGGTCTGAGCAAGGACGAGCTGACCGGCATTTACGACGGAAGCATCACAAACTGGAAGGATGTAGGCGGCAGCGATATGCCGATTGTCGTAGTCGGACGGGAAGCAGGTTCCGGTACAAGAGGCGCATTTGAGGAGCTTCTGGGTCTGGAAGATGCCTGCAAATATGCAAACGAGCTGGATTCCACCGGTGCAGTTATGGCAAAAGTAGCATCTACACCGGGTTCCATCGGATACGTTTCCCTGGATGTAGTCGATGATACCGTTAAGGCAGTTAAACTGGATGATGTAGAGCCGACGGAGGAGAACATCAAGGCAGGCAGCTATTTCTTAAGCCGTCCATTCGTTATGGCAACCAAGGGAGAAATTTCTGAGCAGAACGAGCTGGTACAGGCGCTGTTTGACTATGTATACTCTGCAGAAGGCGATGACCTGATTAAATCTGTAGGCCTGATTACTACGAAGTAAGAAACTGCATCGGAATTTGTGAATGTGGATAAAATTACCGGTGAAAACCGGTAAGGATAGAAAAATCAGAAATTCACGAATATACATAATATTGAATAGATTCAAATAATATCGAGTCGCTTGCAGTCAAGCCGCAGAAAGGAAACTCTGCTTTGACCGAAAGCGGCTCGCTGTTCAATCCGGGACAGGAGAGACGTATGCACGAAAAGAAATTTACCATTTTTGGAAGCCATGCCACGAAATCAGCGGTAGAGAGGGCAGCGGAAATTATTTTTACCGCCTGCGGCCTGCTGGCAGTGGTGGCAGTTTTTTCAATTACCTTATACATGATTATCAGCGGTACCCCGGCACTTTTTAAGGTGGGTGTTCCGGAAATCTTATTTGGAACCGTCTGGAAGCCGACTGGAAATCCGGCGTCTTTCGGAATTCTCTACGTTATTTTAACCTCCATCGTCGGAACCTTTCTGGCGATCCTGATCGGTGTTCCGATTGGGCTGTTTACCGCCATCTTTCTGGCAGAGGTTGCGCCGCCGAAGGTAGCGGCAGTGGTCCGCCCGGCAGTTGAGCTTCTGGCAGGTATTCCGTCGGTTATCTACGGACTCTTAGGAATTTTGATTTTAAATCCCCTGATGTATAAGCTGGAAATGAAAATCTTTGCCGGTTCCACGACGCATCAGTTTACCGGCGGTGCGAACCTGATATCGGCGGTTCTGGTTCTGGCAATCATGATTCTTCCGACCGTCATCAATATCAGCGAGGCGTCGCTTAGGGCAGTCCCGAAACATTTAAAAAGCGCATCGCTGGCGCTCGGTGCAACACATATCCAGACGATTTTCAAAGTAATCGTTCCGGCGGCGCACTCCGGCATCATCACGGCGGTGGTTTTAGGCTGCGGACGTGCGATCGGGGAGGCAATGGCGATCAGCCTGGTATCTGGAAGTTCAGTCAATCTGCCGCTTCCATTTAACTCCGTCCGTTTCCTGACAACCGCGATCGTGGCGGAAATGTCTTATTCAGAGGGACTTCACCGGGAAGTGCTCTTTACCATCGGTCTGGTGCTGTTCGTATTTATCATGTTTATCAACACGGTGCTTAGCCGGATGTTTGTGAAGGAGGGCGGCGCAAATGACCGATAATAGAATGAAAAGTATTTACCAGAAGCGCACCCGCATCGGGGACAATATCTTAAAAGTGCTGATTTATCTGGCAGCTGGCGTGGCGATCGCGCTGTTAGTTGGCATCATGGGATATGTGTTTGTGCGCGGCCTGCCGCAGGTTTCCTTGCAGCTTCTGTCCACGGTGCAGAGCTCCCTCAAGGGCACCTTTGGTATTCTGGGAAATATCATCAACACGATTTACATCATTGTAATTACCCTTATCATTGCAGCGCCGATCGGAATCGGCTCCGCCATTTATCTGAACGAATACGCAAAGCCGGGAAAACTGGTGCGGACGATTGAATTTACAACTGAGATCCTGTCCGGTATTCCGTCGATTATTTTTGGCTTGTTCGGTATGGTCTTTTTCGGAATGACGCTGAAGCTGGGCTATTCGGTTCTGACCGGATCCTTCACGCTGACCCTGATGGTGCTTCCGCTGATTACGCGGAACACACAGGAAGCACTCAAAACCGTTCCGGACAGCTACCGCAGCGGCGCATTGGGAATCGGTGCAACGAAATGGTATATGATCCGGACGATCCTGCTGCCGAGCGCGGCACCGGGTATTCTGACCGGCGTCATCCTTTCGATTGGCCGTATCGTGGGCGAGTCGGCGGCGCTTCTGTTTACTGCCGGAAGCGGCTTCCAGCTTCCGAAAAACCTGTTTGGAAAACTGTTTGAGTCGAGCGGCACGCTGACCATCCAGCTCTACCTGTCGATGCAGAAAGCAAAATACGATCAGGCGTTTGGAATCGCGGTCGTGCTTCTGATTATCGTGCTGGGAATCAACCTGCTGACGAGATTTTTGACCAACCGGTTTGATGTGACAAAATTAAAATAAAGTAAAAAATGAGGAAATGATATGGAGACAAAAATTTCTACGTTGGATTTGAATCTGTACTATGGAAACAATCATGCATTAAAAAATATCAATCTGGATATATATGAAAATCAGATCACAGCGTTTATCGGACCGTCCGGCTGCGGTAAGTCTACCTATTTAAAAACATTGAACCGCATGAACGATCTGGTGCCGAATGTAACAATCAATGGAAAGGTGTGGATCGACGGCGAGGATATCTATGATCCGAAGGTTGATACGACGCTTCTTCGCAAGAAGGTCGGCATGGTATTTCAGCAGCCGAACCCATTTCCGATGAGTATTTATGACAATATCGCGTATGGACCGCGGATTCACGGCATTAAGGGAAAAGCAGAGCTGGACGCGATTGTGGAGAAGAGTCTGCGCGGCGCGGCCTTGTGGGATGAGGTCAAGGATCGCCTGAAACGTTCTGCACTGGGACTTTCCGGCGGACAGCAGCAGCGTCTCTGCATCGCGCGTGCGCTGGCGGTTGAGCCGGAGATTCTCCTGATGGATGAGCCGACCTCGGCACTGGACCCGATTTCCACGCTGAAAATCGAGGATCTGATGGGCGAGCTTAAGAAGAATTATACCGTTGTCATCGTTACTCACAATATGCAGCAGGCGACCCGTATTGCGGACTATACGGCATTTTTCCTGGTGGGAGAGGTAGTCGAGTATGCACCGACGACGGATCTGTTCTCGCATCCGCGGGAGAAGAAGACGGAAGACTATATTACCGGACGGTTTGGATGATAGGCGTAAGATTGAGGATTTAAAAATAAGTAGAAAATCAGTTTACTGTTCAGAAGTGGAAAATTTCTGGGCAGAAAACAGGGGAGATGGAGAGGAGATACGGGATGGCGACGAGAGAGGCATTTATACAGGAGTTAGAAGGGCTGAATCAGGAATTGAACGCGATGAGCCAGATGGTGCAGGATGCGATTGACAGTAGTTTTCAAGCGCTTACCGAGCATAATGAAGAGCTGGCACAGAAGGTTATCAAAGGCGACCGCGATGTGGACAATATGGAGCGAAAGATCGAGACACACTGCCTGACGCTGATGTTAAAGCAGCAGCCGGTTGCCAGTGATCTGCGCCATATCTCGACGGCGCTGAAGGTTGTGACCGATCTGGAGCGGATGGGCGATCAGGCGGCGGACATTGCCGATCTGTCCCTGCGTTTGGAGGATGCAGATATTAGTCTTGTAAGCAAACATCTTCCGGCCATGGTGGCAAATGTGAAAACGATGGTAAAGGATGCGATTCACGCGTTTATTGAGCGTGACACCGAGATGGCGGAGACATTCGAACAGAGGGATGATCTGATCGATGCCTTCTTTGAACGGGTAAAACGGGAAGTGATTGAGTTTCTGAAAAAAGACGGGGATAAATCCGATGTGGCAGTCGATCTTTTGATGGTTGCTAAGTATCTGGAGCGAATCGCCGATCACGCGGTCAATGTGTGCGAGTGGACAGAGTTCTCGGATACGGGGGCCGTGGGGGATGTGATGATTCTCTAGGTTTAATTAAAATCCGGGCATGAAAAATGAAAATTAGATGCCTGGATTTTTTCCGTTCCGCATAAAATAAATAGAATATGTGGAAATAACGTGGAGTGCGATATATCATGCGTGATATAGTGCTGGAACTTTTAAGTTCATACGGATATGCGGGAATGTTTGCCCTGATTCTAATTGAGAATTTGTTTCCGCCGATCCCGTCGGAAGTGATTTTAACCTTTGGTGGATTTATGACAACATATACACGGATGAACATAGCCGGGGCAGTTCTGGCAGCGACGGCGGGCTCGGTGCTGGGGGCGCTGATTCTGTATGAGCTGGGGCGGCACATTCCCGTGCAGAAGTTTTATGCATTTTTGGGCGGGGCATGGGGAAAACGGCTGGGAGTAGAAGTGGAAGATGTGAAAGATGCAGACGGATGGCTGGAGAGAACGGGACGGTCAGCCGTCTTTTTTTGCCGGTTCGTTCCGATCATCCGAAGCCTGATCTCGATTCCGGCGGGGATGGCAAAGATGGAACTGCTGCCGTTTCTCCTGCTGACAACAGCGGGCAGTCTTATCTGGAATACGGTGCTCATCGGAGCCGGCGCGGTGGCGGGGGCATCGTGGGAACGTATTCTGGTGCTGTTAAAAACATATTCCCGCTTCGCCATGATGGGAGCGGGAATCTTGGGATTTGCGGTGGCGAGTGTGTATTTTCGGAAACGATAACAACAAGAGGGGGAAAATGTGCAAAAATTCCCCAAAATCGTTGTTTATAAAGAGTGATAATTCATGCAGAAAGAGTTTATTCATTCAAGTAAAAATATATCGTGTCATTCTTTACTTCCAGCCGTGCCGTCCCATCGATCACCAGCTGTTCCAGATATGGGCGCAGGTGGCGTTCCTGACGGATGAGCTGGTCGTAGGTACCGATGTGCATTCCGATCAGGCGTCGGCTTGCCTGATAAAATTCATCACGCGTCATCGGTCTCTGCAAAAGCTTTGCCAGCTCTGCGAGACGCAGACGGATAAGATCCATATTTTTGTCCGCCAGTTCCTGGATATTGCCATCAAATGGGCCTTTGTGCGATAAAATCCAATGCTGGTAAGGCAGTTTTGTGATTGCTTCCTTGCTTTTCAGATCCAGACCGACGTGGTCGCAGTATGGAAGCTTGACGTGACGCAGGACATTTTCGGTTAAAAGCGCGTCTCCGGCAAAGCAGACGCCGTCCGGTGTGCCGATGACGATGTGGTCGAGGGAATGCCCCGGCAGATGGTGAACCGGGAAGGTTACGCCGCAGAGTGTCACGGAAGTATCCTCCGGCTGGATGATACAGTCAACCGGGCAGCGCTGCTCGGTGTCGATGGAAATCTTTTCCTCCTCGGAGCGCCCGAAATAATTGGTATACCGTTCCAGCGCCGCCTGGGAGGCGATCAGCCCGGCTTCGCCAAGCGACATAGCCAGTGGAATCTGAAAGGCTTCGCGCAGGCGTTTGCTGTTTCCATGATGGTCGATGTGCGCGTGGGAAACGATCAGCCCCGCCGGGGTCAGCCCGGCGTCTTTCAGAGAGCCGACCAGCTCGTCATATTCCTTTGAGTAACCATTGTCAAACAGGATGCAGCGGGTGTCGTCGATGCGGTAGATGCCGACGGCTGTTTTGCCAAGCAGGCAGTCTGTATTTCCAGAAACGTGTATGAGTTCCACGGAAAGAGTCCTCCTTTTATCATGAATAACACAAAAAGCGACGGCTGAGATATCTCCGCTGTCGCTTTTTAAGAATGCGTCTGATAGGAATCGAACCTACGCCTCAGGCTCCGGAGGCCGGCGCTCTATCCACTGAGCTACAGACGCATTACTTGTATGATACTATAATATTTAGAAAATTGCAAGTTTTTTTTCGGAAATACCGCTTGCCGAGTAACCAAATCACCGCTATAATATTAACAATCGAATAAGTCAGGAGGCGGTCGGGTGGGAGAACCGAAAAAGAAACCGGGACGCAGCCGGAAGAACGGAACGGATTGGGAACTGCGCCGCTATGTGATGCTGCTTGCGGCGGTGATTGTATTGATTCTGATTGGCGCGGTGGCGATGTTTTCCGGGAAAATAACAAACATTCTGGGGAAAAAGGATGGCTTACCGGCAGAAATGGTGGATACAGGCGGATCTGGAATGGTGATTGAGCCGGACACGAAAGAATATATTCAGGACTTTGGCGGATGTATTCTGACAGAGAATGGCGAGCCGGGGATCACAGAGCTGATGAATACTTATTTTCAGGCGGTTTCCGACTGTGATATGGATACGTTTGTGAAGTTGTTTACCTCACAGGATACGAGTGAGGAAGAACACTACCGTCAGGAATTTGAAGAACAGAAGCAGTACATTTCCGGGTACCAGAATGTGAAATGTTATACGACGCCGGGGCTTAGGGACGGTGAGATGGCAGCGTATGTGTATTATGAGATTTTGTATACGGGCGTGGAGACACCGGCACCGAGTCTGGTGCGGATCTATGCGATCCGGGCGGAGGACGGAAGCTGGCAGATCGATGACGGGAAAATGTCCGAAGAGCTGACGCAGTATTTTGAAGAGCTGTCGGTCAATGAGGATGTGCGCCTTCTCAGTAAGCAGACGGATGAAGCAATGGATGCGGCGATGGAGCAGGATGAAGCGCTGAAAGAGCGCGTGGAATTTATGAAACAGGGCGCATCTTATATGCAGGAGGAGTCAGAACCGGCTGCGTCAAATCCTTAAAATGCTTTATTGAATTCGTCTGGCTGGAAAAATAAAGTTTTTAAGGTATGGAAAGCTGAAAAGCGGATATGCCGGAGTATGGAGAAATGGCTGATAGTATATAAGATATAAAATCGATTGATTTATAAAAAGTGAAAGTACAGATATAGAAAGACAAAGAGGCACAAAGAATGGATGTAAAAGATTTTTATTATGATTTACCACAGGAGTTAATTGCACAGGATCCGCTGGAAGATCGTTCTTCTTCCCGGCTTTTAGTGCTGGATAAAAAGACGGGTGAGATGCAGCATAAGGTGTTTAAGGATATTGTCAATTATCTTCATCCGGGCGATTGCCTGGTGATCAATGATACAAAGGTTATCCCGGCGCGTCTGATCGGAAGCAAGGAGGGAACGGATGCACACATCGAGATTCTTCTTCTGAAACGCCGTGAGAACGATATCTGGGAGACGCTGGTAAAGCCGGGCAAAAAGGCAAAACCGGGAACCGTAATTAATTTTGGCGATGGTTTGTTAAAAGGAACCGTCATTGATGTGGTAGAAGAGGGAAATCGTCTGATTCAGTTCTCCTATGAGGGGATCTTCGAGGAGATTCTTGACCAGCTTGGTCAGATGCCGCTTCCACCGTATATTACACACCGTCTGAAAGATAAAAACCGTTATCAGACCGTTTATGCAGAACATGAGGGATCCGCGGCTGCTCCGACTGCCGGACTTCATTTTACCAAGGAACTGCTGGCACAGATTCAGGAAATGGGCGTCAAGATCGCGCATGTCACACTTCATGTGGGTCTGGGAACCTTCCGGCCGGTCAAGGTTTCGAATGTACTGGATCATCATATGCACTCGGAGTTCTATCGTATCGAGGAAGATGCCGCCAACATGATCAATGAGACGAAGAAAAATGGCGGACGCATCATCTGCGTCGGTACGACAAGCTGCCGGACGATTGAATCCGCAGCGGCTGAGGACGGCACGATCCGCGCGTGCAGCGGCTGGACCGACATTTTCATCTATCCGGGCTACCAGTTCAAGATTCTGGACTGCCTGATCACAAACTTCCACCTGCCGGAGTCCACACTCGTCATGCTGGTATCCGCACTGGCAGGCAGAGAACACGTGCTCACGGCGTATGAAGAGGCGATCCGGCAGAGATACCGGTTCTTTAGTTTTGGGGATGCGATGTTTATTCAGTAAGCAGGATATGTGTTTAAGAAAGACTCATAGTGAACGTGCTATGGGTCTTTTTATTTCATAGGAAAGTGTACCCTATGAAACATTCTTTATTCTTTCGAAAACTGTTTGAACCCCATGGACGAAAATGTTATAATTTTTATACTTTGGTTGCCGGAATCCTACGGCACAATAAATCGAAATGAGATGAATAAAATGCAAAAAAATCAAAATGATAAATCATACAAGAGAGTACAGCCAAGTGAAAAGCAGGAATCCCGGATTCCAGCGGAAGGCGTTCGTTTAAATCGCTTTTTGAGCGAGGCGGGCATCTGCTCCCGGCGGGAGGCGGATCGGCGGATCGCGGACGGGCGTGTGACGATCGATGGGCGCGTGGCAGAGGTCGGGCAGAAGCTGATGCCGGGACAGCGCGTGGCGTGCGATGGCGTAGCGGTGTCCGGCAAGGATGCACCGGTGCTTTTAGCGGTCAATAAGCCGCGGGGGATTGTCTGTACGACTTCTGATAAAGATCGGGCAGAAAATATCGTAGAATTTTTAGATTATCCGGTCCGGATTTACCCGATCGGGCGCCTGGACAAGGATTCAGAAGGGCTGCTTCTCATGACGAATGAGGGCGAGCTGGTCAATCGGATTCTAAGGGCTCGTTACGGACATGAAAAGGAATATCTGGTAACGGTGGATAAACCCATTGATAGTGAGTTTGTCCGGAAGATGAGCGCAGGAGTGAAGATTTTAGATACGGTTACCCGTCCTTGTGAGGTGGAAAAGACCGGGAAGACGAGTTTCCGGATCATCCTGACCCAGGGACTCAACCGCCAGATCCGCCGGATGTGCGAGGCGCTGGGCTACCAGGTACAGACATTAAAACGCGTCCGGATGCTGAACATTACGCTGGATGGGCTGAAAACAGGCGAGTACCGGGAAGTGACAGCGGCAGAGAGACAGAAATTAGAAGATATTTTGAACGGAAAGAAGAATGGCTGAGACAATGTTGTCTGGCAGTCAGTGCAGGTTCACATATGAGGTTGCATAGAAATGCTTGAAAACGCATTCAGAGGCAGTTGGAGAGAGCGATGGGAAAGGTGGAGTCAGATAGATGGCAGAGGACAAGACAAAACGGATACGGGAGCTGATTGGGACGCTGCGGGCAGCAGGGCGCGCCTATTATCAGGAGAGCCGGGAGATCATGAGCAACTTTGAGTATGATAAGCTTTATGATGAACTGGTTTCATTGGAGAAAGAGACGGGAATTGTGTTTGCGAACAGCCCGACGCAGAATGTAGGATATGAGGTAGTCAGTGCGCTTCCGAAGGAGCGCCATGAGAAACCGATGCTTTCGTTAAATAAGACGAAGAGCGTGGAAGAGCTGGCAGACTGGCTCGGCGGGCAGACCGGGCTTTTATCCTGGAAGATGGACGGTCTGACGATCGTCCTGACCTATCAGAATGGAACACTTGTCAAGGCGGTTACGCGTGGAAATGGTGAGATCGGCGAGGTTATCACGGCAAATGCAAAGGCGTTCGTCAATGTGCCGTTAAATATTTCCTACCAGGGTGAGCTTATCCTGCGCGGTGAGGCGATCATCCGGTATTCGGATTTTGAGAAGATCAATGAGCAGATCGAGGATGTCGATGCGAAATATAAGAATCCGCGAAACTTATGCAGCGGTTCGGTGCGTCAGTTAAACAGCGAAATCACAGCGCAGAGACAGGTCCATTTTTATGCGTTCAGCCTTGTAAAGGCGGATGGCATTGATTTCAAAAATTCGCGGAAAGAGCAGTTTGAGTGGCTGAAAACACAGGGGTTTGAGGTCGTAGAGTACCATGAGGTGACAAAAGAGACGCTGCCGGAGACGGTCAAAATGTATTCTGAGGCGATTGCGGAAAATGATACGCCGTCGGATGGACTGGTGCTTTTGTATGATGATATTGCCTACGGCCAGTCGCTGGGGCGGACGGCAAAATTTCCGCGCGATTCGATCGCATTCAAGTGGGCGGATGAGATTCAGGAGACGAAGCTTCTCTATATTGAATGGAGCGCGTCGAGAACGGGGCTGATTAACCCGGTGGCAGTATTTGAACCGGTTGAGCTGGAGGGAACGACGGTCAGCCGCGCCAGTGTCCACAACATCAGCATCATGGAGGCGCTGGAACTGGGGGCAGGCGACCGGATTACGGTTTATAAGGCAAATATGATCATTCCGCAGATCGCGGATAATCTG
Source organism: Clostridium sp. AF12-41 (assembly GCF_003461685.1). Classification (NCBI taxonomy): domain Bacteria; kingdom Bacillati; phylum Bacillota; class Clostridia; order Eubacteriales; family Clostridiaceae; genus Clostridium; species Clostridium sp. AF12-41. The sequence continues at coordinate 293,770 of NZ_QTXO01000002.1, read as the reverse complement.
ACGCGCAGCGGTGTCCGGGACATTCCGGAGGCATGTCCGGTGTGCGGCGGTCAGACGGAGGTACGCCAGATCAACGATGTAAAGTCACTCTACTGCACGAACCCGGACTGCCAGGCGAAGAAAATCAAGAGTTTTACTCTTTTTACAAGCCGCGATGCGTTAAATATTGCGGGGCTTTCAGAGGCGACGCTGGAGAAATTTATCGGTGTCGGCATGATTCATGAGTATGCGGACATTTTCCATCTGGACCGCCATCAGGAAGAGATCGTCGAGATGGACGGATTCGGGCAGAAATCGTATGACAATCTGATTGCGGCGGCTGAGAAAGCGTCCCACACGACCCTGCCGAGAATGGTGTACGGTCTGGGCGTTGCAGGCATCGGTCTGGCAAATGCCAAGATGATTTGCCGTCATTTTAAAAATGATTTTGAGGCGATGCGCCACGCCACCGTGGAAGAGCTGGTCGAGATTGATGGAATCGGGGAAGTTCTGGCGCAGGCGTGGACGGCATTCTTTTCGGATGGAAAGAATAATGCGATCGTCGATCATCTGCTGGCGGAGCTGACCTTTGAGGCAGGAGACGAAGAAAGCAGTGAGGGTGCAGATGAGGCATTCGCCGGGATGAATTTCGTCATTACCGGTTCGCTGGAACAATTCAAAAACCGGAAAGAACTGCAGGAGCTGATTGAGCGCCGCGGCGGCAAAGTGACCGGAAGCGTGACGTCCAAGACGAATTATCTGATCAATAATGATGTGGCGTCGTCGTCCTCGAAGAATAAGAAGGCGCGGGAATTGGGGGTGCCGATTCTTTCGGAGGAGGAGTTTTTGAAGCTATAAGAGAGGTGAAAAAGCCGGACGCCAGACAGTGTTTAGCTGGCTTTTTTTTGCAGCTTGTGTTATGATTAGGAATGCTGATATAGTTTTTATTGTAAGTAGAAATGAATCATATCGGTATATAATAGAATCCTAAAATTCAAACGAATTTTATATAAAAAGGGGATATATAACCATGCCAATTAAAATACAAAAGGATCTTCCTGCTAAGGCAATTTTGGAATCGGAGAATATATTTGTGATGGATGAGGATCGGGCGATGAGCCAGGATATTCGTCCGCTTGAGATTTTGATTCTGAATCTGATGCCGATCAAGGAGGATACGGAGACGCAGCTTCTGCGGGCACTTTCGAATACGCCGCTGCAGGTGGACTGTTCATTCCTGATGCTGGAAACGCACGTTTCGAAAAATACATCGCAGACGCATTTGAATAAGTTTTATGTGACGTTTGACGAGATCCGCCGCAAGCGCTTTGATGGTATGATTATTACCGGTGCGCCGGTGGAGAATATGGAGTTTGAGGAGATCAACTACTGGGACGAGCTGACGAAGATCATGGAGTGGAGCAAGACGCATGTGACTTCGACACTTCATATCTGCTGGGGGATGCAGGCGGGACTCTATTATCATTATGGAATCCAGAAACATCAGAGAAAGACGAAGCTTTCCGGCATTTACAGACATCGTCTTTTGAACCGGAAGATCCCGCTGGTCCGTAGTCTCGATGATTATTTTTACTGCCCGCATTCCCGTTACACGGAAGACCGGGAAGAGGATATTCTGAAACATCCGGAATTGCAGATTCTGGCGAAATCGGATGAGGCTGGCGTATTTCTGGTGATGAACCAGGATGGAAGCCAGATTTTCGTTCAGGGGCATCCAGAGTATGATCGCATGACGTTAAACAACGAGTACCACCGCGATCTGAAAAAAGGCTTAAATCCGCAGGTACCGTGCAACTATTACCCGGACAACGATCCATTTTCCATGCCGGTGCTGAAATGGAGAAATATGTCCAACACGCTGTACACGAACTGGCTGAATTACTATGTATACCAGATGACGCCGTACGTGCTGAAGGAGGACGAGCAGGAGTAGGAACAGAAATCTGCTATTTATGAGAGTATAAGATATAGAAATAGAGATTTCGATAAAATTGATCGGGGAAAATATCTTCTTCGAACTGGATGGTGGGAGCCGCCGTCGGAGTGGTGCTGCTGGCAGCTGGAATGTTTTTGATTTGGAAGAACCGCAAATAAGGCTGCAGATTAATAAAACGGTAAAAAGATAGATATAATACAGATATGAAAAAATACAGGCAGGGCTGTCGGAATTTTGCACAGTGTGGTTGAAACCATGTGTGGGAAAGATTCTGACAGCCCTGTTTATGCGGATTTTTGTTTTTATTAATTCCAGAAATCGGTTTCTTCTTTCAACTCAATATCAGCTGCTTTAAAGACCGGATTCTTCCCAGCCTGTTTCTGTGCCCGGTAGTCTTCCAGGCAGCGGAGCGCCGGCTTGGCAATCAGGAAGATAATTGGTACGTTGATGACTGCCATCAGTCCCATCAGAACATCGGCGGTATCCCACACGATGCCGAGACTTGCCACAGAACCGATGAGGACAATCACGATAGCGATCACTCTCTGGGTAATCCGGATGCCCTTGACTGGAGTTTTGCCGCAGAGATAAGCCATGCCGGTTTCAGCAAAATAGTAGTTTCCGAGTAGCGTGGTAAAGGCAAATAAAATCAGGGCAACTGTGATAAATACAACACCTGCGGTGCCGAATACGTTATTCATAGCTGCCTGCACATATGCCATGCCAGCCATGTCTGCACTCGGTGCAACGCCGGAGCAGAGCAGTAAAAATGCGGTTGCAGAGCAGATGACAATAGTATCGATAAATACGGATAATACCTGAACAAGACCCTGTTTGACCGGGTGGCTGACACCCGCGGAACCGGCTGCGGTAGCGGAAGCACCGACACCTGCCTCATTGGAGAACAAGCCTCTCTTGATGCCGAGCATCACAACGGATCCCATGAAGCCGCCGAAGATAGCCTGAATATCAAAAGCCCCTTCAAAAATGCTTGCGAACATACCCGGAATCATGTTTCCGTGGAGAATAATCATCAGCAGGGCAGCTGCAATGTAAAGTCCGCCCATTACCGGAACAAGAATTCCTGTGATTTTAGCGATCTGTTTGCCGCCGCCGCTGATGCAGATGCCGAAGATAACAGCCTGGATGATACCGATGAGAATCGGAGTCAGGCTTGGATTGTAGAAACTGTATACTTTAAAAGAATCTGCCACATTGAAGGATGCAACGAGGTTAAATCCAACCATGTAAGTCAAAATCATGAAAATAGCATAGAGAACACCCAGCCATCTTTTTTTCAGAACGGCTTCAATATAGTAGGAAGGACCGCCGTAGCAACTTCCGTCCTCGGCACGGCGTTTGTAGATCTGTGCCAGCGTACTTTCTACAAATGCGGTTGCACTTCCGAGGATCGCGGTCATCCACATCCAGAAGATAGCGCCCGGACCGCCGAAACAGATGGCGGTAGAAATGCCGGCGATATTTCCGGTGCCGACGCGCGAAGCAGTGGAAACCATCAATGCCTGAAAGGCGGAAATAGACTCATCTTCCTTGTCGGATGGCTCCAGGATAACCCGGATAGATTCAAGTAAGTAACGAAGCTGTACCCCTTTGGTGCGGATGGTAAAATAGATGCCGCCGCCTACCAGCAGGATGATTAACACGTAGCTGTAAAGATAGTTGCTTGCTGTGCCGATTATCTTTGCGTATAAATCTGCCATTTTAAAATACCCCTCTCATACAATTTACATATTGTTTTTGCTATAAAGTGTGCCGCTGCGGATCAAACATATGGAGATGCAGTTCATGTGACATATATTCAAGCACGCATTCTCCAGCGACGCTGTTCCCCTTTTTATCTAACGCCGGTCCGAAGATGCCGATTCCCATCTCGCCGTCTACCACTGATAAGATACCGCCGCCGACGCCGCTTTTGGATGGGATGCCGACCCGGACGGCAAATTCGCCGGAACCATCGTACATACCGCAGGTAAACATGAGTGTTTTGACGATTTTAACCGCCTGGCTGCTTAAAAGCCGTTTCCCCGTGTCTGGATGAATGCCATCGTTGGCGAGAATCAGTCCCAGTCCGGCGAGGCTTTCTGCCGTCACGCTGAGAGAGCACATTTTGACATAAAAATGCAGGCTGTTTTCCACATCTTTATTCTTTTCGATGTACCCCTTGCTCTCCAGCAGATAGGCGATTGCCCGGTTGCGGGAAATATGAGACATTTCCGAGTGATAAACCTTTTTGTCGAGGTTGATGTCCGGATCCATGCAGAGAGCCCGGATGGTATCAAGCATGGTATCGAAACTGATTTCGGAAGCAAGGCAGCTTGCCACTACGATAGCGCCTGCATTGATCATCGGGTTGTAGGGGGAACTGTCCGTATTTTCCAGTTTCATCAGCGAGTTAAATGGATCGCCGGTCGGCTCCATGCCTACTTTTTTAAATACCTGGTCGAAGCCGCAGATTTCCAGCGCGACTGCAAGGGTGATGATTTTGGAGATACTCTGAATACTGAATCGGACTTTCGTATCCCCGACGGAAATCCGTTTGCCGTTCCGGCAAAAAACACTGACTCCGAGCTGACTGCCATCTACCTTTCCAAGTTCTGGTATGTAGGTGGCAACTGCACCCTCATGGGTATGTGTTTTTCCCAGTGCAACGGCCTGTTCAAGTACATCTCTCATACTTAAACGCCTCCTGTTTTTTATTCGGTGTTGCTTTCTGATAGTATGGTAGCATGGGGAAGACAGTTTGTATAATGCGTGTCAGCTTTAAGGGATATGACAAAAAGGTATAACGGGATATATATGTCAGATATGAATAAATATTTATGATGAACGGGGAAGAGGTGCTGAAAAGGATCAAAAAAAAACTGCCGGGACGGCTGTGAATGTCCGGCAGCTTTGATGGTGTTTTTTTAGAGAAGTTTTTTCTTTAAGTCATAAATAAATTCTTGTACGATCGCCGTCATTGGCGTGTCTTTCCGCATTGCATATCCAAATTCCAGCATAAAACCACAGTTTGGAATCGGAATAGAAGTGGAGTGGTAGGAGGCTTCTTGTTTGGCGAAATCGTGGATGCCGATGCTGTAGCAGTCACTGATCGAGATCATGTACATCAGGGTGGCGCGGCTGGAAAGATAGGTGATTTTCGAGCGCATTTTTTCTGCATCCTGATCCCCTTCGGAGAGAAGCTGGTAAATATAATCATCGCATTGTCCAAGATACCAAAGAAAGCCGTACTCTGCCAGTGTGTGCAGGTTGACCGGTTTCTGTTGCAGCAGAAGCGGATGTTTGCGGGAAATGATAATGTGTGGTTCGATGTTGGCAAGAAAATGGTATTCCAGCCCTTTTGATTCGAGCAAGGCCTCCATTTCACGCCGTTTGCGGCTGTCAAAATGAAACACGCCTACATCGACACGCCCGGATACCACATCCTCGATGACTTCGTCTGAATTGCCTTCATACAGTCGATGGGAGAAGGATGGCTGATCGCGGTGACGCAGGACTATTTCACTGAAACTTTCCATGATATGAGAAAAACGTGTCATGGAGACAGCCAGCGGATCAGAAATTTTGATTTGTTCCTTCTTTTTCTGAAACCAGAGCTGTTCCATTTCGTCAATGATTTTTTCGGAATGTGTCAGAAATTCCATTCCTTCAGGCGTTAATGTTACGCCTGAGCGGCTGCGGTTAAAGAGCCTGGCGCCGAGATTTTCTTCCAGATCGTGCATGATTTTCCCAAGATACGGCTGGGAAATATAGAGCGCCTGGGCGGCTTTATTGATGGATCCGAGGCGCGCTACCTTGATAAAATATTCTAAATGCCGAAAATTGATATCGTATTTCAAAAAAGTTCCCCCTTTGTAAATCCCCCTGAATGTAATAAGTATAAAATAAAAAAATATAAATTGCCAGAAAATACCTAAACATATTGCATTTAAGGGATATAGCAAAATAGCATATAATTTATTGTTTGACTGTACCTGTATGTAAGAGAAGCAGTCCTCCTATATACAGCAGGCAAAGGATACCGGACTGGATGAGGACAGGCGGAAACAGGTGAGGCAGGTAAGACGCGTTTGGAATAACTTCTAACATCCCAATCGAAACCAGCAGGCAGAATGCCGGTTTTACAATGCCCTGGCTGACTGGCAGGCGGATCGGGACTTCGCAGGCGAGGGCGTGGATGTGGAGAAAGGCGAGCACCAGTTCGCTGATGAGAAGCGCCGCCAGATAGGCGAAAATCCCCCATCGCGGGATGGCGAAAAGGACGAGCGACAGGGTGAGAAGCATGGAAACCGTATGGTGGATGAAGACGGTTCCCGTTTTCCCAAGCCCGTTTAAAATACTTCCCATGGTAGTGGAGAGGTAGAGAAACGGGCAGAGCCAGGATAAAATCTGGATGAAACGTCCGGCATCGGCGTTGTGGTAAAAGGTATCGCCCAGTGCTGGACCAAAGCGGGTGAAGAGCCCGACGCAGAGAATTCCCATGTACAGGCTGTAGCGGAGTGCCATGGAGATGGTGCGTTCGATTTTGTCCGGCTGATTCTGCGCCTGCGCTTCCGAGACTGCCGGGAGCAGGACGACGGCGAGGGAGTTGGTGATGGCGGATGGAAAGAGGACAAAGGGGAGTGCCATGCCTGTGAGGACTCCGTAAATACTGACCGATTCAACCCGCGAGAGCCCGGAGAGGAGAAGCTGGTTCGGTACAAAGATGGCTTCGAGACTCTGGAGAAAGCTGAGCGTGAGGCGATTCGCCATGAGGGGGAGTGCCATGGTGAGGAGGGGGAGGAGCAGGGGAGTAATAGGAGTGTTTGCATTTGGCAGTATGGCAACGGACTTCGAGCATCCATAAACTAACAGACAGAACACCGCCGAAGCCGCTTCTCCGATCAACAGCCCCCAGACAGCCAGCAGCACCGTGATCGGAATCCTGTTCGTGCGGCAGACATGGACGATCAGCAGGACGGAGAAAATGCGGATGCACTGCTCGACCACCTGTGAAAATGCCGGGACTGCCGTTTTTTTGAGCCCATAATAATACCCGCAGCAGCAGGCATGGATCGCGCAGAAGGGGATCGAGAGGGCGAGTGCGGGCAGAAGCGGCGCACATTCGGGCGCAAGAAGGACGCGCGCGGCGAGAAAATCGGCGAAGGTGTAGATCAAAGAGGTCAGCGGCAGGGCGATCGATAGTGAGAGTGCGAGGCTGACCCGCAAAAAGGCGCGTCCCTTTTCCGGGGAGGCGGCGGTCAGGCGGGAGAGCGAAGTCTGGATTGGACCGGCGCAGAGAGCAAATGCGATGCCATGTATGGGAAAAATCATCTGATATAAACCCAGACCTTCGGCGCCGATCGTCCGGGAGAGAAAGATGCGGTAGAAAAAGCCGAGAATCCGGCAGAAAAATCCGACTGCCGTCAGGAGCAGGGTTCCGGTAATCAAAGGATGAAATCTTCGCATGGCAGATCTCCGGGGAGGGTATGTCAGAAAAGTATATGAGGAGGAAGATGAAAGTAGAAGAAAACCAAGATGTTTATAAAACACTGGGGACACATTTTTTTGGAAACTGAAAGAAGCCCCGAGTTGGCAGAAGGGCAGAAATAGCTTAAATTAAAGGATACAAAAATAAACTGTATTTAATACATAAATTAACAGATGGACATTGAGTTAGAACAGGAATATACTAAAAACATCAAAAAATAAAAAATTACTGCGAAAAATAACTGGTTGGTAGGGAAAAGAGTGTGAAGCTATGTTAGAAGGAATTGTATTACTTGCATTTATCGCGGCGCTGGCAGGCTGCGTGTTTACCGGCGCGTCCGTGCTCTGGGCGTTGGCGGGTGGCTATCTGATTTTCTGTGCGTATGGCCTGATTCGGAAGCACAGCCTCGCGGAACTCGGAAAAATGTCGCTTTCTGGCGTTAAAACCGTCCGCAATATCCTGATGATTTTCGGACTTATTGGCTTTATCACAGCGCTGTGGCGGGCATCCGGCACGATCGCCGTGATCGTGTGCTGGTCGTCGAAGCTGGTGTCGCCGTCAGCATTTCTGGTGATCGCGTTCCTTCTTAACTGTATGGTGTCGATCCTGACCGGAACCTCCTTTGGAACCGGCGCGACGATGGGCGTTATCTGTATGGCGATGGGACGTGCGATGGAGCTTGACCCGTTCTGGATCGGCGGCGCGATTCTTTCGGGCATCTATTTTGGCGATCGCTGTTCACCGGTATCGTCCAGCGCGAATCTTGTCTGTGTGCTGACGAAGACCGATATTTATGAAAATATCCGCGAAATGGTAAAGACCTCGCTGGTGCCATTTGCGGCTACGTGTATTCTCTATTATATAGTGGGACGTTCCATGAGTGCCGGAAACGGACGGATGGATGTGGAAGGGCTGTTTTCCAATAGTTTTGTACTTCATTGGAGCGCGGTGATCCCGGCGGCGATTATCCTGGTGCTGTCTGTGTTCCGGGTGGAGGTCAAGAAAACGATGCTGATCAGCATTGTGTTGGCGGCGTTTCTGAGCGTGGTGCTGCAGGGGCGGACAATCGAAGAAATTTTACAGATGTGCCTGACCGGTTATCAGGCAAGCGATCCGGCGCTCAATGCTATGATGAACGGCGGCGGCCTGAAATCAATGATTAAGGTGGCTGCGATTGTGAGCCTGTCCTCCTGTTATGCAGGAATTTTCGAGGGAACTGGGCTCTTGAAGCCGATTCAGGGGAAAATAGAGGCGTTGAGCCGGAAAATTACTCCGTTCGGTGCGACCTTTGCGGTGGCGGCGGTTGCCTCCATGATTGCCTGCAACCAGACACTCTCGATTATGCTGACCCATCAGCTCTGCAAAGAAGGAAATCCAGATAACAAACGGTTTGCAATCGATCTGGAAAATACGGCGGTTGTGCTGGCACCGCTGGTACCGTGGTCGATCGCCGGAGCCGTTCCTCTGGCAGCCGTCGGTGCTCCGATTGCGAGTGTGGTGGTGGCGTCGTATCTGTACATACTGCCGATCTGGAGTTTTTTGGTTCGTCTCATAAGAAGGTCGTAGGAAAAGGAGGAAGAGCCATATGAATTTACTCGAACTTTGCAACCTACAGGGTTCCTTATTCCTGATGATACTGGCGGGTGCGGTACTGAAACGTCGAGGGATCATCAGCAAGGAAGGCGAAAAATGTCTGACGGATCTCTGCGTGAATATCGTGATTCCCTGCAATATTGTGAAATCGTGCCTGATTTCATTTGATGCTTCGATTTTTAAAACGTGCGGGTTGCTGTTGGCGGTTGGATTTGTCTTGCAGCTTGTCTGTGTGGCCCTCAACAAAGTGCTGTTTAAGGAATATTCAGAGCAGCACCGGAAGGTGCTTCAATACTGTACGATCGTTTCCAACGGCGGATTCCTTGGAAACCCGGTTGCGGAAGGCGTATATGGAAGTATGGGACTTCTCTACGCATCCATTTTCCTGATTCCGATGCGCGTTGTCATGTGGTCGGCGGGTACATCCTATTTTGTTGGAGGCGGTTCTGACCGGAAAAAGGTATTGAGAAATGTCCTGACGCACCCGTGTCTGGTCGGTGTCTACATCGGTATGTTCCTGATGGCGACACAGCTGCAGCTTCCGGGCGTGCTGAAATCGACGGTTACCTACATTGGAAACTGTAACTCGGCGCTGACGATGTTTATTATCGGTACGATTCTGACCGATGTGAAACTGCGTGAGATTATTAATCCGACGGCCCTCAAATTCAGTGTGCTCCGTCTGTTCCTTCTTCCGCTTCTGGCATATGGAATCAGCCTGGCGGCCGGATTGGATTCGGTGGCAGCAGGTGTGGCAGTCATCATGACGGGAATGCCAGCCGGTGCAACTGCAGCGATCTTTGCGGCGCGCTATGACAGCGATGCACCGTTTGCAGCGAAAACGGTAGTGCTCACGACGCTGATTTCGATGATTACGATTCCGGCGTGGTGTCTATTTATAGGATAAAAAGAATAGGTAAGAAGCAACAATAATAGAAAGAATACTAGAAAAATTGAGAAAATAATGTAAATATGGTAAATGAATATAAAAAGACCTGAAAGGTGCGGTAAATGGCTGCTCTTCAGGTCTTTTATATTTTAAAATGAATCAAAGGATAAGCAAACAGAGGTTGAAAGAATTAGTTTATGATTCTTATTCATTCGTTTCACTCTTTCGTGAAATCCGCGCTTCTTCCAGATAATTATACAGTGTATACTTGGAAATCTGCATCGCGTCGCACAGGAGCAGGCTGGTTTTTGTGATCTTGAAGACGCCTTTCTGGTCAAGATAGTCGAGTGCACGAATTTTTTCTTCCTTGTTCATCAGCATCATCGGTTTTCCGATCATGGACTCTGCCTGATAAATATAGTGCTGTAAAATATCATCGACATTCTTTTTGAGAATAAAGTCGCGGTCAGACATGGCTGCCTGATTTGCGCCATTCGTGCCGTCCGTGCTGCCAGTTCCTGAAAAGGTGCCATCAGAAGCCATTCCGGATGGTGTGCAGCCAGACATGCCGTCGATCTGTGCGCCCACAGCTGCCGATACGCCGATGGTGCCTGGGCGTCCGATCAGATTTTGCAGGGCGCTCTGTGCCAGATAGAGATCGCGAACATCCATATTTAAGCAGACAGATCCGATAATTTTGTGATGTTCGTCCTCGATGAGCGTTGTGCAGGACTTAAAAAGCCGGTCTTTCTGGCTGGTATCGAGGGAAATGATCGAATGCTTGAGCGGCTCGATATCATTGCCAAGCTGTGTGATCATGCCGCCGCGCGGGGAACCGCCGACGTCGCGCCCGCTTAGCTGTGAGTTGAATGCGTAGACGATCGTGTGATCGTAGCCTTTGCGGTAATCGTGGACGATGATCTCACAGTTATCTCCGAGAAACTTTTGAAGTCCTTCGAGAAAACGGATGAGAAACTGAAAGTCCATGTAGTTGGAAATTTCCATGAATACCTCCTTTGGGGTGCTCTGTGCCTCGAGTGTGTATCGCAAAATTTTGCGTCTTAAAATAATTCGGAAAATGAAATGCACAGGGATTGTCTTTCTTTTGTCAAAGTTCCTGAAAAAAATTTTATCGCGTTCATTTTGCTGCGTCAATCCTGTTTCTATAGAAAAAAGTTAGTAGATAGGGAACATAAATAAGAGAATGTTCTCCTTTTTTGTTTAAAAATCAAAAATTCAGGTACAAGATAACGGGAAATGAGAGCAAACCTGTTTCTTTCATCATACTCTCAGACAAACTGTTTGTCAATTAACAAACCAAACTGTAAGTTTTTCTTGACAATTTGTCAGTGCATCCCTATAATTGAGAAAAAATCAAACAGGCAGTTAGTCAAACAAAAAATAAGTTTGGAAAAATACAAACTGAAAGTGAGGGAGCAGGATGGACAGGGACAGTTATGTATATAAGACACCGGCTTCAAAGCTGGTACAGGTGGCTGCGATTGCGGCGGAATACAAGGGCAGACCGGATATGCTGATGACAGTGATCATCCGGGCGCAGAAGGTTGTGTCGGCATTTTCCAAGGAGGTGGCGTCAGTCATCGCCAGGGAGATGGATATTCCGATGAACAAGGTGTACAGTTTCATCACCTTTTATGCGATGCTGTCGGTAAAACCGAGGGGGCGCTACATCGTCCGAATGTGCAAGAGCGCGCCGTGCCACGTACATGGGGCGCAGGCGGTCGTGCAGGCGCTGGAGGATCAGCTCGGCATCAGCATCGGGGAGACGACCGAGGACGGAAGGTTCACCCTGGAATACTGTCCCTGCCTGGGACTGTGTGAAATATCCCCGGCGATCATGATCAATGAGCACGTGTACGGCAACCTGACGCCGGAATCGGTGCGGGATATTATCAAACAATATATACGGGAGGATGTGGAATAGTATGGAGGAAATGCACGTATTGCTGAAAAACCGCGGCAAGATTAATCCGAGAAGTTCACAGGAGTATGCGGACCGCGGCGGATTTGAAGCGCTGAAAAAAGCACTTTCGATGGACAGTGAAGCGATTATCGATGTGATCCGCGCCTCCGGACTTCGTGGACGCGGCGGTGCGGGATTCCCGACCTACCGAAAGATGGAGTTTACCGCCCACGCATCTGACCCAACGAGATACATCGTCTGTAACGCCGATGAGGGAGAGCCGGGAACGAATAAAGACCGGATTCTTCTCTCGACCGACCCGTGTGCGGTCTTCGAGGGCATGGCGATTGCTGGAAAAGCAGTCGGCGCCCATACCGGATATATCTATCTGAGAGCCGAGTATACATATTTGTTCCCGGTATTAAAAGATGCGCTGGAGGATGCGGAAAAACGCGGATTTTTAGGAAAAAATATGATGGAGAGCGGTTTTGACTTTGAAATCAAGTTCCGCTCTGGTGCGGGTGCTTACGTCTGCGGCGAGGAGACGGCATTGTTTGAGTCCATTGAGGGAAAACGAGGCGAGCCACGTTTCCGTCCGCCGTTTCCGAGCATTCACGGACTCTTTGGAAAACCGACCATGTTAAATAACGTAGAGACGCTGGCGAATATTGCACCGATCCTCTTAAACGGAGCGGAGTGGTACCGCAGCATCGGCACGGCAAACAGCCCTGGCACAAAGCTTTTTACGGTCTGTGGAAATGTAGTCCGCAGGGGCGTATTTGAATTTCCGATGGGCGTGAACCTCAAAGATATCATTTATGAAGTGTGCGGCGGCATCGCGGATGGAAAAGGGCTTCTGGGCGTGCAGACCGGTGGTACCTCCGGTGCGATCATCAATGCCGATCAGATCGATATGACACTGGATATTGATACAGTTTCGGCATCCGGCGGACGTCTTGGCTGCGGTACGATTCTGGTCATCGACGACAGCAACTGTATTGTAGATATTGTGCGAAACAATTTGGACTTCTTCCGCGGCGAGTCATGCGGAAAATGTACACCGTGCCGCGAGGGCGGCCAGCAGCTTTACAATCTGGTTACCCGCATCAGCCGGGGGCTGGCGACTCTGCCGGATCTGGAAAAAATCGATGAGCTGACGGAGACGATGCGCCTGACTGCCCTGTGTGGTCTGGGACATTCGACCGCAGTTCCGGTGCAGACGAGTATCCAGAACTTCCGTAAGGAATATCTGGCGCACATCGACCGCGATTACTGCCCGGTCTGCGCTCAGGCAGCCGTGGCGGAAGGAATTTATGAAGCAGAAGAAGATTATAGAAACGATGGAAACAGCCGGATGGGAAGACGGCGTGCAGCAGTCGGTGAACGCGATGTCATGTATGATTCGTATGACGCGTATGCGAGACACCGCAGCCGGGGAACATCCTACGCGGGACGATTTGAGCGGAGAGGAGGAAGAGAAGCATGATGGTACATCTGACAATCGACGGGCAGCCGGTAGAGGTGGAGGAAGGAACGACGATCCTCCAGGCGGCGAAAAAAGCCTGTATCCACATTCCGACTCTCTGTTATCATGAGGATCTGAGCATCAAGGCGGTCTGCCGCATCTGCGTGGTCGAGGTAGAAGGACAGAGACTGCTTCCGACGGCGTGCAGCACACCGGTTTCGGAGGGAATGGTCGTGCAGACGGCCTCCCCGAAGGTACTGAAAGCGAGAAGAAATATTCTGGAACTGATTTTTGCGAGACATCCGCAGGAATGTCTTGTATGTCCGAAGGATGGAAAATGCGATCTGCAGAAGGTAGCGCAGGATGTTGGTATGCATCTGGACATCCGCTATGACAAGCAGCTCCGCCATCAGAAGGAGGACTGGAGTTCCCCGGCCATCATGCGGAATCCGCAGAAATGTATTCTGTGCGGGCGTTGTATGGAGGTCTGCAATGAGATTCAGGGAATCAACGTCCTTTCGAAGGAAAACCGTGGATTCCATACGCTGATTGCCCCGGCCTATGGGGAAAAACTGGCTGATACCAATTGTATTAACTGCGGCCAGTGCGTGCAGGTGTGTCCGACCGGAGCATTGACGGTGCATTATCATACCTACGGGTTATATCGCCAGAAAGAATTAGGCAAAAAACTGATTATCCAGGTGGCTCCGTCCGTCCGCATTACGCTGGCGGAGGCACTGGGTGAGCAGCCGGGTGTTGTCAGCACGGGACGTCTGGTGTCGGCACTTAAGCGCCTGGGCTTTTACAAGGTATTTGATTCTGATTTTTCCGCGGATCTGACGATCCTGGAGGAGGGAACGGAACTGTTAAACCGCCTGCAGAATGGCGGAACTCTGCCGATGATCACCTCCTGCTGTCCGGCGTGGGTTAAATATTGTGAGACTTACGCGCCGGAGTACACGAAGCATTTATCGACGGCAAAATCCCCGCAGCAGATGTTCGGTGCGCTGATCAAGACCTGGTTTGCGAAGCGCGAGGGCATCGATCCGGGTGAGATCTGCAGTGTTTCCGTTATGCCGTGTACGGCAAAGAAATTTGAGTGTACCCGTCCGGAAATGAGGGACAGCGGCTATCAGGATGTGGATATTTCCATCACGGTACAGGAACTGGCAGCGCTGATCCGTGCCGGTGGAATCGATTTTTCTGAGCTTCCGGATACGCCGTTTGACGATCCATTTGGCGAAGGAAGCGGCGCGGGACTTATTTTCGGTGCGACTGGCGGCGTCATGGAGGCGGCACTCCGCACCGTTTATGCGGTGGTAACCGGCAAAGAGATGGAACATCTAGACTATACACCGGTCCGCGGTTTCGAGGGAATCAAGGAATCGCAGGTTGATTTGAACGGCAGAGTGATCAAGGTAGCCGTGGCACACGGCATCAAGAATGCCAAGATTCTGCTGGAAAAGGTAAAGAACGGAACCGCCGATTATCAGTTTATCGAGATCATGGCGTGTCCGGGCGGCTGCATCGGCGGCGGTGGAAATCCGCCTAAGACATGGTCGATCATGGAGAAGCGGAAGAAAGCCATCTATGAGGCAGAGGCAGAGCTTCCGGTCAGACAGTCGCACAAGAACCCGGCGATCCAGAAAATTTATGAGACGTATCTGGGAGAACCGTGTGGGGAGCTGTCACATAAGCTGCTGCATACAGAGTACTGCAACCGGCAGGATCTGTTGCAATAGATTATGTTATTGATCTTCCCAAGTCTCAATCCGCGCCTTACGGTTCAAAATCCCTTTCTCCCATATCATTAAATGCATCTTAAATTCAATCGAATCCTGCGCTGTCGTAAAGGGTTCTTCACGCAGCAGTTCGGAGCGGATGCCGCGCTTTTCAAGCTCTTTCTGTCTTTTTTTGGAAAAAAGTTCGAGAGCCAGGTGACGGGTCTGCTGGGCTTTTCCGAAGGTGCGGGACGGGTAGGCGGAAGAGGCTTTTTGAAGCTTCCGGGTCAGGAGATCGACTGTCTTGGCATGGGCGTTCCGGTGCAGGAGGCGGGCAATCTGACGGGCGCGGCGCTTGGTGGGGTGCTGCTCATAGTCTTTCAGGCGATGTAGCAGTTTTGGATCACTGGCTTCGACGGCGATGGATTGGAAGACGCGCGAAGCGTCTTCGGAGAGATGCCAGGGATTTTCACGGATGACGCGGTATTTTTCCGGGACCGCCGGGTAGCAGCAGACGTTCAGTGGGGGAAATTCCGCGAGGGAGGCAAGCTCCCGCTCGTTTGCGTTGCAGGAGTTTTCCCCCAGATAGTCGAGTTTGTCGCGCAGGATGGCGATGCGGTATTCGAGCTGGCGGAGGTATTCGTAGCCTTTCATCCAGAAGTGCCCGAGCTGACTGTAGTCATAGTAGTGATTTTCGAGAGTCAGATCTTCGAAAAAGAGTGTGACAACCGAGTCTCCCTGATGGACGATCAGGGCATAGCGTTCGTTTTCATCCTGGGTTAAGAGGGCATCGAGTTCGCCCTCGTATGCCGGATCGTAGGTACCGGTCAGGCGGGCGTTGTGGAAGAGGAGGAAACTTTCGACTGCATCATTCATCAGGTAAACTAGGCGGATCGTGTCGGGAGCAGAAGTGCCGGTTTCCGGGAGAATAAGTTCGAACTGGTTTTCGGATAATAGTAATTCTAACATGGAAAAGGGATCCATTTTATAAAACTCCTTAATGTATAAAAATCAAAATGTTTTCCGACACAGGCAGAAAAACGGAGCCAGTGACTATCGTATTCTCAATACAGGAAAACATAGAACAATCATGGTAATTATAAGAGAAATAAGAAGAGGATGCAAGAGAAGAGTAATGCTGCTGCCGGATTGTACAAAATTTTCAGCTCAGAAAAATTTTTCCAGTGAATCGTAACATTTTCTATGTTTCACAAAAAAAGATAGTAAAACCGCGCGATTCGTGTTAATATAAGAAAGCATAAGAATAATCGCGGTGTTTTTGCAGCGGCGGTGAAAACCGCAAAGCTGCGTAAGAGACTGCAAGTATGAATAGAAAGGAAAATTTATCATGGAAATCACAAAAGCAACCACGATGGGCGAGATGCTTCAGTATGATATGGGTATTGCATATGTTCTGATGGAGGCAGGCATGCACTGTGTTGGCTGTCCGTCTTCGATCGGTGAGTCTCTGGAGGAGGCCTGCATGGTACACGGTCTGAACGCAGACGAGGTTATGGCAAACATCCAGGAATACCTGAACGCAAAGAAAGAGTCTGAGCAGGCTGAATAATTCAAATTTTAGATTTTAATAAAATTCTGGATAAAAAGACGCTGTGTACGAAGTAATGAGGCTTCAGCATAGCGTCTTTTTCGTTGTTTTATAGGAAAGAACGCCTCATAAAGTAAGAGTGAAAAATGCTCGGATTGTTGTTTAAAGACTGAAAATTGTGTAAAAATAGTATACATTACAGAATTGACGTGATAAAAAGAACTCGTTATAATGGCATAAAAAAATATTTTTACTTTTTTTCGGGGAGTGGCTTAAACATATAACCGGACAAAAGATAAAGTAGTACATAAAGATACAATGGAGGGATGGGAGTATGTTCAGTAAGCGTGAGTATGAATACGTGATGGAAATTGCGAAGGAAGGAAGTTTTTCAAAAGCAGCCCAAAAACTCTATATATCTCAGCCAGCCCTCAGCGGCGCGATTAAAAAGATTGAGAAAGAGTTATATGGGATCTCGCTTTTTGACCGGAATGTGAACCCGGTGGCACTGACCCCGGCGGGGCAGTATTATCTGGAAAAAACGCGGAAGATATACGAACTCAGCAATGAGATGGAGCAGCATTTTGCAGAGCTGGCGGGTATCCGTTCCGGTGTGATTAACATCGGAAGCTCCGGATATTTCTGTGCGTATTTTCTTCCGGAGGTGATCCGGGGCTATTGCAGACTGAATCCAAAGTGCCGGATCAACGTGACGGAGACGGATATTTCAGGGATGGATGCGGGGCTTAGAACCGGGCAGTTTGATATCACGATGGATGTCGAGGCACTCGACCCGGAGATGTTTGAGAGTGTGACGCTGGGGTATGAGTATATGATTATGGCGGTTCCTGCTTCCTTTGCTGTGAATGAGAAGCTGAAAGAGTTTCAGATCTCCAGGGAATCAATCCTGGAGCGGAGTTTTCTGGATGAAGCGGTGCGTGCGGTGGACCTTTCCAAAGTCTCGAAAGAACCATTTCTGATGCTGAAAAAGAATCAGGATTCTTATAAAAGGAGTATGGATATCTGCGCCCACGCTGGTTTCGAGCCGAAGGTGATTATGTATTTTGATCAGCTTCAGACTGCCTATAATGTGGCGCGGAGCGGACAGTCCGGTATCATCTTTTTTAGGGATGCACTGCTGAAATACACAGAGAAAACGGAAAAACTCTGTTATTACAAGATTGGCGATCCGCTGGCAAAGCGTGCAATCCTTTTGTCGATGAAGCGCTATCCGGGCGTGGGGGCAACAGTAGATGATTTTATCAAATACATTCTACTGGCTAAAAAATAGTTTAAAATTTCACAAAATACTGATAGGAAATTGCTTATAGTGCCATATTTAAAAATAACTCGGATTTTTAACCAGATAAAATACTGGAGTATATCCCATAGCTGAAAAAATAGAAACTCGGATGCAGAGCCTGGGCGGCGGCTATTCCCATGACTGTGCGAAAGCGATTGCACCGGTGCCGTTTTTCAAGGCTGCATATTAAAATAAGTGTTCAAATTCTCAGTGTCATGGACAGGCATAAGGATTCTCCTATGGACATCAAACATACTACTAGAATGATTAACTTATAAAACTCATAATAAAACGATTATATATATTTAAAATCATACGTCTGGAACAGGCATTTCCACTTCCTCCAACTACAAGGAAAGCCTGTATCCAGGCGTATTTTCGCTTATTAGGGAAGGTCAAGTATCATTTTAGACACGTTATGGTCCATAACCATTTACCTATACGTCCATATTCGAAAGAGAGTTGGAACATTTTTGGTGGGAATGGTAAAGTAATGTCAGAAAGAAACAGAGAGCTTCAAGAGGTTGGGTTTCAGACGCTGAAACAAAATGAAAAGAAACAGACAAATAGAACTTCTGAAGAAGCAATCTCTGACAGATAAAGGAGGAAACCATATGAGATTTGCAACTATCAAAGTGAACGGAACAGAAAAAGCCGGTATCGTCTTAAAGAATGGAGTGCTTCCGATTGAGGCACTGAATGCAGCAAAGGGAACTGCATGGGCCGAGGATGTCATGAGTCTCATCCAGAAGCAGCAGATTCCGGGACTGACAAAATGGTATAACGCAGGCGGCAAGGAAGAGCTGGAAAGTATTCCGGGACTGGTTCCGAGCGAGAAAGTTGTATACGGACCGCTCTACCGCAACCCGAAACGTATCTTTGGTATCGGCCTTAACTATGTAGACCATGCCGGAGACATCGGTTCTGCAGCTCCGAAGGGATTTCCGGGAAGCTTCTTCAAACAGGCAGACACCCTGATTGGTCCGGACGATGAAATCCTGCTTCCGAAGTTGAAAGAAGCACAGAAAACCACCGCAGAGGCAGAGCTTGGAATCATCATGGGCAAGGATTGCAGAGATATATCCGAAGAAAACTGGCAGGATGCCATCGTCGGTTACACCACCATCCTTGATATGACTGAGGAATCCATCTTAAAGGGAAATGATTATGTAAGCGGCAACCCGAGATATTTAACCATCGTAAAGAACTTCCCGACCTTCTTCTCCTTCGGTCCGGAGCTTGTAACCCCGGATGAGGTACCGGATGTCAATGAACTTCTGGTCCAGAGTGTTCACAACGGTGAAGTTCATGCAGAAAACGTAGTAGCAAACATGACCCACAGACCGCCGCGTCTGGTATCCCTGCACAGCAGCATCCAGGGCTGGTACGCAGGAGACATCCTTTCCACCGGAACACCGAGAGCGTTCCATATCCAGGATGGCGATGTAGCAGAGTGCCGCATCACCGGACCGGACGGATTCGAGATGACACCACTTGTAAACCCGGTTGTTGACTTAAAAAAACATCCGGAAAAGGAAGTGTAGGAAAATAAAAAATTCAAACAGAACATTCAAATCATTTTATATATTCATTTTACAGGAGGTAACAGTATGGATTTAGGATTAAAAGACAAGGTAGTTCTCTGTATGGCATCAGCAGCCGGACTTGGCAAAGGAATTGCAACCGAGATGGCAAGAGAAGGTGCCAAGGTTATGATTTGTACCGCAGAACCGTTTAAAGATCAGCTTCTGGAAGCACAGGCTGAGATTGAGAAAGAAACCGGAAACCGTCCGGAGACCTTCCTCTGCGATGTTAACAAGGCGGAGGACATCGAGGCGCTTGTAAAACACACCGTTGAAACACTGGGCGATATCTACGCACTCGTAAATATGTGTCCGGGTCCGAAGCCGGGACCGTTCGTAAGCTTTGATGATGCGGCATGGGAGGGCGCTTTTGAGATGTGCCTGCTCTCCTACGTAAGAACCATCCGTGCGGTACTCCCGTCCATGAAACGTCTCGGCGGCGGCCGTATCGTAAACTCAACTTCTTCTTCCGTTAAGGACTGCCTGGACAACCTGATTCTTTCCAATACCATGAGAATGGGCGTTGTCGGCATGAGCAAGACCCTGGCGAGTGAGGTCGGCAAAGACAATATCTTAGTCAATGTCATTGGACCAGGTCGTATCGGCACCGCAAGAATTGAGAATCTGAACAAGATGCGTGCAGACAAGGCTGGCATCAGCGTAGCAGATTACGAGAAGGAAGACCTGAAGAAGTTCCCGATGGGACGCTACGGCACCATCGATGAATACGGACGTCTGGCTACATGGCTGTGCTCCGAGGCGAATACATACGTATCTGGTCAGACCATCCTGTTAGACGGTGCGATGACAAGAGCATACTAATTGCAAAACATGGCAAAGATGCATTTCCGGAATGCAGGACATCCGGAAGAGTTCACGGAAGGCATGTTTTGCAGGTGAATTGGGAAATTTACCCGGAACTGCAGATACCTCTCTCCCGGAGGACATTTGGGGAAATGAAATCTGGGAGAGAATATAGCATAGAGGAGGTTGTTTAAAGCAGGCACTTTTGAAATAGAAAGTGCTGTGAAACAACATGGTGGTCACATATGTGTGAACAGTAAGTGAGGGTATTGCATAAGAAGGGGAATATTCATGAAAGAAAAAAAGAAATTGAGCTTGGCGACAAAGACGTTCATCGGTTTTGGCCTTGGTATTGTCATCGGACTCGTATTTGGAGAAAAAGCAACCATTGTAAAACCTCTGGGAACCATCTTTTTAAATATGATTAAAATGATTGTCGTTCCGATGGTATTCTTTTCCATCACAGCGGGAGTCGCGAGCTTAGGAGACTTGAAAAAGCTTCGGAACATTGGCGTGAAGGTGGTTGGACTGTATGCGCTGACATCTGCACTCTGTGTAGGATTAGGGCTTATCATGGCAAACATCATCAATCCAGGAAAAGGATTTGATTTAACCGCGTTATCACAATCGACTGATTATGAGGCGCAGGCGATGCCGAGTATCATTGATACGTTAATCGATATGTTCCCATCCAACATTTTCACTTCTTTTACCAACACAAATATGCTGCAGATTATCGTATTTTCGGTATTCTTAGGCGTAGCACTTATCATGATGGGAAAAGAGGGGGAACGCCTTTTAGCAGGTGTACAGAGCTGTGCCAATGCAATGTATAAAATCACAGCCATTGTTATGGAGTTTTCTCCGATTGGTGTATGTGCACTGTTAGCAGATTCAGTTGGTGCATATGGTCTGAAAATCTTTGGACCGCTTGGAAAGCTGATTCTCACGGTTTATGCTTCCGATGTAATCCTTGTTTTAGTGATGTATATTCCGATGGTAGCGCTTCTGGCAAAGTTCCCGGTAAAGAAATGGCTGCAGGGTATCTGGAAAGTATGGGTTGTAACGGCCAGCACCACCAGCAGCAGCGGTTCTCTTCCGATCACAACCTCTGTTACGAATGATGAGTTTGGCGTATCTTCCGAGTTATCATCGTTCTCCCTGCCGCTTGGCGCAACCATCAACATGAATGGTGGATGTATCTACTATGCAGCAGCTATCGTAATGACGGCACAGATTTATGGAATGAACCTGACACCGTCCGCATTGGTAAACATTATTATTTCTACTGTATTAGTAGCTATGGGCTGTCCGGGTGTTCCGGGAGGCGCGATCATCATGACCACGATTCTTCTGACGAACATGGGACTTCCGCTGGAGATTGTAGGTCTGATTGCCGGTATCTTCCGACTGATTGATATGGCAAATACAACCTTTAACGTAACCGGTGATGTGGTAACTACCATGGTAGTAGCACGCAGCGAGGGCATGATGCATACGCTGGGAACTGGTGCGGAAACCGAGACGAAGGCAGCGTAAGGGCTGGAGAACAGAAAAACGGAAATCCGGCCGGCTACCAGGAAAAATAAAATATTCTTGGAAAAGTGTCAGCAGATGCGGACCAATGAGAATCTGAGAGTATATGCAGAATGAAAAGGAGATTTTATTATGGATAAATTATTCGCAAAAAGAATGGATGAACTGGTTCCGTCTGGAATCCGTAAAGTAAACGAAAAGGCGCTGGCAATGGAGCGCGCAGGAGAGACGGTCATTCACTTTGAGTTAGGGCGTCCGGATTTCGATACACCGGAATACATCAAGAATGCCTGCATCGAGGATATCAAAAAAGGCGATGTATTCTATACCTCCAACTTTGGTACCATGGAGCTGCGGGAGGCGATTGCCTGGAAATTAAAGACGCAGAACAATGTAGAGTACAAACCGACTGAGATCATCGTCAGTGTAGGTCTTTCCGAGGCAGTTTTTGATGTCATGGCAGCAATTCTCGACGAGGGCGATGAGGTTCTGGTTCCGAATCCGGGCTGGTTAAACTACTTAAATGTTCCGAAGCTTCTGGGCGCGGTTCCGATTACTTATACATTGAAAGAGGAGAATGATTACCAGATTGATCTGGATGAGATTCGTGCAAAGGTTACCCCACGGACCAAGGCACTCGTTCTTATCACTCCGAGCAACCCGACCGGCGGTGTGCTGGCAGAGGATGTGCTGAAAGAACTGGCAGAGATTGCTGTGAAGAACGATATCATGATTATATCAGATGAGGTATATGAGAGACTGTTATACGATGATGCAAAACACATCAGCATCGCCTCTCTTCCGGGCATGAAGGAGAGAACCATCACATTAAACGGCTTCTCCAAAGCATACTCCATGACCGGCTGGCGTCTCGGCTACGCAGCCTGCAGCGAAGAGATTGTCAAGACTGTCAATAAGCTGCATCAGCACGTGGTTACCTGTGCAAGTTCCTTCGTACAGAAAGCCGGCGTCGTAGCGCTGAAAGAAGAGAAGAACGAAGTAGCAGACATGGTAAAAGAGTATCAGAGACGCCGCGACTATGCAGTTAAAGCAATCAACGAGATCGACGGACTGAGCTGCCGCTGCCCGAAGGGTGCGTTCTACATCTTCATCAACATCGAAAAACTCGGCATGAGTGGACAGGAATTTGCCCCGTTGCTTCTTGAAAATGCCAAGGTAGCAATGGTACCGGGCGATGTCTTCGGAAGCGAAGGCGACCACTACATCCGTATGTCCTTTGCAAACAGCTATGAGAATGTGGTAGAAGGATGCAAGAGACTGAAAGAATTTGTGGAGAAGATCCGCAAGTAAAAGTTACTTAAAAAATTTGCTTTACGAATTGAAAGACCGAGTGAATGGTCGGAATCTGGATAAGGAAGAATAGTAGAATAAAAATTCTTCAAATGTTAAATAAATTCGACCAAGAAATGATAGAAAAATATGAAATAAAACACAGGCAGCTTCGACGGATATCGTCTAGGCTGCCTGTGTCTATTAGGGGCTGAAGTCCCATTTTGTACGTTTTGTGCAAAAATTCTAAAATATATGTAGAAACAGAATGCACAGAGAAAGAGCAAATTCTTATGCCTTAATCTTCTTTTCCTCCAGATTCCGGTAATACTCCTTCACCATATCGATAAAATCCTTCGCGTGTGGTGAAATAATGCTGTTCTTCTTATATAAAAGCAGCAGCGGCACGCTGAACGGTGGATTGTCTACGGTGAAGAATGCAAGCTGCTCCACGTGGGCAGTGTGGCGGATTCCGCCTTCCGGGAGGAAGGTGATGCCGAACCCTCTTGCCGCCAGGTTGACCGAAGTCGTACTGCTGGTGGTGTATAGGGCATCTTTTGGTTCCATATTCATCTTGGCAAAGAGGTTTTTCATGGCGTGTCCCATGACCTGATCCTCCTGCAGCAGGATGAAGCGTTCCCGGCGCAGCTTTTTCATGTCGATTGGAAGCGGATGGTCCGGAGTGCCTGCTTCCAGACCGCGGATAGCCGGATGGTCCTTGCTGGCTACCAGAAGGAGGCGCTCATTGAAGATGGTGTCATAGACGAAATCATCCAGATTGAGCGGCATATTCATCAGGGCAAAATCGATCTGATCCTCCTGTAACAGCTTGGAAAGCTGGGCAGTGTGGTGTTCACGTAAGGTGATGCGGACATCCGGGTGGCTTTCAGAGTAGCTTGGCAGGATATCCGGCAGCAGGACGGATCCGCGCCACAGCGTCATGCCGACATTCAGAGTACGGCTGCGTCCCGTTTTCAGCTCGCCGAGCTGTTCCTCAAACTGCCCGGTCAGGACTCCGACACTTTCCAGATAACGCATATAGATTTTTCCTGCCTCAGTTAGTTTGAGCGGCATATGGCTGCGATCGAAGAGCTTGACACCTAATTCCTTTTCGGTTCGTGCGATACACTGGCTTAAATATGGCTGTGACAGATATAATTTTTCAGCCGCTTTGGAAATGCTTCCCTCACGGACGGTGGTAATAAAATACTCCGGGTTTTTAATATACATTTTTCCGCCTCCATTTAGCTTAATTAGCCTTTGCTTTATAGGACTATTTTTAAATGCTTATATTATTGTAAAAAAACAATATTTATATTCTCGTTCCGGGGATGGTATTTCAAGTTGATGCGTGTTATATTATAGCCATCAGGAAAAAACAAGAGTTTTCACTTAGAAGTATCCTAATAATATATAATAATATTACAATAGCGATATGTCAAGTGAAGAACCGACCTGATTCTATACCAATCCCTTTTATGTATAAGTATTGACAGGTATCCGTTACCAGTTTATTTCTTTTTATTTATGTAAACCCTATTGCATCAACCCTCCATGTGCGGTCAGAAGCCAATGACAGCACTACAGCAGTTATCCGAAGATTCCCTCTTGGAGGATAACGTGCGTTTCCACGGAATTGCTGCCGATTGGGTAACGGATTTCAAGGCAGAAGTGGAGCAAAGATTTAATAAAAAACCGTTTAGTCAGGAGTTGACCCCTCCTAGCTGGACGGTTTTTTATTGTCTGGATAAGTAAGGTGGAATAGCTTGAGCACATTATATACCCCATTTTTAACTAGGTTTTTTCAAAAACCCGCTCATTCTTGCTTGTATTTTTTCAATTTTCCTATATAATAATAAAGAACGTAGATGAAGCTTTTACCTTTATTGCTACAAACTATGTACGCAGCAAATGTTTACAGGCGGGGAGTTCCTGCCGTGAGATTCCGTGTGATACAATCACAATAAAGGCAGGCGTGCATACACTAAGAAGAAAGGCGGATTTATTAGTTATGAAACAGTTGATTTATCTGGACAATGCGGCGACAACCAAAACGCGTCCGGAAGTAGTGGAGGCAATGCTCCCGTATTTTACGGAGTATTACGGCAACCCGTCTTCCGTTTATGAATTTTCGGCAGAGCCGAAGAGAGCGATTGCACAGGCTCGCGAGACGATCGCGAAAGCGCTGGGCGCAAAGTCCAACGAGATTTACTTTACCTACGGCGGCACGGAGTCTGATAACTGGGCGCTGATTTCCACAGCAGAGGCATATCAGGCAAAGGGCAAGCACATTATCACGACCAAGATTGAGCACCATGCGATTCTGCACACCTGTGAGTACCTGGAGCAGAGAGGTTTTGAGGTTACTTATCTGGATGTAGATGAGTTCGGTGTTGTTAAATTAGACGAGCTGGAGAAGGCGATCCGTCCGGACACCATCCTCATCTCTGTTATGTTTGCAAACAATGAGATCGGTACGATTGAGCCGATCAAGGAAATTGGTGAGATTGCGAAGAAACACGGCATTTTATTCCACACCGATGCGGTACAGGCATTTTGTCATGTTCCGATCAATGTAGATGAGTGCCATATCGATATGCTCAGTTCCAGCGCCCACAAGTTAAATGGACCGAAGGGAACCGGCTTCCTTTATATCCGTACCGGATTAAAGACTCGTTCCTTCATCCACGGCGGCGCACAGGAGCGTAAACGCCGCGGCGGTACCGAGAATACGGCTGGTATCGTAGGATTCGGCAAGGCAGTTGAGATTGCGATGGCGACGATGGAAGAGCGCACAGCAAAAGAAAAAGCGATGCGTGACCACCTGATCGAGCGTGTATTAAAAGAAATTCCATTTGCACGCCTCAACGGACATCCGTCCCAGAGACTTTCCAACAATGCAAACTTTGCATTCCAGTTCATCGAGGGTGAATCCATGCTGATCATGCTTGACATGGAAGGCATCTGTGGTTCCAGCGGTTCTGCATGTACCTCCGGATCCCTGGATCCGTCCCATGTACTTCTGGCGATCGGACTGCCGCATGAGATTGCACACGGTTCCCTGCGTCTGACCCTGTCAGCCGAGACAACCATGGAGCAGATTGATTTCACGGTAGACTGCTTAAAGAAGATTGTAGAACGTCTTCGTTCTATGTCTCCGCTGTATGAGGATTACATTAAGAAACATCCGCAGCAGTAAGATTTAGACATTTTAAGCAAAATGAACATCCACAGATAGGTACTTTTGCAACTGAAAGTGCCGTAGGATAACGTGGTGGCAGCAGAAATTTGCCGTATTTAAAGGCGAAAGCACGGCAAATTCCGTTACTGTACACGTACACAGTGAATGAAGATATAGAGAGGAAACACCCGATGTATTCAGAGAAAGTAATGGATCATTTCCAGCATCCGAGAAATGTAGGCGAGATTGAAAATGCCAGCGGTATGGGTACCGTCGGCAACGCAAAATGCGGTGATATTATGCGTATTTACCTGGATATCGATGACAACCAGATCATCCAGGATGTAAAATTTAAAACATTTGGCTGCGGTGCAGCCGTTGCGACCAGCAGCATGGCGACCGAGATGGTAAAAGGAAAAACCATCCAGGAAGCGATGGAAGTTACCAACAAAGCCGTTATGGAGGCACTGGACGGACTTCCGCCAGTTAAGGTACACTGTTCTCTGCTCGCAGAGGAGGCAATTCACGCTGCTCTCTGGGATTATGCTCAGAAGAATGGCATTGAGATCAAAGGACTCGTAAAACCGAAGACGGATATCGGCGAGGAAGAAGTCGAAGAAGAGTATTGATGAAAAAGAAAAAAGTAGTAGTCGGCATGTCAGGAGGAGTTGACTCCTCCGTGGCTGCCTGGCTTTTAAAAGAGCAAGGATACGATGTGATCGGCGTCACAATGCAGATCTGGCAGGATGAGACGAATGTAGAGCAGGAAGAGAATGGCGGCTGCTGTGGTCTGAGCGCTGTCGATGATGCCAGACGGGTTGCGGAACGGCTTGAGATCCCGTATTACGTGATGAACTTCAAAAAAGAGTTCAAAGAAAATGTCATGGATTACTTTGTACAGGAATATCTGGACGGACACACGCCGAATCCATGTATTGCCTGTAACCGATATGTAAAATGGGAGTCCCTTTTGCAGAGAAGTCTGGAAATTGGGGCTGATTATATTGCAACGGGACATTATGCGCGCGTGAGAAAGCTGCCGAATGGCCGCTATGCGATCTGCAAGTCTGCGACGGCGGCGAAAGATCAGACCTACGCGCTTTATAACCTGACCCAGCATCAGCTTGCACACACTTTGATGCCGGTCGGCGAATATACGAAAGACAAGATTCGAGAGATGGCGGAGGAGATTGGACTTCCGGTGGCACACAAGCCGGACAGTCAGGAGATCTGTTTCGTGCCGGACAACGATTATGCAAAATTTATCGAGGAAAATAGTAATTGCCGGATTGACGAAGGCAATTTTGTAGATAAGTACGGCAATATTTT
This sequence comes from Clostridium sp. AF12-41, assembly GCF_003461685.1. NCBI lineage: Bacteria > Bacillati > Bacillota > Clostridia > Eubacteriales > Clostridiaceae > Clostridium > Clostridium sp. AF12-41. Next base: position 266,176 of record NZ_QTXO01000002.1, on the reverse strand, counting down.
AGGTCATCATAAAGGAATTACCCATTATACAGTGGGACAGAGAAAGGGCTTAAATCTGGCACTCGGTCATCCGGTGTTCGTGACGGAGATCCGTCCGGAGACGAACGAGGTTGTGATCGGGGAAAATGAGGATGTCTTTTCCAACTGCCTGACCTGCCGGAATCTCAACTGGATGGCGATTGAGGATCTGGGCGATCAGGAGATGCGCGTCAGTGCGAAGATTCGTTACAGCCACAAAGGGGCGCTCTGTACGATCCGCAAGATTGGCGAAGATCGGGTGGAATGCGTATTTGATGAGCCGCAGAGAGCGGCGACGCCGGGACAGGCAGTCGTTTTTTATGACGGCGAATATGTCGTAGGCGGCGGTACGATCGAATAATTTAGAAATGAAAGAAGATTTTAATTGGGCAGAAATGTCTGGTCTGTCGGCATCAAAGTTGTGCTGCGATGAGATTGATTGGAAACAGTGAATGCGCGGATCATGGAGAGGTTAGAATCTTCTGTAAGATTGGAGTTTTTTATAAATGGCAAGAGGAGAAAGCAGAAAAAGAAAGCCAAGCACACCGGATTACCGGAAACGTTTCTGGGCGGCGGTGACCGCGATTGTGGTCGCGGCGGGTTCCATTGGCGTAAGCCATGCGGGATTTACCCTTCCGAATCAGGCACAGAAGCAGGTGCAGATGGCGGCTGCTGAGACAGAACCGGCGGAACAGACAGCGAAGAAACAGGTGCCGAATGCGGCAAAGAGAAGTCTGGAGCTGGAAGATGCACAGGGCATTCAGGAGGCGGATGCAGCGGCGGTTGCGGACCAGAGCGAGCTGGAGAGTGACAAAACGACGGCGAGCGGCTTCCGGAGTGTCGATGAGACAGTGTATGCGACTGAGAACCTGCTCAACGTGCGTTCGGGCTGTGGAACGGAGTATGAGATTGTGACACAGCTGAATCAGGGCGACAGCGTGCAGCGCGTCGGTATCGGAGACGGCTGGAGCGAGGTGCTTTATAAGGACAAGAGCTGTTTTATCCGTTCCGAATACCTGACGACGACCGAGCCGGGCAGTGAGGAAGCGACGGTCACAGCGCAGGGGGCAGAAGCGGATGCACAGGGTGCACCGGTGTCCAACGGACGTATCGTAGCGATCGACGCGGGACATCAGGCAAAGGGCAATCCGGACAAAGAACCAGTCGGACCGGGCTCCTCGACCATGAAGGCGAAGGTGGCTTCCGGCACCGAGGGCGTATCGACGAAGCTGCCGGAATATGAGCTGACTTTATCAGTTTCGAAGAAGTTAAAACGGATTCTGGAAGAGAGAGGCTATCAGGTCGTCATGATCCGGGAGTCCAACGATGTCAACTTAAGCAATGCGGAGAGAGCGGAGATCGCCAACAAGAGCGGCGCCTCCATTTTCGTCCGGATTCACGGCAATTCGCTGGACAACACGACGGTCAACGGAACACTCTCCATGTGCCAGACGGCGTCCAACCCGTACAACGGCGGGCTTCACGCGGCAAGCTACTCTCTTTCCAAGAAGATCACGGACTCTGTCTGCGCGGCAACCGGCTTCAAGAACCGCGGTGTGCAGGAGACAGACAGCATGAGCGGCATCAACTGGTGTAAGATTCCGGTTTCCATTGTCGAGATGGGCTTTATGAGCAACCCGGAAGAAGATCAGAAGATGGCACAGGATGATTATCAGGAATTGATTGCCGGGGGAATTGCGAACGGAATTGATGCGTATTATCAGTAAATAGTGAAAAAAACAGATGACAAAAGTCAAAATATCATGTATAATAGCATAGGTGTTTCGAAGAGAAACACCTAATATCTGGAGACGTAGCGAAGCGGCCGTAACGCGGCGCACTCGAAATGCGTTTGTCGGTTCATCCCGGCACGAGGGTTCGAATCCCTCCGTCTCCGCGTCATGGGGATCCTTGTAAATACAGGGATCCCCTTATTTTATTTCATAGGAAATTGCGTCCTGTGAAACAAAAAATGCTCCGCGAGGATGCGCACTTGCGCGAAGCAGAAACATGTCGCAAGCGAAAAAGAGCTGCCACGTTTTGAGTGACAGCCCTTGATTGGCAAATTTATGGATTTTTACCGTACCTTCGTATCTTCCGCATAAAACTCCGCATAAGCATCCTGCAAAGTCTTCAGCGTCTTCGGATCTTTTCCTCCGATTGGTTTTCCATCGAGCTCAACGGCCTGGATGCAGAGCCCGCCGGAGCTGCTGACGATGATTTCGTCGGCGTCTGCCAGTTCCTGCATGGTAAATGGTGCCTCGCTGGTCGGGATGCCGTTTTTCTCAGCTAACATCAGCAGATGTTTTAACGTGATGCCCGGAAGAATCAGATTATCTCTCGGTGGGGTGCAGAGAACGCCGTCCTTGATGATTAAGATATTGCTGTGGGCGCATTCGGTGACGCGTTCGCCGCGGTGGAAGACCGTTTCCTGGCAGCCCTGTTCGATGCAGCGCTGGTAAGCGATGACACTTGGAATCAGGTTCAGCGTCTTGATGTTGCAGTGCAGGAAACGGGTGTCCTCCATCGAGATCAGGCGGAAAGTCTTATCAAATGGAATCAGGTCGCACGGAACAGTAAAAATCATCAGATTTGGTTTTACGGTAGCAGGTGGAAACTGATGTCCACGATAGGTAGTTCCGCGGGAACACTGCCAGTACAGCATACCGTGGTCAATCTCATTGGCATCGATGCATTTCTGCAGCTCGGCACGCAGTTCTTCACGCGACATTTCAAACGGGATTTCCAGCAGCTTGCAGCTGTTGTAGAAACGGTCCAGATGGTCGTCTGCGGCAAAAATGTTGTTGTTTGCAAAGGTGGTGGCATCGTAGCAGCCATCTCCAAAATAAACGGCGCGGTCCAACATCGGGATTTTCATTTCCTCGAGGGGGCCGATTTCTCCATTGTAATATCCGATATATTTCATTGCATATACTTCCTTTCTATGTTGATTCGAAAATACCTCGTCAAGTGTTTACATTATACCACATCCGTCTATAAGATGAAATCTCCCACAGGCGGATGTGTTCTTATCATTACATATTTATTTGTCTTTATGTTTAATAATCTTATATCCGCCTACCAGCAGCGTCGGCAGCAGGTAGAAGAGGATAAATCCGTAAGACAGGTACGAATAGCCCTGCTCGATCAAGGTGACAACGCCGACGCGGGATAATACGAGTGCAGCGATCAGCGTGATGACCGTAATCAGACCGCGGTTTGTATCGGACAGCTTGGCAGCGCCCTTTTCCTCCATGGCAACGTCGAAACGGTCGATGATCATGTGGATGCAGCCAGTTGCCGTCTCAACCAGCGTCCAGCCCATAACGAGACTGAACAGTGCCATCAGTGCCGGTCCGCCGTTGACTGCCTTGATCATTTCCATCCACGGGGTTGTGACATCCGCGCCGACGATGGAGGTGTCACCGTAGAAGCACATCATCGCAAAGTAAGACAAAAACCACGGAATAACCATCAGAAGACCGGCGATCAGACCGGAAATAAAGGTTTCTTTCCGTTTGGTCTGGCGTGTCAGGGAGAACATGCCCATCGGGATGGAATTGATGTTGTAGGCAACATACAGGATACCGGTGTAAATGCACAGCGGAACAGTGACAGAGCCGTCGTAGGTGCTGGTGTCCATCGTGCTGAATACATGGGAAATGTTGCTGCCCTTGTTGACGAGTACCAGAATTGTAAACAGAATATAGCCGCCATACAGTAAAATAGTACCGATCGATTCAAATTTCTCGATCACCTTGGAACCCTTAAAGTTCAGGAGTCCGCAGATCAGAACGATCACAACGGAGCCGAGAATATTCGGAAGTCCGACCTGCTCGAAAATACTTCCAGTTGCGGCTGCCATAACGGCAATCAGCAGAATCGCGATGAGGACAGTTAAAATATCCATCATCGGCCAGAGCGGTCCAATGACCTGCTTGATATAGTTTTTATAATCGTAAACCTTGTAGATCCGGCAGATCTCAAAGGTCAGGAAGGCAAACAGGGCAAAACCGATGCCGATCGTCAGTCCGGAGATCCAGCCCATCGCTCCGAATTTTGCACCGTAAGAATAAATCTCACGTCCGGTTGCATAGCCGCCGCCAATCAGAACCGATTGCAGCAGGACGCCCGGCAGAATGTACTTGGCGTATGTGCCTTCGTAGAAATTTTTGAATTGTTTCATACCTTTCACTCACTTTCTTTTGTTGACTATTAAAAATTATAAAGGATGAATGAAAAACTTGCCAATAGAAAGAACAGATATTATAATAAGGGAAACTTATAACGAAACAGGAAAAGCCAGACCGAAAGCCCGTAAATTGGGCGGCGTGATTCATTTTTCTGCTCGATCGAAAAGACGCGATTACATATAGGATATAGAAATGGGGAAATGAGATGAATTTAAAACAAATGGAATATTTTGTGGCGGCGGCGGAGCAGCTGAATTTTACGCGGGCGGCGAAAAAATGTTTTATTTCGCAGACAGCGATGACGCTGCAGATTCGGTCGTTGGAGGAGAAGATCGGGGTGCCGCTTTTTGTGCGGGACAAGCACCATGTCGAGCTGACGGCGGCGGGAAAGGTATATCTGAACGAGGCGCGGGCGGTTCTGGTCCGCGCCGAGGAGGCGGCGAAGCTCGCGCGGACGGCAGCGGAAGGCGTAGCTGGGGAGCTGACGATCGGATTTATCCGGGGATATGAGCAGAGCCGTTTTTCGGAGACGCTCAGAAGTTTTCATGAGGCGTACCCGAATATTTCGATTCATCTGCTGCGGGAAAATATGAGTGCGCTCTATGAGCTGTTAGATAATGGAACCTGCGATCTTGCGTTTAATCTGTCTTTGTACACGCAGAATTACGAGGATTTAAAGCATCGATTCCTCAAACGGTTTCCGATGATGGCGGTTCTTTATCCGGGACACACGCTGGCGGGAGAGAGCCATCTGATGTACCGTGATCTGGCGCGGGAAGACTTTATCATCATGCAGCCGCAGGGGCGTTCCAACGATGAGGCGGAAGAAGTATTGATTTGTTACAATAAGGGCGGTTTTATACCGAATATCGTGGCGCGTGAACGGGAGGTACAGACGGTGCTTCTGGAGGTGTCAGCGGGATTTGGCGTGGCGATTCTCCCAGAATATGCCGTCCGCCATTATCGGAATGCGCGGAATCTGGTAGTGGTTCCGCTTCTCCGCGCGGACGGCAGCCCGGAAGAGCTTGATTTTGAGATCGCATGGCGTCAGAGCAACCCGAATCCGGCGATTGAAAAGCTGCTGCAGTGGGTGGAGACACATGAGTATGTGGAATAATGAAAGCTGGAAGCTGCTGTTCATATCTGTTGAAGGGAGATTAACTGGAAAAATGAACACAACCATGTGCTTATAAAATGAAAAACAGGCATATCGCGGAGAAAAGGATGAAAATCATGCATGGATTCCTGCGGTATGCCTGTTTTGGAATAAATGGATAAGGGCTGCTATCAGTCGGGCTGCATGGTAAAAAGAGTTTGAGCGCAGTCTTTATTTAAATGGGAAAACAACCGTCAACATCCATTTAAATGCTTCCGGTGCATAAACGGCGTGCGGCTTTTTCGCCGGCATGACGAGAACTTCGCCTGCGTGAACCAGGTGCTCGACGCCATCGACCGTGAAGCGGCCGGTGCCTTCCAGAACGGTCACCATCGCATCTCCGGTGGAATCATGGGTGGAGATTTCTTCGCCTTTTGCAAATGCAAACAGAGTAACGCTGACAGCTTCGTTCTGTGCCAGAGTCTTGCTGACGATCTGACCGTCTTCTGCGTTTACCAGGCCGGCTAAAGACTGCACTTTTTCGTGAGTAATGTTTTTGATGTATGGGTATTCCATAATGAACCTCCTTAATAAAACCTCGTTTAGATATATAAATTTTCGTATTCTTTTGAGTCTGATTGAGTCCATTCGGCAGGTGTGTATGGAGAGCGGAACCTGCACGAAATGGTTGGGTAGGTCAATCGGGGGAATGGCAGATATTAATCTAAAATCCGCCCATCGATCGAAATGGTTGTTACCTGCCATGGAATGAATTTTCCGCTTGCCTGCAAGGCATTTTTAACTGCCTGTTCAATGTCTCCGCAGCATGGAACCTCCATGCGGACAACGGTCACGCTCTTGATATCGTTGCTGCGGATAATTTCGGTCAGTTTTTCGGAGTAATCGATGCTGTCCAGTTTCGGACATCCGATCAAGGTTATTTTACCATGGATAAAGTCCTGATGGAAGCGGCTGTATGCGTAAGCGGTGCAGTCGGCAGCGACCAGGAGCTTTGCCCCATCGAAATACGGTGCATGGATCGGAGCTAATTTAATCTGAACCGGCCAGTTTTGAAGGGCGCTCACCGGGATGGATGCTGAATCAGAAGGATTAAAAGTCTCGGCGCTATCTGCATGAGTATCGTCATGTTCAGAAGGAGCGCTTTCAGTGCGCTTCAGGAAACGGCTCATGGATCCTGGACATCCGCTGAATGCAGGGCGGGCGGAAGCGTTTGCAGAAGCAGCAGTATTTGCATTTTCCAGCACCTGTTTTGCCTTGCGGGCAGCCATATGAACCTGGACGGCCGCTTCATCGTAAGCCGCTGCTTCGCGCTCGACAAAAGAGATGGCACCGGTCGGACAGACTGGCAGGCAGTCTCCCAGACCGTCACAGTAATCATCTTTTAAAAGAGCTGCCTTTCCATCAACCATGCCGATGGCGCCCTCGTGACAGGCAGAAGCGCAGAGCCCGCAGCCGTTGCATTTTTTTTGATCAATTTCAATAATTCTTCGTATCATGATAAAAACCTCGTCTTTCTTAACTTTCATGTATGAATTTCCTGTCCGTGAGGATAAAAGCACGGAACAATTACTGTTTCAATTACGAGATTAAGTATAATTGTTTTGCTGAGAAAAGTCGGTTGTTTTTACAACGTTTTTAGAAAAGCTACGGCAAATTCCGTTGTTGGACACGCCTTTACTTTCCTATATGCTTGTACTATAATTAATACTTATATAGCCAGATAAAAAGAATGGCGGAGAAAGGCTGAGAACCAGAAAAATCAAAGATAGAACGATGGAGAATGACAGAGTCAGGGGCTGTTGACTCAGCTGGTGGATAGAAGAACTTCTGAAAGCGAGGAAAAACATAAGATGAAATTTGCAAATAGAATGGACCGGTTTGGCGAGGGCGTGTTCTCCATGCTGGCGCAGATGAAGAAGAAAAAATTGGAAGAGGGGGAGATGATCGTTGATCTGAGCATCGGCGCACCGAATATTGCCCCCGCACCGCATATTTTAAAGGCGCTCAGCGAAGCCTGTCTGGTACCGGAAAATTATCTGTATGCAATTCAGGATCAGCAGGCACTTCTGGAGGCAGTGTCCGACTGGTATGCGCGCCGCTATGGAGTGAAGCTGAACCCGGAGACAGAGATTTGCTCTTTGCTCGGTTCCCAGGAGGGACTGGCGCACATCGCACTTTCGATCGTGGACGAGGGCGATGTGGTTTTGGTACCGGATCCGTGTTATCCGGTGTTTGCGGATGGTCCGTCTTTGGCGGGGGCAGAGCTTTACTATATGCCGCAGCGGGAAGAAAATCACTACATCATTGATTTGAAGGAAATTCCGGAGGAAGTCGCTCAGAAAGCGAAATTTATGATTGTTTCCTACCCGAACAATCCGACGGCGGTGCTGGCTCCAGACAGTTTCTATGAGGAATTGATTGCATTTGCAAAGAAATATGATATTATCGTGCTTCACGACAACGCATACAGTGAACTGGTGTTTGATGGAAGAACCTGCAGAAGCTTTCTGCGTTTCCCAGGAGCGAGAGAAGTCGGAGTGGAATTTAATTCCCTGTCAAAGACCTATGGACTGGCGGGGGCACGTGTCGGCTTCTGCGTGGGAAATAAGGAAGTTGTCAGTCATCTGAAAACGTTGAAATCCAATATGGATTACGGTATGTTCCTGCCGATCCAGAAGGCAGCGATCGCGGCGATTACCGGTGACCAGAGCTGTGTGGCTTCGACCAGAGCTGCTTATGAGAGACGGCGTGACTGTCTGTGTGATGGTCTTGCATCGATCGGATGGAAGATGGAGAAACCGGAGGGAACGATGTTTGTCTGGGCACCGATTCCGGCTGGATTTAGCGATTCGATGGAATTTGTAAAAACGTTATTTGAAAAAACAGGAGTTCTGGTGACACCGGGAAGTGCGTTTGGTCCATCGGGAGAAGGACATGTGCGGATGGCGCTGGTGCAGGATGAAGATGCGATCGCGCTGGCGGTACAGCGGATTGACGCGAGCGGAATCTTAAAATCAGAGCAGTAAAGGCGTAAGCGCATAGAAGAGTCAAGCGAATACAGGGATTGATAGATGAATACAGGAAAAAATATCCGGGAAAAACAGAAAGCACTGGGAATGGCATGGATCTGGCATGTGATCTTAATATTATACATTTTATTTATCTACTCCAATTCCATGCGCCCGGCAGTGCAGTCATCGGCGGAGAGCGGACGGGTTCTCCGGCTTTTGCAGAAGCTGGCAGCAGATACCGGAATAGCCGTACCATGGCTGACCGAGCATATTGTGCGCAAATGTGCTCATTTTATTGAGTATACAGGATTGGGGATTTTGCTGCGGCAGAGTGCTCTCTGTGTGCGTGTGAACGGAGCTATTTTGGAAGAAATGTGGACAGAGGATCCGGCTGATGGGAAAGATAGGACTGGGAGAATGCGTGCGATGGCACCGTGCGGGTCTGTATGGCTGGAAATCCACCGCATCGCTATATTTGCGGTTCCATTTCTGGATGAGACGATTCAGCTGTTTACCGAAGGACGTTCCGGGCAGCTCAGCGATGTATGGCTGGATATGGCGGGAGCACTGACTGGAACGGTGCTGTATCTGGCAGCGAGGCGGATATATTTGCGAATAAAGAAAGAATGAAGATAGATAACACATGGAGAAAAAATATGCCAGATCGAAATATAAAAATTACCCTGCAATATGACGGAAGCCGTTATGACGGCTGGCAGAAGCAGGGAAACACGGACAAGACGATACAGGGAAAATTAGAGCAGATTCTGGAGAAAATGGCGGGGCAGACGGTAGAGGTGCACGGTTCCGGACGGACAGATGCAGGCGTCCACGCATGGGGACAGGTGGCGAATTTCCATCTTCCGGCGTCCTGTGCCGGGATGAGCGCGGAGGAGTTGAAAGCGTACCTGAACCGCTATCTCCCGGATGATATCGCTGTTTTATCGGCACAGGAGGCGGGAACGCGTTTTCACAGCCGTTTAAATGCTGTTTCCAAGACGTACTGCTACCGGATTGAGACGGCAGCGAAGAAAAATGTATTTGAGCGCCGATATGTGTACGGTCTGGGGGAACCGCTGGACATAGCGTCTATGAGACGGGCGGCTGCGTATCTGACGGGTGAGCACGATTTTAAAGCATTCTGTTCGTTGAAACGGATGAAAAAATCGACGGTGCGGAATCTCACTGCTATTGAGCTGACCATGCAGGAAAGTGTGTGCGAACTGCATTTTCGTGGCAATGGCTTCCTATATAATATGGTAAGAATCCTGACCGGTACACTGATCGAGGTAGGACTTCATAAGCGGACACCGGAATCAGTGGCGGAGGCGCTTTTTTCCTGTGACCGAGCGCTGGCAGGTTTTACGGCGCCGCCGGAGGGGCTTTTTCTGGAACGGGTCGAGTATGAATAAAGTTGCATTGATTTTTGCCAGCTGCCGTGAGGAGCTGGACAGAAATCAGAAAAAATTCATAACAAATGCAATAAGAACTGGTTTCTTTGCATTAAGTTATATAGAAAGGAAATTTCGTCCATGTTTTTGACGGGGCTTTTAACGACCATGGAAGAGCCGGTCGCCTATGATAAGATGAGCGATGAAAAGCTGCTTCTGCGAGTGGCAGAGGGAGATAAGGCGGCATTTCAGCAGCTTTATCAGAATACGGATAAAACTATATACGGTTTTATTCTATCGATTTTGCGGAATCCGCAGGACTCTGAGGAGGTCATGCAGGAGCTTTATTTAAAGGTCTGGACTTCGGCTGGAAGCTATCAGTCGCAGGGCAAACCGCTGGCGTGGATGTTTACGATCGCTAGAAATCTTTGCTATATGCGCTTCCGTGACCAGAAGCATGAAGCGGATATCGGGCTTTCGGATCTTTCTGAGATGGAGACAGGGGAATTCTGTCCCCAGATAGAGGATGCTGCGGATAAGATGGTATTACACGCAGCACTCAAAATATTAAATGAAGAAGAACGGCAGATTGTACTTCTGCGGACATCAGCGGGGTTAAAACATCGTGAGATCGCGGCAGATTTGGAGATGCCGCTGGCAACGGTGCTTTCCAAGTACAACCGTGCTATGAAAAAACTGAAAAAACACCTGAGAGAGGAGGGAGTACATTGACCGATCACTCTGAAACAGCGTGGGAACAGGATGAGATTGAGTCACATCTGCGATCGGCGATGGATGCCCTGACTCCCAACGTATTCGATAAAATCGATCTCTCGACGCCACAGGAGATCTATGTAAAACCATCCCGCCGTGTACGGATGTACCGCCGGATGCGGACCGTGGCGATGGCAGCAGCCGCCTGCCTGTGTGTGGCTGTGTTAGGAGGCGGTGTTTCATTTTACCAGAATCACCGTGTCGATTCGGTGATTGGCATCGATGTCAATCCGAGTATTGAGCTTTCCGTCAACCGGAACGAGAAAGTATTGCAGGCGAATCCGCTTAATGAGGATGCGGAGACGATCCTGGATGATATGAATTTGAAAAATGTAGACCTTGATATTGCGGTCAACGCATTGATCGGTTCGATGGTCCGGAACGGTTATCTGGATGAACTGGACAATGCGATTCTGGTTACCGTGTCCAATGAGAATGAGGAAAAGGCATCATCTTTGCGTCAGGATGTCGTAGGGGATGTAGAGTCTTCCCTGCAGGAACACGCGGTACAGGCGGTTGTCTATGACCAGCGGATGAAGGTAACCGGGGAGATTCAGGATCTGGCGGAGAAATACAATATTTCTTATGGAAAAGCGTATTTTCTGCGAGAGCTGATTCGGGATAACGACCTGACCGAAAATGATATGAAAAAATTTGCCGGTATGACGATGGAAGAGATTGCGCGGGAGATCGCGGATCGTGCTTATACGGTAGGTTATTCGAAGACGGACAGCACCATTGAGACGGATGCGGCTCTGGTTCGTGAGGTGACATTGCCGCAGACCGAGGAAGAAACCTTAGCGGAGACGACCGTGGAAAGCACCGGTCAGCCGGAAAATGAACCGACGCCGGCAGAACAGCCATCGACTGCAGTACGCCCGGTGGAGACAACCGCCGCAGCAGATGAGGACGAGGAAGAAGTCGATTCGGGAGGCAAGAAAGCGAAGATTGACTATGTAGATTACGAGAGCGGTTCGCTGAACATCGTTTTTAAGGAAAAGGTTAAATGGAAAAATCCGACCGTGTCGGTGGTAGATCCGGACGGTCAGAGCTATTCGGCGAGAATCACGGACACAGGCGGAACCTCCTGTGAGATTCACGTCAAAGGGCTTCCAGCCAATACGGAGTGCACGTTTACGCTCGGCGGAGTGGCAGTGCGGGACGGCGGCTCCTTTGGTACGGTAAAAGGCTATTTCGAGACGCCGGATATTGCGGATGATCTGATTGATGAGGATGACGACGATGCGGATGATGAGACAGTGGAGACAAAGCCGTCCGAGACATCCCGCGCGCCGGAGACACTGACAGAAGCAGTAAAAGAGAGCACGCACTCGGAGACAGAGTACAGTCAGATGGAGACAAAGCCGACGGAAAAAGAAACGAAGACAGATGCGGAGTCAGCTAATTAAAGCGGAGTGTATGAGGATATATGATTCCTGCTGCCTGAACCATGATATGTCTGGAGTTACCAGAAGTTGGATTCGGGCAGCAGGAATTTTAAGAATCATTAGAATTATTTGCAGGAAGCCTCGTGACGGAAAAATATCCGGGGCATTACGAGACTGTAAAATGTTTCGAACTGGTAAATAATTATAATTGTTCAAAAAAACATAAGTGTTTGAAAAAAATACTTGACGAAACAAAAATTTATGATATAATAATAAATGTGGCTGAGACAGCTATGAAATAAAAGATTGGGCTATCGCCAAATGGTAAGGCAACGGACTCTGACTCCGTCATTTTCAAGGTTCGAATCCTTGTAGCCCAGCTATTTTGAGACAGTGAGGATGATTCATCCTTACTGTTTTTCTTTTATCTTTTCTATTTTTTTTCTGATTGGTAGATTCTTAAAGATTCCAACGATTGACAAATTCCCTAAAGTACAATAGACTTATCTGGAAACATAATTGAGAAAAAGTTTCAATAGTATTTTTCTCTCTATGCTTTGCTTCAAAATCAGGCGGATGTAGAAGTCTGATGACATACAATGAGTTTGACTAATGAAGAGAGATGGAGGCAGAGAATGACATTAAAGGATTTACCAATAGGAAAAACTGCAACCGTTCGGACAGTTGGCGGAGAAGGTGCACTGCGGCATCATTTTCTGGATATGGGATTGATTCCGACTGCATCGGTTACGATGGTAAAATATGCGCCGATGGGCGATCCGGTTGAGGTGCGGATTCATAGCTATGAACTGACGTTGCGCCTGGCGGATGCAGAGAAGATAGAGATTGAGAATGTACGCGAGGCAGGAACCGAAGCAGCGGACAAAAAGGAACATGGGATTCCGATGGCGCGCGCGATCGATCACCCTGGACTCGGAGAAGGTGGAAAATACCATACAAAGGCGGAGGAACACCCATTGCCGGATGGCACCGTTCTGACGTTTGCCCTGGCAGGTAATCAGAACTGTGGCAAAACGACGCTTTTTAACCAGCTGACCGGATCCAATCAGCATGTGGGGAATTTCCCGGGTGTGACGGTGGACCGGAAGGATGGCACGATCCGCGGACATGAAAATACGAAAGTGACCGACCTGCCAGGAATCTATTCCTTATCGCCATATTCGAATGAGGAGCTGGTGACGCGTCAGTTTATTTTGCAGGAGCACCCGAAGGGAATCATCAATATCGTGGATGCGACAAACATTGAGCGCAACCTGTATCTGACCATGCAGCTTCTGGAACTGGATATTCCGATGGTTCTGGCGCTTAATATGATGGACGAGGTGCGCCAGAACGGCGGTTCTGTCCGTGTCAACGAACTGGAGGAAGAACTGGGGATTCCGGTTATCCCGATCTCAGCGGCAAAGAATGAAGGAATCGGAGAGCTGATCGATCATGCGCTTCATGTAACGCATTTTCAGGAGAAACCGGGACGGCAGGATTTCTGTGATGCGGATTATCACGGTGGCGCGGTGCACCGCTGCCTGCATGGTATTATGCATCTGATCGAAGATCACGCGCAGAATGCGGGTATTCCGGTGCGCTTTGCTGCATCGAAGCTGGCAGAAGGCGATGAGGAGATTGAGGCGCGTCTGAATCTGGACACGAATGAAAAAGAGACGCTGGAACATATTATCTGCCAGATGGAGAAGGAACGCGGGCTGGATCGGGCAGCTGCGATTGCGGATATGCGGTTTGGTTTTATCGAAAAAGTCTGCAGGCAGACAGTCGTCAAACCGAGGGAAAGCCGGGAACACCAGCGAAGTGTGAAGATTGACCGTCTTCTTACTGGAACCTACACGGCGATTCCGGCATTTATTGCAATCATGGGTCTGGTATTCTGGCTGACATTTAATGTGATTGGCGCGGTCCTTTCAGATGGTCTGGAACTGGTGATTGGATGGCTGACAGAGCGGGCAGACGCAGCGCTGACAGCGGCAGGTATCAATCCGGTGCTCCATTCCCTGCTGATCGATGGTGTGTGCAATGGTGTCGGAAGTGTTTTGAGCTTTCTGCCGATCATTGTGACGCTGTTTTTCTTCCTGTCGCTTTTAGAGGACAGCGGTTATATGGCACGTGTGGCGTTTGTGATGGATAAACTGCTTCGAAAGATCGGTCTTTCCGGACGGAGCATCGTGCCGATGCTGATTGGCTTTGGCTGCACGGTACCAGGAGTCATGGCAAGCCGGACGCTTTCTTCGGAGCGGGATCGAAAAATGACGATCCTGTTGACTCCGTTTATGAGCTGTTCCGCCAAGATTTCGATTTATGCGTTTTTTACCGCTGTCTTTTTCCCGCATCATGGGGCGATTGTTATGATTGCACTTTATCTGTTGGGAATCCTGATGGGAATTTTGATGGCAATGCTTCTTAAAACAACTTTATTTAAGGGTGAAGCCGTTCCGTTCGTCATGGAGCTTCCGAACTACCGGATGCCGGGGGCGCGCAATGTCGCCCAGCTTCTCTGGGAAAAGGCAAGGGATTTCCTGCAGAAAGCATTCACAGTTATTTTTGTGGCGACGATTTTAATCTGGTTCCTTCAGACATTTGATCTGCACCTGAATGTTGTGTCCAATTCCCAGCAGAGTCTTCTGGCGGTTATTTCTGGTGTGATTGCACCACTGTTTGCGCCGATGGGATTAGGCGACTGGCGTGTCTGCACGGCACTTCTGACCGGATTTATGGCAAAAGAGAGTGTTGTATCAACGCTGTCGGTTCTGTTCGGGACGACTCAGAGCCTGCGTGACATTCTGACCCCTCTTTCAGCGGTCAGTCTGCTGGTTTTCTGCCTGCTCTATACGCCGTGCGTGGCAGCGATTTCATCGGTCAGACGCGAACTGGGCGGAAAATGGGCTTGCTTTGTCGTGGTGGCGCAGTGCGTGATTGCGTGGATTGTAGCGTATGCGGTCTATCTTTTGCTAGGGATGGTAATGTAGGTTTTGACTGAAAGTGAACCAAGGAAAAATTTCAAGCAACAAAAGGAGCTGCTGTTTTATTCTTTTTATGGGTTTACAGTAGACAACATTTTAGAAAAATGTTTATAATAGTAGGAAGTGAAAAAATAGACAGGAAAGTAACCGGATGGACAGTCATTCGAAAAAATGGATCTGTTTTTATCGAATAGAACCAGGAGGCGGGGACGGAGTTAATGCAGACGATCAATGAAGACATCAAAAATGGCACATTTAAGCCGGTTTATCTGCTATACGGCGAAGAGGCGTTTTTGAAGCAGAGTTATAAAAAGAAGCTGCGGGCGGCGATCTCGGGCGATGATACGATGAACTACAATTATTTCGAGGGAAAAGGGCTGGATGTCAACGAGCTGATCAGTCTGGCGGACACGATGCCATTTTTCAGCGAGCGGCGTCTGATTCTGATCGAGGACAGCGGATTTTTCAAGACTTCTTCGGAGGCGCTGGCGGAGTATCTGCCGATGATGCCGGACACGACCTGCATCGTATTTGTGGAGGAGGCGGTCGATAAGAGAAACAAACTCTACAAAAAGGTCAAGGATCTGGGTCACATTGCGGAGATGAAGCGGCAGGACAGCGCGCAGCTCGCCAGATGGGCGGCGACGATCCTGGCGCAGAATGGGCGGAAGATCACGCCGTCCACGATGAATCTCTTTTTGGAGCGCGTCGGCGATGATATGGAAAACATCCGGATGGAGCTGGAAAAACTCATTTCCTACACGATGGGCAGTGAGGTAGTGACGGCAGAGGATGTGAAAGTCATCACGACCGTGCAGATCACGAACAAGATCTTCGACATGGTAGCGGCGATCATGGCGGGAAAGACGAAGCGGGCGATGGATCTGTACGAAGACCTGCTGACACTCAGGGAGCCGCCGATGCGGATCCTGTTCCTGATTGCCAGACAGTTTAACCAGCTTTTGCTGGTGCGAGAATTGCAGGCGTCCGGCGCAGACCGGGGGACGGTTGCCTCGAAATTGAAAGTACCTCCGTTCGTAGCCGGAAAGCTCAGCAGCCAGGCGGCGGCATTTACGAAAGAACAGCTCATTTCCTATGTGCAGACCTGCGTGGATGCCGAGGAGGCAGTCAAGACCGGGCGGATGGGCGACCGGCTGGCGGTGGAGCTGCTGATCAGTCAGCCCAGAAGTTCCGTGCGCTGATTCTAAAGGGCAGTGCCAGCATCAGAATCAGCGGTTCTTCGGCCGGACCCGGCTGGAAAAGAAGCAACAAAAAACCATTATTCTGTCACACCCACAGAATAATGGTTTTTTAATTTGGGTTAATTTTTAATATATAATTCGAAAGATCCGCTCTGGATAATTAAGCCAGAGTATTTACAGCCTTGGAAAGACGGGATACTTTGCGGGAAGCTGTATTCTTGTGGTATACGCCCTTGGAAGTAGCCTTGTCGATCTCGCTGGTAGCAGCTAATAATGCAGCCTGTGCAGCAGCCTTATCTTTTGCAGCAACAGCAGCTTCTACTTTCTTAACAGCAGTTTTAACTTTGGATCTGATAGCCTTGTTTCTTGCAGCTCTTGTCTCTGCAACTAAGATTCTTTTTTTTGCGGATTTAATGTTAGCCAATGTAGTGTACCTCCATCATAAATTCTTTTATTTTGATTCGTAATTCATTTTGTATTTGGTTTGCATTAAAGCCTGGACACGGACAGTTCAATGTAAACATACTATTACATTCTATCGAATAAAGGCAGTATTGTCAATATCTATTTGCCTGTTTTTAGGGAAAAATTCGGAAAAAATGAAAGGGGAGCTGAAAAAGCAGCTCTTGTCAAGTTGCATAAGCGGAATAAAAAATAAAAAAAATTGATCGTTCAATATGATGAAATTGTGAAAAAATAAAAAAAGTGCTTACACGAATGGAAAAAAGACGTTATAATAGCGAACCGTAACCCAAATCGAATATAGTTTGAAAAAACGCAGTGAGATTGCATACAGCAGTAGAGATCGAAACGAGTTTCCGATTTCTGCTGCCTTTTATTTTGTGAAATTTATCACGGACAGCATCTTGTGCGTGGGTGTGTCGGACTGATTTGCCGTTGCATCTGGATAGAAGCAATTATTTTATAGGAGGAGAATGAAAATGCCAAGAAATAAGAGAGAAAGTTTTATCTATTCCGTTATCATGTGTTTCACGATGGTACTCTGGATGAGTATGTACAATGTAACCCTTCATATGGGACATTTATCCTTGGAAACGATCCGCGAAGGATGGATCGGATTCCCGTTTGCATTCGTGTATGCGTTTCTGTTTGACTGGTTCATCGTGTCCGGTCCGGCGAAGGGAATTGCGTTCCGTTACTTTGTATCACCGGAGAGCAGCACACTTCGTAAAGTAATCACGATCTCCTGCTGCATGGTCGTTCCGATGGTATTTGTTATGTCCTTATATGGCGGTCTGGAAGCCTGCGTGAAATCCGGCGCATGGAGCCAGCTGCTCATCATCTGGCTGACCAATATTCCGAAGAACATCATCATGGCGCTTCCGTTCCAGCTCATTGTAGCAGGTCCGCTGGTGCGCCGCGTGTTCCGTACCGCATTCCCGGAGGGAACCGTGCTGCAGGAACCGGTTATGTAGGGAGATAGCAGAAAATTTATATTATATAAAAAGAGGATATCTGGTTTTTGTATCATTATGGGTTCAGCAATACCGAAGCATAAAATACGCCGTCCCGCCATTCAAACCGTGCATCACCGTGGTACTGTTCGGCGATCATGCGGATCGATTCGGTTCCGATGCCGCTTCCCGCAGGTTTGGTCGATACCAGTTTTTCATTCATCCAGGTAGGGCTGAATGCGCTGGTGTTGTCCGTGGTGATGGACAGGGTGGAGGTACCCGTCTGCACCGCGGAGAGACGGATGAAAGGCGGCGTGTTTTCAGAGCCGGAACACCCGGTCTGACAGGAGAAAAAGTTGTAGCCGAAGAGCGCCTGACACATGCAGAAAGCGGCGGCACGCACGACCAACAGATAATCGATGATAAATAAATATAGAAATAAAATCATTCCGATCTCGGCGTCTACTATCAGCTTAAATAAAACGCCAAAGCAAGGGAGCGCGAGGTATTGCACCCATACACTGGACAAACCATCTACAATCGCGATTTTCAAAACAAAATCCCTCTTTTCTTCTGATTGTCTGGGAAAAGGCTGCTTACGCATGTTTCGAACCTTTTGATCCTAATATCATAAAGATGTTGGGGTCAAAAGGCATTTTGACCCCTCTGATACCAGATTGCTCCGCACTATATGCTCCCGCAATCTTCAAAAACATTCGTAATTCGCTCATTTTTCTTTGAAAAATGGCTACTTACTCATGTTTTTGGCGGGTCCCAAGGTCAAAAATGCTCCTGCAAGCAAGCTTGCGTCGAACTTCTGACCTTTTGACCCTGGTATCATCATAAAAGTATCATAACATAAAAAGAAGCAAAAAAGGCATAGTTTTTACATCTTATGAAACAGACTTGATACGCTCTGCCGATCATGCGAAAATGTGTGATCGGCAGAGCTCTTTTTTGATGTCTGACAATCCCTTACAAATTTATGAAAAACCTATGAAAAATCCCCCCGCCCCCTCGCCAAGAGAAAAAAGTTATGTTATAATTTATGGAAGAATGCGTTTTTGGCGCAGCGGTTTCAGAAACGGGACGTATTGAACCGGAAGCCGCGGCATATATAAAAAAGGAACCATGTATGCTCAACGAAGACAAGATAAAATTAATGACCGAACTGGCACTGTTTGAGAAGAAGCATGCTTCCCAGATGAAAACAGTCAATCAGTATTTTAAAAGCGACTATATCAGCCGCAATCTGCTCCGGGGATTTATAAGCTATACATTGTGCAGCATACTTCTCTTTGGAATGTGGATATTATTTAATGTAGAAGTAGTTCTGAGTTCGATAGGAATGGATGAACTGAAGGGACTGGCTTTTCGAGGAGGAGCTTTATACCTCGGGGGGCTTTTTCTGTATGTCGTGCTGACGATCATCGTGTATGGCGGGCGGTATGAGTACGAGGAAAAGAGGAACCGGATCTACATAGCGAAACTGAAACATCTGGATAAGCGCTACGATATACACCGGCGCGCCAGAAAAATGGAGAGAGAGAGGAGAGGCAGATGAGAGGACTCCTTGCAGGGAAAGAAGCACTCAAGGCTTTCTATGCGAGATACAGTGCATTTGTGAATGCATTCCTGCGTTTTATAACTGCCTTTGCGGCGGTGTTTCTGATTAACCAGAACATCGGACTGATGCCGAAACTGAGCGGCGGTCTGGTGCCGCTGTTTGCGGGAATTATATGTGCATTTCTCCCATTTGGAGCCATTGCGTTTCTGATTGGGATTTTTTTGCTGGCACAGCTCTTTGCAGCATCGATGGAAGTGGCGCTCATTACCTTGGTGTTCCTTCTGATCGTGGTGCTGCTGTATTACGGATTTCAGCCGGGTGACAGCGCGTACCTGATTGTAACGCCGATCTTGTTTTTTCTGAAGGTGCCGTTTGCAGTCCCGATGATTCTTGGACTGACTGGAAGCCTCGTATCGGTGATTCCGATGAGCTGCGGGATTTTTCTGTACTACGTGATTCTGTATGTGAAGCAGAACGGAAGCTTCCTGGCAGGCAGTGAGCAGACTGAGATCACGCAGATGCTGGCGCAGGTCATCAAAAACCTGCTGGCAAACCCGGCGATGCTTGTCATGATTGCGGCATGCTGCCTGGGGGCGCTGACGGTCTGTGTGCTCAAGAAACTGTCGATCAACTACTCCTGGGGGATCGCGATCGGAGCTGGCCTTATTTTACAGATTCTGGTTGTGTTTATCGGCGATTTCCGCTTTGGCGTTCCGGTGTCCGTGCCGGAGCTGATTGTAGGAATGATTGGTGCGGTTATTGCATCGCTGATCTATCAGCTGTTTGTTTTTTCGGTCGATTACAGCCGGACTGAGTACACGCAGTTTGAGGATGACGATTATTATTACTATGTGAAAGCGGTTCCAAAGATTGCGATCTCGAGGACGGATGTAAAAGTACAGGAAATCAATAAAGTAAAGAGAAGATAGACTATTTTATAAAAGAAACTTGTTGTTAAAAGAAATGCGTGACGGGTCATATGTACGTGACTGGTAACAGAAACGCAGCCCGAAAGGGAGGGAAAAGAATGGCAGAGATACTGGCGGAGATTTATTCGTGGATCTCGTTCGTACCGAAGATAACCTTTAAAAATTTAATAGAGATCGCGATTATAGCAATTCTGGTATATGAAATGCTGATCTGGATCAAAAATACGCGGGCGTGGACGCTTCTGAAGGGTATTATTTTTATTCTTGCATTCTTTCTGGCAGCTGCGATCCTGGAACTGGATACGATTCTGTGGCTTCTGGAAAAGACGTCGTACATTGCGGTGACGGCGATCATCGTTATTTTCCAGCCGGAGCTGCGGAAAGCACTGGAGCAGATCGGAAGCCAGAACGTGCTGACGACGCTGTTTTCAACGGATGATACGAAGAAAAATGAGGATTTCAGCGAAAAGACGATTGCAGAGCTGGTGCGTGCTTGTTTTGAGATGGGAAAAGTCAAGACGGGCGCCCTGATCGTCATCGAGAGGGGCACGCCGCTCGGAGAGATCGAGCGGACGGGCATCGAGGTCGATGGTATCGTGACGAGCCAGCTTCTGATCAATATTTTTGAGCACAACACACCGCTGCACGACGGCGCGGTCGTGATTCGCGGTAACCGTGTGACGGCGGCGACCTGTTATCTGCCGCTCTCGGACAATATGGATATCAGCAAGGCATTGGGAACCAGACACCGTGCGGCAGTCGGAGTCAGTGAGGCGACCGATAGCGTGACGCTGGTTGTATCGGAAGAGACAGGGCGTGTGTCGGTGGCTGTGTCCGGACGGCTTAAGAGTGTCAAGGATGGAGATGAACTGAGAGATATATTGTCAGTTCTGGTAAAACGGGAAACGGAAAACACAGGTCGTTTCAGAATATGGAAGGGAAGACGCAGAAATGAAAGAAAAGCTGACGAATAATCTTGCGATCAAGCTGATTGCCCTGTTCTGTGCTTTCTTTGTGTGGCTGGCGGTCGTGAATGTGGCGAACCCGATCAAGGTATCGACGAGGGAGGTTCCGGTCACGATCACGAACGATCAGGTGCTGGAGCAGGCGGATCTTGCCTATGATGTGGTAGGCAAAAAAACGGCGACGATCAGTTTCAAGATCCGGACGAAGGATGATTATAAGGTAAAGGCGTCGGATTTCAACGCCTATGCGGATTTATCGGAAATGTATGATGTGACGGGTGCGATCCCGATCCGAGTGGAAGTGGTGAACAATGAGGAACTGCTGGAGTCCACGCCGGTTGTGAAGTCCCCGGAGGTCATCAAGATCACGACCGAGGCGCTGCAGACCAAGGCATTTACGCTGAAAGCGTATCCTCAGGGCAAGGCGGCAGAGGGTTACGAGGCGGGTGAGGTGACAATGGTGCCATCCCAGGTGACGGTCAAAGGACCAACCTCCCTGATCGGACAGATCAGCAGCGTGGGTATCCGTTTTAATATTGACGGTGCTGCGGCGGATGTCGGTGGAACAGCAACACCGGAGTATTTTGACGCCAATGGAAATGTGCTGTCAGATTTGGGAGATTCTGTCAAGACGGTTGGCGGAGATGTCTCTTATACGATGCAGATCCTGAAAGTAAAAGAAGTACCGCTTGATTTTGACGTCAGTGGTGAAGTGGCGGATGGATACCGCTATACGGGTCCGAAGACGGATATCAAGTCGGTGTCTGTGGCGGGGCTTAAGACGGATCTGGCATCGGTCAGCACGCTCACGATTCAGGGACCGTCCCTTAATGTGCAGGGCGCGACGAAGAATGTGGAGTGCGAGATCGATCTGGATGATTATCTGCCGTCCGGGCTTACGATCGTGGGACTGGACAGCACGATGATCAACGTGACACTACAGGTCGAGAAGTTGATAGAGAAGACCTTTACGGTCAAACCGGAGGATGTGACTCTAAACGGAAAGAACAGCAGCTACAGCTATACCGTCGAAGATACGAAGATGGAAGTCAAGGTACAGGGACTTGAGGAGGATTTAAGCAGCCTGTCGGCGGCGAAGATGAATATCCGGGTCGATGTATCAGGCATGGGACTGGGCGAGCACACGGTAGCGGCGCAGTTCCAGCTGGGGGACGCGTATAAGATGCTGTCGGCGCCGGCTGTGACAGTGCGGGTCAGCGAACATGGAAGCTCCAGTGCCCAGACGACGGAAAGCACCGAGAGTGACCGTGGAGACATGGGCAGCCAGAGCAGTTCCAACCGGGAGAGCGGGGCAAGCTCGGCAAAAGAAAATGTGGATGCAGAGAGCGGCAATGCTGCATAAAGTATGGTATGCCATCCACAAATGAGGAGAAAGAAGTTAAACAATGGTAAAAGCAAAAATTAAATTAAAAAACCCGACTGGTCTGCATTTGAGACCGGCGGGAATCCTGTGTAATGAGGCGGTAAAATTCGATTGTTCTGTCCAGTTCCAGTTCCGTGGCACCGTGTCCAATGCAAAGAGTGTCCTGAGCGTGCTTGGGGCGTGCATCAAGAGCGGTGATGAGATCGAGTTTATCTGTGATGGAAAAGACGAGGAGGAAGCTCTGTCGGCGATGCTGAAAATAGTTGATGACGGGCTGGGCGAGTAGGGAAAACCGGTGCGGTAAAAGAATGTGTACAGACGTACAGATAGGATGAAACTATGATCGTTTATTTGGTTTGCTATGCGGCTTCGCTGCTTCTGGCGCTTGGCCGCCATTATCTTTTATCCGGTGCAGGGCTTCTGGCGGCGGCGGTGTATCTGTATGCGTCAGACTATATCCGGAGTGGAAATCTTCTGCATCTGCGGGGGATTTTCGCTCTTTCCTTTGTAGGTGGACAGGGACTGGCGTGTATGAAGCTTAGTTATTTAAGTCAGGCATGGAGTGCGGGAACGTGGCTGGGACTTTTGGCGGCGTTTGCGGGCTTTTATCTGGCTTTTTATTATCTGGAAGCATTTTCCGGTGAGGCGTCCGTCCGCGTGGGCGGTCATTCCGGCGCGGTGCAGCGCCGGGGGTTGGAATCTTATGCCGGAACCGTCTTTTTCTGCGCGGTGGCGCTGGCGGCGCTATCGGCAGGCTGTTTCGCGATCGAGGCGGTCTATATGGGCTATATTCCGCTGCTGCTCCGGGGCGTTCCGCATGCTTATTCCTATTTCCATGTGACCGGGCTTCATTATCTGACGGTGTCCTGTGTGCTGGTTCCGGCGCTCTCTGTGATCTATTTTTGCATCGAGGGCGGTCGCAGCCGGGGACGGCTGGTATGTATGCTTCTGGCAGATGCAGCGGCGGTGGCGATTCCGCTTCTGTGCGTGTCGCGCTCCCAGCTTCTGTTTGCGGTACTGCTGGCATTGATTACCTACATACAGATGGAACACCAGCTGAATCCGATCTATGTTGTTTTTGCGCTGGCAGGGCTGATTGTGCTCTACATTCTGCTGACGATCGCGCGCAGCCATGATACTGCCTACTTGAATACGGTTTTTGAGATGAAACGGCACCTGCCGATTTTTGTGACGCAGCCGTATATCTATATTGCAAACAATTACGATAATTTCGACTGTCTGGTCAAGGGACTTGTGAAGCACAGCTGGGGCATGAAGATGCTGGCACCGTTCTGGACGCTGACGGGACTCAAGTTTCTGGTTCCGTCGTTGACGGCATTTCCGTATTATGTGACGAAGGAAGAGCTGACGACGCTGACGATGTTTTATGATGCGTACTACGATTTCGGCGTAATTGGCGTGTTCGTCTTTTCTGCCCTGTTAGGAGCGGCGGCGTATCTGCTGATGCGGATGATGCGCCAGGTGCAGAATCCGATTACCTATCTTCTGTACGCACAGTTTGCACTTTACATGCTGTTATCGTTTTTCACAACCTGGTTCAGCAATCCGTCCACATGGTTTTATTTCGCGGTGACAGCGGTTGTGACATTTCTGGTATCACATAAGATTGCAGGGCGGTAAAAATATATGGATTAAGATATAAAAATGAAATAAAATCTGCTATAATAACAAAAAGACGACAATTCAGCAAGTTAAAGTGCTGCTTGTATACAGATTGAATTGCCGCATTGATCAATTTTATATAAAAGAGGGCAAGCCAATGATTTCAGAAAAAATGATACCGCTTATGAAAAATAACTCCGCCATCCGTATGATGTTCGAAGAGGGCAATAAGCTGGCGGCGAAATATGGACGTGAGAATGTGTTTGATTTCAGCCTTGGAAACCCGAGCGTACCGGCTCCGGCAGAGGTAAATCAGGCGATTCAGGATATCGTAAAGGAAGAAGATTCCCTGTTTGTACACGGATATATGTCCAACGCAGGCTATGAAGATGTGCGTGAGACGATCGCTCAGTCGTTAAACCGCCGGTTCGGCACCTCCTTTCACGCAGGCAACATCCTGATGACGGTCGGTGCGGCAAGTGGTTTGAATGTCATTTTAAAGACCCTGTTAAATCCAGGAGAGCAGGTCATTACCTTTGCACCATACTTTGTAGAGTATGGTTCCTATGTCCGCAACTATGACGGCGAGCTGGTGGTTGTATCTCCGAATACGGTGGATTTCCAGCCGAATCTCGTTGAATTTGAGGAAAAGATCAACGAAAAGACCAA
This sequence comes from Clostridium sp. AF12-41, assembly GCF_003461685.1. Classification (NCBI taxonomy): domain Bacteria; kingdom Bacillati; phylum Bacillota; class Clostridia; order Eubacteriales; family Clostridiaceae; genus Clostridium; species Clostridium sp. AF12-41. The sequence goes on along the minus strand of NZ_QTXO01000002.1, from coordinate 241,540 downwards.
GGCAGTGATCATCAACACCCCGAATAACCCGACCGGCGTTATTTATTCCGAGGAAACACTGCAGAAGATTGCAGCAATTCTGGAAAAGAAACAGAAGGAATTTGGCACATCGATCGTGCTTCTGTCCGATGAGCCGTATCGTGAGCTGGCTTACGACGGCGCGGTTGTACCGTATGTGACAAAATATTACCGCAATACAGTGGTTTGCTACTCGTACAGCAAGTCCCTGTCCCTTCCGGGCGAGCGTATCGGTTATCTGGTAATCCCGTCTGAGATGGATGAGAGCGCAAATGTATTCCAGGCGGCAACGATCGCGAACCGTGTTCTGGGCTGTGTCAATGCGCCATCCCTGATGCAGAGAGTCATCAAGCGCTGCGTAGATGCGAATGTGAATCTGGAAGCTTACGACCGCAACCGTAACCTGCTTTACAACGGATTGAAAGAGTGCGGATTTTCCTGCATCAAGCCGGAGGGCGCGTTCTACCTGTTTGTGAAATCTCCAGTGGAGAATGAGAAGGAATTCTGCGAGGTATGCAAACAGTACAATGTACTGGTAGTACCGGGAAGTTCATTCGCTTGCCCGGGTTATGTGCGCATTGCATACTGCGTATCATATGGACAGATCGAGAGATCGCTTCCGGCATTCAGAAAGATTGCGGAACACTATAATCTGGTATAGCGAAATTGTATCATCGTCTTGGAAAGGAAAAGGATGAGATGAAACGATGTTTTAGAATGATTCTGAATATTGTGATTCCGCTCCTTGGTTTATGTCTGGTCATCTTTTTAGGTCCCAGACTTCTGCATTTTTTCATGCCGTTTGTGGTCGGATGGATTCTGGCACTTTTAGCAAATCCGCTGGTTCGGTTTCTGGAACGGCGCGTGAAGCTGGTGCGGCGCCACGGCTCGATGCTGATCATTATTGCGGCGCTGGCGATCGTGATCGGTCTTTTTTACGGGGCGGGTCTTCTGGTTTACCGGGAAATGGGAAGTTTTCTGGCGGATGCACCGGAAATATATCAGAGTGTGATCGCTGAGATCGAGAATGCATTGCAGAATGGGCGGAAGCTTGCAGAATATTTTCCGCAGAATTTACAACCGCCGCTGCTGGCATTTTCGGATAATCTGGATGGTCTGTTTGGAAAACTGGTATCGCGGGCGGCGGAACCGACCGTGCAGATCGCCGGACATGTGGCGAAGAGTATTCCGAATCTTCTGGTAAATATGGTCATTATTATCCTGTCTTCGTACCTGTTTCTGGCGGACCGGGAGTCCATCATGCGGTGGCTGAAAGAGCATCTTCCGGCATTTGTATTCCGCTATATCGAGTATATGAAACGGGACGCAAAGGGACTGATTGGTGGATATTTTCTGGCACAATTCCGTATCATGTGTGTGGTGGCGCTGATTCTCGCGGCAGGATTTTTGGTGCTGGGTGTCCGCTACGGTGTCCTGTTGGCGTTTTTGACGGCGATTCTGGATTTTCTGCCGATCTTTGGAACGGGAACGGTGCTGTTCCCATGGGCGGTTGTGAAACTGTTTGCGGGGGAGTATGCGTATGCGACCGGGCTTATCCTGCTCTACATCCTGACGCAGGTCGTCCGTCAGATCATCCAGCCGAAGATCGTCGGGGAGTCGATGGGATTGCCGCCTCTGATGACGCTGTTTCTTTTGTATCTGGGATTTAAGCTGCGCGGGCTGACAGGCATGATTCTGGCGGTGCCGGTGGGGCTTGTCTTTATCAATTTTTATAAATATGGGGCGTTTGATTCGATGATCCGGAATTTCAGGATGCTGATGGAGGCGATTCAGAAATTCCGGAGGGAAGAATAGGGGAGGTTTCCTTCTATTTCTATATAGTAAAATTTTCTTGTTTCATAGGAAATTGCGTCCTATGAAACAAAAAACGCTCCGCGAGGATGCGCACTCGCGCGAAGCAGAAACATGTCGCAAGCGACCGCGCGAGACGCCCGAATGTGCTGAGGCACATTCTTTTTTAGTAATTTAATCTGGATAAATTATGTGGCGTATCGCGATATTTTTTCTTATATGCCCGGAGGAACGCAGCATAATTGCGGAATCCGGATTGATAGCAGGCTTCTGTGACGGGGGTGCCCCGGCGCAGGAGCTCGTTTGCGTTTTGGAGGCGTTTTTCGGTCAGGTATTCGGTAATGGTGTAGCCGGTTTCCTGGCGGAAGAGACGCATCATGTGGTATTTGCTCATGTAAAAGCGGGCGGCGAGCTGGTCGATCGTATGGTCTTCTTCTGGGTGTTCAGAGAGGTAGCGCATGAGTTCCAGGATTTTTTCGCCGGAAGGGGAGGTCGGAACGTATTCCCGATGGTTTTCGGAGGCGGCGCGATCAAGGTGTACCATAAATTCCAGGAATAATAAACGCAGAAGAAGCTCGGAGCCATAACTGCTGCCACCAAGGGATTCAAAGTTAGCATTGTCTGTGCCATTGTCATTTGTACCACCTGCCTGATAGGCATTTTCCAGTCTTGACAGCGCCTCTAAGAGCGGCGTCATGGTAAGGGAACCGAGGCGCAGAACATCGGACTGCTGTTCTCTGGCAAGCTGGAAACAGAGGTCGAGCGCACAGTCAGCACAGGAGAATGCATCCAGACATTCCGGCGACAGGTAGAGGATGATGCGCTCATATCGGCTTTTGTATGGCACGACCGGCTTGTGCAGGCAGTGCGCGCCGACGAGGACGATGTCGAGAGGGCGGAGGTGGTAGGAACGGCCTTCCACGATGTAGTCCGCTTCGCCATTTAACAGGATCAGGACTTTGTGGAAATCATGATAGTGGTAGGCAACCGGTGTATCCATCTGCCCGCGCAGGTGGAAGAGGCGGAATTCGTGGTTGAGGTAGCCGCGTTTTTCGTAGGCGGGGGATTCGTGGGTGGTATTTTCTGACATAAGGGGACTCCTTTTTTGAGTGTATTGCAGGTTGATTGTTGCGGGAAATTATATCTTGTATAAATGCATTGAGTTTGTTGTTTTCCTCTGAGATAAATATGTTTTGAAACACAGACATTTCATTTCTTAGTTCATATTATATAGCATTATATGCAATATTTAAAGCATAATTCTTCTATTAAAAGCTGCTATATTTTCCTAAAATAAAAATTAAAGAAAGAGTGGTTTCCAGAACGGAAGTAGAATAGAAATCATTGATGAAAGAATTTTATGGTATTGATTAAAATAGGCAGGAGGTATCGCGATGAAACAGGTTGTGCTTGAAAAATATCACTGTATGGGAAATGATTACCTAGTGTTTGATCCAAATAAGAATGATCTGGAATTGAATGCGGAGAATATCAAGAAGATGTGCAGCCGTCATTTTGGCATCGGCGCGGATGGCATTCTGGCGGGTCCATATCTGGGGGAGAATGATTTTTATGTACACATCTACAACGCGGACGGAAGCGAGGCGGAGAAGAGCGGCAACGGCATGGGTATTTTTGCAAAATATCTGCGGGACGCGGGATATGTGCAGAAAACGACGATCTCCTGGAAAACGCTGGGAGGCGAGGAGACAGTCTTTTATCTCAACGAGGATGCGACCCGTGTGAAAATTTCGATGGGACATCCGACGTTCTGGAGCGATGAGATTCCGGTGACCGGCGAGCGGCGGGAGATGGTAAACCAGACGATGGTATTTGGAAAGATTCCGTATGTCACGACTTGTCTTTCAATGGGAAATCCGCACTGCGTCATCTGGATGAATGAGATTTCGAAGGAAATGGTGTGCCGGATCGGCGAGCATTCAGAAACATCCGAATATTTCCCGGAAAAGGTCAATACGCAGATTTTAAATGTCCTTGACCGGACGAATATCCAGATTGAGATTTACGAGAGAGGCGTTGGATATACGCTGGCGTCCGGAAGCTGCGCCTGCGCGGCGGCGAGTGCGGCATACCGCCTGGGACTTGCCGATCCGCATATGTACGTCCATATGCCGGGTGGCACGCTGGAAGTGGAAATCAAGGAGGACGGCATGGTTTACATGGTCGGCGAGGTCGGCTATGTGGGACATATCCAGTTGGGAAATGAATTGAGCGAACAGCTTCGGATTAAATAAAAAAGTATTTGACAGAAAAATATCGGACTGCTATATTTTATTTATAAAAATTGTGAAAAGAATGACAGGGGCATTCTCACACAGCAAAACGATCATAAACGTATGCTTGAAATTTTGGGGGCTGTATAGGCAGGAAAATTCTGGGCGTATATGAAAAGAGGGCGAGGGGGCTGACTGGAAACAAAGACAGCTGCCTCGTTTTTTATAGGAGGAAATGGCGATGGGAGAGAATACGAACCGATCCGAACCTTTTTTTGATGAAGATGTTGATTTGGTAAAGCTGCAGTTTACCGATATTTTTGGACAGTGCAAAATGGTCCAGATGACGCGGAGGCAGGCGGAAAAAGCGATGAAAGAGGGGTATGCAATCAACCGGTTTGCGCTCGGCGGCTTACAGAAAGCTGGGATCGAGGGCGCGGCGGCGCCGGAGTATCTGACGGACCAGAGCGAGAGTGTGGAATTGTACTTGAAGCCGGATGCATCAACGTATCAGGTTCTTCCGTGGGATTCCGGGCAGGAAAATGTAGCGCGCGTGATCTGCCAGGTCTGCAATGCGGATGGGACGCCGTCATGGACGGATTCGCGTCATATTTTACAGGAAACGGTAAAACGTGCCGAGAAGATGGGACTGGACTTTGATTTTGATTTCCAGTGTGAGTTTTATCTGTTTCACACGGATGATGATGGGAGACCGACGACGGTGACGCATGAGGTTGCCGGGTATTATGACGCGGGGCCGATCGATCTGGCAGAGGGCGTCCGCCGGGACATGGTTCTGAGCCTGGAGGAAGCAGGATTTGCGATCGAGAGCACGCATCATGGTCTGACTGCCGGACAGCACAGCTTCGTCCTTCCGGCGCGCCGGGGCATTGAGGCAGCAGATTATTTACAGACGTTCAAGGCGGCGGTCAAACGGATTGCGAAACGCCATGGTCTGCATGCGACTTTTATGCCGAAGCCAAACATGAGCGGCGACGGCTCGGGGCTTCATGTGGGCGTGTCGATCTCTTCCAGACGGGGCGCCGAGGCGATGGCGCAGGCGAAGCATTTTGCAGTAGGCGTGCTTAAAAATCTGAGTGATATGATGATTTTTACGAATCCGACCGTCAATTCATATAAACGTCTGGCGGCGGAGCGGAGCACGGTGTTCCAGCCGGAGTTCCCGGCGGCTGTGTGGGAAAAAGGAAGTGAAAAGGCAGTTCATGTGAAGGAAGACCGGAACGGACGTATTTCCGTGGAAGTGCAGTTCCCGGATCCGTCTGCGAATCCGTATCTGGCGCTGACGGCGATTCTGGCAGCAGGACTGGAAGGAATCGAGAAGGCGCTGGTGCTGGATGAAGAAGCGGGCGATGAGAATGCGCCGCGGTTCCCGGAGACATTGGGGATATTGCTCCAGAAGCTGGATCAGAATGAATTTGCACACCGTGTATTTGGGGAAAAGTTCTGCCGGATGTACGGCGAGGGCAAGAAAGAGGAGTGGGAACGCTTCTGTGCCTATGTGACGGATTGGGAGACAGCGGAATATCTGTATCGTTGTTAGGGGGTACGAAATCGCAGTGAGGTGAGACCACGTGGGAAACATCATAGTAGCATTTTCGAAGCCGCAGGACGGACGAAATATTAGAAATATACTCGTAAAACATGGAATACAGGTCACAGCCTCCTGCACATCGGGCGCGCAGGTTTTAGCGTTAACCGATGATTTGCGAAGCGGGATTGTGGTGAGCGGCTACCGGTTTGGTGATATGACCTGCCGGCAGCTTGCCGACCAGCTGCCGCCGGGATTTGATTTGCTTCTCATTGCTTCCCCGAGCCGGTGGAGCGGCGAAGCGATGGGAAGGATTGTCTGCCTGCCGGCGCCGTTTAAAATGGGAGATTTAGTTTCGACAGTCCGCATGATTGAGCAGTCACAGGCGGAAAAAAGACGGCGGATGCGCCGCCAGCCGCCGCAGAAGCGCAGGGAAGAGGATCAGAAAGCGATCGACACCGCAAAGGCTATTTTGATGGAGCGGAACCGGATGGCGGAGCCGGAGGCGCACAAATATCTGCAGAAATGCAGCATGGACAGCCAGGTCAGCCTTATTGAGGCGGCACAAATGGTAATCAGTCTTTACAAAATGGCGTAAGATCCTTTACAATAGGATCAAAAAGGCAGAAGGAGCAGCAAAAACGATGAAATTTACAAAAATGCAGGGACTTGGCAATGATTATGTCTATGTCAACTGTTTTGAAGAAACGGTAAACGATCCGGAGAAGCTGGCGATTGCCGTCAGTGACCGCCATTTTGGAATTGGTTCCGACGGATTGATTCTGATTACCCCATCTGAGGTGGCAGACTGCCGCATGGATATGTACAATCTGGACGGTTCCCGCGGCGCGATGTGCGGCAACGGCATCCGCTGTGTGGGAAAATATGCGTATGACCACCATATCGTGGACAAGCCGCAGATTTCTGTTGAGACATTGTCCGGGATTAAATATCTGGATATGAAGGTTGAAAATGGCAAAGTAACGGCGGTCACCGTCGATATGGGCGAGCCGGAGCAGACTTCCGAGCTTCCGGAGAAGATCGAGGTAGATGGAACGGAATACGAATTTACCGGAATTTCCATGGGAAATCCGCACGCCGTTCTGTTTATGGATGAGATTGATTCCCTGGATCTGGAGACGATTGGACCGAAATTCGAGTTCCATAAGCGTTTCCCGGATCGTACCAACACCGAGTTTGTCAAGGTCATTGACCGCACACACGTAAAAATGCGTGTCTGGGAGCGCGGATCCGGCGAAACGATGGCATGTGGAACAGGTGCCTGCGCGGTTGCCGTTGCATCTATTCTGGCAGGGCATACGGAGGATGCGGTTGAGGTCGAGCTGCTGGGCGGCTGCCTGCAGATCCGCTGGGACCGAGAGAAAAACCGCGTGTTCATGACTGGACCGGCGGTGGAAGTGTTTAGCGGGGAGTATGAGGAATAATTAAACAGGAAACTTTGGGACTTCTTTCACATATGGTAGTAGTACAACGATATGTGAGAGGAGTCTTTTCTTTTGGAAGAAAAAAAGAAAGTGATGATAGATGCCGGGCACGGCGGAACGAAAGATCCGGGAGCAGTATTTGAGGATCGGATGGAAAAGGACGATACCCTGCGTCTGGCGCTGGCAGTAGGGAGGATTCTCGAGGAAAATGGGGTGAATGTCGTCTACACGCGGTCAACGGACGTTTATGACACGCCCTACCAGAAAGCAGAGATGGGAAATGAGGCGGGCGCGGACTATTTTGTTTCCCTGCACCGCAATGCGGCGAGTGAGCCGGGAAAAGGTTCGGGCGTCATGACGCTGGTGTACAAGACAGGCAGGGAATCAGAACAGCTGGCGGATTCAATCCAGAGAGAGCTGGCGCGCACCGGATATGTGGATCTCGGCGTGATCGAGCGCCCGGATTTGATTGTGCTGCGGAAAACGCAGATGCCGGCGGTTCTGGTTGAAGCCGGATTTATCGACAATCCGGAGGATAACAAGCGGTTTGACGCGCAGTTTGACGAAATTGCGGCGGCGGTTGCATCTGGGATTCTAAATGTAATCGATGACGACATGGATCGCCGTCCGGTGGAAGAGAGCGACTATTATTACCAGATCCAGACGGGGGCGTATCGCATCCGATCGCTGGCAGAGCAGCAGTTAGAAGAACTGCGTCGTATGGGATTCCCTGCATTTCTGGTGTACGATGGGACGTATTTCAAGCTTCGGGTCGGTGCGTTTAAAAATCTCGACAACGCTGTGCGGATGGAACAGGAACTGCGGAAGGCGGGATTTCCGACGGTGCTTTTGTATGAGAGGGAGGTGAAGTAGGGGAGAAAAGCTGAAAAACAGGCACTATCTGAAAATAAGAATAGAATGACTTATTTGATTGATTTTTACTGTGCTTTTGTAAAAATGAATGGAAAAAATCCTCTCATTATGGTATGCTGAAGATAGAAAGCAACCTGCATTTTCTTGTAGATAAAGGGAGGGGTTTGGTATGTCAGAGAAGAAAAAAATTATCATCACGATTGCGAGGCAGTATGGAAGCGGCGGTGCGGATACGGGCAAAAAGTTGGCGGAAGATCTGGGGATCAGTTTTTATGATAAAAACATTCTCCGTATGAACTCAGATGAGAGCGGTATCAAAGAGAGCTATTTCCATCTGGCAGACGAGAAGGCGGGCAACCGGCTTTTATACAAGATTATCAATACATTGACACCGGAAAAGGGCGCACCGTCGTTCGGTTCCGATCTCATTTCAGCCGACAATCTGTTTCGTTTCCAGTCGGAAGTGATCCGGAAGCTGGCGGCGGAGGAATCCTGCGTCATCATCGGCCGCTGCGCGGATTATGTGCTGGACGGCACCGAGGGACTGATTCGCGTGTTCCTCTACGCGGATATCAAGGTGCGCGAGGAGCGTGTGCGTGAGCGGAATCTCTACGCGGACAAAGATGTCCTCAAAAATATCCACCGGATCGACCGGGAACGCCGCGATTATAATCGTTATTATGCAGGGCGCGACTGGGAGAAGCCGGAGAATTATGACCTTTTGATTAATACGACACAGATTGGTGTGGACGGGGCGGTTCAGTTGATTAAGGATTATTTAAAAATGAGGGGGCTTTTGTAAGGGAAAAAGAATGACTTCCACTTGCAATTCAATATAGTATCGTGTAAAATGGCACATACAGCCGGGCGAATACGAGAGTGTTTGGACGGCTGTATGTGCTGTTTTGCTATTATTACAAGTAAGGGGAAAATATGAAATATCAAAATGATATTGACAAAATGAATACGAACCGGAATTTATTTCTGATGTCGCTGCCGATCTTCGTGGAGCTGTTACTGCAGCTTTTGGTCGGAAACGTCGATCAGATGATGGTAAGCCGGGTGTCGCAGCCCTCGGTGGCGGCGATTGTCAATGCGAACCAGATCATGAACCTGGTGATTATCGTGCTGAGCATGGCATCGACGGCGGTTACCGTGATTTTGTCCCAGTATCTGGGCGCGCAGGATGAAAAAAATGCATCCCGGACCTGCATGGTCTCGATCGTGCTGATCGGCGGCGTCAGTCTTGCGGCAACGATCCTGGTTTTTGCCGGGCACACGCCGCTTTACCGGGCGATCCATGTGCCGGAGGAGGTTTTTGATGAGGCGTCGCTGTATCTGCTGATTGTCGGCGCATTTATTCTGGTGCAGGGATTTTATCTGACCTTCTCAGCGATGATCCGCGCATTTGCTATGGTAAAGGAAGTCATGATTATATCAGTTATCATGAATGCCATGAATATTGTGGGAAATGCGATTTTAATCAACGGCTGGTTCGGAATGCCGCAACTTGGGGCGGTCGGGGCGGCGATCTCGACGGATATCAGTAAGTTAGTTGGTTTGGCATTGATGATCGGAATGTTTTTCAAGAGCCGCCGCGTCAAAATGGGAATGAGTTATCTGCGTCCATTTCCGGTGCAGATTTTAAAAAATCTCTGCCTGTTGGCAATTCCGACGGGGGTCGAAAGTTTTTCGTACAATCTCTCTCAGATGATGATTCTGGGAATTGTTAATTCCTTTGGCACGCTGGTTACTGTAACCAAGGGATATTGTACGATTTTTGCCAATATTGATTATGTTTATGCGATGGCGATCGCGACGGCAACCCAGATTGTGCTGGGCTACCTGATCGGAGCGCGCCGTCTGAATGATATACAGAAACGAGTGAATGCGACATTGAAGGTTGCGATTGCGGCGTGTGTCGGGATGGCGGTGCTGATGTGCCTGGGAGGTAAATACATTTTCCTGATTTTCACAGACAACCCGGAGATCATTGCGCTTGGACGGCGGATTCTGGTGATTGAGATTGTGCTGGAGATCGGGCGTGCGGTCAACATTGTTATGACCAAATGCCTGATTGCGGTCGGCGATGTCCTGACCCCGACCACGGTCGGAATCACCTTCCAGTGGGTCGTAGCTGCCGCCGGCTCCTGGTTGCTCGGCAGCAAGCTCGGCTGGGGGCTGGAAGGCGTCTGGATCGCAATGGCAGCCGATGAATGCGTGCGCGGACTCATTTACGCGGTGCATTTTAAGAAAGAACGTTGGAAGAAGAATTTTAAGGGCGTGAAGACGGAAGCAGAGTTGGGAGAGGCGTAGAAGATAAGCGAAGAAAGAAAGTGTGAGAAAAAATGAAAGAAACAGGATGGAAAAAGACAGCAGGGAATGGTTCTGATGGAAAAAGAACGGAAGGAAAGAAATCGTTTGGTCGGGGGGAGAAAGCAACTGGATTTTCCAAGAATAGTGCAAAAGTGGGAGTCAATGGGGAAAAACAGGGAAAAGCTGCTCGTAAAGTGTCTGGAGTTGAGGATAAATGGGGCACACATGGGGACAGGAAACGAAATGTAGGGGAAAAAGACGGTCAGAAAACGGTTCGTGGTGGACAGCGTGGAAAAACAAAATGTCCGATTTACCGTGAGTGCGGTGGCTGTCAGTATCTCCATTTAACCTATGATCAGCAGTTAAAAGAAAAACAGAAGCGCATGGAAGAACTGCTGGGCGGTGTCTGTCCGGTTCGTCCGATCATTGGAATGGAAGAGCCGTATCATTACCGCAATAAAGTTCATGCGGTATTTGGATTGGATCGGAAAAATAATCCAATTTCTGGCATTTACAAAGAGGGGACACATCGGATTCTTCCGGTGGATTCCTGTCTGATTGAGGATCAGAAAGCAGACGAGATCATCGTGACGATCCGGAGTATGCTTCGTTCGTTCAAGATTCGTGTTTTTGATGAGGACACCGGATACGGTCTGCTGCGTCATGTATTGATTCGCCGCGGCTTCACAACCGGCGAGATTCTGGTCGTTTTGGTGACAGCATCCCCGGTATTCCCGTCGAAGAACAATTTCGTCAAGGCGCTTCGTGAAAAGCACCCGGAAATTACTACGATTGTCCAGAATATCAACGGCAGAAGCACCAGTATGGTGCTTGGCGACAAAGAACACATTCTGTACGGAAAAGGATATATAGAGGATGTTCTCTGCGGGCTCCGGTTCCGTATTTCGTCCCGTTCCTTCTATCAGATTAACTCAGTTCAGACTGAGAAGCTGTACGGAAAAGCGATGGAACTGGCAGAACTTACAGGCAAGGAGACGGTGCTGGATGCTTATTGCGGCATCGGTACCATCGGACTTATCGCCAGCAAGCACGCAGGCAAGGTGATCGGTGTAGAGTTGAATCAGGATGCAGTGCGGGATGCGGTGCAGAATGCGAAGAAGAACGGCATCACCAATGCACAGTTCTTCTGCAATGACGCCGGACGGTTCATGTCTCATATGGCAGCCCGCAGCGAGAGCGCCGATGTCGTTTTCATGGATCCGCCGAGAAGCGGAAGTACTGAAGAATTTATCGACGCGGTAGCCCTGATGCAGCCGAAACGTGTCGTCTACATTTCCTGTGGTCCGGATACATTGGCACGCGATTTGAAAGTATTCGCAAAGCACGGTTATCGGGCGAAAGAAGCATGGCCGGTGGATTTGTTTGGGTGGACGGGGCATGTCGAGACGGTTGTTCTTTTGTCCCAACTGAAACAAAAGCCGGATGATTACATTAATGTCACGATTGAACTTGATGATATGGATATAACATCTGCAGAGACTAAGGCTACATATGATGAGATAAAGAAGTATGTGGCTGAACATAATGCTGGCATGAAGGTTTCCAATCTGTATATCTCACAGGTAAAGAGAAAATGCGGAATTGAGGTTGGAAAGAATTATAATTTATCTAAAAATGAAGATAGCAGGCAGCCACAGTGTCCAGAAGATAAAGAGAGTGCAATTGTGGAGGCATTGAAGCATTTTAAGATGAATAGTTAATAAAGAGAGGTGCATATGCTATGCCAGGTATACTCGTGGTTGAAGATGATGAAAATTTAAATCGTGGAATTACATTTTCACTGAAAAAATCCGGATATGAGGTTTTTTCAGCAGAATCAGTGAAAAAAGCGAAAAGAATTGCAAGTGATAATAATGTGGATGTTACCATTTGTGATGTGAATCTTCCGGATGGGAATGGACTGGAATTTGTAAGGTGGATGAGATGCAATTATAATACATACATTATTTGTCTTACAGCACTAGATCAGGAGATGGATCAGGTCATGGGATATGAAGCAGGGGCAGATGATTATATTACAAAGCCGTTTAGTCTTTCGGTACTTCTTTTGAAAATAGAAGCACATTTCCGCCGCAGACAGGAGAAAACGGAAGCCGGAAAGATGATTTCGGGAGATATCGTATTTATCGTAGGAGAAATGAAAGTCCTGATAAAGAGTCGTGAAATCAGTCTGACAAAAACGGAGTTGAAAATGCTGACTTTTTTTCTGCAGAACCCGAAACAGATTCTTTCAAAAACACAAATATTGGAAAATGTGTTTGATCTGGAAGGGGATTTTGTGGATGAAAATACAATCGCTGTCAATATCAGAAGACTCCGTGAGAAAATCGAAGACAATCCGGCTGCACCGGTCTATATAAAGAATATCAGAGGTCTTGGGTATATATGGAATCAGGAGGTAAGGCAGTGACAAAGAGATATCGCAAGAAGATTACAGTAGTGCTCTCCTTGGTATTACCTGTCATATTATTGTTTGCAATATTAAATTGCTTTACCACGTATGTGTTTTATGAAGATTATAAATATAAAATGAATCTTATGACAGAGATTGCTGCAAAGGAAGAATTTTCCGGGCTGGATGCTGTTTCGGAATTGCTTAAGGATAAGGATATTGAAACTAACGAACAGGGAAGGCGATTATTGGAGCAATATGGATACTGGGGGAATAAAGGGAATGCATTTTATTCGCAATTCCGGCATCAGGTTATGGTGACCGGTGCTGTAAGCACTGTGATATGCGTGCTTCTTTTGACTTTTTTACTTTATTGGAAGAAAAAAGAAGATGCGTGTCATCAGAAAATTTTAGACCAGTTGGAAGAAATTCTGATCAGATTCCGTGAAAATAAATTTGATGATTTACTGAAAACGGAAAATCATGCAGAACTGGAAAAATTGAATGACCAGCTTGAAGCAATCGGACATCATATTCAGTTGATAAAGGAAGAAGCAAGGGCAGAAAAGGGGAACACGAAAGAAATGGTTTCTGATATTTCTCACCAGTTAAAAACACCGGTTGCAGCTTTGGATACATGTTTTAGTGTGCTGATGCAGAATGACTTAAGTGCCACAGAACAGGAGGAGTTTCGTATCCGTTGTCGGAGTGCTCTGGATGGACTGGAGACATTATTGCAGTCGCTTCTTGAAATATCCAAGATGGAAACTGGACTGATTCAGATTAATAAGAAAAAACTTCCGCTTATGGATACTGTCATATCTGCTGTGAACTGTACTTATCCAAAAGCGGATGAGAAAGAAATTGAATTCGTTTTTGACTATGCAAAAGAGCTGGAAACATGCATGGTTATGCAGGATAAAAGATGGCTTGGTGAAGCTGTGATCAACGTTCTGGATAATGCAATCAAGTACAGCCCGGATGGTTCAAAAATATTTATCCGGTTACAAAAAAGAAACGATCTTGTAAGAATGGAAATTGAGGATCAGGGAATTGGTATTCCGCAGAATGAGTATCACAAAATTTTTCAACGATTTTACAGAGGAAGTTCCAGGAAGGTCATGGAAAAGAGTGGTACAGGAATCGGACTTTTTCTATCGAGAGAAATTATCGAAAAACACGCAGGTACGATTACGGTAACCTCCGGTAAAAAGAAAAAAGGAAGCACGTTTGTGATTCAATTACCATATGTTGGTTAAATTTTAAGTGGGCAGAAATCTTACAATTCTGTAAGACTTCTGCTCGTTTTTTGAAAGTGAAATGAAAGATTGCCCTGATACAATTTGGATGTAAGATGAAAAGGAGGCAACACATGAGTGTGATATTAGAAACCAAGCAGCTTTGTAAATTTTATGGCGCGGGTGAGAATCAGGTCAAAGCGGTCAATCAGGTGGACATTCAGATTGAGCAGGGAGAATTTGTCGCAATTGTCGGAAAGTCAGGTTCCGGTAAAAGTACATTACTTCATATGCTTGGAGGGCTTGACACCCCTACAAAAGGCAGTGTTACTTTAGCCGGTAAAGATTTATACAGGATGAAGGAAGATGCCCTTGCTGTTTTCCGCAGAAGAAAAATCGGATTTGTTTTTCAGGCATTTAATCTGGTTTCATCTGTTAATGTCTGGGAAAATATCGTACTGCCACTGGGGCTGGATGGAAGAAAAGTGGATGAAGCGTATGTAAATGATATTATTGCAACTCTGGGGATTGAAAACCGGATTTATAATCTGCCAAATCAGTTATCCGGAGGACAGCAGCAGAGAGTAGCAATTGCAAGAGCACTGGTGAATCGTCCAGAAATTATATTTGCAGATGAGCCGACAGGAAATCTTGATTCTAAGACCAGTGATGAGGTAATCGCTCTGCTTAAGATGACAGCAAAAAAATATGGACAGACAATTGTAATGATTACCCATGATGACGAAATTGCACAGGTCGCTGACCGTATTCTGGTGATTGAGGACGGACAGGTGGTGGATTTCAGATGAAGACAATAAGCAGGATTGCATATAGCAATGACAAAAGGAACAGGACAAGAAGTATACTGATCATGATGGCAATCTGTCTGACCACGATGCTGCTTGTTATCATCAGTACTGTGGGAAATGGGGTAATTCATTTACAGAAAAGTCAGGCGGCAGGATCATATGGAAGCAATTATGGTCTGTTTGTTTCCGCAGACGGATCGCAGTTAAAAGAAGTAAACCGCCGTGCGGAAATAGATGCTACAGGCACTATGTGCACCGAAGGTATCATAAAAGGCAATGAAAAAGGCGGGTTTGTCTGCATGGATGAGACTGCAAGAAAAATGCTTCCTTATAATAAAGAATATGAGTTGAAGGAAGGAAAGTATCCGGAAAAAATGCAGGAAATTGCCGCAGGAAGAGCATTTTTTCGTGCAATGGGGTATGGTGATGTAAAGATCGGAGATACGGTTACACTGGATTACCGCGCAGGGATGCAGTCAGAATATAAGCCGGAAGAATTTGTTGTCAGCGGAATCCTATATGATCGGGATGAGTATACCATCGAGGCATCTTATGTTGCTTTCGGGTCACAGGAGTTTTATGATGAGCACGTCGCAGAGAATGACAGACAGTATAATATTTATTTTACTTTAAATGATTCTGCAAATGTATCTATGGATAATATTGATTCGGTTATAAAGCAGATTGCAGCAGCCTGTGGGATCGAAGAAAAAAACGTTATAGTCAATGCTCTCTATTTGCAATGGGTCTTGCAGCCGAGTTATGAAATGATTGTGGTTTGTGGAACCCTGATCCTCGGAATCGTGCTGTTTTCCGTTGGGGTCATTTATAATATCTTCCAGGTCGGGATCGCCCAGAAGGTTCAGGAGTACGGAAAAATCAAGGCGCTGGGTGCAACCAGAAAGCAGATGAAGCAGTTGATCTTTCGTGAGGGCATTCTTCTGGCGGTTCCTTCGATACCGCTGGGGCTGCTGTTTGGCTTTCTGATTGCAAAATGCGGTTTTAACTGGCTGGTAGAACAGGGGAACCTTGTATCAACCGGAACTGGCTCTATGGGAGTTCAAAATCAGCAGGTGCCTCTGTTTTCCCTGCCTGTTATGTTTCTCTGTATTTTCGTATCATTTCTTACCGTTGCTTTGGCACTGCGTAAACCAATGAAAATTGTTTCACGGATTTCACCTATCGAAGCAACACGGTATTTAGAAAATGCAGAAACACAAAAAAAAGGAAAACGAAATGGCAGAAAAAATGTCACCGTGTTTTCTATGGCAATGGCAAATGTAACGGGTAATCCCAAAAGAACTATTGGTACTATCCTCACAATGGGTTTTTCTTGCGTATTGTTTGTGATTATCTCTAATTATGTGGGAAATATTGACACGGAGCATGAAGCACGTCTTTCCGTTAATCATGGACAATTTGAACTGCAGCTTGACTATTCTGCTGAGTATGATGAAAGATATCCGGAGAATAATCTGGATACGATTCTGACGGATAATCCATTGAATGATTCGCTGATTGAAGAAATCAAAAGCATTCCGGGAGTGACAGATGTCATGACGAGAGAGATAGTCTCTGTAAATCTGAACGGAACAAGATTTCCGGCTGCTGTTGTGAGTAAAAAGGATTTTGATTTTATACGCCAGGACGGGGATATTGGCTCTATGGACTATGATCAGGCGGTAAAGAATGGTGATATTTTCTTTGGCTGGTCAACGTGGATGGAACAAGATGGATATGCTCCGGGTGAATCCATTGCATTTGACTTTGAGAATGGAAGTGAAACCTATACCTATCAGGGAAAGATTGCAGGATCCTTTGTAAGCGCGGACACTTATCTTGTCATTCCAGAAGGTGTATACCGTTCCATGAATCCGAGAGGAACAGCCTATGGCTATCTGTGGGTGGACTGTGACAAAAAAGATGTGGCATCTGTGGAGCAAAATCTGAATACATTGATTTCTAATACTTCGCATATAAAAATGGGTACTTATCATGCGCAGTTACAATCTGCAGAATTCTCAGCTCGCACGATGAAGCTTGGCTGTTATCTGTTTATGGCGGTTGTAGGATTCATCGGTTTTATGAATATGGCAAACACCATGATCATGAATATTACGACAAAAAAGCAGGAATATGGTGTATTACAGGCTGTGGGTATGACAAATAAACAATTAAATTTATGTCTGCAGTTACAGGGACTGATTTTTACGGTTGGCACCATATGTGTAGCACTTGTCGTTGGTCTGCCACTTGGCTACGTGCTCTTTGCCTATGCAAAGCATAATGGGATATTTGGAATGAATGTCTATCATGTTCCAATTACACCAATTCTTGCTATGATTTTGCTGGTCAGCCTTTTGCAGATTGTGCTTTCCTGCGTTTTAAGCAGTAATCTGAAAAAGGAAACGCTGGTAGAAAGAATAAGGTATCAGGGATAGCAAGTAACCAGGCTGTCACTCGGACAATGAGTGACAGCTTGGTTTGCGAGTATACGTCAAAAGATTCTGTGCCCTTGTATTTTCCCTTATCAGAGTTTGTAAACTTATATGGGAATATATAACACAAGGGAAACAATAAGGGAACCGTGCATTTTTCTCGCTGTTCTCGGAGTTTGAAGATCTCGTCGGCAACTTCATCATAGGCTTCTTTGTTATTGGCTTTTTTAAGAAGCTTTTTCTGAAGCTCCTGCAGTTTTTCGTCAATGCCATCAGCGGTATTTTGCTGAGCGCTTCGGATCACCTTTGCGATGTTCTGCTGGAGCTGCGTCTGGTAGGTGGACTTATCACCAAGGAGCGTGTTGATTGCCTGAACTACCACATTCTCCAATACTGTCTCATTGATGGTTCTTCGCAAGTGCCTGATTTGCCTGCTCTGCAGCAGTCTTGAGAGTAGCGAGCTTTTCCTTCGTTTCACTGACAGCGCTGGAGAGGAGCTTCTGCTTCTGTGTAAGCAGCTTGATGTTGCCTGGATCCGGTTTTAAGAGCTTTTCGACATCCTTGAGCTGACTCTGCGTATTCTTGATTTCTGCATTGACACCCTTTAAGGCTGTCTGTAGTTTGGTGGTATCGCCGCCGATCTCGACCGTGATACCCTTGATTCTGCTTGTCGCCATAGCGCACCTCCTCTCTGCAAAATGGGCATAAAAATTGCCCGGCATTGCTGCCGAGCATAAAGAAAGCACCGATCAGATTTCTCCGACCGATGCTAATAAACTGCTATTCTACTGAGATTTACAAACTGGAATTGATCGTGCTCTGTCTTTCGCTAATGCAACTCCATTTTACTGTGCAAACATAAGTTATGCCCGTCTCAAGATTCGCTTTATATCATCCAGATTTTCAACAAAAAAGATTCCCTCCTGTCGCTCGTTAGAAGATAATCCTTTTTCAATCATATGATTTAGAAGTGCTTTCAAATCATCGTAGTAACCGTTCAGGTTGTAGAGAATGCAGGGTGCCTCCAGATGTTTCAAAGACACCTTCGACATTACCTCTGCAATTTCCTCCAATGTTCCCGTGCCGCCCGGGAAGGCAATAAAGGCTTCTCCTAACTCAATCATTTTGTTTTTTCTCTCAGACATATCCTTAGTCACAATCAGTTTTGTCAGTCCATCATGTTGAAACTCATTTTCAATAAAAAAATTCGGCTCAACACCCGTAACATCACCGCCTGCCTTCAATACACTGTCTGCCAATGCTCCCATTAAACCACCTTTAGAACCACCGTAAACAAGTGCATTTCCACTGTTTCCAATCCATGCCCCCAATTCCTCAACTGCTTTTCGTAAGCATGGGTCATTTCCTTCATTTGCCCCAAGATAAACTGTTATATTCATTAAAAATTTCCTCCTACAACTTCCGATTTGTACTTATTTCTTAAACAGCTCCTTCATCATTTTTCTGCCTTCCTCAATGGCAGCGGCTGTGGTATCATTCGGTACTTCCAGTTTTAATTCAAAAGGAATACCATGCTCACGGATAGCGGTTCTCAGGAATATATTTACAGCAGTTGTCATATTCAGACCAAGCTCATTGAAGATTTCCTCCGCCTGATCCTTGATTGCCTTGTCTGTACGAATATTTAAATTAGTTGTTGCCATACAGAACACCTCCATTCAAGTATAGTATATGCAGAAATTCGGGTGATGTCAACACAATGTCATTATACAAGCTGTGAATTTTCTGTTAAAATGCATCGAAGTCCTTCTGCGTAGCAATCTGCGAATAGGCTTTGTACTCATCATTGCTGCTTTCCGCGTACATGTCGTTCACCATTCCGATTGTGAGTAAGTCAAGATCCCGGATGGAGATGCCGAGCTGTACGCAGCGAAGCAGAAACAATGGTGTGGTCATCGGGCGGTCAGTTGCGTGAAGTTTTTTTAGACTCCATATCCGTCTGGACATTCAGGTCACACTCGATACCAAACACTATAACCTTCAAATGATCATTGCCGTAGGCTTCAAGGTCAATTCCGAGCGTGCCGTACAGTTTTGTAAATGGGTAAACCAGATCGCCAAGGACTACACCATAAAAGGCTGGGTGATGGATGATGAACGGCTGAAACGAGGAACGTATCTGACAGAGAAGTATTTCGACGAGCAGTTAGAGCGTATTCCGTGTTCCTTTTCTCCTTATCCTATACAATGATTTTGCTGTTCTTATTTAAGATGCATATTAAAAAAGCTGTTCAGCTTTTCAAAAGGAATGATATCTAAATTGTCATAAAGATCAACATGGCTCGCTCCCGGAATGATAAGCAGCTCTTTATTATCTCCGGTCATTTTTTCATAAGCTCCCTCACTGAAGTAACGGGAATGCGCTTTTTCTCCATGTACCAGTAGAACCGCAGACCGAATTTCAGCGGCATACTGCAAAATTGGCATATTCATAAAGGACAGCGGAGAGGTCACATTCCATCCGTTGTTGGAATTAAGAGAACGAGGATGATAACCACGCTCGGTTTTATAGTAAGCATAATAATCTTTTACAAACTGTGGGGCATTGTCCGGCAAAGGATCGATGACACCGCCTGCAAGGGCATAACTGCCATTTTTATAATCCTCAGTACGCTGGCTATTCATTGCCAGTTTTTTGACGAAACGAGCCTCGGGTGTGTTTTCATTGTCAAAATAACCGTTGGCAGTCACACGAGTCATGTCGTACATGGTCATAGTCGCAGTCGCCTTGATGCGGGTGTCGATGGCAGCAGCGTTGATTGCCATACCGCCCCAGCCGCAGATACCGATGATACCAATTCTGTCTGTGTCAACATTCTCCTGTACGGACAAAAAATCCACAGCCGCACAGAAATCTTCCGTATTGATGTCCGGAGAAGCCACATAACGAGGACTACCACCGCTTTCGCCTGTAAAGGACGGATCGAAAGCAATCGTTAGAAAACCAAGCTCTGCCATTTTCAGCGCATACAGACCGGAGGATTGCTCCTTGACCGCACCGAACGGACCGCTGACGGCAATAGCGGGAAGCTTGCCCACCACACTCTTTGGCGTGAACATATCCGCCGCCAGTGTGATGCCGTAGCGGTTATGGAAAGTCACTTTTTTGTGATCCACCTTGTCGTTTTTCGGGAACACCTTGTCCCATTCTTGTGTTAAGCTTAATTTTTCCATGATGGTAATATCTCCTTAGTTCTCGTCTAAAATTTCAATTTTATCAAGCCAGTCTGTAACTGCTGTTAATGCTTCATCCTGCGAATTTTGTGCCACAGAACCTCTTATTTCTAATCCATCCAAAACATCTGCACCTGTGCAGATTTCAGCAATGCTGCTGTCGGTGGAAGATAGGCCGCTTCCTTCGTGGGTACAGAACGGAATGATTGTCTTTCCCGAAAAATCATAACTCTCAAGGAATGTGTAGACTGCCATCGGCATGTCGCTCCACCAAATCGGGTAACCGAGAAAGACAACATCATAATCTTCCATGTTTTCCACGGTAGCTGACAGTTCAGGACGGGCATCTTCTTCCTGCTCCTGCTTTTCGGTTTCTGTACAAGCTTCGTATTCATCGGGATATGGCACAACGGTGCTGATTTCGAATAGGTCAGCATCGACCTGTTCTGCAATCATATCTGCTATTATGTGAGTGTTTCCTTTTTCAATATGCCCGACACCATAATTTTCACCAGTGCGGGAAAAGTATGCTACTAGAACTTTCATAGTTTCTGTATCTCCATTCTCATCTTGTTGTGTGCTGCTACTTTCTTCTTCTGCGGCATTACTTTCTTCTGAAACGGTATACCCGGTAGTTTCTGTTGTTTCGGCATTCTGACTGCTATTGCAGGCAGATAACGCAAAACACATGAAAAGTATGAGTAACAACGATATAACTTTTTTCATAATCCATGTTAGCCATTGCAATCTTTCTGTATAACTGATATACTAATGATAAAACCTAAACCTAACTTTAGGTCAATGGGCTTGTAAAATAAATTTGTTAACTTTTTGTGGAGGCATACATGTATACGATTGGACAGGTTTCGGAAATGTTTGGACTTCCGATTTCAACTTTGCGCTATTATGACAAGCAGGGGCTTTTTCCGGGAATGGAAAGAATTTCCGGCATCCGTAAATTCAGTGAGAAAGAGATTGAAACATTACGTGTAATTGAGTGCCTGAAACGCTCCGGTCTGGAAATCAAGGATATTAAACAGTTTATGGACTGGTGTGTGGAGGGAGCAGCTACTTATCCTCAACGAAAAGAACTGTTTGAGAAGCAAAAGAAAACAGTGGAAGCTGAAATTGAACATTTAAATCGTGTGTTGGATATGATTAAATTTAAGTGCTGGTATTATGAACAAGCCATGCAGGATGGCAACGAAGATCGGGTACATAGTATGATATCGGATAAGTTGCCGGAGGATATTCAAAAGATGTACGATCACGCACATAAAGAATAAAGAAATGCTGCATATTTGCCCTTTAGAGACAAATATACGGCATTATTAGTATTCAAATGGAATGAAGTTTTAGTTTGTGGATATAGAAAATGCCCTCCCGGCCATCATGGTCGAGAGGGTTTCGTGCATTTACGGGATTACTCTCCAATATCAATTTTCAGTCCGGACTTAAGCTCCACAGTGAAGTGGTCCTCCCAGACAATGATCCGCTCAAGCCAGCGCTTTACCAGGGCTTCGTCGAAAGCTTCCAGGTGTGCGGGCTGCTGCTTTATGAAATAGCGCACCACCTCTCTGCAAAATGGGTATAGAAAAAGCACCGTCCAAATAAACCTTGAACGATGCTCTGATAGTTAGCGGATTGTTGCTCAATCTTCTATCTCTTTATATTTTGTTTTATTGCAGTGGTCACTGCATCTATATTGAATGGCTTTGAAATGTGTCCGTTCATTCCAGAATCCAAGGATGCCTGTACATCTTCCTTGAAAGCATTTGCAGATTGTGCGATGATTGGAATTTTCGCAGCATCTGGGCGCTCCTTGCTCATTGCACGAATTGCCCTTGCCGCCTGATGCCCATTCATTTTAGGCATCAGGACATCCATTAGAATCACATCATATGTGTCTGCTGGATTGTTGGCAAAACAAGCAACTGCGTCCTGTCCGTCTACTGCACGAGTTACATGCATACCTGCTTCTTCGAGCAGCGTGATTGCCAATTCCGCATTCAGCTCATTATCTTCTGCGAGAAGAACCTTTACTCCATTAAGGCTGACATCCTGTATCAGATTCAGCTCAGGTATCTGTTTTGGGTCTGCAAGTTCCATAGGAATTTCTACTGTAAAAGACGAACCACACCCTTTCTTGCTGTGAACCGTAATTGTACCGCCCATCAGTTCTACATATTGCTTGGAAATTGCCATTCCAAGCCCCGTTCCGGCATAATGTGTTCGTGCGCCGTTATCCTCCTGTGAAAAGGGTTCAAACAGCCTTTTCTGAAATTCTTCACTCATACCAATGCCATTGTCTTTTACCGCATAACTGCTTACAATATGCCGTTCGTCTATGCCCGGTTTGATACTAATTTCAAAAGTAATCGTTCCGCCATCTTTTGTAAACTTGACCGAATTGCTCAGAAGATTCGTCAATATCTCACGAATTTTTGTTGCATCCGTCAGAACATAAAGTTCTTTGGGGATGTTGCGATGTATCTCAAATGTTAAATCCCGATTCAGTAGGAGTCCATCCACGATAGCAATCACATTATCTATTAGGACAGGCAAATTCTCCGGCTCAGGTGAGAAGCTTACCTTTCCGTTCTCGATACGGCTAAGATCCAGTACATTATTCAATAACAACAGCAGATGCTCTGAACTTATTTTTACCTTTTGCAGACTATCGTGAATTTCAGATACATTTGTCTGGTTCAGTGCAATGTCCGTAAATCCGATAATAGCATTCATAGGTGATCGAATATCATGTGACATGTTAAGTAAGAAGGATGATTTTGCTCTGTTTGCGGTCTCTGCTTTTTCCGCAGCCTCGCGCAACAAAAGCGTCTGTTCAATTTCATTTTCTCTTTTTCTTTTGTAGCCGATAAAGCAGACAGCACAAAGCAAAAACAGCACACATCCTGCCATAGCTCCAACATAAACGGATGCTCTTCTTGTTCGCTTTACCAGCCCATTCACAGACTGCATATCCATTTCAATGCATAAAGCACCAACTATTTCATCCGAATCACCCGTTAAATCGCCCGTTATAGGATAACAGGCTGTGAAAATAGGACCCCATGTCGTATCAACAATGTTCTGCGAATACACCGTTTCTCCTGAAAGAGCCTTGTTAATATACGGAATCATTTCATCCTCAATATAGTCTCCCGGATGTCTGACATCTCCTGCGTTGGGATCCAGACCGTCCACCACATAGATCAGCCTGTTTTCTTCATTTCGGGTGGCGGTGTATAAATATCTGGTTGAATTCAGCGTTCGAATTTCATTTAGAAACGAGGAAACCTTGTGATACATTTCTGTATTTTCATCAGATTGATGGCGGAGCGTGGCAAATTCTTCTCTTCCGATTTTTTATTTGCAAATTTATGGATTGCATCTGCATTTTCCATATCACGTTTGAGTTCCGTTTCAAGGGCGATATCTGTATACGATTTTTGCAGAATATATGTATATGCTGATGCCAACAATGTGATTGAAAGCGTCAAAATTGCAAATAAACCTATGGAAAACTTAGTAAATCGCTGCTTTAACTCCTGAATGTCTTTGACTGACTTCTTGTCTGCTTGTGTTTTCATTCAATTTGACTCCACTTTTTATTTCATAGAAATATGTGGAAGGGGCTGATGTAAATACCGCATCTGCAGAGCGTGCATTTTTCCATCAGCTGATTCGCTTTTCAGATTTATCCTTTAATTGTTTCCTTATCCGTTCGGATGTTCAGATTTGTTGCTGACATACGCACAACTTCCACATGGTTTACAGTATACTTACATACTCATGTTACGTCAATATAGTGTCATTATATGAGCTGTGAACTTTCTGTTAAAAGGCATCCATGTCAGATTGTGTAGCCATCTGCGAATAGCCTTTATATTCATCAGAAGGGTGATCCCTCTGGGATGGGGATTTATCCGTGGATATGCGGCTTTGCGGTATGAGAAGGTTTATTTTTTTGTTTGGGGTTTCAAACTTTTATGTGACAAACATAACTGTCTGTGTTATTATAAAAATGATATAAGCGAAAATGACTTTTGCGGAAACGAAAGTATCTTTATATTTTTTTATCCGTATACTTCCCATGATGGGGATAAATACTTGCAAAGTTGATTACTAATATTTTTTCATTATTACAGGTACAATAAGAACATGTAATAGCGGAAATGAGGTATAGTTACTTGCAGGTAGAGAAGTATATTGCGGATAAAATAACATCTTTATGTGAAAAGCGTGATATCAGTAAATACAGATTATCGCAGCTGTCGGGAATTTCCCAGTCGTCACTGGGAAGGATCATGGCGCAGGAAAACCTGCCGTCGCTGATCACACTTGAAAAAATATGTGCAGCTTTGGGCGTGACATTATCGCAGTTTTTTCAGGAAGGTAATTCAGAGAATCTGACAGAAAAACAGAAAGAAGTTCTAGGGATATGGAACGATCTGAATGCAAATGAGCAGGAAACAGTAATGTCAATGCTTCGTGGACTTCGGAAGTAGAAGAACAGTTCGAGTATATATATCGACTGTTCTTTTTTTGTTTTCAGGCGTTAAAACGGTAATGTTTTTCTTGTGTACAGTAGAGCGCTATAGTATAATAAAACCAGTTTTTTGCATAAGTTTAAAAGCTATAATAAGGAAATCGGCAAACCAGATGAAAGTCTGGGACGCAAAACTACAGGGCCTGTAAAATGGCAGCCAGTTGCATAAAATGAGGTGCACTGTCTGTCTGACAGTGCTTTTTTGTGGTGTTATTTCATAGACGTAACAATAATGACTTTATATAGGAAAGAATGAGGAAAATGAAAGTATGAAAAAGGCAAAACGTTGTCTGATAGCGGTGGTGTCAGGTGTACTTGTAGCAGCTGCTGTCTTGTCTGGATGTGGACAGTCAAAGAAAGAAGTATCTAAAAATGATGATCATCTTACCGTTTATCTGTGGGAAAATCGTTTGATGAAAAATATTGCACCCTATATCCATGAACAGTTTCCTGATCAGGATATCGAATTTATTATTGGTAACAATGATACCGATTTATACAGTTATTTTAAAGAACATGATGAATTACCGGATATCATAACAGTACGTCGATTTTCTGGAACAGATGCACAGGACTTACAGCCTTATCTTATGGATTTTGCTTCTTATGATGTTGTTTCTAAGTATTATTCCTATGCGGTGCAATATTATAAGAATGAGGAGGATGAAATCCAGTGGCTGCCAATCTGTGGTATTCCGCAGACGATCATTGCCAACAAAACACTGTTTGATCAGTATGGCATAAAGATTCCAGAAAATTATGAGGAATATGTACAGGCCTGTCAGCAGTTTTATGATAATGGCATAAAACCGTATTCCATGGATCTTGGTGAAGACTGGTCTAATAATGAAATCATCCAGGCAGCGGCAATCGGTGAGTTTACAAGCCTGGATGGTATTGAATGGCGAAACGGTGCAGAGACTGCAGCGGATGAAGTAAAGTTTGATGATACATTATGGAAACGTATTTTTTCAGAAACCAGTCAGTTTCTTAAGGACTCGCATTTTGGCAAAGAAGATATCAATATTGACATCAATACAGGAACCCAGATGTTTGTCGAGGGAAAATCAGCAATGTTTCATGGACATCCGACGGTTATGCAGCAGCTGCAGAAACAGATGGATGCGGAGCTGATCCGTATTCCTTACTTTTCACAGACATCGGATGAATCCTATGTGTATATGACTCCGTCATTAAACATTGCATTTAACAAAAACCTGGAAAAAGACCGGGAGAAACTGGATACTGCACTGGATGTGCTGGATTGTATGATTTCAGAAGAGGGGCAAAAGCTGATTGCGGATGGAAGCGGTGTTATTTCATTGAATACAAATGTTCCAACCATGATGCAGGATGTACCTGGACTGGAAGAGGAAATTAAAAATAATGCTGTTTATATCCGATATTCCGCTCAAAAATCATTTGATGCAAGTCTTGAGGCTGTTCACGGATTACTGTCAGGGGAAATGGATGAAACACAGGCTTATGATACTTTGCGCAGTGTAATGAATCGTAAAGTTCCGGAAGAAAAAGCAACGGTGAATTTTGAAAATGAATATTCCATTTCACTGAACGATAGAAATGGCCGTGATTCAGCATCTTCCATTTTAACTACGATCAGAGAAGAAAATGATGCACAGCTGGCTCTGGCACCATATTATTATTTCACTTCTTCTATGTATAAAGGAGAATGCACCAATAGCCGGGTTGGCATGATGACAGCAAAGAGTTCAGATACAGCATTATATTTTACAAAAATTAGTGGTAAACAGGTTTGTGAACTCGTGGAAAATTATTTCGCCGATGCGGATGAGAATTTTTATGTAACCAATAAATACGAATTACCAATTGCATCCGGTATGAAAATGATCGTCAATCAAGCGGAAAGTGGATTTTCATTAAAGGACTTGACAGTTAATGATAAGAAAATAGACAAAGAAAAGGAATACTCTATTCTTCTTACAGACACCACAATGTCTGTTTTGAAAAAAATAAATCCGAAATGTGAGATTGAGCAGCTTAAAGATACAACATTATCAAGTGCATGGATCGAAGCAATGTCAAAAGGACAGCAGCCGTCAGCACCGGAAGATTATATAGAGGTTGAACAGTAAAAGTGGAGATAGAACAAACGGTAAATAAAAGAAAAAAAATAACAAGGCTGTTGCTTATACTACTTATTATTCTTTTAAGCGTAGTTTGTATAAAGTATCTTATAAGTAAGTCTAGCAAGTATATCAGTGAAAATGGAAAAAGCAGTATGGGAGCTGTTGTTGAGCAGATGCAGCAGACCTATGATCTTCAAGTGAGTGGGTACTACAGCCAGCTGCAGTTGGTTGAGGAATTTTTACTTCATGAGAGGGAGCTGTCTCTTGAAACGGATGTGAACAAAAGTTTCTTTGAAGCATGGGAAAAAGAATTGAAAAGTACACTTATATTCCTTCAGGAAAATGGTCAGGCAATATCAGCAGGTGGAACAAAAATGCGGATTGATATGCCAAGTAAACTTCTGCTGGATTTAAAGAACGGATACAATATTGGAAAACTGGTGCGTCTTGATTATGCTCAGAAGAAAAAAGACGGTTATCTGGTTGCGATTCCATGTCAGGAATATACCATCAATGGGGAAACTTATACGGCAATTGGAGCTGTGTTTGATCATTCGAAACTGGATTCCATGTTAAAACTGAAAGGTTATGACGGGAAAGCATATTTGTTCATGCTGGATAATGACGGAAATATTACATATACGAACCAGAGTGGTGATAAATACCTGCGTAATTATTCTCTGTTAAAACATTTAAAAGGAGAACAGGCTATTACAGAAGAAGAGGCTGATTTGTTCAAAAAGAAGTTTGATAACAGAGAATCCGGAGTTGCACTTTTGGGAAAACAGAACCCCTATTATCTGGGGTATTGCCCGATAGAAAGCAACAACACCATTTTGGTATGTATTGTGGAAAGGGGAGTTGTTGACAATGTGCTGAGGGATTACCAGAAAACGGTGTTGTTTACAACAATACTCATGGCAGGTTATATATTTTTACTTTTTGCCGGATTATTCTACAGTATTTCCAGACTTAGTCTTGCAGATCAAAAAGCAGAATATGAAAAAAGAAATAATGAACTTCATTTACAAACAATGAAGGAAATGGAAGTAGTCAATCAAAAACTGAAAAAGGCAAAGAACGTTGCAACAGAGGCTTTGCAGACAGCTGAAAATGCAAATAAGGCGAAAACGGATTTCCTGTCTAATATGTCACATGATATTCGTACACCTATGAATGCAATCATTGGTATCACATCTTTGATCAGACATGATGCAGGTAATAAAGCAAAAGTTATAGAGTATGCAGAAAAAATAGACATTTCATCACAGCACCTGTTAGGAATTATCAATGATGTTCTGGATATGAGCAAGATTGAGGCAGGAAAAACAGTCTTCAAGTATTCTGACTTTTCTATTCTGGATCTTGTACAGGAACTTGACACTATATTTCATACTCAAATATATGAAAAGCAGCAGACCCTTACAATCATAAAAGAAAATATTCAGCATGGGTGGGTGAATGGGGATCAGGTTCACCTGATGCAGATTTTCAGCAACCTGCTTTCCAATGCAGTGAAGTATACCCAGGAAGGTGGGGAAATTCAGTTCTTTGTAGAAGAATGTGAGACAAAGTCATCTGTCTATGCAAAGTACCGTTTCTTAGTTAGCGATAATGGTATGGGAATGTCAGCAGATTTCAAGGATACAATTTTTGATGCGTTTACCCGTGCGGAAAGTTCCCTTACAAATAAAATACAGGGAACCGGACTTGGAATGGCGATTACTAAGAATCTGGTTGAGGCAATGGGAGGTACCATTGATGTGGAGAGTGAATTGGGACAGGGAAGCTGTTTTGAGGTTCTCTTGGATCTGAAAATTGCAGAGGATAGAACGGTTGCTCTGGCGGCACAAGAAGAAACAGATGAGCAGGATGGAAATATTCTGCAGGGAATGAAATTCCTGTGTGCAGAGGATAATGAGTTGAACGCGGAGATCCTGATAGAACTGTTAAAGATTGAAGGTGCGGAATGTACCATTTGTGAAAATGGCGAAGAGATTTTGGAAGCATTTAAACAGTCTGCTCCAGGTGATTATGACATGATTCTGATGGATGTGCAGATGCCTGTTATGAATGGTTATGATGCAACGAAGGCAATCCGCAGAAGCTCCCATGAAGCGGCAAAGAAGATTCCAATCATTGCAATGTCTGCCAATGCATTCTCGGAGGACATTCAGAATTCTCTGGCAGCCGGTATGAATGCACATATTTCAAAACCGGTTGAGATGAAGGTGCTGGAAAAGACGATCAGAAGCATAAAATCTGGTGGGGGGGGTACCGAACCGCAGGTCACTGAACAGTGACAAATGGATTTGATGCGGCAGTGCAATTTTATTAAACCAGGAGGTTGACAAGGAGATTTAATATGATTTCGAGAGCAAAGAAATATGTGGCAGTGTTACTGGCTTTTGTATGCGTGTCTATGATATTTTCTCCCCAGACTGCATATGCAGCCGAGGACAGTTCGCAGCATGAAACTGTCAAAGTCGGTTTCTTTGCCATGGATGGTTATCATGTGATGGATGAAGAAGGCAACCGCAGTGGGTATGGCTATGATTTTCTTCGGCTGATGGCCCGTTATTGGGATGTAGATTACGAATATGTCGGATATGATAAGAGCTGGGATGATATGCAGCAGATGCTTGAAGATGGCGAGATCGACATGGTAACATCTGCCCGCAAAACACCGGACAGAGAAGAAAAGTTTGATTTTTCACGTCCCATCGGAACCAATTATGGGATGCTGACCGTCCTCAGTGACAACAGCACGATTGTGGACGGCAATTACAGCACTTACAACGGTATGCGTGTGGCGCTTTTGAACGGAAACACCCGAAATGAAGAGTTTGCGGATTTTGCAGACAACAAAGGATTTACATATGTTCCATCTTATTTTGATACGACCGCAGAAATGAGGGAAGCCCTTCAGAGCGAAAAAGTTGATGCGATTGTTACCAGTTCTCTGAGAAAAACAAACAATGAGCGAATCGTGGATAAATTTGGCAGCAGCGATTTCTATGTCATTGTTAAAAAAGGTAATACAGAATTGCTGAATGAGATCAATTATGCAATCGACCAGATGAATGCAGTTGAGGGTGACTGGAAAACGACACTTTATAATAAAAATTATGAAAGCATCGAAACTAAGAATCTGGAATATACGGAGAAAGAAAAAAGTATTATTTCACAGTATTCCAAGGACAACCCGCTTCATGTTCTGTGTGATCCGACCCGTTATCCATATTCTTATAATGAAAATGGTGAGATGAAGGGTATTATCCCGGATTACTTCCGGAAAATTGCAGACTATGCCGGGATTTCCTATGAGTTTCTTACACCTGTCACCAGAGATGAGTATATTGCTTATCAGAAAAATACGGAAACCACAGATATGAGCATCGATGCACGCCTGGAAACAGATAACTATGCTGAAACGAAAAAATGGGGGATTACTGCACCTTTCATTACGATGCAGCTGGCAAGGGTGACACGGCGTGACTTTGATGGAAAAATTAATGTTGTTGCTACTGTTGACCAGACAGCATCAAAGTCAATTGAAGATGCAATGGCACCCGGTGCAGAAAAGCTGATGTGCAGTACCCGACAGGAAATGATGGAAGCTGTCCGTAAGGGTAAAGCAGATGCTGCCTTCGTCTACTATTACATGGCACAGGCGTTTGTGAACAGTGACACTACGGGCACCATGACATATACTCTGCTGGAGCAGCCTACATTCACCTACCGCATGGTAATTTCATCAACTGAGAACCATGCGCTGGCTGGTATTCTGACGAAAGCAATGTATGCCATGCCACAATATCTTATTGAAGATCTTGCAGCACAGTATACTACACACAAAGCAACAGAGCTGACATTTGTTGACTGGATCCGTCTGCATCCTGCTGTTACTGTTTGGGTTCTTCTTATTTTTGGATGGCTGCTGACTGCTATGGCTGTGATAATGGTGCGTCTCAGTGCAAGAAAAAAAGCGCAGAAGGCGGCCCAGGAGAAAGCTGAGGAAATGGCGGAATTGGCAGAGCATGCACAGGCTGCAACCAAGGCAAAAACAGCATTTCTGTCACATATGTCCCATGATATGAGGACACCGATGAATGCAATCATAGGATTTACTGGTATTGCAATGAAAAACAATCCGTCAGACGAGGTGAAAAATTGTCTGGAAAAGATTGACGAAAGCTCAGAGCATTTACTGTCGCTGCTCAATGATGTATTAGATCTGACCCGCATCGAAAGTGGAAAAGTGAAATACAATCCGGTACCGGCGGATGTGAAAAGCATTACAGATTCTGCATTGGATATTACAAAAGGCTTTCTTACGAACAGGGATATCAACTTTAAGATTCAGCGTGAAGAAGCAAAGATTCCAAATGTACTTGCGGATCCTGCACGCCTGCGTGATGTGCTGGTCAATATTCTGAGCAATGCCGTAAAATACACTCCGGATGGAGGGACGATTACATTTGAAGCCCGGTGTCTGGAAAAGGGCGGGGATGGATATATAAATATGCGTTACCGCATTTCGGATACTGGTATTGGCATGAGTGAGGAATTTACAAAAGAAGTTTTTGAGGAATTTGCACAGGAAGATTCCGATGTGAGAACGCAGTACCATGGAGTTGGACTGGGGATGGCTATCGTAAAGAAGTATGTAGATATGATGGGTGGAACCATTTCCGTGCAGAGTAAAAAGCATGAGGGAACCACATTTACTGTGGATATTCCTTTGGAAATTACAGATAAGGAATGTAATAAGTCAGACACAGGTATTTCTGAAAAGGTGAATCTTACAGGTGTGAATGTCCTTCTTGCAGAGGATAATGAACTGAATGCAGAGATTGCTGCCGTGCAGTTGGAAGAGTTCGGGATGAATGTAGAAAGAGTTGTGGATGGAAAGAATGCTGTTGAGATTTTCAGAAATCATACGGAAGGCACATTTGATGTAATCCTGATGGATATCATGATGCCTGAAATGAATGGTTATGAAGCAGCAAAAGCAATCAGGGCAATGAATGACAGACCGGATGGAAAAAACATTCCTATTATAGCAATGACAGCTAATTCATTTGCAGAAGATGTTCAGGCATCACTGGATGCAGGAATGAACGCACATTTGTCAAAGCCGATTGTGATTGATGAAGTTATAAAAACGATTTTAAGGTATGTATATAATTGATTCGCAGAGGTTCATGAATTAGTGGAATATAATTGACAGGAGGACTAAAATATGACAATGCAAGAGTGTTACGAAGCTATAGGAGGAAACTATGAAGCTGTCTTGGGACGCCTTCACAGCGAAGCACTGATTCGGAGATTTGCATTAAAGTTCCTTGAAGATCAGAGTTATATACAGTTAAAACAGGCATTGGAAAATAAAAATTATGAAGATGCTTTCCGCGGTGCACACACACTGAAAGGGGTGTGTCAGAATCTTTCCTTTGACCGTCTGTATGAGGTTAGTCATGAGTTGACAGAACTTTTGAGAGATAGGACCGGAGAGCAGCCGGGGATACCGGAAGCAATGGAAAAAGTAACGGAAGTATATGAGATGACAATTGAAGAAATAAAGAAGGGGCTGTAGTATTAAGTGATGCGACATGACTTTCTGCCTTGAATCAAGTGCTTGGAACATCATAAAAATGAGTGGATAAAGGAAACAAAATGTCGATTCACCAATAATTGGCCAAAGCGAACGTGGGAAAACTCCACCGCTCCCAGCGCATGGCCGATTCGCTTCGGTGCTTCCGGCTCTGCTTCCATCTCCGGCTCATCCAGCAGCTCATATACCCGCTCCATGGAGGCCAGCGCCGATTGCAGAGGGTTTGTCATATAGGAAAGCTCTGTGATCGGTTCGCTGGACATGTTCATGTACTGGAAAAAGGCCTGGAACGTGCCGGGGGTCAGGCTGCCTTTTATAAGCATCCCACCGCCGAGGATCGCAATCCATGTGTCTGCCCTCCACGGCAATGTTGATCTTGTCGGCGGTGATGGTAGGGATCAGCAAAGCGCCTGCCGCATTCGCTAGCGTGACAAGTAGGATGAATACACACTTGCCGCGATAGGGGTTGAGAAATGGCAACAGATTTTTGAAAGATGAATCACGCTTTCCACAGACTATGGAGGTTGCAATAAGCGTAGACCGCTTCGACTTCATCGCCCTCGCAGAGAGCGAAGCAGACCTCCGGATTTTCGCCGGGATGCAGTTCCTTGCGCTGATTGCCTTGCTTGGTCTGGAGAGATACCCATTCGATGTAGTGCTCCGGCAGCATAGGATGCTCCAAGGAGCCGACCTTGACATGGACGATGCCGTTTTCTACCGTCCAGACGGGAACATGCTTCTCCACGGCGGCGTCGGTGGTGCCGGGAACGATCTCGCTCATCGGCTCGCCGCAGCAGATGACGGGAACGCCCGTGTCCTTGACCTTGGCAATGATGTTACCGCAATGCTTGCAAATGTAAAACTTCTGCTCCATGATGATTCTCCTTTTCTTTCTTTAATAATTTTCCGCGTGGATCTCAAAATAGCTCTGGGGATGATTGCAGGCAGGGCAGACTTCCGGCGCTTTCTCACCGATCACAATGTGGCCGCAGTTGCGGCACTCCCATACCTTGACCTCACTCTTTGCAAAGACCTCCGCCATCTCCACATTGTGCAGCAGGGCACGGTAGCGCTCCTCATGGTGCTTTTCAATAGCGGCAACCAGACGGAAGCGCTGCGCCAGTTCATGAAAGCCTTCTTCATCGGCGGTTTTGGCAAAGCCGTCGTACATATCCGTCCACTCGTAGTTCTCGCCCTCAGCGGCAGAGAGAAGATTTTCAGAGGTATCGCCAATGCCGTTCAGTTCTTTGAACCACAGCTTAGCATGTTCCTTTTCGTTGTCAGCGGTTTTAAGGAACAACGCCGCGATCTGCTCATAGCCTTCCTTCTTGGCCTTGGATGCAAAATAGGTGTACTTGTTGCGTGCCTCGGACTCACCGGCAAAGGCAGCCATCAGATTTTTTTCGGTTTGAGTACCTGCGTATTTCGTTTCTTTCATGATCGATTCTCCTTTCGGTTTTCTGCTTTCATTATATTAGAATTATGATTTCACTCTGTGACAAAGTCACATCTATTTCAAACGATTTAGTCTGTTCTTATCCCGCAACGTGATCGCGCCTCGTCTTAGTTCAACGAGCCCGTCCTCCGAGAAGCTTTTGAGCATCCGCGCCACCGCCTCCCGCGCCGAGCTGATGTGCTGGGCGATCTGCTCATGGGTCATGCGTATCGTGTCGGAGTCAGTACGCTCTGCTTCGGCAAGGAGAAACTCTGCCAGCCGCCGATCCAATCCCTTGAACATGATCTGCTGCATCGCCCACATCACATCAGAAAAGCGTTTCCATTTCGTGTTCGGTCAAGGATGACCAGAACGGAAGCTGTGTCAGTGTTCGTTCCATATCAATGGCAGCTATGCTTGCCGCAGCCGTGGTTCCCGCAGGTGTGACCTTTTTCGCCGTGCTCATGGTCATGGTGATCACAATGAACATTGGGGTCATAGCCCAGATTTCCGCTGAGCAATGCGCTCACCGCTGCGTCAGCGTCCCCGCTGACACCGCCGTAAAGCTTGATCCCCGCTTCGGCGAGTGCTGCCTGAGCACCGCCGCCGATGCCTCCGCAAATCAAAGCGTCCACGCCGTTCTGCATCAGAAAGCCTGCCAGTGCGCCGTGACCGCTGCCGTTGGTATCAACAATTTCCACATGAGTGATTTTGCCGTCCACAGCTTCATAAAGCTTGAACTGTTCGGTGTGGCCGAAATGCTGAAAAATTTGACCTTTTTCATAGGTAACTGCAATTTTCATAATGAAATCTCCTTTGCTTTTTTTGTTGGATTTTTCTGTATTGGCTCTCTGCATCCGGCAGCAACGGCCGCAGTGGGCTGCCTCCTGTCCTCCGCAGATGCGGTAGTTTCCTCCGGTGATGTGCAGCGGTTTCCCGTGGACAAGGCACGCTGCAATCTTGCGCCGTGCGCTTTCGTAAATTTCCTGCACAGTAGAGCGGGAAATATCCATTTGTACGGCACATTGCTCGTGGGTTTTCTGCTCCAAGTCAACCAGCCGAATGACCTCGTATTCGTCCAGCGTCAGCAGGATCGGCTCGGTATCCTCACACCCGTTGGGGCAGAAGGTATCAACTTGTGGTGCGCCACAAATCCGGCGGCACCGTGGCGGTCTTGGCATGGACGATTTCCTCCTTTTGTTTTCGGTATATACCGATTATAACATCTCACGCAGAAAAATCAATACAGATTTTTTAAAAGCCGCTGTAATGCTTATCAGAATCTCAAATATAAGTATGGAAATCGACGGAATATACAACTTTAGGAAATACGGATATTCAAATCTCCAAGTTGTGTGTCGGATGCATGAGTTTCGGCAAGGCATTGACCAGAATCCCGCGGATGGCAGCCGGAAATGCAGCGCCGTCCCAATCAGCGGCTTTTCTGTTTCCGGTATTCCGTTGGGGTTAATTGGTAGCGTTTTTTGAATAATCTGCAAAAATAGTCAACGTTATGAAATCCTGTCTCAGAAGAAATGAGACTGACTTTTTTCTCGGTTTTTGAAAGCAACTGACCGGCCTGTTTTAAACGGTAGTTAATGAGATAGTTAACCGGCGTTATATGTAAATATTTCCGAAACAGATTCAAAGCGGTACTTTTACTGACCATTGCCTGTTCTGCAATGTCATCCAATGAGATACTCCGTGAGTAATTTAGATGGATAAATTGCAGCATGAGCTGTAACCGGGCTTGAGAAGCGGTTGAATGATCCTTGTGTTCTTCCTGGTATGAAATGTCTGTGTTTTCAAATATTTCCAGCCAGAGATTCTGAAGGAGAGAACTGGTAAGGAGTTCTTTGGATAAAACGGAATCCTGTGCAGAAATAATTTGCCGCATGATAGATAAAACCTTTGCTTGCCAGCATACTTTTTTATGAAATACGAGAAATGGCAATGAGGAAGAAATGATCGGCAGAATATATTTCTGATAAATCAGGCTGTCGCAAGGGGCAATAAAAGAAGGCATAAATACAAAATTGGGAATGAGGGCTTTTGAGGGAGAATAAAGGCGATGGAGTACCTTTGTATTAATGAATATGCCATTTCCTTCGGTTAAATGAAATTGGTCTTCTCCAATCCACAAAGTAACGGTTCCGGATTCAATATAAATAAACTCCAATTCAGTATGCCAGTGCCATTCGATACAGTTGAAATCAAAAACGGACAGATCTTCATAATAAAACTGGAAAGGATAGAGAGTGCTTCCGTGCTGAGCTGTCTCCATCAAATCTTCACCTGTAATGATTTTGGTATAGGTTGTATTTATATTCATAGAAACCCCACTCTTTGAAACATACTTTACGATATTATACAATAAATTTCGGAAATAAATCAATGAAAATAAAGATGTTATGTTATATAATTCAATAAAAAACGAGGAGTGATGACCATGCCAAATTACCGGAAAACAAAAATAGCCTGTTATATGGGATTTATTACACAGGCAATTGCAGCTAATTTTGCCCCATTGTTATTTTTGAAATTTCATAATGATTATCAGATTGCACTTGGAAAAATCGCATTGATTTCTACCTGCTTTTTCCTTACACAGTTGTTGGTAGACCTGTTTTGTGCAAAGTTTGTGGACAAAATAGGGTATCGCATCTGTATTGTTACTTCTGAGGTATGTTCCGCAGCAGGATTGGTTGGTCTGGCTTTTTTGCCAGAGCTTTTGCCGGAACCGCTTGTTGGAATTATCCTGAGTGTGATTGTATATGCAGTCGGAAGTGGTCTGATTGAAGTGCTTTGCAGCCCGATCGTGGAGGCGTGTCCATTTGATAACAAAGAGGCAACGATGAGTCTGCTTCACTCTTTTTATTGTTGGGGAGCAGTGGGAACGATTGTGATCTCTACACTGTTTTTTGTGGTGTTTGGCATGGACAGCTGGAAATGGCTGGCTGTCTTATGGGCGCTTGTTCCGGCCATAAATATCTATAATTTTGCAACCTGTCCGATCGAGCATTTGGTAGATGAGGGGGAAGGAATGGGAATAAAAGAACTGTTTCGAAAACCTCTTTTCTGGCTTTCCATATGTTTGATGATTTGCTCCGGTGCATCAGAACTGGCTATGGCACAATGGGCATCTGCTTATGCGGAAGCTGCTCTGGGGCTGTCAAAGACAGTTGGTGACCTGGCCGGTCCCTGCATGTTTGCTGTTACAATGGGGATCAGTCGTATAATTTTCGGAAAATATGGTGATAAAATGGATCTGATGAAATTTATGATCGGATCTGGAATTTTATGTGTGATATGCTACCTGCTTGCTTCTGTATCGTTGAATCCGATATCAGGTTTGATTGGATGTATTATCTGTGGCTTTTCTGTTGGGATTATGTGGCCCGGCACAATCAGTATTTCATCAGAAAGATTTCCGGCAGGTGGAACGGCTATGTTTGCTTTGCTTGCTATGGCGGGGGACCTGGGTGGAAGCATAGGTCCGGGGATTGTTGGACGTGTTACACAAAGTGCAGGAGACAATATTCGTGCAGGTATGGGAGTTGGGCTATTGTTCCCGGTTATTTTATTAATCGTGCTTTTTATTTTTGCAAGGCAAAAAAATAATAAATGAAAGCTTTTTTACAATCAATTCAAAGCCAAGAAGTATAAAGCCAAAGCTCATGAAAAGTCAGTACAAAAGGTAGTAAGAAAATGGAATGACCAAAGGCAAACAGGAAGTGCCAGAAGATGATGCCCTTGACTTTTCTCCAAAAAAGTTTTACTATCAAACTACTATTAGATAGTATTAAAAACTAGATATCGGGGTAATGTAAAAAAGAAGTGGTTTGAAAGTTGAAGAAAGGCAGGGGCGATCAGGACATGAATAAGAAAGCATGGAAAGCGGGTGCGGTATCGGCACTGGCAGTTGGAGCGGGGCTGGCGGCAGCGGCGTCGAAGCGGAAAAAGGCAGGAAAAGTGGTTAAGTCGGCTTCGGATTACCGGAATACGGAACGCGGCAGCCAGGAGAAAAACAGCAAGGGAATTTATTATTCGAAGGGAAATTATGAGGCGTTTGCGCGCCCGGAGAAACCGGCGGGAATCGAGGGCAAATCGGCTTATATCGTCGGAAGTGGATTGGCTTCTCTGGCGGCGGCGTGTTTTCTTGTGAGAGACGCACAGATGCCGGGAGAAAATATCCATATTCTGGAGGCGATGGAGGTAGCAGGTGGTGCATGTGACGGTATTCAGGATCCGACCCGTGGATATGTGATGCGTGGCGGCCGCGAGATGGAGGATCATTTTGAGTGCCTGTGGGATCTGTTCCGCAGCATCCCGTCCCTGGAGGTGCCGGGGGCATCGGTTCTCGATGAATATTACTGGCTGAATAAACATGATCCGAACTACTCGCTCTGCCGTGCGACGGTCAACCGAGGCGAGGATGCACACACGGACGGCAAATTCCGCTTGAGCCAGAAAGGCAGCATGGAGATCATGAAGCTGTTCTTCACGAAGGATGAGGATCTGTATGACAAATCCATTGAGGATGTGTTTGATAATGAGGTGTTTGATTCGGATTTCTGGCTGTACTGGAGAACAATGTTTGCGTTTGAAAATTGGCACAGTGCATTAGAGATGAAACGCTATTTTCAGCGTTTTATCCACCACATTGGCGGACTTCCGGATTTCTCGGCACTTAAATTTACGCGTTACAACCAGTATGAGTCGCTGATTCTGCCGATGCAGAAATATCTGGAGACGGCAGGCGTCCAGATCCAGTTTGGCACCGAGGTTACGAATGTGCGGTTTGACATCCAGGGTGAGAAAAAGGTTGCGAAGGCGATCGAGTACGTGAAGGGCGGCGAGAAGAAGGAAATCGCGTTGACTGAAGATGATTTTGTCTTTATTACGAACGGAAGCTGTACTGAGGGAACGATCTACGGCGACCAGAATCAGGCACCGGTAGAAGGTGCGGAAGTGCGTACCAGCGGCTGCTGGAGTCTGTGGCGTCAGATTGCTGCGCAGGATCCGGCATTTGGACATCCGGAGAAATTCTGCTCGGATATCCAGAAGACGAACTGGGAGTCTGCGACGGTCACGACTTCGGATGAGACAATCATTTCCCAGATCCGCAAGATTTGCCGCAGGGATCCGAGAAGTGGACGCGTCGTAACAGGCGGTATCGTGAGCTGCCGTGATTCAAGCTGGCTGCTCAGCTGGACGATCAACCGTCAGGGACAGTTCAAAGCGCAGGATAAGGATGAGATCTGCGTCTGGGTATACAGTTTATTTACGGATGTACCGGGCGATTATGTGAAGAAGCCGATGCGCGCCTGCACGGGCAAGGAGATCACAGAAGAATGGCTGTACCATCTCGGAATCCCGGAGGATCAGATCGAGGAACTGGCTGAGAACCATGCGAACTGTACGCCGACGATGATGCCGTATATTACAGCATTCTTTATGCCGCGGCGTGCCGGAGACCGCCCGGACGTTATCCCGGATGGATGTGTCAATGCGGCATTTCTGGGGCAGTTTGCGGAGACCCCGCGTGATACTATTTTCACGACCGAGTATTCCGTCCGCACCGCGATGGAGGCGGTGTACGGCTTGTGCGGCGTAGACCGCGGCGTACCGGAGGTATGGGGAAGTGTCTACGATATCCGCGAGCTTCTGGACAGCACGGTCAAGCTGATGGACGGCAGATCGCCGCTGGAAATGAAGCTGCCGATGCCGCTTGAAGCACTCAAAAAGCCGATTCTCCGGAAGATTGACAAGACGGTGATTGGAAAGCTGCTGCGCGATCATGGCGTGCTGAAAGACTGGATGGTGTAAGAGACTGAGGAACGCAGGTGTTACTGGACACGTATGCATGAACAGTAACACGCAGGTAAATATGGCTGCGTTAGATAAAGGAAGACAGGCTGTCACAAACAGAAGGTCCCGGACGGAAAACGTTCGTTTGGCATTCGTGTGGCAGCCTTTTTTTGTGTAACAGGAAATTGTCGTGAGGCACATTCTTTTTCACTTGCCCGTTTTTCTCTGACATGATACAATAAAGATTGGCGTAAATGTAGAAAATTTGAGAAGAAAACGATTTTGAAAAGGATCGTTTGATAGATGTGAGGGAAAATAGATGGATTATTTACTTTGTATCCCGGCGCGGGAGACAAATACGAGAGAAAATTGTGAGAAAATACATAATGTTCTGGCGCGCATGTCTGATACCTACAAACTGCGGATTGTACCGGAACCGGTTAAGAATAAGCAGTTTCCATGTCCGCCGTATTACAAGAAATACCGGATCTACAAGCCGGTAAAGGAACGCGATACGAACGGAGAGGCATATCTGGAAAAAGAAGAGGAAGAGATGCTCTTGAGTTCCTGCAAGACGGAGGAAGAGCAGGAACTGATGAAAAGCTGTATCTATGCGTACCAGTATTCGGCGGCGATCGTACTTAAAAGCTTCCGGGAGAAGGAAAAGAAAAATAAGATGCAGGTTCGATCTCTTTCGGAGCGGACACAGGCACCAAGAGGCGTAAGTGGTCCGAATAGGGGAACACGTCTGGAAACACCGGAAAAAGCCGAAAAGCCGGAACAGGAGCGCAGCGCACAAGAACGTCCGTCTGGCAGTGACAGACCGGAACGATCGGAGAGAAGCTATCGGAACCGTACAGCGGATCGTGCTGCTGAGGGGAATACCGAGCGTACGCAGGGCAGAGAAAGAGCTTGCTCAGAGAGAGAGAGGGCAGCGCGTGTTTCGGGAGCCGAGAGAGCAGCGGACAGACGTAGCGGAAACCGCGCGGTGCCGGAAAATGAGAAACGGGAAGACCGCCCGGCTTCTGGAAGACGGGAGCGGTTTGAGCGCCGTCCACCGCGCAGAGGAGAACGACCAGAAGTGGAGAAAAATGAGGTCGTGAAAGACCCAGTGCAGGGCGAACTTCCGTTCCGCGCTTACATGGAGACAGGCAGCCTCCCGGCGTTCCGGGATACGGCAGCAACGGTGCCTGTACAGCCGATACAGCGGAAGAAAGAAGGTTATATGCCGATGGAGCGCAAACCGGCCGCGCAGACGCAGGAGCCGGAACCACAGGTGTAAGGTATGTGACCGAAACAGAACGATAAAATTAAATCATAGAATTTATAGAATGGCATCGAAACAATAAGAGTTCCGATGCCATTTGAGCATCAAACAGGACTATGCTTTCCATTTCTTTATTCCAACCATTCAGTTCTAATCCCCCCTATTTTCCGCATATGAATAAATGCAGTCTGTGAAAAGTACAGAACAGGGACAGAAAAAGGGGGAAATGCGCATGTATGAGAACCGGACGGTGGAAGAGGTGTGCAGGGAGTTTTCGGTCGATTTGCGGACAGGCTTATCGGCAGCGGAAGTGGAGGTGCGGCAGCGCCATTATGGGGAAAATGAGCTGCGGGAAGCACCACCGCGGAGTCTGATTGTGCGCATCGGGGCACAGCTTTGCGACTCCCTGATTTTTGTGTTGTTTGCGGCAGCCGGGATCTCCCTGCTTTTGGGCGAGTACGGCGATGCGGGGGTAATTCTGGCGGTTGTCGTATTAAATGCCACGGTGGGCGTGATTCAGGAGGGGAAGGCGGAGAAAGCGCTCGAATCCTTAAAAAGGATGACGCAGCTGGAGGCGGTTGTGATCCGGGAAGGAAAAGAGCGGGAGCTTGCCGCGCGGGAGCTGGTGCCGGGGGATCTGGTTGTGCTCGATGCCGGGCGGCAGGTTCCAGCCGACCTGCGTCTTACCGAGACGGCTGAAATGCGGGCAGAAGAATCAGCGCTGACCGGCGAATCGCGGGCGGTTGAGAAAAACAGCCATTTTTTAGCCGCCGGTGCGCTTCCGGTGGCAGAGCGTAAAAATGAGACATTTATGACTTCTTACGTGACGGCAGGGAGGGGAAAGGGAATTGTCATCGCCACCGGCATGAATACGGAGGTAGGGCGGATTGCCTCTCTGATCCGCGAGGCGCCGGAGGAGGAGACACCGTTGCAAAAAAGGCTGTCGGATCTGGGAAAACTATTGAGTATTCTTACGATCGGGCTGTGCGTTTTATTATTTGCCCTCGCCGTCTGGCAGAAGCGCGACGTGATGGAAATGCTGCTTACCGCGATTTCCCTGGCGGTAGCTGCCGTGCCGGAGGGGCTTCCGACGACGGTGACGATTGTGCTGGCGCTGGGAGTGACGAAAATGGCGCGGGCTGGCACGATCGTGCGCCGTCTTCCGTCCGTGGAAACACTGGGGGCAGTCAGCGTGGTCTGCTCAGATAAAACGGGGACGCTGACGAAAAATGAGATGACGGTGACGACATGTTATGTAAATCGACAGGAGTATACGGAACAGGAATTGGCGCGCTCTAAGGAAGGAGAAGTGGGAAAACGGCTTCTGGAGGTATTTGCGCTGTGCAGCGATGCCGGGGAGACGGTGGGGGATGCCACCGAGCGGGCGCTGTACGGATTTTGTGAAAACTGTGGTGTTTCTCCGGAGCATCTGCGTCGGAGATATCCGCGGAAAGGGGAGATTCCCTTTGATTCGGATCGGAAGAGAATGACGACGGTGCATGAGCAGGGAGAAAACTGGATTTCTTGTGTAAAAGGGGCACCGGATGTGATTCTTAAAAGGTGTCGTTATGAGATGGAAGAGGACAAAATTGTGCCGCTGACCAGGGAGAGGCGGACAGAGATTGAGGCGGAGATCACGCGTATGTCCGCGCGTGCCCTGCGAGTACTCGCGGGGGCGTATAGGGAGCTTCAAACAGGAAAAATGCCGGAGGGAAAGCGGGAGAAACAGGTGGGACAGCTGGAGCAGAACCTGATATTTCTGGGTCTGGCAGGCATGATGGATCCGCCGAGGGAGGCAGCAGCCGGGGCAGTTGAGGCATTTCGCAGGGCATCTGTGCGGACGGTCATGATCACTGGAGATCATGCAGACACGGCGCTTGCGATCGCCAGGCAGCTGGGGATTGCCAAACGGCGGGAAGAATGCATGACGGGGGCGCAGCTGGAAACGCTGGATGAGGGAGCTCTGGAGGAACGAATCGGTTCTGTATCAGTCTTTGCACGGGTGTCGCCGGAACATAAAGTCCGGATTGTGCGGGCTTTAAAACGCGCCGGGTGCGTGACGGCGATGACCGGGGACGGCGTAAATGATGCGCCGGCGCTTAAATCAGCCGATATCGGGATCGCGATGGGAAAAGGCGGCACCGATGTGGCGCGGCAGGCGGCGGATATGATTTTGACGGATGATAATTTTGCGACGATCGAGAGGGCAATTGAGGAAGGGCGCGGCATCTATGAAAATATACGAAAATCTATACTGTTTCTGCTTTCCTCCAATCTGGGGGAGATTTTAACCATGTTTGCCGCCGTTGCTATCGGAATACCGGCGCCGCTGGGAGCCGGGCACATACTTTGGATCAATCTGATTACGGATTCGCTTCCGGCGCTGGCACTCGGCATGGATGGAAACGACCGGGAGAACTTGATGCGTCAGCCGCCGCGCCGGACGGGCGAGTCGCTGTTTGCCGGAGGCGGGTGGTTCTGCATGGTATTTTACGGGTCTCTGATTGCAGCAGTCACGCTGGGGGCATTTTTCAGCAGACAGGAGCTTTTGCGAGCACAGACGTATGCATTTACCGTTCTGGGGCTGTCGGAGCTCTTTCATGCGGTCGGCATGCGCTCGCTCACGGGCTCGGCATTTTCACGCAGTCTTGGAAAAAATCCGCTGATGCTTGCGGCATTCCTTGTGGGGATTCTGATGCAGGTTGCGGTGACGGAGATTCCTTTTTTGATGAAACTCCTTCACACGGTGCGGCTGCACCCGGCAGAGTGGCTGGCGCTTCTCCTGTTATCCGCCACGCCGCTGTTAGTGCATGAACTTCTAGCATTTTTTTTTCGGAAACGGCGTTGATACAGCGAAAATGCAGTTTACAGACAAGTGTTTTTGAAGCTGAATGCATTGGCAAAATCCCGTTACTGTTTCCGGGTAGGCACTTTTGGAACCGAAAGTGCCGTAAGAAAACGTGGTGGCAGCAGGAATTTGCCGTATTTAAATGCGAAGCCACGGCAAATTCCGTTACTGGGCACGTATGCGCGAACAGTAACACGCGGCAGGAGATTGAGCAGATTTCGAAAACAGGCTTGTTCTTTTGGACAAAAAAACTTATAATAAAAGGGAGTCCAAGCTGATTTTGTCAGAAAAGTATAAAAAGTTGCTGTCCGCAGACAGGCATTTTTGAAGTCTAAGGTGCCGCATGAAAATAGAATGGAAGCAACCATAGATACATAGGAAGATGAGGGAAGAGATGAGGGAGAAACAGACGAGAGAGGACGCCTCCGGCGTTCGAAAGAAGCCGGCAGCTTCATCCGCACGATCTTCGGGCAGGCGGGGCACCGCAAAGAAAAGCGGGAAAATTGATGTCGGCAAGCAAAAGAAAGCGGGCAAAAATAACAGCCGGAGCGGTGGGCAGATCGTGTTCCATGCGATGGCAAGGATCTTTGGAACCATGTTCAAGACGCTTCTGGTGTGTCTGGTACTGCTGGTGATTGGCGGTGCCGGATTTGGCGCATATAAGCTGATTCCGCTCTATGAGGACTATAAAAGCCAGATAGAGGGAGTGGTGGAAAACAGTACGCTGGATACGTTCCGTTTGCAGGAGGCAAGTTATATTTATGATTCCAACGGTAATGTGCTGGCGAAGCTGACGGGAGACGAGGATTCCAGTTATTTGACGTATGACCAGATACCGCAGAATGCAGTCAACGCATTTGTGGCGATCGAGGATCGGACGTTCTGGGAAAATCCAGGCATTGATATAAAAGGTATTTTCCGTGTCGCAATCAATTACTTTTT
Source organism: Clostridium sp. AF12-41 (assembly GCF_003461685.1). Taxonomy (NCBI): domain Bacteria; kingdom Bacillati; phylum Bacillota; class Clostridia; order Eubacteriales; family Clostridiaceae; genus Clostridium; species Clostridium sp. AF12-41. The sequence continues at coordinate 196,620 of NZ_QTXO01000002.1, read as the reverse complement.
GACTGAGGGAGCAGAAAAGCACGGCGCGAGTACGATCACCCAGCAGTTAGCGAGAAACCGTTTTCTGACCCGCGAGGTGTCGATGGAGCGGAAGATCAAGGAGATGCTGATTTCCTTAGATCTGACGAAGAAATACACCAAAGAGCAGATTATGGAGTTCTATATCAATGATATCAGCTTCGCGAACACGTACTACGGGCTTCAGGCGGCTGCAAGAGGTTATTTTGGCAAGGATGCGGATGAACTGTCCTTGAGCCAGACGGCATATTTGTGTGCGATTCCGAACTCGCCGACGTATTACAACCCGTACCGTCATCCGGAAAATGCGCTGACACGCCGCGATAAGATTCTGGAAGATATGCTGAGTATGGGATTTATTACGGAGAAAGCGTGCAAAGAGGCAAAGGCGGAGGAGATCACGGTCAACCGCCAGAGAGTGCCGCTGCACAACTATGAGACGACGTATGCGATCGACTGTGCGATTCGCTATCTGATGCGCCGTGACGGCTTTGAATTCCAGTATGGATTCCGCAGCGACGAGGCTTACAAAGAGTACAATGCCAATTACAACGAGGTGTACAACCAGGAGCGCGATGCGCTCTACACGGGCGGCTATAACCTTTATACCTCGTTGGATCCGGACAAGCAGACGATCCTGCAGGATGCATTAGATGGAGTTCTGTCCTTTGATGGCAATACATCCGAAAACGGCGTTTACAAGCTGCAAGGCGCGTCCACCGTTATTGACAACAAGACGAACCGCGTCGTGGCGATTGTGGGTGGACGCAGTCAGGAGACGGATACCTACACATTAAACCGTGCGTTCCAGAGCCCGAGACAGCCGGGAAGTTCTATCAAACCGTTGATTGTGTATACACCGGCACTGGAAAATGGTTACACATCGGAAACAAGGATTCCGAATATCGATATTGACGCGGCGAAGCAGAAGGGCGTGGATGTGAAGTCCCTTTCCGGCGAGAGGCTGGAGCTTCGAAATGCGGTCGAGCGAAGTAAAAATGGTGTGGCATGGTATATCTATGATGATATCACACCGGATGTCGGCATGGCATATTTAACCCAGATGCGCTTCGCGAGCGTGCAGGCGGCGGACTATTATCCGGCGACCTCCCTGGGCGGCTTTACCACTGGTATGACGACCGAGGAGATGGCGGGCGCTTATGCGGCGCTGTCAGACCGGGGACAGTACCGCGAACCGACCTGTATTATCAAGATGATCAATAACCAGGGCGAAGATATTTTTGAAGATTATGAATCGGTTCAGGTTTACCAGGAGAGCAGCGCCGTGCTGATGACCGATATTTTAAAGGGAGTTGTCACAAAAGGTACGGCGGCATCGATGGGGTGGAGCGGCAATATAGAGGCGGCCGGAAAGACCGGTACGACCAACGGCAGCCGTGACGGCTGGTTCTGCGGCATGACGCCATATTATACGATGACGGTCTGGGTTGGCTACGACCAGCAGAAGACACTTTCCAGCCTGTACGGCGGCACGTATCCGGCGAAGATCTGGAAAAATGCGATGGAAAAGATGGTAGAGGGGCTTCCGGCGGCGTCCTTTGATACCCCGGAGACGGACAATGGACGCGGAGAAGGAACCTATCTGGCAGGTCATCCGGATGCATTTGAAATCACAACCAGCGGATATACCGCGGCGAATTTCAGAAGGGATCATTTGCTCTCGGATGAGGCGGCGAAGCTTCTGGAGTCTGCAAAGAGCGGCGATTCCGGCCGCAGCAGCAAGGAGTTAAAAGAAGACGCCAGCGCCAAGATCGAGCAGATCAAGAGCGAATCCATCAAAGAGCGGATGCAGCGGATCCACAAGACGGGTACGGCAGGAAAACGGTATTCAGCCCCGGCGGTGGTGCCGGAAACACCTGCCGAGACAGTTGAAGATCCGGCAGAATCTAGCACGACGATCGTGCCGGCAGGACCGGGCAGCGACATCGGACCAGGACACGGTCCGGCGCAGGAACCGGCAGTGGGTCCGGCGGCGGAGATTGGGCAGTAAAGAATTGAAAATGAGAAGAGTCATTTGATGCAGAGACATTAAATGGCTCTTCTTTGTTTTGTAGAAAAGAATTGTTCTATGAAATCTGTTCAAGATTTATGTGGAATCAATGGCGGAAGAATATTTGAATGAGAATAAAATTGACCGATTGTTTATGCAATAAGGGAAATATGGGGGAAAATGGATTGGAAATGTACAATACAATGAAATAAAACATGATAAAAGATCAATACGATTTAAAGTTCGTCAAATAAAATCAGAAAACGACTTGAAAATAAAAAAATAAAGTGCTAATATATCAGTAAGATATCTGAGATATATTAAAGAAAACAAAGTGCATGTACTAATAAAAGATTAAAAAAGAAAGGAAGGAAAAAGAGTATGGGCGACAAAATCAGATTTGGTATTATCGGCGGCGGTATGGCAGGTCCGTTAAATGCAGGAGCACTTCGGGATATCCCGGAAGCAGAGGTTGTTGCATTCTGTGACGTGAAAGAGGATGTGGCAAAGGAATTCAGCAAAGAGTACAATATTCCGTCTTATTACACGGATTATAAAGAGATGCTGAAACGAGATGATATCGATGCTGTCTGTGTAGTAACACCTCCATTCCTGCATGAGCAGATGGTTGTGGACTGTGCGAAGGCTGGCAAACACGTAATGTGTGAGAAACCAATTTCTGTCGATTGTAATGCAGCTGACAGGATGATTGCAGCATGTAAAGAAGCGGGCGTTAAATTTGGTGTTATCTTTATGTACCGTTTCATGGATCAGGCTCAGCTGATCAAGAAAGCGCTGGATGAAGGCAAGCTTGGTAAACTTCTTTCGGTTGATTGTTCTGGAAAATGCTTCCGAAGCGATGAATACTATGCTTCCGGTGCATGGAGAGGTACATGGAAAGGTGAGGGCGGCGGTTCCCTGATTAGCCAGACCGTTCATTTTATTGACTTAATGCTTTATTTAGTCGGCGATGTAGAGAGACTGACTGGTAATTATATGACAACCCTGCATCCGGATATTGAAGTAGATGACGTAGCCAACGCAATATTCAAATTTAAGAATGGGGCGTTGGGAAGCCTGGTAAGTAGTAGTGCAGTCCGTCCGGGTTATCCGCGTCACATCGAAATCCATGGTGAAAAAGGTACGATCAAGATTGTGGAAGAAGAGATCGTAGAATGGAAAGTAGAAGGCATGAACGAGGATGATTACCTGACCAAGGTAAAAGTTGACTCTGGTGATACAGCAACGGGTGCTGGCTATGTGGCAACCGAAAATCACAGAAGACAGCTTACTGATTTCATCCATGCGATCAAAGAAGATCGTGAGCCGATGGTAGACGGCGTAGAGGGAAGAAGAACACTTGAATTTATCCGTGCGATTTATCAGTCGAGCGACCTTGGTAAAGAAGTGCATTTCCCGATCCAGGAAGATGAAAAATACGGAAAGAAGACAGCTTGGTAATAAGGAGGTATAGATTATGGAAAAGAAGATGTATACAGAGACGTTGGAAAAGGTTCGCAATGATTATGCGGTTCGCAATATTGATAAATTAGAGGCAGCGATCAAAGCCGGTGATATGGAAAAAGCGCTGGAGCTGCACAAATTAAATGTAGAGAAAAAGACAGGATTTCACCATTTCGCAGTCCGCTGGGTAAATCAGACATTACGCAATTTCAAGAAATGGGCACCGGATGAGGCGATCTTTGAATGTATGGAAGACTATGCATTATGGTGCTATCCGCCATGTCTGCAGGACTGGATGGAGAAATATAAAGCGGGTCAGGCTACATATAAAGATTTCCCAATGGAAGATTTCCTGGAGAACCGTGCAGTATTATGGTCTGCTCTTCATGATAACGGCGATCAGATTTGGGAAGAGGATGAGGAGAAGATTACCTTTACACTTCCGCGTTGTAACAGCGGCGGCTGGCTGGTAACCGAATGTCAAGACAAGGTACAGACTTTAGATAAACCGGATCCAAGAGCTTATAATAAGGAAGGATTCCAGTGCTACTGCCTGAACTGTACAACCATGTGGGAGTTTGGTTGGTACAAATGGTTTGGATGGCCATTATTCATTATGGATGTGCCGACTATCGGCAGTGACGGTAAGTGCGTGATGGTTATGTACAAAGATCCGAAAGATATCCCGGATTCTTACTATGAGAAACGCGGCTTAGAGAGAAAGATCTAATAAAAAACCGGCGGCAGTTTCACCGGCTGCCGCCTTTGTAAAAACTATCCAGGAAAGGGGGATACATTATGAAAGAAAAGGGGAACCCACTTCTCCAGATAATTCGAAATGTAAATGATGCGGTAGTAGTTGTTCTTTTCCTTGCGATGACAATTACAGTTATTATTCAGGTTTTTTTTCGTTTTGTAATACAGAGTCCTCTTAGATGGACCGAAGAATTAGCGAGATATCTGATGATATGGCTGGTATTGATGGCATCGGCGATTGCGATGAGAAATCGTTCTCACCTTCAGGTAGATGTTCTGACATCTGCACTTCCGCAAAAGCCGAAACGCATTTTGACCGCGATTGTAGATCTTTTAACGATTGTTTTCTTATGTATTATGACATATTTCGGGTTCAAAGTAGTACAGTCTACGACGGCTCAGACGTCTCCGGCGATGCAGATTCCGATGGCTTTGATTTACGCGGCATTCCCAACCGGTGGAGTTTTGATGATTATGGAACAGCTCCTTACCTTTATCGAACGCTTAAAAAACAAGAATGCACCGGAAGAACCGAGAGAATTTATAGATTAGTAAAGGAGGCTGCGATATGTTAGGATTTTTATTTATCTGTATTTTGTGTCTGTTTCTAATCGGAGCCCCTATTTTTGTTGCACTCGGAATGGGAACGACACTTTCGATTATGCTTGAGGGAAATTTCCCATTGGTTCTGGTACCGCAGAGAATGTTTGCGGGTCTTGACAGCTGGCCGATCATGGCGATTCCGATGTTCATGCTGGCAGGAAATCTGATGGATCAGGGCGGTATGTCCAAACGGATTGTAGATTTTGCAAGTGCGTCGATCGGCTTTGTAAAAGGAAGTCTGGCGATGGTAGCCGTACTGGCATCCATGATTTTCGCGGCAATTTCCGGTTCAGCAACGGCTGGAACAGCAGCAATCGGTTCGATCATGACGCCTGCATTTAAAGAAAAAGGCTATAACATGAGTTTCGTAACGGTTCTGCTCTCAGCAGCAGGAAGTATCGGACCGATTATTCCGCCAAGTATCTTAATGGTTCTGATTGGATATTCCACAGGTGCATCTGTTGGTCAGTTATTCCTCGGAGGCGCTATTCCTGGAGTTATGATTGGTGTGGCACTGATGGTCTACTCCTATATTCACGCTTCCAGGGGCGGAGATGCATATATCCAGACAACCAAGTTTGATCCGAAAGAAGTACGGAGAACGATGTTTTCTGCACTTCCTGGTTTAGGACTTCCGATTATCATTATCGGTGGTATCATCAGCGGTATCTTTTCTGCAACTGAAGCAGCGGCTGTGGCGGTTGTCTATGGCTTCCTGGTAGGTATGTTTATTTACAAAGAAATTACATTGAAAGATTTACCTGGTATTTTTGTTAAGTCCGCGCAGACAGCGGCTGGCATCATGATTATCACAGGCTGCGCTTATATCTTTGCATGGTTTATCACAGCAAAACAGCTGCCGCAGCTCTTAATCCAGGTTATGAATACATTCATCACAAGTAAGACTGCATTCCTTATTTTCTTAAATATTGCGCTGTTCTTAGTTGGAATGTTTATGGAAAGTTTCTCTGCAATTATCGTTTTAATGCCGATCTTATTCCCGGTAGCAACCGCTTATGGAATCGACCCGATTCACTTTGGTGTTATTGTCTGCATCAACCTGGCGATTGGATACGTAACACCGCCTTATGGAGCAACTTTATTCGTTGCCTGTGGATTGACCGGCAAGAGTGTAAGAGAGGTATTCCCGTTTGTAATTCCTACGATTCTTGCAATGTTAGTTGTACTGATTATTGTTACATATCTCCCGCAGACCTATTTATGGCTGCCGCAGTTAATGGGATAAGAAGATGAAATGAAAGGAGGATTTATTGATATGAAGAAAAATGTGAAACGGTTTGTAAGCATGACGATGGCGATGCTGGTGGCAGCTGGCTCTCTGGCAGGATGTGGAGGAGGCGGCAGCGCTTCCACAGGAGAGTCCGCAAAGGCAGCGGCTAATACAGGCGGTTCATCCGGTGGTGCGGTGACCGTAAAGGTTTCCTTATCACAGGCAGCAACCGAACCTCCGGTAAAAGCAGCGGAATATTTTAAAGAGATTGTGGAAGAGCGATCCAATGGCGAAATTAAAGTAGAAATATATCCGGATAACCAGCTTGGCAATGAGCGAGATGTCATTGAGGGTATGCAGCTTGGCACCGTAGAGATGGCGATGACGTCGGTAGCGCCGTTCTCCAGCTTTGTTCCATCTGTTAATATATTCTGCCTTCCGTTCCTCTGGAGAGATAAGGAACATATGTATTCCGTTCTGGACTCTGACGAGATTGGAATGTCCTATAGCGGTGACTGTGAGGAGAAAGGCTTCCATCTGATGGGCTTCCTGGATTTGGGAACCAGACATATCATGACAACGCAGAAGACGATCAACAGTATCGAGGATTTAAAGAATCTCAAGATCCGGACCATGGAAAATCAGGTACAGCTGGATTCCTTTACCGCATTCGGCGCAAGCCCGCTGCCGATGGCATACGGCGAATTATACACAGCGCTGCAGCAGAACATTATTGACGGTGCAGAAGCGGCCAATACAAACTATTATTCCAAGAAGTTTTATGAGGCAGCGCCGCACTGGGCAATGGTTGGATGGACCAACGACTTAGGTATCTGCGTAGTTGCTAAGAATTTCTATGATTCTCTTTCGGACGAGCACAAACAGATTATCGATGAGTGCACCAAAGAAATGATCGATAAAGAGAGAGAACTTTATACAGCATCTGAGGATGAGTGCTTGGAACTGTTAAAGGGAGAGGGCATCGAAATCACAGAGCCGGATCGCGAACCATTTATCGAGGCAGCCCAGAGCGTATATGATCAGTGGGGCGATAAAGTAGGCGGAAGAGATAAAATTGACGCAATCGTTAATTTTGGAAAATAAAATGTGTTCAGTGACAGAGAAAGGCAAAGGTGTATATGGGATTTGATTATCAAAGTTTTTTGAATGACAAGATTTTTGAAGAATTAAACAAGATAAAAGCCTTTTCTCCGGAGGTTATTGAGCAGGAAGCGGCGGCGCGAAAAAAACCGGGATTTCCGCATGATAAGCTGGTATTTGCGGCAGCGGATCACAATGCCAGAATGATCAATGAGTACAAAGGAAATCCGATTGGTTTAAGTAATAGGCGGGAGTATTTATCCCGCCTGGTGCGGATGCTGCAGAGTGATCAGATTGATGGAATCGAGGCGACACCGGATATTATTGAAGATTTATTTATCCTCAATAAGTTGCAGCGGGAACGTGGAGAAAAGGCGTTTCTGGATGGGAAGATGCTGGTTGGCACTGTGAACCGGGGCGGTCTGAAAAATACGGTATGGGAGATGGACGATATGCCGTCCTGTTATACAGTCGATCGCCTAGTGAAACTTCGGATGGACGGTGTAAAGTTTATGATCCGTCTGAATCCGATGGATGAGCGAAGCAAATATACGGTTCGGTACTGTGCAGAAGCTGTCAATGCAGCAGAGTCAGCTGGTCTTCCAATTTTTATCGAGGCGCTGTATGTAGAAACGACGGAAACGGGGTTTACGATGAAGACGGATTCAGAGAGTCTGTGTAAGGTAGTCGGCGTGGTAGGCGCTCTTGGCTGCCGTGCATCCGGCAAATGGATTGAAGTTCCGCTGAATCATGAATATGCAGTTCCGACGGCGGCGACCACCTGTCCGGTGCTGGTAGTTCCAGACGAGGTAAAGAGTGAGCCGATTGAGGTTGTAGAAGAGTACACGAAAGAGATCGGAATCAGCAGCAATATCCGCGGAATCTTGCTGGGACGAAATGTTATGTACAATGAATCGGATCCGCTTCCAATCGCGGAAGCGATCGCGGATATCTGGCATAAGGGCGGCAACGCGGAAGAAAATTACAAGCGATGCGTCGAAAAATTATAAAAAAAATAGGGCATATCAGGTTACTGGGCATGTATGCGTGAACAGTAACTATATCAGAAACGGGGTATATACAAAAGTCTAATTGAATTTGATCCTTATTTGCGCTATTATAAAAATAAGCATTCCTGTAGACTAAAAGAAGTTGGATGCAAATCACAGATTTGTTCTACAAGAAAGATGAGGGAAACAATGCGAGTTAGTGATGTGGCATACGAGAAGATTAAGATGATGATTATTACAGCCAGACTTCGCCCCGGACAGACATTAGTAGAGGCTGAATTGATGGAAGAGCTGGGGATGGGACGAACTCCCATCCGTGAGGCACTGAATCGACTGGCATGGGAAAACTTTGTGAAAATTGTCCCGAGACAATGTATTATGGTAAATGAGATTTCCTTATATGAAGTGGAATCGATTTATCAGATGAGATTTGCTCTGTCTCCACTTGAATCAGAGCTTGCTGCTATGAATCGGACGGAAGAAGATTTAAAGCGGCTGAAAGACAGCCTGGAAGTCCTGAGAGAGGAGACAGATGCGGAAGAAAGAGTTCTTTTGGATCGAGCATTTCATAGAATTATTTCTTCTATGACTAGGAATCCGTTTCTTGAGCGGGAGATGAATAATTACCAGGATTTGAGTATTCGTCTTCTGTTTTTAAACCGGATTAATTTATCTTCGATTGATGATATGGATATTGGACATCATGAGGAAATTTATCGTTGTCTTCAGGAGAGAGATGTAGATAAATTGATATCGGTTCAGAAAGCGCATGTTCAGGCATTTAAAGAAAAATTTATCCGCTGAGAGCGGGAACTTCCCTTCGCTGAAAGGCGAAGGGAAATATAAGCCACATAAGATATATTTGAAGTATATTACTAACTCGGACTTTAAGTTGAAAGGAGACCAGCTATGAAAAAAATTGCTTTTATTGGAAGTGGAACTATGGGTACAGCTCTTGCAACGGCAGCCTGCAAGGGAATTGATCCATCGGAAGTTGTGATTACAGATGTGGTTACAGAAAAAGGACAGAAATTAGCGGACGAGCTGGGATGCAACTTTGTTGAGACCAATGGAGAAGCGATCAAGGCAGCTCATTATGTTGTGTTCTGTGTAAAACCGCAGTTTTTAAAGAGTGTTCTGGAAGAGGTGAAACCGGTCTTTGCGGCATGTGCAGAAGAAGGGCAGGAAAAAATTATCGTTTCGATTGTAGCGGGTGTTGAGGTTTCAACCTATATGAAAGAATTAGAGTTAGAAGGAAAGAATGTTCCGGTTATCCGTATTCTCCCGAATACAGCCTGCTTGATTGGAAAAGGTTTTATCCTGATCGAACAGGGCGACAGCTACACGAAGGAACAGGAGGACGAATTCCGGTATATTCTACGTGAAGCCGGTGGATTTGACAGCCTTCCGGCCTCCCAGTTTGTGGCAGGCACGGTATTAACATCTACATCCCCGGCGTTTATCGCAATGTTTGCTAATTCTCTGGCAGACGGCGGCGTTTACAATGGTCTTTTACGTTATCAGGCGAGAAGATATGCACTGGAAGGAATCCTTGGAACCGTGCAGCTGTTTTTACAGAGCGAAAAGCATCTTGAGAATTTAAAAGATGATGTGTGTTCTCCGGCTGGTCCGGCGATGATCGGTGTGAAGACACTGGAAGACCGTGGGTTCCGCAGCAGCGTGATCAATGCGGTTGTCGATGCTTATAAACGATTTGATGAAATTGGAAAATTAAAATAATCGTTGCATCATCCTGAAAAAGCCCCCCTTTATATTTTTATACCACCTTAGCAGCCGGTCGGTTTCCCTGATGAAGAGAAGCCGGCCGGTTTTCCATTAACTGCTTGGGATATCTGGTTTTGATAAGTGTTGTTTCCGGTACTGTGCTGGTGTGCAGCCAATGATCCGTTTGAATGTGGCGATGTAATTGCTGACCTGGTTGTATCCGACCAGTCCGGCAATCTGTGAGATGGGCAGATCGCGGTGAAGGAGGGAAACACTGGTCTGGATGCGGTAATTAGTTAAATATCCATAGGGAGTTGTGTGAAGAATATTTTGAAAAATCCGGCAGCATTCTCCGACGCTGATATTGGCTGATGCAGCCAGGTCTGAGAGCTGTAAATCATCTGCGTAATGTGCATAGATGAACAGGAGAATGGATTGCAGGCGCTGCTGGCGCAGGAGGTTAATAGAGGTAGAATTCCCACTGCTGTGAAAATTGGAAATCAACAGATTCCACATCGAGGTAATCTTAATGCAGATAGAATATTCATTGCCTTTAACCTGATTGGAAAGAAATAAATCGGTTATTTTTTTGTGCAGTCCGATCAACTCTTTCTGCCATTCGGATTCCGGGTGAATAGAGAAAGCGGAGAATTTCCCGCCGGCGGTATAGGGCAGGACGTAGTCCTGATCCATGCGGCTTCCAGGAAAAAAGGCAAGAAGGCGGTAAGGAAAATTGAGGCTCGCATAGGAGCCGTCTTCCGACATCTGTGTGACGGCATGAATCAGGGAGGTGTTGACGAAAATCAGATCTCCAGCCTGTCCGGGCAGAGAAAGATTATCTACCTGCATTGTCAATGTTCCGCTTAGTACGAGGGTAAACTGCAGCTCATCATGCCAGTGGAAGTCGCGCAGCCAGCGTCCCGGCGGCTGCATGGAATGAATATCAGAATAGTAGACATTGACCGGAAAATCTTGATCTTGATAGTGGTTGATTTCCTGTAACTGGGAAGTAGATTTCAAAGGATCCCTTCTTTCTATAAAAATTCAATATGTTAAGATTTTGGTATTTTTAGTTATTGATATTGTACCATTTCCACATAAGAATTGCTATACTTTTAAACGAAAAGAGATTTATAGCAGGTGCTAAAAAAATAAATCCCACAGAATGGGAATGTGAGTAAAAAATAGGAGGAAATCAGATGGCAGCAATCGAAAGAAAACCATACATGGATCGGATTGACCGATTAAAACAGAGAGTATTAAAGACCAAGCCAGAGATGGATCTGGAAAATGCAATTATCCTGACAAAGGGCTTCCAGGAATCAGAGGGACAGCCGCTGTGCATCCGGAAAGCATATGCATTTAAGAAACAGTGCCTGGAGAAAACTGTAAAAATCTGGGGGGATGAGCTGATTGTCGGCAATGCCGGAAGCAAGCAGCGCGGCGGTATTTTAAGTGTCGATACCTGCTGGTCGGTTCTGGATGAGGAGCTGGATACCATCAGTACCCGTCCATATGACCCATTCTATCTGCGCCCAGAGGATCGGAAGGCATTTGAGGAGATCATCCGCCCGTACTGGAAGGGACGTTCCACGTATGAGCAGTGGCTGGTACAATGCCCAGATTTTGCGGCAACCTTACGTGACTGCGGCGCTCTTTACATCAACCGTAAATCGGTTCGTGGCTGGGGCGAGACGACTGCGGGTTATTCCAGAGTCATTAAAGAAGGCATGGAGGGAATCAAGGCGCATATCCATAAAGTGCTTGATACACTTGATATTACCCGTCCGGGTGACTATGAGAAGATTGAATACCTGAAAGCGATGGAGCTGGCAGCTGACGGTATCTCCGCATTGGGACACCGCTATGCGGCAGAGGCGAGAAAGCTGGCAGAGGCAGAGCCGGATGAGAAGCGCAGAAAAGAACTGTTACAGATTGCAGGGACCTGCGATCAGGTTCCGGAAAAACCGGCGCGTACCTTCCGCGAGGCGATTCAGTCGATGTATATTTACCAGACCTGTATTTTCATGGAGCAGAATGCAGCAAGCTACAACCCGGGACGTATGGATCAATATCTTTACCCATTTTATAAGGCAGATATCGAGGCTGGCCGTTTGACAGAGGAAGAGGCGCAGGAACTTTTGGACTGCTTATGGGTTAAATTCTCTGAGCAGTGCCTGTTCCAGGATCAGGTAACCGCACAGTTTTCCGCCGGTTACCCAATGTTCCAGAACGTATGCTGCGGCGGTGTGGATGAGCGCGGCATGGACGCAGTCAATGACGTGTCGTACCTGATTTTGCAGGCAACCGCAGAAGTACAGTTATATCAGCCATCCCTGTCTGTCCGCTACAATATGGCGAAGAATCCGAGCAGCTTCTTAAAGAAGATTGCAGAGGTTATCAAGCTTGGAACCGGTTTCCCGGCATTTCACAACGATGAAGTTGGTATCGAGATGCTCCTGAACAAGGGAATCCCGTTAAAAGAAGCATATAACTGGAATCCATGCGGCTGTGTAGAGACGAACCTGGAAGGAAAACAGAGATGCTACACCGCATATGCAGACTTCAACTTAGGTTCTGCGGTTGAATTTGCCCTGTTAAACGGCAAGAGCCGTAAATATGGCATTCAGGCATCTGAGGCGACCGGCGATCCGACTGCCTTTAATACCTACGAAGAGTTTGAAGAGGCAGTCAAAGAGCAGATCCGCTATGAACTTCGCGGAACCGTGGCTTCCAGCCATGTATGCGATGACATTGGCTTCCAGAGGGTCGTTCCGGCACTTTCCCTTTCCTTCTATGAGTGCGTAGAGAATGCGAAAGATTACGCATGGGGCGGTGCGAAATATAACCTTGGAAATGGTATTGATGCGATCGGCGTAGCAGACCTGATCAACAGCCTGATTGCAGTAAAGAAACTTGTATTTGATGAGAAAAAAGTAACGATGCAGCGTCTTCTGGATGCACTGGATGCAAACTTTGTGGGTTATGAGGATGTCAAGAAGATGTGTGATGAAGCTCCGAAGTACGGCAATGATGACGACGAAGTAAACGAGCTGACCGGTGATATGTTCTGTTTTATCGCGGACTATATTGAGTCGTTCCACAGCAAATTCGGCAAGATGACGCCAGGTATTCTTCCGGTATCTGGAAATACTCCGTTTGGTCTGGAGGTCGGTGCACTTCCGTCCGGACGTCTGGCTTGGAAACCGTTAGCAGACGGCGTATCTCCGAACCAGGGAACCGATACCGAGGGCATGGGCGCTGTATTGAAATCCATTTCCCACATTCCGCATGGCCGTTTCAATCAGGGAACCCTGCTGAATGTAAAGATGGATACGGTATTCCGCGACAGCCCGAACTCGACAAAAGAACTGATGAACTACCTGCGGAGTCTCTGCTCCCTGGGCGTATTCCACACACAGTTCAATGTCATCGATACGGAGACCTTAAAAGAAGCACAGAAGCATCCGGAGGATTACAACGGACTGCTGGTACGTGTAGCTGGTTATACAGCATATTTTACAGAGCTTGGAAAAGAAGTACAGGACGATATCATTTCCAGAACTTCACATTCCAATATCTGCTAGGAAAAAGAGTGAAATCTGCCGTGTTTCATAAAAAATACGGCAAATCAGCTACCGGGGATGTGCATCATGCGCGGTGGCGGGCAGCAGGCAAGGTGTACTTGACAGGAGGAACAGCGTATGGAATTAAAAGCAAATATTCTTCGGATTGAGCGGTTATCCCTCTCCGATGGGAAGGGAATGCGGACGGTTGTATTTTTTAAGGGCTGTCCCCTGCGCTGTGCCTGGTGTTCGACACCGGAGTCACAGTCGGGGCAGCGGGAAGTCTACTATATGAAAGAGCGCTGCACCGGATGCGGTGCCTGCATCCAGGTCTGTCCGGAACAGGCACTTCGCCGGAGCGAAAAAACGGGAGAGATCGTGAGGGATTACAGCCGCTGTAAACAGTGCTTTCAGTGTGTGGATGCCTGCAATTACCGGGCACAGCAGATCTATGGCAAGGAGATGACCGTAAAAGAGGTAATGCGCGAGATCCAGAAGGATGAGATGTTTTTCTTCTATTCTGGTGGTGGCGTGACACTTTCAGGAGGTGATCTGTTCTGTCAGACGGATTTTGCGGAAGCACTGCTGGAGGCCTGTGATGATGCCTGTATCAATGCGGCGGCAGAGTTAGATATGTTTACTTCGTTTGAAAATGTCAAACGGATCGTGCCGCATCTGCAGATGTTTTATGTGGATGTGAAAACCATGGATCCGGAAAAGCATAAGAAATGGACGGGGCAGGACAATGCCTGTATTCTGGAAAATATCCGCAAATCCGATGCGATCTGCGCGCCGCATTCGATTCATGTCCGTGTGCCGCTGGTAGAAGGAGTCAATGATGATGTGGAAAATATTCGGAAAACGGCGCAGTTATGCCAGGAACTTAAAAATTGTCAGGAATTGGAATTTCTGCCATATCATAGACTGGGGCTTCATGCATACCGGCAGCTGGGGAGAAAATATCAGTTAGAAGAACATACGTCGATGAGTCGTTGGGATGTGTATCAGAAAATGGAATTTCTGTGCGAAACGGATTGGACATTTGATATAGCGATATCGGGATTGGAGGTGTATAAAGCTGGAATAGGAAAAACGGGAGTAACAGAGGAGGTGTTAAAAGCGTAAAATACGATAAAAATTAGTATTGGATAAAAATGGATAATGGGAAAATGCGTATCGTGTAAGATAAGGTTGGTTGGTGAAAAATAGTCTTGCACGGTACGTTTATTTCTATGAATTTTCTATGAATTTCAATTTTCCTCTGGACAAATAAGATGAGTTAGTGTATACTAACTTCATCAGCAGTTAGACAGAGCTAACTTTCGGAGGATAAAATATGAGTGTTGTAATTGTAGGTGGTCATGACCGCATGGTCAGCCAGTACGTGAAAATCTGCAAATCATTTAACTGTAAGGCAAAGGTATTTACACAGATGACGGCGGATTTCGGCAAACAGATCGGAGCGCCGGATCTGCTTGTACTCTTTACAAGCACCGTTTCCCATAAAATGATTCGGACGGCGGTTGATGGTGCAAAGGGAAGCCGGACAGAAGTTGTCCGCTGCCACACCAGCAGCAAAACCGCGTTGGAAGAAATTTTGCAGGAACACTGTGCAGCTTGCTGACGTATTTAAAGGCGAAGCCACGGCAAATTCCGTTACTGGGCACGTATGCGTGAACAGTAACTCCGTCGGTTTCTGGAAACGATAGATTGATTTCGATATGGTTTGAAATATTCTTCCAAATATGGTATTCTAGTATATAGTATTATGGTAACTGGTCGGCAGTTTGGGAAGACTATTCTGCGGGAGACGGGAAGGCACGAAGCCAGGCCGGTTATGTGTTAGAAGTTTGGAGGGAATCACTTTGAAAATACAGCAGTCAGCAGAGGATTATCTGGAAACGATTCTTATGTTAAGCTATCGCAAGCCGATGATCCGTTCGATCGATGTAGTCAATGAGCTGGGGTATTCAAAACCAAGCGTCAGCGTTGCGATGAAGAATCTTCGTGAAAACGGTTATATTTCGATGGATCATGAGGGATATATCACTCTGGAGCCGTCGGGACGGAAGATCGCGGAGATGATTTATGAGCGTCATACATTACTGACAAAGCTTTTGGTAGCGTTGGATGTGCCAAGAGAGGTGGCAGTGGAAGATGCCTGCCGCATTGAACATGTGATCAGCCCGCAGAGTTTTGAGGCAATCAAAGAATTTGCAGCCGCGCATCTGGCAAAGCTCGAGAAAGCAAACCGGACAGATGAGCCGGAAAAATAGATGGCTGTTTAAGATTCGGACAGTTATATTCTCATCATAAATTTATAATTGCAGAGGACACGGAAGAGAGACCGCACGCGTGAACGTGGCGGTCTCTTTTTTCATAGGAAATTACGTCCTATGAAACAAAAAAACGCTTCGCGGGATTTGCACTCGCGTGAAGAAGCTTTTCTCAAATAAAAGCGATCAGGCGTTGAGCATCTGTACCGAAAAATCATTAAAAGTACCCAGAACCGCCAGTGTGTAGCTGTAACCGCTGCGAAGCCGGATATTTGTGTTGACGATGGCGAATCCCGGATTGGTCCGGCGGTAGACGGTCAGCTGGTAGATGCCGGGGATGATGTGCATGTAGCGCGTATAATTCATGTAATCCAGATCGGATACGACCAGACGTCCGTTCAGGTATATATCGATGGGTTCGCGGATGGAGGCGGCATTGTAGAAACGCAGGTGCGCGATCTCCGATGAGGTGGAAAAGAACGGCGAGAGAATGCCCCAGGTCCAGAGCGCGCCATTTGGAGATGGCTTCCAGTTGGAACCGCCGCAGTTTATGCAGCCACCGGTGTTCGGGCTGCCATGATTATTGGACGGCAGGGTGGGCATCACATCCCCGTATGGTCCGAAGCCCGGAGATACCTGAAGATCATTGGATGAGCTGTCCGGATATGTTAAGATAACAGGAGGCTGAGAACTAAATCCAGACTGTGCCGTATCACTGGTTCCAGCTGCTGCCGCATCCGTCTCCGGTGCCGCCGCCGGAGTCGTGTCAGCATCCCCCTCAGGCACTGCTGCTGCATCGTAGTTGTATGTTTCCATAAAAAGATACCTCTTTTCATATTGGCTATATTGCAGTATATGAAGAAGAAAAAAGGAGAGTTACTATTTGCAGGCAGGAATTTTCTGGACTGAAAATCCTGTTCGATACTGTAGAAAAGTGTATTTTGCCGATCTGGAATGCGGAGCATCGGCAAAATTCAGTTATAGTTTACATGATTTTGTGAAAGGTCAAGAATGAAGAAAATAAAAAAGAGACTCGAATCTCGAATCTCTTTCCAGTGACCTGTCCGGGAATCGAACCCGGGTTTACGCCGTGAGAGGGCGTCGTCTTGACCGCTTGACCAACAGGCCATATTTAATTTTATTCAATCGAGGCGACGTGATTCGAACACGCGACCTCTGCGTCCCGAACGCAGCGCTCTACCAAACTGAGCCACGCCTCGATATGATTTTCTCGCTTTTGAAGCGGTGCTCATCAGCGACTCCTATATACTATCACGCCTTCAAAAAAAATGCAAGCGTTTTTTTGAAAAAAATTGAAAAAGTTTTAAAAAATTGAAAAAACCCTTTAAAATCAATATTTTCACGCTTTTAACTTATATTTCGAAATTATTATGAATAACGTAAGAAAGCGAAAGGATGATTAAAGTCTTGCTAAGGATGCGCCGAAACTCTTTTCATTTTGGATAAAAAGAATAAAATGGGGAACAAAGCATAGTGAGCTTGCATTGAAAAATGAATGAGTCAGGAGGAATTAAGTATGAACATCATCGCAGCCATCTTATTTGGAATATATGGAGTGATCGGAGGCGTGAGTACCGTCGTATGTACCGTGAGCATTCCGGGTATCATTATTTGGAAAATTTACCGGAAAACGAAATATCATAAGGCGCTGACGGATTAAGTAAAATAAGGGTAACTGTTCAGTAGGTCTGTGCATTTACTGCGCTGACCGTACGAAAACATGGGCTAGCAGGCAAAAATCCCATTGCCGTAGGCAATTTTTAATGGATTTTTGCGCGTGACTGTGAAGGTACTGAACAGTTACAAATAAGAATTATAAAAAAAGGGTCTTGCAGGTGAAAGATTTTCTATCTGCAAGACCCTTTTTTGCTTAAAATCAATGTAATTATCGGACAATATAGACATCGGCGCTTCTCTTTCCATACTGCAGTGCCTGACTGTGGGAATTGAAGAAGATGTCCAGTTTGTTTCCGCGGATGCCGCTGCCGCTGTCCTCAACGGTATAGACAACGCCGTTGATGCGGAGTTTAGTTCCGAGCGGGAATACGCGCAAGTCGGCGGAAATGGTATGTCCTGCCTGCGGAATGGTGCCGGATTTAGTGCGGTTCTTTCCACCACGGCAGCATCTGCGGCAGCTGCAGTAAGCAGTTGTCGTAAAACGTCCGGCGTAGATTTCAGCAGGTGCCTCTGCTTCCTGTGCCTCGGCAGCAGCATTTGTGTCAGTATTTTCAGTCATTGCAGCTTCGCCAGCGTTCTCTGCCTCCACTTGTGCAGACTCATTTGAAAATGCAGCGACTTCTGCCTCGGAAGCGTTCGTGTCAGCCGCTTCTTCCGCAGCAGCGTTTGTCTGCTTTCTAATCAGCTCCGGATCGGAAGCCGGACCAGATGGTGTCTGGGCTGCTTCGGTGGAAATGCCGTTTGTTTCTTCACCGGCTGCCGCATCTATTTGGGAGACAAGCTCAGTTCCGGCATCTGTGGCTGCCAGTGTATTCATGGTGCCTGCCATGAGACAGACCAGGCTCATTGCCGTTGTGGCAAGTCCGCGCCGCATGGTGTTCATCATATTCATCAAATAAAAACCTCTCATTTCAATTTAGATTCATTTGTCTCATCGCAACGATTGTGTATCTCACAAATATTGCAATGCGTTTACAAATGTTATAATTTGTTACTATTATATTACAAAAATGTTAAATGTCAAGCCGGAGAGCCTGAAATAGGGCTCTGGGAGCGGTCGGAGGTTCGACAAGTCGAAAGCTTGTTCGGACGCAAACAGGAAAGCGGGTGAGTGAGTTTCTACCTATAGAAAGTGTGAAAATCAGCGTGCCTAAAAACAGGGTATGCAGAATGAAAAATTTTATTCGAAAAAAGAAGAAAAAATTTTTTTTAAAAACCGAAAAAAATCATTGACAAATACTTGCGTAAGTAATATAGTATGAACTGTAGATATTAGCACTCTGATAGATTGAGTGCTAACAAAAAACTTCCAGAGCGGGTTTAAGAGACCGGCGGAAGCGGATGCACGGAAGGAGAGATTGGATGGAACTGGATGAGAGAAAAGAAAAGATTTTGAAAGCGATTATCCAGAACTATCTGGAGACCGGAGAGCCGGTTGGTTCCAGAACGATCTCCAAGTATTCCGATTTGAAACTCAGTTCGGCGACGATTCGAAATGAGATGTCGGATCTGGAAGAACTGGGATATATCATTCAGCCGCACACATCGGCAGGCCGGATTCCTTCAGATAAAGGATATCGTTTCTATGTGGATCAGTTGATTCATGAGAAAGAGACGGAGGTCACGCAGGTGCGTGATATGGTCATCCAGAGAGTGGATCGGGTGGAGCTTCTGTTAAAGCAGATGGCAAAGCTTTTGGCGAGCAATACGAATTATGCGACGCTGATCAGCGGACCGCAGTATCACCAGACGAAGATCAAGTTTATACAGCTTTCCAGAGTGGAAGCCGGGAAACTCCTGATTGTCACTGTTTTAGAAGGCAACATTATCAAGAACTCGATTGTGGCACTCGATGCGGAGCTGACTGATGAGGACATCCTGAATCTGAATATTCTTTTAAATAGCGGTCTCAACGGATTGACGATGGAGCAGATTAATCTGGATGTCATTACCCGGATGAAAGGGCAGGCAGGCGAGCGCAGCCACATCGTGGATGTGGTACTAAGCGAGGTGGCCGAGGCGATTCGTTCCGGCGAGGAAGATTTACAGATTTACACCGAAGGTACGACGAACATTTTCAAATATCCGGAACTGAGCGATGGTGCGAAAGCCAGCCAGCTCATCGGGACACTGGAGCAGAAAGACCTCTGGAGAGAGATTCTTACCGAGGACGATGCGGACAGCGATAAGAAAAATGAGATTCAGGTCTACATCGGAAGTGAGACACAGGTGCAGTCGATGAAGGACTGCAGTATCGTTACTGCCAATTATGAATTGGGGGACGGACTTCGGGGAACGATAGGAATCGTTGGACCGAAACGAATGGATTATGACAAAGTTGTATCGACCCTGCGCTCATTAAAGAGCCAGCTCGATCAGACATTCAATCATAAAGATACCGAGTAGCACGGATGTGCAAAATAAAGAGGTGAGAGACATGGCAAAGACAGAGATAGATTCCAAAGCAGCCGAGGCAGCAAATGAGGAGCAGGTAAAAGAAACAGAAACCCAGGCAGAAGCTGAGGTAGTGAAGGAAAAGGAAGCTTCTTCGGAAGACGCACAAGCGCCGGAGGGAGAAAAAGAGAAAAAAGGATTTTTCTCCAAAAAGAAGGATAAGAAAGATGAGCAGATCGAGGAGCTGACGGATCGCCTGAAGCGCACGATGGCTGAATTTGACAATTTCCGAAAACGAACGGAGAAAGAAAAATCAGCGATGTATGAGATTGGCGCAAAGGACATCATCGAGAAGATTCTCCCGGTGGTGGACAATTTCGAGCGTGGTCTGGCGACCATCCCGGAGGGCGAAGAAAAAAGTGCTTTCGCCGAGGGCATGGATAAGGTTTACAAGCAGCTCGTAAAAACACTGGGTGATGCAGGTGTAAAGCCAATCGAAGCGGTTGGTCAGCCATTTGATCCGAACTTCCACAATGCAGTGATGCATATTGAGGATGAAAACCTGGGTGAGAATGTGGTAGCCGAGGAGTTCCAGAAAGGCTATGTATACCGCGACAGCGTGGTTCGCCACAGCATGGTAAAAGTGGCAAATTAAAATAGGTAACACGTAAACAGCTGGCACTCAGAATTCGGTGCTGGTGGTTGATTTGATATAATATAGACAGACAGGCGGCAGAATTTAACTCCCATGGGGAGAAAGAGAACTGCCAGAAAAAGATAATTTCAGGAGGAAATAACTATGAGCAAGATTATCGGTATTGACTTAGGTACAACAAACAGTTGTGTAGCCGTTATGGAAGGTGGTAAACCGGTTGTTATCGCAAATACAGAAGGTATCCGTACCACACCGTCCGTTGTGGCATTTACAAAGACAGGCGAGAGACTGGTCGGCGAGCCGGCAAAGCGTCAGGCAGTTACCAACGCTGAGAAGACCATTTCTTCTATCAAGAGACACATGGGCAGCGACTACAAAGTAACCATTGATGACAAGAAATATACGCCGCAGGAGATTTCCGCGATGATTCTGCAGAAGCTGAAAGCAGATGCAGAGAGCTACTTGGGCGAGAAGGTAAACGAGGCAGTTATTACTGTTCCGGCTTACTTCAACGACGCACAGCGTCAGGCAACCAAGGATGCAGGTAAGATCGCTGGTCTGGATGTAAAGAGAATTATCAACGAGCCGACGGCAGCAGCGCTTGCGTATGGCCTTGATAATGAGAAAGAGCAGAAGATCATGGTATATGATTTAGGTGGCGGTACATTCGATGTTTCCATCATCGAGATCGGTGACGGCGTTATCGAGGTTCTGGCAACCAACGGCGATACACATCTGGGCGGCGATGATTTCGATAACCGTATTACCCAGTGGATGATCGACGAGTTCAAGAAAGCAGAGGGTGTAGACCTTTCCGCTGATAAGATGGCGCTTCAGAGACTGAAAGAAGCAGCTGAGAAAGCGAAAAAAGAGCTTTCTTCCGCAACTACAACCAATATCAACCTTCCGTTCATCACTGCAACCAGCGAGGGACCGAAGCATCTGGATATGAACCTGACCAGAGCTAAATTTGATGAACTGACCAGAGACTTAATCGAGAGAACCGCAATTCCGGTACAGAACGCACTGAAAGATGCTGGTATCACTGCTTCTGAGTTAAGCAAAGTACTTCTGGTAGGTGGTTCCACACGTATGCTGGCAGCACAGGAAGAAGTAAAACGTCTGACTGGTAAAGAGCCGAGCAAATCCTTAAACCCGGATGAGTGCGTAGCAATCGGTGCAGCTATCCAGGGTGGTAAGCTGGCTGGCGATGCCGGTGCCGGTGATATCCTTCTTCTGGATGTAACTCCGCTGTCACTGTCCATCGAGACTATGGGTGGCGTAGCAACCAGACTGATTGAGAGAAATACCACAATCCCGACCAAGAAGAGCCAGATCTTCTCTACCGCAGCTGATAACCAGACCGCTGTTGATATCCACGTTGTACAGGGCGAGAGACAGTTCGCAAAGGACAACAAGACACTGGGAACCTTCCGTCTGGATGGCATTCTTCCGGCAAGAAGAGGTGTTCCGCAGATTGAGGTTACTTTCGATATTGATGCAAACGGTATCGTAAATGTATCTGCAAAAGACCTTGGTACAGGCAAAGAGCAGCACATCACGATTACCTCTGGTTCCAATATGTCCGATTCCGATATCGATAAGGCAGTCAAAGAGGCAGCTGAGTACGAGGCACAGGATAAGAAGAGAAAAGAGGGCATCGATGCAAGAAATGAAGCTGACTCCATGGTATTCCAGACCGAGAAAGCTCTGCAGGATGTAGGCGATAAGATCGATGCAAACGATAAAGCAGCCGTAGAAGCTGACTTAAATGCACTGAAAGAAGCTATCAACAAAGCTCCGATCGACCAGATGACCGATGCACAGATTGATGAAATCAAGGCTGGTAAGGAAAAACTGATGAACAGCGCACAGGCACTCTTCAGCAAGGTTTACGAGCAGGCACAGGCAGCTGGCGCAGCAGGAGCACAGGGCGGTGCTCAGGGTGCAGCTGATGCAGGAAGTGCACCGCACGACGATAATGTAGTTGACGGCGACTTTAAAGAGGTATAATATAATAGGCAGCCATTTTTCAAAGAAAAATGAGCGGATTACGAATGCTTTTGAGGATTGCGGGAGCAGGTAGTGCGGAGCAATCCGGGGCATCGGGGTATCAATAGAAAAACGCAGTGAGGGGCTGTCGCAGGAATCTGCGGCAGACCCCCATTTGTAGGTTGTGGGGTAACTGTTCAGTAGGTCTGCGCATTTACTGCGCGTGACTGTGAAGGTACTGAACAGTTACGTTTTGGGAAGATAAATAGATACGATAGAAACTCTGCCGGATGCGGTCAAATGTACCGGCGGATTTTGGGAAGGAAGAGCTGAAATGGCAGAGAGTAAGAGAGATTACTATGAGGTCTTAGGCGTCCCGAAGGATGCGGACGATGCGACACTCAAAAAAGCATACAGAACCCTGGCCAAAAAGTATCATCCGGATGCAAATCCGGGCGATCAGGCGGCAGCCGATAAATTTAAGGAGGCATCGGAGGCCTACAGCGTACTGAGTGATCCGGAGAAGAGACGTCAGTATGATCAGTTCGGCCATGCGGCTTTTGACGGCGGTGCAGGCGGCGCTGGCGGATTCGGTGGTTTTGATTTCAACGGCGGCGATATGGGAGACATTTTCGGAGATATCTTCGGAGATATTTTTGGCGGCGGACGCAGCCGCGGCGGCAGAAGCAACGGACCGATGCGCGGCGCAGATGTGCGTACCAGTGTGCGGATTACTTTTGAAGAAGCGATCTTCGGCTGTGAAAAAGAGCTGGAGTTAAACTTAAAGGAAACCTGTGAGAAATGTCATGGAACGGGTGCAAAACCGGGAACCCAGCCGCAGACCTGTCCGAAATGTAACGGTAAAGGCAAGATCATGTACACGCAGCAGTCGTTCTTTGGTCAGATTCAGAATGTACAGACCTGTCCGGATTGTAACGGAACCGGAAAGATAATCAAGGATAAATGCCCGGATTGCTACGGAACCGGCTATGTAGCGAAGAGAAAGAAGATCAAAGTGACGATCCCGGCAGGTATCGACAACGGTCAGATGCTGCGTGACCGCGGCAATGGCGAACCGGGTACCAACGGCGGTCCGCGCGGAGATCTGCTGGTAGAAGTAGTGGTATCCCAGCACCCGATCTTCAAGCGTCAGGATACAACGATCTACTCAACCGTGCCGATCTCCTTCGTGAAAGCAGCACTCGGTGGTCCGATCCGCATCAAGACGGTGGACGGCGAGGTAGAGTATGAGGTCAAACCGGGAACCCAGACAGATACGAGAGTCCGTCTGAAAGGAAAAGGTGTTCCGTCTCTGCGTAATCGCAACGTGCGCGGCGACCATTTCGTGACGCTGGTGGTACAGGTTCCGGAGCGCATGACCGAGGCACAGAAGGAAGCGCTTCGCAAGTTTGACGATGCCATGAACGGAATTGCACCGGAGGGCGAGAAACATAAGAAGAAAGGACTGTTCGGAAAGCTGGAGAAATAGAATACGGACAGGACAAAAATAGAAAAGAGCTGTCGGGCTGACATAAAAATGCGGCTCGGCAGCTCTTTGTTTCTGTTTCATAGAAAATTACGTCCCATTACGCGTTCTGTAACAGAATATAGTTACTGTTCACGCATACGTGCCCAGTAACGGAATTTGCCGTGGCTTCGCATTTAAATACGGCAAATTCCTGCTGCCACCACGTTTTCTTACGGCACTTTCGGTTCCAAAAGTGTCTACCCGTGAACAGAAACGTAACAGAATATACCAGAAAATGACAGAGTTTTGTAAGTTGACTTCCGTTTAAAACTTATATACAATAGGACGATGGAGGACCAGCAACACAGATGGCATGGATTTTTGCCGGAAAAATATGCCAAATGATAAAATCATTCCTTGAATGGCAGGTCCTTCCGGGAATAGGAACCCGTATTGGATTTTTAAAGGGAGAATAGGAAGATGACAGATAGAAACGGGAATTTGAATAAAAATTCACGTTCCGGCAGCCGCGAAGATGGGCGGGAACCGGTGAGACGAAATACGGCGATGAATAGCCGGGAGATTGTACTGGAAGATGAAGATTATCTGGATGAGCCGGATGAGGACTATTTGGATGATGATTATTTCGACCGGGATATGGAAGAACGGATCCTGAGAGAAGCGGAGTTGGATATGGAAAACATACACCAGCCAGAGAGTCAGGATCAGAACCGGTGGGAAGAGCCGGAACGCCTGCCGGAGAAAGAGCCGGAGGAGACAGCCAGTCGAAAGCGCAGCCGCGCCCGTGGAAATCAGAGCGCGGGCACAGGGCGGGAGGCAGCCCATGCGGCGCCGCAGCGGGGACAGGATTCCGGAAGGACGGCATCCTGGACGGAAACTACCCCGGAAAAGGCAGCTCTGAAAGCTGAGCATAGAAAAACAACCGGTAAAAAGACGGCATGGATCGCTGCCTGCACGGCGGGCATTCTGCTCGTGGCAGCCGGAGGTGTCTATGCGGGAATGTCCCAGAAATATAAGACTCGTTTCTTTCCGAATACGCAGATCAACGGTGTTGACGCGTCTGGAAAGACAGCGGCAGAGGTGCAGGAACTGATTGCGGAAGGTGTGAATGGTTACACACTGACGATTACTGAGAGAAATAATCAGACAGAAACCATTGCCGGAACCGATATCAAGCTGCATGCGGAGTTTGACGGCAGTCTGGAAAAGATGGTAGCGGCGCAGAACCCGTTCGCATGGCTGTGGCATATGAAACAGGAAGAATATACGATCGGAACGATGGTGGCGTATGACGATGCGGCGCTGGAAAGCCAGATCCGGAATTTATCGTGTTTAGACCCGGAGAAAGCGGTAGAACCGGTCAATGCAAAGATTTCTGAGTATGTGTCCGGACAGGGATATTCGATTGAGCCCGAACAGGAAGGAACGGCAGTCGAGGCGGAGAAGCTGACACAGGCGGTAACGGGTGCGATCGAGAATCTGCAGGATCATTTATCGCTGGAGGAAGCAGATGTCTATAAGAAGCCGACGGTATTGAAAGACGATGCATCTCTGGCAGAACAGCTGGATAAGATGAATAAATACGCGAAAATGAGCGTGACATACCAGTTTGGCGATTCGACGGAGACCTTAAATGGAGATCAGATTCATGGGTGGCTGATTGCCAATGCAGACGGAAGTGTTTCGGTAGATTCCTCCAAGGTGTCGGAGTACGTGTCTGAGATGGCGAAAGCACACAATACTTCAAACAAAGCGAAAACATTGAAAACATCGTATGGTTCCACGATTCAGGTAAGCGGCGGAACGTATGGCTGGAAGATCAACCAGGCGGCAGAGACGGAAGCGCTGGCAGCGATCATTGCCTCCGGCGAGAGTACGACGCGTGAGCCGGAGTATTCCCAGAAGGCGGCGAGCCATGGGGCAAATGACTACGGCGATACTTACGTGGAGATCAACCTGACCGGACAGCACCTTTTCTTCTATAAAGAAGGAAAGCTGGTGGTAGAGTCGGATTTCGTATCTGGAAACCTGGCGAAAGGCTGGGGAACCCCGGCAGGCTCGTATCCGCTGGCATATAAGCAGAAAAATGCGGTCCTGAAGGGTGAGAATTACCGGACGCCGGTTAATTACTGGATGCCGTTCAATAATGGTATCGGTATGCATGATGCGAAGTGGAGAAGCAGTTTTGGCGGTGCGATTTACAAGACGGGCGGTTCCCACGGCTGTATCAACCTGCCGCCGAGTGTTGCAAAGACAATCTTTGACAATATTTCGGCAGGAACTCCGGTGATCTGCTACAATCTGCCTGGTACGGAGAAGAGTACGACGAGCGGTACGGCAAAACCGGCGGAGACGAAGCCGGCAGAGACCACGGCGCCAGCAGAAACACCAGCTCCGGCAGAGACGCAGGCGCCAGCACCGGCAGAAACACAGGCACCGGGTCCGGCATCGACCACAGCGCCGACGCAGGCGGAGACGAAAGCGCCGGAGACTGCGGCACCGACCCAGGCAGGACCGGGAGGTCCTTCGGGGGATAATGGTGGAAATATTGCAGTGGGACCAGGAGCATAGGAAGAAACGGGAATAAAATCGAGAAAAAACCTGCATAAAATGATTTACACCGAAAACATATTGTGTTATACTAAATACGTATGAGTCCGCCGGTGCTCAGTTTTTTGACGACTCCGACATAAACTTAGCATACGGTAAGAATAATTTTAAGGAGGAAATCACAATGATTTCAAAGGAAAAGAAAGCAGCTATTATCGAACAGTACGGAAGAAAAGCAGGCGATACAGGTTCACCGGAGGTTCAGATCGCAATTCTGACCGCTAGAATCGCTGAGCTTACAGAGCATTTAAAATCCAATCAGAAGGATCATCATTCCCGCCGCGGACTTCTGAAGATGGTAGGACAGAGACGTGGTCTTCTGGATTACTTAAAGAAATCCGATCTGGAAGGATACCGTGCACTGATCGAGAAGTTAGGCATCAGAAAGTAATTAAGATTAAAACGTATAGGGTGGAGCAATCCACCCTAGTTGTTTATGTAGAAGAAAAGTCCGAGACCGCTGCTGTACCCGTAAAGCGGAAAAACATATTTGCGGGCAGAGCAGTAGTTTCGGTATTACTTTTCACAGAAAGGCACTTTTGGAACCGAAAGCGGCGTATGAGAATGTGAAGGTTCTTCTGCAAAACAAGATGAAAGGAGATATGAGATGTACAAGAGTTTTTCGATGGAACTGGCTGGCAGAACTTTAACAGTGGATGTTGGCCGTGTGGCAGCTCAGGCAAATGGTGCTGCATTTATGCATTATGGAGATACAACCGTATTATCAACCGCGACAGCTTCTGACAAGCCGCGTGACGGTATTGATTTCTTCCCGTTAAGCGTTGAGTTTGAGGAGAAGATGTATTCGGTCGGAAAGATTCCGGGCGGATTTAACAAGAGAGAGGGAAAGGCATCTGAGAACGCAGTTCTGACAGCACGTGTTATCGACCGTCCGATGCGTCCGCTGTTCCCGAAGGATTACCGCAACGATGTTACCTTAAATAACCTCGTATTATCCGTTGACCAGGACTGCAGCCCGGAGTATACCGCGATGTTAGGCTCTGCAATCGCAACCTGCATTTCCGATATCCCGTTTGATGGTCCGTGTGCGACCACCCAGATCGGCATGATCGACGGCGAGTTTATCGTAAACCCGACCAATGCACAGAAGAAAGTATCTGATATGGCTCTGACCGTTGCTTCCACCCGCGAGAAGGTTATCATGATCGAGGCTGGCGCAAAGGAAGTTCCGGAGAACATCATGATCGACGCGATCTTCAAGGCACACGAAGTAAACCAGGAGATCATCAAATTCATCGACACTATCGTAGCTGAGTGCGGCAAGCCGAAACATTCCTACGAGAGCTGTGCAGTTCCGGAAGAGCTGTTTGCAGCGATTCGTGAGCTGGTTCCGCAGGAAGAGATGGAAGAGGCTGTATTTACAGACGAGAAACAGAAGAGAGAAGAGAATATCCGCGCAATCACCGAGCGCCTGGAAGAGGCATTCGCTGATAACGAGGAGTGGCTGGCTGTTCTGGGTGAGGCTGTATATCAGTACCAGAAGAAGACTGTCCGCAAGATGATCCTCAAAGATCACAAGCGTCCGGATGGCCGCGGTATCACCGAGATCCGTCCGCTGGCAGCAGAGATCGACATTCTGCCGCGTGTACACGGTTCCGGTATGTTCACCCGTGGACAGACACAGATTTTAAATATCTGTACACTGGCTCCGCTGTCCGAGGCACAGAAGATCGACGGACTGGATGAGAATGAGACATCCAAGAGATATATGCACCATTACAACTTCCCGTCCTACTCCGTAGGCGAAACCAAACCGTCCAGAGGACCGGGACGCCGTGAGATCGGTCATGGTGCGTTGGCGGAGCGTGCGCTTGTGCCGGTACTTCCGACTGCGGAAGAGTTCCCGTATGCAATCCGTACCGTATCTGAGACGATGGAATCCAATGGTTCTACCTCCCAGGCAAGTATCTGTGCATCCACTCTGTCCCTGATGGCAGCAGGTGTACCGATCAAAGCTCCGGTAGCTGGTATTTCCTGCGGTCTGGTAACAGGCGACACCGATGATGATTACATCGTTCTGACCGATATCCAGGGTCTGGAAGACTTCTTCGGCGATATGGACTTCAAGGTAGGCGGCACTCACAAGGGTATTACTTCCATCCAGATGGATATCAAGATCCACGGTCTGACCCGCCCGATCATCGAGGAGGCAATCGCTAAGACGAGAGAGGCAAGACTCTACATTCTGGATGAAGTTATGGCACCGGTTATCTCCGAACCGAGAAAGACCGTCAGCCAGTACGCTCCGAAGATCGTTCAGATCTCCATCGATCCGCAGAAGATCGGCGATGTAGTCGGAAAACAGGGCAAGGTAATCAACAAGATCATCGAGCAGACCGGCGTTAAGATCGATATCGAGGACGATGGCAGCGTATCTGTATGCGGCACCGATCAGGCAATGATCGACAAGGCAGTTTCCATCATCAAGGGCATCGTGACCGACATCGAGCCGGGTCAGATTCTGACAGGTACCGTTGTCCGTATCATGAATTTTGGTGCATTCGTAGAGCTGGCTCCGAACAAAGATGGTATGGTTCATATTTCCAAGCTTTCGGACAAGCGCGTAGCGAAGGTAGAGGATGTTGTCAACATCGGCGATGAAGTTACTGTAAAGGTAATCGAGGTCGATAAGATGGGTCGTATCAACCTGAGCATGAAACCAGGCGATCTGGCTGAAAATAAATAATAAATAGATTGCAAATGCACACGATGTGCTGCAATCATCCATCATAAAATCAATGTGCCTGCATCACTGCGGCGCAGACCAGATAAAGTAAGGAATGCTGCAAGGCAGAGAAGCGGTTCGCTTCTGCTTTGCGGTGTTCCTTTTTACTTTACAAAGAGGAAAAATATGTTAGAGGTAACAGGGATAGAAAAACGGTACCGCGGAAGGACGATCCTAAAAAATGTCTCTTTTCGGGCAAATCCAGGGGAATGCATCGGGATTGTCGGCGGAAATGGATGCGGCAAGACGACGCTGCTCTCGATCCTCGCGGGGATCCGCAAGCCGGATCGGGGGAGTATTCGGATTGACGGGCAGGAGGCGCTTGGAAGACATCGTCTATTAGAAGAAAAAATTGCCTATGTGCCTCAGGAAAATCCATTGATCCCGGAGCTGACGGCATTTGATAATTACCGTCTCTGGTTCCGGGGGAAACGGCGGGAGATGGAGCGGGATCTGGAATGCGGCGTCGGTCGTGTGCTGGGCGTGGACCGATTCTTGAAAACGCAGGCGGGACGGCTTTCCGGCGGAGAGAAAAAGAGGCTGAGCATCGCGGCGGCACTCTCCGGGCGCGCGGATATCCTGATTCTCGATGAACCGGGGGCAGCGCTTGACCTGGAGGCAAAGGAGCAGATCCTGACTTATATCAGGAGCTATGTGAAAGCAGGGGGGACAGTTCTTTTAACGTCCCATGAGATGGGAGAGATAGGGGCGTGTACAACCCTTTATGTATTAAAGGACGGTGTGCTGGTTCCAACGGAGGCAGGGCTTTCGGCGCGGGAGCTGATACAGAGGTTTTAAGGTTACTGGGCACGTATGCGTGAACAGTAACGTTTTAGGAGTGAGAAAACAGGAGGAGGTACAAGATGGAAGAGGGAAACAACACAAACAATACAAACAATGCAAACATGTCAAGCAATTCAACCCCGCTAAACCCGGCAGAGGCAGCGGCACAGGCGCTTACGGCCGCATCTGACACAGCGGATGGAACCGGTGCAGGCGGCTCCGCTGGTGCTGGCGGCGGAATCGGTGGAAATGCTGCAGGCGGCAGTGACGGTGGCAGAACGGGCGGAAATGGTTCTGGCAGGAAGAAATGGCTCATTTCAGCCGGAGCAGCCGCAGCGGTGGCCGTGGTCGGCGGCGGTGTGATGCTCAGCCATCAGGCAGACCCAAAGGACACAGTGATCGATGCGTTCAAGAGCATCACGGCGGAAGGGCAGTTAAATCCGTCTGAGGAGATCTTTGGGACGAAAGAGCTGGAAAAACTTTTACAGAAGGGATCCGCGCAGACGGGGATGGAATTAAGCATGATGGGTATTTCCGATGAATCCCTGAACCAGATGAGCGGTGCGGGCATCGGTCTGGATGTGAAGCGTGATGTGGACAGCGGACGGCAGCTGCTAAATCTTTCCTTGCAGTATGGCGGCGGAGAATTGGCGGACGCACAGCTTTACATGGATGATACACAGATCATGGCGGCGATTCCGGCACTTTCCAGCCGCATGTTTACCCTTGACTATGTCAATGATCTGGAAGGACAGCTCATTAATTCTCCGTATGCGGCGCAGAAGCTCGAAGAGCAGGGGATTGATATTGAGGGGCTGGCAAATTATCTGGGACAGTACAAGGAAGCGCTTTCGGACGAGGAGCCGATGTTGGATCTGAAAGCACTCTGGAACCGCTACAAAGAGGGAAGCAAGGCGATTGATGACCTCAAAGCGGCTATGACCGTCACTAAGAATGACAAAAAAGAGTTTACGATCGATGGACAGAGCGAGAACTGCCGCGGTTACCATGTGACTTTGCCGAAGGATGCGCTGATTCGCTTTGCAAAGACGACGAGAGAATTTTTCCTGAATGATGAGACACTCAAACAGGATGTGGTGCGCTATCTGGAACTGGCAGGCGACGCAAGCAGCATCTATGCAGCGGACGGGGACGGAGAGAGCGTGGATCCGGAGGAACAGCAGAAGGAACTCTGGGCGCAGGCGGAAGCGGTGCTGGACAATCTGGTAGAGGGAATGGAAAATACCATCGGGGATGTGACGATGGATGTCTATGTGAGAAAAGATGGCAAAATGGCTGGATTTTCCTATGAGACGGATGCAACGGTTGAGGAAGAAAATGTCCGTTTTTACGGCGATGTTTCCTTTGGCGGCGGTTACAACATGCTGTCGAATGTGAATGGGGCGTTAAATATTGAGGATTCGGACGGTCAGATTATCACGGTTTCCCTGGATAAAACAGGCGCTTACGAGGCTGGAAAGAGCTGGAGTGGTCAGGTAATTGCGACCCTGGAAGATGACGAAGAGAAATACCAGTTTATCCTGGATGGCGATTATCAGATCGCGGACGGCAGCTATGAGGTAAAGCTGGATTTGCAGAGTAACGGTGCGTCTCAGGCGTCGCTCACGGCGAATGGCGCGGTCAGCGACCTTTCAAAGGGCGAGAGCGTCCATATCGATATGGATTCCCTGCGTCTGGAAACTACATTGTTAAATGGAAGCAGTTCTTATGTTGAATTTGCCGGTTCCTATTATGTCAACCCGCTGGAGGATGAGATCGCGCAGCCGGACGGCGTTCCATTTGATGTGCTGGCTTCCTCCGAGGAGGATTATAACCAGGTCACAACGGAGATAACAGGCAACCTGTTCGCAATTCTACTGAAAGTCATGTCATAGGCGGCGGAAAATGCGAACATATATGATATATCTGCTGCTGACCGGAAAGCGCCTGCTCCGCCAGCTGCCGTATTTTCTGGCAGGGCTGGCAGTGATGGTGCTGCTCATCGGCATGGCGGCGTTTTCGGCATCTAAGGTTTTATATGGGGAAACATCTTTAAAGAAAATCGAGGTGGGTGTGGTGCTTCCGGAGGACGATGCGCTTTCGGAAAAGATAACCAAAATGATTGCCTCGCTGGACAGCGTGGAAAGTCTCTGCGATTTTTCGTATCTGGAACACGATGAAGCGTTCCAAAAGATGAAAAGCGGGGAACTTCAAGCGGTTTTCGAGGTGCCGTCCGGCATGGCGCGCGGCATTTTGGACGGTACGAACCAGCCAGCCACGATCTGGTTTCCGGATGAGAGCGGGCTGGAAGGCACCGTTTTCAGGGAGCTGGCAGAGTCGGGCAGTTCGATGCTTGGCACTTCGCAGGCGGCGATCTACGCGGCAAATGAATGTTTAAATATCCAGGGAGTGCCGGAACAGATTCCGGTGTCTGAACAGGATTTGAACCGTATCTTTTTAAAATATGCGATGAACCGGGAGGCACTTTTCCGGAAGAAAACGGTCAGCGCGGCGGGGGATGTATCGACGGCGGTCTTTTATGGAATTTCGGGGATTGTATTTTTGATGATTCTTACCGGAATCCCGGCAGCGCCGTTTCTGGCGCCCCAGACGGAGGCGCTGGAACAGGGGCTTCGGCGTATCGGGATCCGGCGGTGGTATCCGCTTTTCTGCAAATGCTTGTGCATGATGCTTCTTCTGATGGCAGTCACGGCGGGCGGCTATGGCTGGGCGGTGCAGAAGGGATATGCGCTGGCGGGGCGGGAAGAACTGGCGGCGTGGGGGCTGACCTGCGCGGCAGTTTCGGCGTGGATTCTGCTGTTTTATGAGGTGTGCAGAAGTTCGGCAGCGGCGATTTTGACGTTGTTTGCGGTCAATGTGGTATTTCTCTTTCTGGCGGGCGGCATCATCCCGTCCGTCTTTCTGCCGGAGCTGGTTCAGAAAGTCGGAAATATGACGGTGACGGCGCTCTGGATGGATGGAATCCGCTTTATTGCTTCGGGCGAGGAGACAGGGACGGTTCCGGTGCTGTGGAAACTGGCTGCGGCGGCATTGGCATGCTTTGCACTGGCGCTTGCCGCCGGAAAAAGGAGGGATTGACGGATGCGGAAGCTGGCGTGGTGGTTCTGTATGTTTGGAATGACGCTGCGGCGGGCTCTTTACCGCCCGGTGTTCCTCCTGTTTCTTCTGATCTTTCCATTGGGAATGGGCGCGCTCCATCAGGTGGAAAAACGGGATTCCGGGCGGATCGCGGTGGCGCTCTGCCCGGGAACGGATGCGTGGAATCAGGCGCTTGCAGAAAGACTGGAATCGGAAGAGAGCCGTTCATTTTTCTTTTATCCGTGCGGGACGGAGGAAGAGGCAAAGGAGGCGGTTATGACCGGACGGGCGGAGTGCGCCTACCTGTTTCCAGAGAGATTAAAAGAACGGCTGGACGAGGGGCATTATACCCGTGCGGTCCGCGTGCTGGTGTCGCCGTCCACAGTGGCAGAGAAAATTATATCAGAAAAGATATTTTCTGAACTGTTCGAGGTGTACGGGCGGGAACTGCTGGCGGACTATGGGAAAAATGGAGCGGCATTTCAGACGGTGATGGCACGCTGCCAGACGACGGAGGCGCGGGAAAAGGCGTGCGGCATGCTGCTGGAACTCTATGAAAAATACCGCAGCAACGGAAGCACCTTTACCTTTGATTATCAGACCTTACAGGGAGGAACGGCACTGCAGACAGGGGCGATAAAGGTGGTCTTTCCGGTGCGCGGGCTGACGGCGGTATTCCTTTTTATCATGGGGCTGGCGGCAGCTGTCATGGCGGGCGAGGATGCAGAGCGCGGGCTTTATGCGGCGGTCCGGAGCCGGGAGCGGTGGTTGCTGCAGACGGCGGAGATCGCGGCGTTTGTATTTTTAGCATCCATTTCGGCCTATGCGGCGCTTCTGGCGTCGGGAAATGGGGCAGAGCCGCTTTTAGAGGCGGGAAAGCTGCTTTTTTATCTCTTCTTCGTGACCATGTATGCCTTTGGATGCCTGGCAGTCTGCCGGAAGCCGGGATTTCTGGCGGCGCTGATTCCGGTGTTTATCCTTGCGAGCCTCCTGCTCTGCCCGATCTTTTTTGACGCTTCAGTCTTTTTGCCGGGAGCCGCGGGTATGCGAAAGCTGCTGCCGCCGTGGTGGTATCTGAGCGGCATTTTCGGTTCCAAAAGTGCCTACCCGTGAATAATTACTTTTTAACAACGTTTTTTTGGATAACTTCGATAAAAAGATTGCTATTTTTTCATTCAATTATTATAATAAAAAGAGACATCCGGTATCGAGCATCAATCTGCCGGATGTTTTCATGCGAGAAAATCAGGAGAGGAGTGAACACAATGGAAAGCCGGAGTCATAAGGCGGAATCAGACGGCAGCTACCCAGAACCGAAGGCAGCGTACACATGCATTTGCAGGAATGACAGCTGCAAACAGCGGATTCCTTGTGTACACTGCCGCATCTGTGGATAAGTTTCCGGCATTCTGCCTGTGTGCAGGAGCAGGAAAGGAGCAGCCTGTCCGATTTCCAAAATGACAATATTTTGGAAGGAGACGGGAATGTTAGAAGAAGAGAAGAAAGAAGAGCTGCTGGCTCTGCTGACCGGGAAGAAGTACCGGGAGCTGAAAAGCCAGCTGGTCGAGATGAATGAGGTGGATATTGCCTCATTTATCGAAGAATTGGATTCAGAAAAGACGGTCGTTGTATTCCGTATGCTGCCGAAAGAGCTGGCATCGGAGGTATTTGCCTGTCTGGAAGTCGAACAGCAGCAGCACATCATTACCAGTATCACGGATAATGAGCTGCGTGCCATCATTGACGATTTGTATGTCGATGATGCGGTCGATATGCTGGAGGAGCTGCCGGCGACGATCGTGCGGCGTGTACTTCAGAACTCCAGCCCGGATACGAGAAAACTGATCAACCAGTTCCTCAATTACCCGGAAAACAGCGCTGGAAGTGTCATGACGGCGGAGTACGTGGGACTCAAGAAAAATATGACGGTGGAGCAGGCATTTGCTTATATCCGGAAATATGGTGTGGACAAGGAGACGATCTACACCTGCTACGTCATGGATGAAAAACGCCGCTTAGAGGGCGTTGTGACGGTCAAGGATCTTCTGATGAATGATTATGCGGCGCTCATGGGCGATATCATGGATCCGCATGTGATCAAGGCATATACGACGGAAGACCAGGAGAAGGTCGTGGAGACGTTCAATGAGTACAACCTCCTGAGTTTACCGGTTGTGGACGGCGAAGACCGTCTGGTCGGCATCATCACGGTCGATGATGTCATGGATGTCATGGAGCAGGAGGCGACGGAGGACTTCGAGAAGATGGCGGCGATGCTGCCGAGTGAGAAGCCGTACCTGAAGACGGGCGTGTTCCAGCTTGCGAGAAATCGTATTCCGTGGCTGATGATCCTGATGTTGAGCAGTATGGTGACCGGCGGTATTTTGTTAAAATATGAGAATGCCTTTTCGGTGATTCCGCTTTTGGTTACGTTTATTCCGATGTTGATGGATACGGGCGGAAACTCCGGCAGCCAGGCGAGCACGATGATCATCCGTGGTATGGCGGTCGGCGAGGTAGAACCGGCGGATATTCTGAAGGTTATGTGGAAAGAGATCCGCGTGGGAATGCTCTGTGGACTTTCTCTGGCGCTTGTCAATTTCGTGCGTCTGATGATCCAGTATCCGGGGCAGGTACTCATCTGCCTGACGGTAGTTATCAGCCTGTTCTGCACGGTTATCATCGCGAAGACGATCGGATGTGTGCTTCCGATTGCGGCGAAGACGATCCATCTCGACCCGGCGATCATGGCGTCGCCGATGATCACGACGATCGTGGATGCGTGCAGCCTGATGATTTATTTCCAGCTGGCGTGCCATCTGCTGAATATGAAGGCGTGATATAAATTACCTGCCTGCTGGCCCATGTTTTCGTATGGTCAGCGCAGTAAATGCGCAGACTTACGGAACAGTTACTTTATTTTATAATTCCAATATTTTAATTATTTCTAGGAAAGGAAAAACTGTTTGGAACATAAGCTTCCAGACAGCCGTGTGAAAAGTATGACAAAGATCAGAACCAGATACGCACCGAGCCCGACAGGCAAAATGCATGTAGGAAACTTAAGAACTGCATTATACGCATACCTGATTGCAAAACATGAGGGCGGCGATTTTATCCTGCGAATCGAGGATACCGATCAGGAGCGTTTCGTTGAAGGCGCGACCGAGATCATTTACAATACGATGCGCGATACCGGACTGAAGCATGACGAAGGTCCGGACATCGGAGGTCCGGTTGGCCCGTATGTACAGAGCGACCGTCAGAAACAGGGCATCTACATGGAATATGCGAAGAAGCTGATCGATAAAGGCGAAGCTTATTACTGTTTCTGCGATCAGGAACGCTTAAACAGCTTAAAGAGAGAAGTAAACGGCGAAGAGATCATGACCTATGATAAGCACTGCCTGCACCTTTCCAAGGAAGAGGTAGAGGCAAACTTAAAGGCAGGAAAGCCGTTTGTCATCCGTCAGAACAACCCGACCGAGGGAAAGACTACCTTCCACGATGAGATTTATGGGGATATTTCCGTAGATAACTCCGAGCTGGACGATATGGTTTTAATCAAATCGGATGGATTCCCGACCTACAACTTCGCAAATGTGGTGGACGATCATTTACAGCAGATCACTCATGTAGTCCGCGGTAACGAGTACCTGTCTTCTTCACCGAAGTACAACCGTCTGTACGACGCATTCGGATGGAAGGTTCCGGTTTATGTGCACTGCCCGACCATCACGAACGAGGAGCACAAGAAGCTGAGCAAGCGAAGCGGTCATTCTTCCTATCAGGATCTGATCGATCAGGGCTTCGTTTCCGAGGCAGTTGTCAACTTCGTTGCCCTGCTTGGCTGGTCACCGGAAAATAATCAGGAGATTTTCTCCTTAGACGAGCTGGTAAAAGAGTTCAACTACAAGAATATCAGCAAATCTCCGGCTGTTTTCGATATGGTAAAACTGAAATGGATGAACGGCGAGTACATCAAGGCGATGGATTTTGATAAGTTCTATGAGATGGCAGAGCCGTACATCAAGAAAGTAATCACCAAGGATCTGGATCTGAAGAAGATCGCGGCGATGGTTAAGACGAGAATCGAGATTTTCCCGGATATCGAGGGACACATCGATTTCTTTGAGACACTGCCGGAGTATGATCCGCAGATGTATGTTCACAAGAAGATGAAGACCAATCTGGAGACATCCTTAAAGGTATTAAAAGATGTTCTGCCGATTCTGGAAGCACAGGAAGACTACTCCAACGACGCCCTGTACGCGGCGCTGTCCGAGTATGTATCCAAAGAGGGCGTTAAGACCGGCTTTGTAATGTGGCCGATCCGTACCGCTGTATCCGGCAAGCAGATGACGCCGGCAGGCGCGACCGAGATCATGGAAGTGCTTGGCAAGGAAGAGTCGATCCGCCGTATCAAGAAGGGGATTGAACTTCTGGAGGCACAGCAGTAGGCTGTCGTAACCGTCGATGTTCGACTTGAAGCAAGTTTGGCTTCGCAGATTAAATCAGTAGGTAGTAAATAAATAACTGCTTTTTCATGTATCGTAGATGCATGAAAAGCAGTGAAAAGGTGCGCTTTGTGAGAAATACATTCCAAGGCGCACTTTTCTTACATTTGTACTTGACAGATTTGCTTCAGATGCGCGGCAGAAGGATGTCTTGCACGTCAAAATGCGAATTTCGAAGCAAATATGCCGAGATATTCTTGAATTGTGGAGTAAGGAAACAGGAAATGGCATTCAGTAAAGCACAGACACAGGCAATCATGCATAAAGATGGTCCCATGATGGTTCTGGCGGGACCGGGATCAGGGAAAACAACGGTGATCACCCATCGGGTCCAGTATCTGACGAAGGAGTACGGAATCGATCCGGGGGATATTCTTGTGATTACCTTTACCCGGGCAGCAGCCGAGGAGATGCGGGAGCGGTATGAAGCATTGATCGGCGGCGGATCCAGAGTCACCTTTGGCACGTTTCATTCGATCTTTTTTAGGATCTTAAAGCTGGCATACCGATATACCGCTGACAATATTGTCCGGGAAGAGCAGCAGATGCAGTTTGTCCGGGAGCTGGCTCAGGCCGGAGGTCTGGAGCCGGAGGATGAAAATGAGTTTGCAGCCTCCATTTTAAGTGAGATAAGCTCTGTCAAGGGAGAGAGGATTGCACTGGAACATTACTATTCCAAAAACTGTCCGGATGCAGTTTTCCGTCAGCTCTATGCGGGCTATGAAGAGAAAATGCGCCGGGCCGGACTCATCGATTTCGATGACATGATGGTGCTGTGTCTGGAACTTTTTACGGAAAGAAAAGATATCCTGTCTGCCTGGCAGAGGAGGTATCGGTACATCCTGATTGATGAGTTTCAGGACATCAACCGGCTTCAATATGAGATCGTGCGGATGTTAGCCAAGCCGGAAGATAATCTTTTTATCGTGGGCGATGATGATCAGTCGATTTACCGGTTTCGTGGGGCCAAACCGGAGATTATGCTGGGGTTTGAGCGGGATTATCCGGGTGCCGGACGGATTCTTCTGGATGTGAATTACCGCAGTACCGAGGAGATCGTGGCACCGGCATTGCGGCTGATCGGAGAAAACCAGAAACGTTTTTCAAAGACCATCCATACAACGGGACGGCATGGGAAGAACGTGATCACGAAGCTCTGGCAGGATCCGGGGGAAGAAAATCTGGCCATTGCCAGGGAGATACAGCTGTATCTGCAGTCGGGAGTGCGGCCGGGGGATATCGCAGTTTTATACCGGACCAATGCTGGTCCTCGTTTTCTGATGGAAAAGCTGATGGAATACAACCTTCCCTTCCGGACAAGGGATACGGTGCCGAATCTCTATGAACACTGGATTTCGCGAAATATCCTGACCTATATCCGAATCGCCATGGGAAGCCGGGCTCGGGAAGATATTTTGCAGGTCATCAACCGTCCGAAGCGTTATATCAGCCGGGATGCGATGCCGGATGAGACGGTTTCGTTCGAGAAGATGAAGGCATTCTATGCGGAGAAAGACTGGATTGCCGAGCGGATCGAGAGTCTGGAAGGCGATCTGCGGGCGATCGCCCGGATGTCACCTCTGGCAGCCGTCAATTATATCCGCCAGGGCATGGGATACGACGAATATCTGATCGAGTATGCGGCATTCCGGCGGATGCGACCGGAGGAACTTTTAGAGACTGCCGACGAATTAAAAGAAAGTGCGGCGGGTTTCAAGACCTTTGACGAGTGGTTTGCACACATCGAGGCGTACAAGGAGGAACTGCTCCGGCAGGCGGCGCAGCGGCGGACGGAGACGGATGCGATCACACTCGCGACGATGCACAGCGCCAAGGGGCTGGAATTTCCCATTGTCTATATTCTCGATGCCAATGAGGGCATCACGCCGCACAGCCGCGCGATGCTGGACGAGGATATGGAGGAAGAACGACGTCTGTTCTATGTGGCAATGACGCGTGCAAAGACCCGGCTGCATGTATATGCGGTGCGGGAGAGGTACCATAAAAAGGCGGAAGTATCGCGGTTTGTGTGGGAGTATCTGGGGCGGGATGGAGATAGCAGGTAACGAAATTCACAATGAAAATCGGGAAATCAGGCAAAAAAGTTTGAGGACAAAGGAGAAATGTCGTTCGGTTCCAAAAGTGCCTACCCGTGAACAGTAACAATAACGGTACCAAGCATATATTGTGTATAGTTTGTTGACATTTTTTGAAAATTGTTCAATAATAACAGTATGAGAATTAAACTTCATGAGCGTCAAAAGAGATGAAAGGTAAACAGAGAGGAGATGGGAGAATGAAAGGTATACGAAGGGCGGCAGCGGTGTGTCTGACAATGACATTGGCAGTATCGACATTATTTGGAAATACGGCATGGGCGGATATGCCGCAGAAGACGGAGAGGAAAAAATGTGTCCATGTGCATACAGAGGAGTGCTACGGCGAGCCGGATGAGGAGGCAACCTCGTCCCAGATAGGAGAAGAGCCGACGGAATGTACCCACGTCTGCACTGTAGAAAGCGGATGCATACGGAATACAGCCGTGTCTTCCGGTACGGGCGCGGACGATTCTGAAAACAGTCCGGATGATGAAGAAACCAAGGATCAGAAGAATTCTGCCGACAAAGCAGAGGATGACGAGAAACAGGAGAATGCACCTTCCGTCAGTACACCATCGGATATGGAAGATACGACAGTTCCAGGCGGAACTGTGATACCGGCTGTGAAGTCCCAGATCTTCTCATGGTCCTGGTATGATCCGGAGGAGAACCTGCTGGATGGCAAATTAGAGCTTAGCGGAGTTACCGAGGAAGCCCAGCCATCCTTCGAAGAGGTCACGGAGTACTTACCACAGGCTATTATTGCCCAGGTCGGAGAAGAAAGCGAAGCGGGGGGGGAGAAGAGGAAAAAATTCCGATCACTGGCTGGATCTGTAGCGAGTACGTGCAGGATGAAGAAGACCGCTGGCCTCTGGAAGGCACCTATGAGTTTGCAGCAGAGCTGCCGGAGGCATATGAACTGGCGGAAGATGTAGAGGCGCTGGTGGTGGAAGTGTCTGTGACAGGAGACCAGGCGGCGATGCCTGTAGTAAGTGGAACTCCTGTGTTACATGTAAGTTTTAACTCAGGCGAAGACTCTAAAAGTCTATACTTTGATGACCACAATTTTTCTAGTGTTAATAACGATGTAATGGATTTATTGAACGATCACGGTATAAGGGTTACTAGTTCAGGAGAAAATAGCTTTCAATTAAAAATGACGAGTGCTTCCATACAGAACCTTGAGTTAAGCCGGGGAACATGGGAGATAGAGTTAAATGGAAGCAATGTATTAGAGGGAAAAGGAAAGGGTTTTAACGGATGTGGCCTCAGGATTAATGACTGGACAAGCGCGACGATTAAGGCAGAACCAGAATCGGCTTCTTTGAAAGTTCAGAATTATCCAACGAAAAAAACAAGGGATGATACATCCAGCGCAATAGTGGTCGCAGGCAGCTTGACGATAGAGAGTGGAACGATAGAAGCAGCTGCCGATGCGGAACAAAATAGCGAGCCAGTCTCAGGAGCTATTGTTGTGCAAAGCAAAGGAAATTTAAATATTAACGGAGGCTCTGTTACTGCTACGGGAACACATAAGAATGGTGTGTATGTCCTTAATAATTTTCAGATGACTGGTGGAAGTTTAACGGTAACCGGAAGTGGAAAACCCGGAATTGAGAATGTGGGGAGTTTTGAACTTTCAGGTGGAACAATTTCAACAAAATCTAATAGTGGTGGAATAGGATTTTTGCAGAGTGGTAGATCTGCAACGATCCAAGCCGGAGAACTGATTACGGATCGATTATGTATTACGAATAGTTCCTTCACTGTTGCAAGAGGCGGAAAGGTAACCTCCGAAAGTACGATAATTGATAATGGTACACTTACCAATGCAGGTGAATTTGTTTCAAATGGTCCATTTGAAAAAAGAAACGACGGAACATTCAATAATACCGGTACAATCAGCGGAACCGGAAGCCTGCCCGATGATGCAAAGCAGATTCCGGATAATATTACAGTTTATACAGCGGAAATAAGTGCAGATTATCGCGATAATATGTCGATCAATGTTCAAAACCTTGCGGCTATTCAGAAACCGGTTAACGCCGGAAACCTGCAATATGAACTTGTTGAAGATACAGGAAGTGATAAGGGAGTAGGAACGATTGACAAGGAAAGGGGCCAGTTGAGGGTGACCAAGGCTGGTGTATTTAAAATCAAGGTGAATACACAGGCAAGCGGATTCTATAAAGCCGGAGAACATCCGGTTTATATAATGTTGACGGTTAATAAAGCAGCTTTTCCTGCTTCCTGGAATTTGATCGTAACGGCTACCAGCGGTATATATAATGGATCTAAAGGGTATCCGGCAGCAGCCATTAGCGCAAGTAGTATTCCTAGTGATGCAAAATATGAATATCAGCTGAAGAGTACAAATCGTAAGGATGATTTACAAGAAGCTCAGTGGAAGTCGGAGTGTCCGAAGATTGTGAATGTAGCAGAGTCGGAGCAGTTTGTATTTGTAAGAGTGACAGTAGATAATTACGAGTCGAAGGTATTTTGCTCTGGCAATCAGACAAATATTACCCAACGGAGGTTTGCAGATACAAAAGTAACACTTGAACCAGAGAAAGTCATTTATAATGGTCAATCCCGGGATCCGGAGATCAAGGTGGTTGAGAACTGGCAGGAAGCTTCCGGGGATGTAGTGGATAGGGCGGATTATATAATCCAATATTGGACATATTGGACAGGAACTGATAATATGATAGTTACAGAGCGAAAAGATGCTGGAACATACACTGTCCATCTGTTGGGTCAGAGAAATTATACGAATGAATCGAAACAAGCTATACTTACAATCGACAAGTGTAAATTAAATGCGCGGATAACAGGACACTCTTTCGATAAAGTCTATGATGGAACGACAGATATTAGGGAGGAGCAGAATTTATCCGTTCAGCTTTACAGTGATTCTGGTACTCCTGATTCTCAGGATGTTCGTGCTGACCAGGTGAATTTGGCATATCAGAGTGCGGATGTTGGAGAGCACAATATTGAGGCGGCAAATATTACGTTAGCAGGTGATAACGCAAAGAATTATGAGCTGACAGAAAATAGCGCATCCATTAAAGGTAGCATCATAGCACGTGATTTTGCATCCATGACTGTGTCGGCAGATCCGCTTACCTACAATGGTACCGAGCAGAAACCGCAGATCCAGGCATCTGTGGAAACCGGTCTTTCAAATGTGAGTCCAGATGCAGTGGTATTTACTTATTCTAAGAATGGAGTGGATTACCAGAGTGAGATCCCGGGCTTTACAGATGCGGGAACTTATCAGGTATATGTGAAA
The DNA here is from genome assembly GCF_003461685.1 of Clostridium sp. AF12-41. Classification (NCBI taxonomy): domain Bacteria; kingdom Bacillati; phylum Bacillota; class Clostridia; order Eubacteriales; family Clostridiaceae; genus Clostridium; species Clostridium sp. AF12-41. The sequence continues at coordinate 153,482 of NZ_QTXO01000002.1, read as the reverse complement.
GCTTCGATGGTCAATTTCAATGATGCTGTAAAAACAGTCAATGTGACGGTTCAGCAAGCGCCTTCAAGCTCAGGCAGTCATTCAGGCGGCCGAAAAGACAGCGGTGGAAAAGACAGCGGTGGAAAGGGCAGCAGTGGAACAAGCAGCAGCGTAAGTTCCGGCACAGTAACCAAAGATAGCCAGAAAGGCTACCGCAGCGAGGAGCAGGGGGTTATCACCGGTGCATCGAATCAGGCAGTGAATGACGGTTACAGCCATTGGATAAAGGATGCCAGAGGCTGGTGGCTCCGCTACAGTGACGGCACCTGGCCTATGGGCAATACCGGTGCATTTCATTGGGAAAAAGTCAACGGCAGATGGTGGGCATTTGGCGCTGAGGGATATCTGAGTACCGGCTGGATCTATGACACCCTGTACCAGGGATGGTTCTATATGGACGAAAACCAGGGTATGCTTACAGGATGGCAGTTCATCAATGGAAAATGGTATTATCTGAATTCGAATCAAGACGGCAGTGCCGGCATCATGTATTCAAAACGCCGGACACCGGACGGCTGGTACGTGAAAGAAGACGGCAGCTGGGATGAAGAAGCGGGAAGATAATAGGTAAAAGAGTTATTTAAAGCGGTTGATCGGGAGGTCAGCCGCTTTTCTTTGCTCATATTGAGGTCTTAAAGTTTCGCATTTCATATCCGATATATTTACAATTCCCATCCAACTGACTATAATAAAGAATGCCCGTTTGCCTGCAAAGGCGCGGAACTATATCCATCTGCATCAGGGCGATATGACAGAAAAATGAACTTAAAAGAATGGAAGAAAGAACAATGGATGTAATTGAAAAATTTGGAAATAGGGTGAGCAGCCAGGCGCTTAAGGATCCGGAAAAAGCGCGTCGGCTGCTTCTTGCGGGATACCGCCTGCAGGAAAAGAAGCTTCAGTTTTTGCCGGATCGGGGGCTGCCGTCGTCGGGACAGTATGTGGCGCGGGTGGTTATGAAAAATATCATTCAGTCGCTGTCGGAACCGGAGAATGCGGCGATGGTCAGCATATTTGTGCCGGGAGAGCTGGTGATGGCGGCAGGGCTGACGCCGTACTCAGTGGAGGCGATGTCCTGTTTTATGGCGGGAACGAAGTGTGAGCAGACGTTTCTTCGGAAAACGGAGGAAGAAGGATTTCCGGAGACGATGTGTTCGTACCACAGGGTGTTTCTGGGGGCGGCGCTGACGGGGATTCTGCCAAAACCGAACTGCATGATTTATACGAACCTTGCGTGTGATGGAAATATGATGACGTTTCCGTATTTAAAAGATAAATTTGAATGTCCAGGCTTTTATATTGATGTTCCGTATGAGAAAAACCGGGAATCGGTTCTGTATGTGGCGGATCAGCTGCGGAAATTGAAACGGTTTCTGGAGGAGACGACGGACAGACGGATTTCGGAGGAAACAGTGCGGAGTGCGGTAGATAACAGCCGGAAAGCGGCGGCGAATTATAAAAAACAGCTTGCCCTGCGGTGTGCGCATGACCCGGTGACCTCTCTGACGAATGAATTGTATGCGCTTTTTATGTGCCATCTGATGGCTGGCTCAGAGACGGCGGTTACCTATACGGAAAAACTTCTGCGCGATGTGCGGATGTCACCGAGGGGAGATGGTCTTTCGGTAATCTGGATGCACATCATGCCATTTTTACAGGAGCCGGTTAAGGATATTTTTAATTATAGTAAGAAAATGCACATCCGCGCTTGTGATTTCATCGCAGATGGTTTTCAGGAGATGCATGCGGAAGACCCGTATGAGTCGATGGCAGAGAAAATGGTCTATTGCATTTACAATGGCAGTGTGAAACAGAGAATTGAGGAAGCGGAACGGCTTGCCAGAATCACGGAAGCGGATGGTGCTGTTTTATTTGCCCACTGGGGCTGTAAGGGAACGATCGGTGCATCCAGCCTGATTAAGCAGTCCTTAGAAAAGACAGGACTTCCGACGATGATTCTCGACGGTGACGGCTGCAACCCTGCCAATACCAGCGACGGTCAGGTATCGACGCGGCTTCAGGCGTTTGTGGAAATGCTGGAAAAGGGCAAGGAGGAGAAACACGCATGATTTATTACGTCTGTAAGTACACCCCGATCGAGCTGTTCCGGGGGTTTGGAGAAGAATGTTCTGTTTTGGAGGAAATGCCGGAAAATTTCGAACAGTCGGATCAGATTGCACATGCAAATCTGTGCGGCTTTGGAAAATCGGTCATTCAGGCAGTGCTGGAAGGAAAGGTTGAACAGCTGGTGCTGGTAAACTGCTGCGATTCGATGCGACGCGTTTACGATATCGTGGAGAGCACGGGAAAATGTAAGTTTTTATATATGCTGGATCTGCCGCATGATGATAATGAATGTGAAAAAGTGAAATTTGCGGGCACGATCCGGAGGCTTAAAAAGGCGTATGAGGCATATTCCGGGAAAGTGTTTGATAAACGCGCTTTTATCAAGTCCTTTATTACGTCGGAAATGAACACGGAGCCATACATTGGTGTGCTGGGCGTGCGGGTCAGCGGCATTCTGGAGGATATGATCCGGGACAATATCCAGATGGATGTGGAAAATCTGACCTGTACGGGTGGTCGGAAACTGTCGGTCGTACAGGATGAAATGTGGAATATGGAGGAAGAGGAGCTGTTTCTTTCTTACGCGGACGTCCTGCTGGGACAGATGCCGTGTTTCCGCATGAACCGTTCGATCCGCAGAAACCGTCTGTATCTGGATCCGAATTTAAAGGGAATTATTTATCACACGATCAAGTTCTGTGATTATTATGGATTTGAGTATGCGAGTATCAAGCGGGATATCAAGGTTCCGCTCCTTAAGATTGAGACTGATTTTACGAGCCAGAGCGCGGGGCAGCTTTTGACGCGCATTCAGGCATTTGAGGAGACGATCGAGGGATCAGAGGATATGGATCCGGGAAAAGGTATCAGTGAGGAGGCAAGAAAGAAGATGGAGTCGGGCATTTTTTATGTAGCGGGAATCGACAGCGGTTCGACAAGTACGGATGTGGTCATACTGGATCAGGATGGAAAAATTAAATCGACGATGATTATTCCGACCGGCGGCGGTGCGATGATGAGCGCCGAGAAGAGTCTGGATCTGGCGATTGAGAAAGCGGGAATTAAGAAAGAGGAGATCGTGCGGATCGATACGACCGGATATGGACGATCCTACATTGACAGCGGGGATGACAGCATCACGGAGATTACCTGCCATGCCAAGGGCGCAAATTATCTGAATCCGAATGTCCGCACTATCATCGACATTGGCGGGCAGGATATCAAGGCGATCAGCATCGACGGACAGGGAGCCGTGAAAAATTTCCTGATGAATGACAAATGTGCCGCCGGAACGGGGCGTTTTCTGGAAATGATGGCGAAAACGCTGGGACTTTCCCTGGAGGAAATGAGTGTGAAAGGGCTGGAATGGAAGCATAATATCGTGATTTCCAGCATGTGTACGGTGTTTGCAGAGTCGGAGGTCGTGTCGCTGGTGGCACAGAATAAGGATGTGGCAGATATTATCCACGGTTTAAATGTGTCAGTTGCCTCAAAAGTCGGCGCGTTGGCAGCCCGCCTTGGAAAGGATCATCCAGGCGAATATATGATGACCGGCGGTGTGGCGAAGAACCAGGGTATCATCCAGGCATTGGAAGAGAAGCTTGGTGCTAAACTTTATATCTGTGATGAGGCGCAGCTCTGCGGTGCGCTGGGAGCGGCGCTATTTGCTTATGAGAAATGTAAAGGCAGTGCGGAGGAAACGCGATGAAGCGGCAGGGTTAAAACACTTGTATCGATATTTTCGTCAGATATTCACTGGGAGAGGCTGTGGCCAATTCGTCGATCACAGCCTCTTTATAAGAGTATTTGCCGGTTTTAAACTTGTGTTCATCGGTCCAATCAAAGAGTTTTTCGTAGGTGGCTTTCGAGTCATAGTAATTTCCCATTAAGTAAGCAACTGCGTAGGTTCCGGCCGGTTTTAAGTGATAGGGGTGATTTTTCGGTTTTGTTATAACTTTTGTGAAAAAATAAGCATAGGTATCCAGATGATTTTTTCGTAAATCTGCCACATCAAGCATGGCCCCATAAGGATGACCGGCATTTAGAGCGTGGGCATTGCAGTAACCGATGTGGCGGCAAAGAGCCTGGATGATTTTCTGATGGTCATCTGTATGAATCGGATCGCTGAGAATCAGATATTCTTCCGGTGTCGTCTCGAGAAAAATACGACCATTTTTATTTTCTGTATGGAAGAATAATTCATCTTCTGTACGTTCTGCCTGTTTCTGATTCAGTGATTCCTGGAGTGATACCAGGGATAATTTTATATGATTGGACTGTAAAGTGAATAAAAATCCAAGAATGCATCTACATTCTGAAATCAGAAATCAAATTAAAACATTATAATCTTCGATGCCTCGTTGGGAAGCCAACGGGGTATTTTTTTACCCAATCAGGCTGTATAGGACACCTCATTTTTGATGTCTTTGGACGGTGCGGGAAGCATACTGATTGGAATCCTTATATCTATGATATAGCTTTTTGCAATACAAAAAGACTTTACATATGGCTATAAAAATCAACTGTATTCCAAGCGGAATCTTCCCCCATTTTCTGGAACACGAAAAAGAAGAAACGCTTTCGGTCTATCTGGAGGCCGTCAAATGGGCGCTTCTGGAAGAATGAATATGTCCGAAAAAATGTTGGAATTATAATAATATTAACCGAAAAAATGTAATTTATAATAAAATAATGTCCGCAAAAATGCTGTTTAGCAATGGAAATATGCCCTGAAAAGTGTTAAGATAGAATACAGATGCTTTTGGATGCATATGTTGCGCAGGAGGTTTCTTAATGGAAAGAGAGCTGTTTACGAAACTGGAACGATGGATGAATAAAAAGAACAGAAAGCCGCTGATCATACAAGGAGCGCGCCAGGTCGGAAAAACCTGGATTATGAAGGAATTTGGAGCCAGGTTCTATGAAAATACAGTCTATATCAATTTTGATAATAATAAAGCAATGAAGGATGTATTTGACCTAGACTTTGACTTAAAGCGGATCCTTTCTGCAATCAAAATTGAGTACGGAAAGAGTTTTCAGGCTGAAAATACATTGATTATTTTTGATGAGATCCAGGAAGCACCAAAGGCGCTGGCATCTTTAAAATATTTCTATGAGAATGCACCACAGTATTCTATTATTGCAGCTGGTTCCCTGCTCGGTGTTGCATTACATCAGGGAACATCCTTTCCTGTTGGGAAAGTTGATTTTTTAAAATTATGCCCTATGAGCTTCAATGAATTCATTTTGGCAGTTGGTGAAAAGGGGTTGCATGAAGCGTTGAGGTCCCAAGATTATGAACTGATCAATGCATATGCCGGGAAATATACGGATTTGTTAAAAAAGTATTATTATGTGGGCGGAATGCCAGAAGTAGTCCAGACATATATTGATTCCGATGATCTATTTGAGGTACGTGAGATCCAAAACAATCTTCTGCAGTACTATGAAGAGAATTTTAGCAAACATGCGCCAAAGGAAGTTGTTCCGCGCATCATGATGGTCTGGAATTCGATTCCTTCCCAATTGGCTAAGGAAAATCGTAAGTTTATGTATGGAGCACTACGAGAGGGTGCACGGGCAAAAGATTTTGAACTTGCAATTCAGTGGTTGGAAGATGCAGGGTTAATCCTGAAAAGCTATAGAGTATCAAAGCCAGATATTCCACTGATTGCGTACATGGAAATGAACAGTTTTAAAATGTTCATGTTCGATGTGGGATTGTTAACAGCAAAGGCCGGACTATCAGCAAGACTTCTATTGGAGGGAAGCCGGATCTTTGAAGAATTCAAGGGGGCACTTACGGAACAGTATGTTGCACAGGAGTTGCACGCTGCAGGATATCCGCTTTATTATTTTGCAACAGCACGATCAACTGGAAAGATAGATTTTATGTTGCAGGGAGATTTAGACTGCGTTCCGATTGAGGTGAAGGCAGAGCAGAATCTCCGTGCCAGGAGTTTGAGGGCATTTTGCGATAAATATAAGCCGGGCATGGCGATTCGTAGCAGTATGTCAAATTATAAGCAGGAAGACTGGCTGACAAATGTTCCGTTATATATGCTTGCGGAATATTTGAAAAGAACAATATATGTGGTAAGCTGATAACAATTTACCTCAAAACCAACGGGGTATTTTTTGTTCTGAATCAGACAATACAGAAGTTCGCGCTAAGCGAACTAATGATATGGAGGTTCTGGAGTCCCTTCATGGCAATGTAGTATGTGCATTAGTTGCCGGAATCGGTGACTATGTGCGATGTACTCTCTTGGAATATAGCTATCACGATGGCCAGTTTTGGATTTTTACAGAAGGCGGCGAGAAGTTCATAGGACTTGAGAGGAATAAAAATGTCAGTCTTGCTGTCTTTGAAAAGCCCCCGGACTTTGGTGCGCTGAAAAGCGTACTGGTCATGGGAACGGCAAAGCTCATCGAGCCGATGTTATTTGAGGTTCCTGGATTTGATGAATATTCGGAAAACTTGATAAAAAGTTCGATGATAGGAGTTTGAAAAATTTCTTTCGGGAAAGAATCTGTTGCGGAAACGCGGGAAATACCGTATAATAATGCGGTCTGATCTGCACATATGCAACAGATTTGTCCGTAAAAAAATGAAAAATCAGAATTGTGCGTATTTCAGAAACAATTTTTTGCTGTAAGAGTGAAAAAAAGTTATGTAAACTGTCTGTAAAAAAATACTTGACAAGAATTTGTGTTTTTACGCTTACGGAGAAGAACAAAAAAAGAACTAAAAAACAGCGATGAACACATCGCAAAAAATGAGAAATGTAGGTAAAAATAATTTTATGAGAAAATTAGCATTAAGTGATGAAATCCTTCTCAAGATCTCCCAGCCGGCGCGTTATATTGGCGGCGAGGTGAATATGGTGAAGAAGGATCCGTCGAAGGTAGCAGTCCGGTTTGCCATGTGCTTTCCGGACGTGTATGAGATCGGTATGTCCCATCTGGGCATCCAGATTCTTTATGATATGTTCAACCGCCGGGATGACGTTTACTGTGAGCGTGTTTATTCCCCGTGGATGGACTTAGATCCGATCATGCGGGAGCAGAAGATTCCGCTGTTTGCTGTTGAAAGCCAGGATCCGATCAAAAAATTTGACTTCCTTGGAATTACAATCCAGTACGAAATGTGCTACACCAATATTTTGCAGGTGCTGGAATTATCACAGATTCCGCTCCATGCAGAAGATCGTACCGAGGAGGATCCGATCGTTATCGGCGGCGGTCCGTGTACCTACAATCCGGAGCCGATCGCGCCGTTTTTTGATCTCTTCTATATGGGCGAGGGCGAGGTGGTTTATTTTGACCTGATCGACCGCTACAAGGAGATCAAGGCGCGCGGCGGCAGCCGGAAGGAATTTCTGGAGCAGGCGGCGCAGATTCCGGGTATCTATGTGCCGGGATTTTATGATGTGACATACAAAGAGGACGGCACGATCGAGGCGATGACGCCGAACAACCCGCACGCGCCGCAGACCGTTTCCAAGCAGCTTGTCATGGATATGAGCGATACCTGGTATCCGGAGAAGCCGGTGGTTCCGTATCTGCGCGCGACGCAGGACCGTGTGGTTCTCGAGATCATGCGCGGCTGTATCCGCGGATGCCGTTTCTGCCAGGCGGGCATGGTATACCGCCCGGTGCGCGAGCGCAGCCTGGAGGAACTGAAACGTCTGGCACGGACGATGCTAAAGAGCACCGGACATGAAGAAATTTCGCTGAGTTCGCTGAGCTCCAGTGATTACACGAAGCTGGAGGGAATCGTCAATTTCCTGATCGACGAGTTTGACGGAAAGGGCGTCAATGTGTCCCTGCCGTCCCTGCGTATTGACGCATTTTCCCTCGATGTCATGAGCAAGGTGCAGGACGTGAAGAAGAGCAGCCTGACCTTTGCGCCGGAGGCGGGATCCCAGCGTCTGCGTAACGTTATCAACAAGGGTCTGACCGAGGAAAACATTTTAAATGGTTCTGCCGAGGCGTTCAAGGGCGGCTGGAACCGCGTAAAGCTCTACTTCATGCTGGGACTTCCGACTGAGACCGTGGAAGATATGCAGGGTATTGCCGAGCTTTCGGAGAAGGTGGCGGAAGTGTACTATGACACGGTTCCGAAGGAGCAGCGCCACGGCAAGGTGCAGGTAACCGCCAGCACCTCGTTCTTTGTGCCGAAGCCATTTACCCCGTTCCAGTGGGCGCCGATGTGCACGAAAGAGCAGTTCTTGGAGCGCGCGAGCATCGTCAACCACCGCATGAAAGAAATGTTAAATAAGAAGAGTCTCCGCTATAACTGGCATGAGGCGGATGTGACCGTGCTGGAAGGTGTTCTGGCGCGCGGCGACCGCAAGGTGGCAGCTGTGATTGAGGAGGCATACCGCAAAGGTGCAATCTACGATTCCTGGTCAGAGTATTTCAACAATGATATCTGGATGAAGGCCTTTGAGACTTGCGGCGTGGACATTGATTTCTATACGACGCGTGAGCGAAGCCTTGATGAAGTGTTCCCGTGGGATTTCATCGACGCGGGTGTGACGAAGGATTTCCTGAAACGCGAGTGGGCGAACGCACAGGCGGAAACGGTAACGCCGAACTGCCGGATGCGCTGTTCGGGATGTGGTGTCCGTAAGTACGGCGGCGGAGTCTGTTTCGAAGAACGGGCATGAGGAAGGAGCGGTCATGAAAATACGAATTAAATTTCAAAAACAGGGAACGGTGCGTTTTATCGGTCATCTGGACGTGATGCGTTACTTCCAGAAGGTGATGCGCCGGGCGGAAGTGGATATCCGTTATAGCGAAGGATTCAGCCCGCACCAGATCATGTCGTTTGCGTCTCCGCTCAGCGTGGGGCTTATCAGCCATGCGGAGTATGTGGATATTGATGTCAATTCCAGCGGAAATTCGACCGGGATGGTGCGCCGCTTAAATGAGGTCAGCGCCGAGGGGCTGGAGGTGCTCAGCTACCGCGAGCTTCCGGAGACGGCAAAGAATGCGATGTCGCTGGTGGCAGCTGCTGATTACACATTCTGGTTTAAAGAGGGATTTGCACCGGAGGACGGCAGCTGTGTAGAAGAATTTTTCGGGAAATTCCTGACATTCTGCAAAAGCGAGACAATTCCGTTTGTGAAGCAGACGAAAAAGGGCGAGAGAACCGTGGATCTGCGTCCGCTGATCTGTGAGGCGCGAATCGCGGAGCGGAAAGAGTATGTTCCGGCGATGGTCGCAGACTGGTATCCGGATCTGGAAAATGAGACGGTTGAGGAGGAAAAACAGGCAGAAGGAATCTGTGTATTCCTGCGCCTCTTATCGGGCAGTGCGGCAAACGGAAAGCCGGAGCAGGTATTGCAGGCATTCTATGAGAGTCTGGGGCTGACCTACCGCCCGTTTGCCATTCAGGTCGAGCGCGAGGAGCTGTATGCGGACGAGGGCGCCGAGGGCGCACCGGAGTATGTGCCGCTTGAGGCGTATGGAAGCGAGATTGTGTAAATGCTTCAATGTTCATTAAGAGATGAAATGCGAAGCGCCAGCAAAATCCGGCTGCAGGTAGCGCGAAGTGTGAACGGCAGCAAAAAATGAGAGGAGACGAAGAGTTTGGATCAGTTAATAGTGACAAAATGGAAGGATCGAAGCCTGACGGCGCTCCTCTCGGACGGGCACTGCCGGTCGCTGACGCTGGAATCTGGCGATGAAAGCCTGCTAGGGAATATTTACATCGGCAAGGTGAAAAATGTGGTAAAAAACATCAACGCCGCGTTTATTGACCTCGGCGGTGGAAAAACCGGGTATTTCAGCCTGGCGGAAAATCCGGTTCCGCTTTATACAGACGAGCTGAACCAGCTATGTTCATTCGGATATTCTGGAAATTCTGAGAAAAAAGTAAGTCCACGGAAACTAAAAGCTGGAGACGAGCTTCTTGTCCAGGTGTCCCGCGACGCCCTGAAAACCAAGGATCCGTCCGTGACCTGCTGTCTGAATTTTCCGGGTACCTATATGGTTCTGACGGTGGGAAAACCGCAGATCGGATTTTCGGCAAAAATCAAGGATAATGCCTGGAAAGAGAAGGTGCGGGAGGAACTTCTGACACATAAGGATGAGCGTTTTGGACTGATTGTCCGGACGAATGGGGCGTCGGCTTCCATCGAAACACTCTGTGTAGAAACAGAGAAGCTGAAACAGCAGATGGAAGAACTTTTTGCCCGGGCAGCCTGCCGCACCTGTTACAGCCTTTTAGAGCAGGGTACGCCGCCCTATATCCAGAGTCTTAGGGATGCGAAGAAAGGAACCCTTTCGGAGATCATCACAGATGTGCCGGAGTATGCGAAGAAGATTGAGGCGTGGCTGGAGGAAGAGAAGGAAGAGGACAAGGAACAAAAAGAAAATCAGACCCAGGCAGATAAAAATGAAAGCATAAAACAGGCGGTTCCGAACTTGTCCCTATATACAGATGAGAACCTTCCATTAACGAAGCTGTACCGCCTGGAATCGGTGCTTAAAAGTGCATCGGATCGCCGTGTCTGGATGAAATCCGGCGGCTATCTGGTCATCGAGCCAACCGAGGCATTGACGGTGATCGATGTCAATACAGGAAAATATACAGGGAAAAAGACGCCTGCCGAGACGATCTTAAAGATCAACCTGGAGGCGGCGCATGAGGTGGCGCGCCAGCTTTCCCTGCGGAATCTTTCCGGTATTATTATTGTGGATTTTATCGATATGGAATCGAAAGAAGATCAGGAGACGCTGATGCGGACGCTCGGGGAAGAGCTTTCCCGTGACCCGGTCAAAACGATCCTGGTGGATATGACGCGGCTTGGGCTGGTGGAGATCACCCGCAAAAAGGTGCGCCGTCCGCTTCATGAGATTTTGTAGCGGTTGAATCATAGAATGAAAAACACAAGGAGAAGAAAAGATGTTTGAAAAAGTATTTAAGCTATCCGAGCATCAGACGACCGTAAAGACGGAAGTCATGGCTGGAATTACGACCTTTATGACGATGGCGTACATTCTGGCAGTCAATCCGAGCATCCTCGGATCGACCGGCATGGATCCGACTGCGGTGCTTCTGGCTACGGCTCTGGCATCATTCATCGGTACTGCCTGCATGGCATTTATGGCGAACCTGCCGTTCGTTCTGTCCGCAGGCATGGGACTCAACGCGTATATGGCGTATACGGTGTGCGCGGGCTATGGCTATAGCTGGCATGTTGCACTGCTGGCTGTATTTGCAGAGGGTCTGATCTTCATCGTGCTGTCTCTGACAAACGTGCGCGAGGCGATCTTCAATGCGATTCCGTTGACTTTAAAGCGCGGTGTGTCCGTCGGTATCGGTCTGTTCATCGCATTTATCGGTCTTCAGAATGCGGGACTTTCAGTAGACTCTTCCACACTGGTAACGATCATCAGCTTCCCGGAAAATTTCCATACCGCAGGTATCTGCGCGCTGCTGGCGCTGATCGGTCTGTTTATCATGGCGGTTTTATACACCTACCGTGTGAAGGGCGCGATTCTGTACGGCATTCTGGGAACCTGGATTCTCGGTATGCTGTGCCAGGTAACCGGCATTTACACACCGGACGTAGAGAATGGTTTCTACACCCTGTTCCCGACCCTGGGAATCACCGATTTCTCCAAACTGGGAGAGACTTTTGGTAAATGCTTTACCGTTGACTTCGATGCAGTTGGAATTATCAATTTTATCGTAGTTATTTTCTCATTCCTGTTTGTAGATATTTTTGATACACTTGGTACATTAATTGGTGTAGCAACCAAGGCAGACATGCTGGACGAGGAAGGCCGTCTTCCGGGTATCCGTCCGGCGCTGATGGCAGATGCGATCGCAACTTCCTTTGGTGCGGTATTAGGTACTTCCACAACGACTACCTTCGTTGAGTCTGCATCGGGTGTTGCAGTCGGCGGACGTACCGGTCTGACTGCCCTGGTATCGGCACTCCTGTTCCTGCTTTCCACCCTGTTTGCACCGATTTTTACGGCGATCCCGTCCTTTGCGACGGCTCCGGCATTAATCATGGTTGGCTTCCTGATGGTGGGAACTGTAACTGAAATTCGTTTCGATGAGGACAATATCACCGAGGCAATCCCGGCATATCTGGCAATCATTGCCATGCCGTTGTTCTACAGCATTTCCGAGGGTATTTCCATGGGAATTATCTCTTATGTGCTTTTGAATGTGGCAGCAGGAAAAGCAAAGAAGATCACTCCGCTTATGTATGTGCTGGCGGTGCTCTTCGTTCTCAAATACATTTTCCTGTAACAACTTGTAATAATTTAACCCCTGAAAACTTGACGAAAACAGGTTTTCATAATAAAATAGTCTATATCAAAAAAAGTTTTTAAAATTTTTTTGATTAACGTGCAATAAAATGCGTATGCAGCGCATTAACTTATTGAACGGATGAAAATCATTCCCGCGCGGAAGAACGCGGACAGAGACGAACAAAAACAAATCAAGTTACTCGAAATTCCTTGATGCATTACACTCCGTTACGAACTGTCCAAGATTTTCTGCTGGGATCTTTTCGGTATCGGTTGACAACCAGCAACCGATATTGGGTAAAAAGCGCCGGACCTGCTTGCAGTGCCGGCGCTTTTTACTGTACAAAAAAGGGGTAATTTTTATCAGGAATATCTCATTGACATTTTGGCGGGCAGACGGTATAAAGGACAGAGGGTAACTGTTCACAGGTAGGAATTTTCTGAACTGAAAATTCCGTACGATACAGTTCTGTCAGCAGATTTTGCCGATTTGGAATGCGCAGCATCGGCAAAATCCCGTTGCTGGGCACACGTGTGTGAACAGTAACGACAGAAGAGGGAGTAGACTCTGGCGATAGAAACACGCATGGAACCAGTTCTGGGAGGAGAAGTTAAGAAAACATGAAAACAAAACAGCAGGGCGGGTTTCATACGGAGGTGGGATACATATGAAGATAGAAAATGATTTGGGGCGGGACGATATCCGGCGGCTGGTGATCCGTCTGGCGATTCCTTCGATGCTGGCGCAGTTTATCAATGTGCTCTACAGCGTGGTCGATCGAATCTATATTGGAAATATCCCGGTGATCGGGGAGACGGCGCTTGCGGGCGTCGGCGTCAGCGGACCGATTGTGACGCTGATCTCCGCGTTTGCCTATCTGGTCGGTCTGGGCGGCTCGCCGCTCATGAGCATCCGTATGGGCGAGGGGCAGGATGAGAAAGCGAAAAAGATTCTGGCAAACAGCTTCTGGATGATTGTCGGGCTGTCGTCGGTTCTGACGTTGGTTCTGTTTGTATTTAAACGAGAAATTTTGACGCGGTTTGGTGCGAGTGAAGCGATTCTGCCGTATGCGGAATCGTACTTTACGATCTATCTGCTGGGAACGGTCTTTGCGCTGCTTTCGATCGGAATGAACCAGTTTATTATCTGCCAAGGATTTGCGCGGATCGGAATGATTTCGGTGGCGCTCGGTGCGGTAACGAATATTGTGCTGGATCCAGTGTTTATTTTTGTGTTTGACATGGGCGTGGCGGGGGCGGCGTTTGCCACGGTTCTGTCACAGTTTGCGTCGGCGGTCTTTGTCCTTCGTTTCCTGCGAGGAAATCGCGTGCTTCTGCGGCTTGAATTTGAATGTCCGCAGGTGAAGACAGTCTGTAAGATTGCGCTGATGGGACTGTCGCCATTTTTGATTATCGCATTTGACAATGTGCTGATCATTTCGCTCAATACGGTAATTCAGATGTATGGCGGCGCGGAGGCGGACATGCTTTTGACCTGTACGACAATCGTGCAGAGTTTTATGCTGATCGTGACGATGCCGCTCGGAGGCATTACATCGGGAACGGGGGCGATCCTGGGCTTCAATTTCGGCGCGGGACGCCCGGATCGGATCCGGAGCGCACAGAAGTATATCACATTGCTGGCGGTGGTGCAGTGCAGCATCATGTTCCTGTTTTCCCGGACGCTGGCGCAGTATTTTGTGTATCTCTTTACGCGCAATGAGTCCTATGTGGAACTGACTGTCTGGGCGATCCGGGTCTACACGATGGGGATTATTCCGCTGGCAGTCCAGTATGAGGTCGTAGATGGATTTACCGGAATGGGTGTGCCGTCGGTGGCGATCTCGCTGTCAATGTTCCGGAAGCTGCTGTACCTGGTCAGCGTGTTCCTGATTCCGGTGTTTGCGGGAGTTGAAAATGTTTTCTATGCAGAAGTGGTATCGGATTTCGGCGGAACGACGGTGTCGGTGATCGTGTATCTTCTTTTGATTGGGCGCATTATGGGGCGCTGTGTAGAGCGCGCTAAATTGAACGGGAAAGCAGTGGAAGCAGACACTTGAAGCGGCGCTTAAAATGGCTGAAAATGTGTGTCAGATAACGTTGTCATCCATCAATAAATGAAAAAAATAATGGATTGACAAACGGATTCTCTGGATCTATAATGCAATACAGATAATGAATGACAACAAAATAACGATATCTTCAGGGCAGGGTGTAATTCCCGACCGGCGGTAAAGTCCGCGAGCGCATGGCGCATGATTTGGTGCAATTCCAAAACCGACTGTATAGTCTGGATGAAAGAAGAGAAAACGTAAATAAAAACGGCGGTGCCGGGAAGCTTCCAGATACACTCCCCCGGATGATGGATATGGCGGATATATACCGCTATGGCAAAAGAGAGAGAAAAGTCATCGAGAATGGATGTAAAAAAATATTTACGATAATTAATATCATGAAAGATATTATAAAATAGAAATTATAAGCCCTGAGATGTGAAAATAAAAGTATTTCACATTTCAGGGCTTTTTTGTTTCAATAGAAAATTGTATCATATGAAACAAAAAACGCTCCGTGAGGATGCACACTTGCGCGAAGCAGAAATATGTCGCAGGCGACCGCGTTCGGTGCGAGAATGTGCCTTGGCACATTCTTTTGATAGAAAGGTGGGGAAAAAGATGGAACGAATCCATGTAAAGGTTCCCGGTGAGCAGCCACAGGATCGGGAATATATGAAGCAGGCGTTAGCACTGGCAGAAAAAGGGCACGGATGGGTCAATCCGAATCCGATGGTCGGCGCGGTGCTGGTAAAGGATGGACACATCATCGGCGAGGGATATCATACACGATATGGACAGCTTCATGCAGAACGGGAGGCATTTAAGAATGCGGCAGAGCGGGGCGAAGAGACGGCGGGAGCAGATTTGTATGTGACGCTGGAACCCTGCTGTCACACCGGAAAACAGCCGCCGTGTACGGAAGCGGTGCTGGCATCCGGGGTGAAGCGCGTGATTGTCGGCTGCACGGATCCGAATCCGGTGGTGGCAGGGCGCGGCATCCGGCTTCTGAGGGAAAAAGGGCTGGAAGTGGTGGCCGGAGTTTTACGCGGGGAGTGTGAACGGCGGAATGAGGTGTTCTTCCATTTTATGCGGACGAAACTTCCGTTTACGGTGCTGAAATACGCGATGACACTCGACGGAAAGACAGCGACGGTGTCGGGTAAATCCCAGTGGATCACGGGCGAGGCGGCGCGGAAGCGGGTGCATGAGGACCGCGGGCGTTATATGGCGATTCTGACTGGCGTTTCGACGGTGCTGGCGGACAATCCGCAGCTGACCTGCCGGATTCCGGGAGGAAAAAATCCGATCCGGGTGATTGCAGATACGAAGCTTCGGACACCGCTTTCATCGACCGTGGTACAGACCGCGCGGGAGACACCGACCTGGATTGTGACGGCGGTATCGGATGCCGGAAGGAAGAAAGCATATGAGGACGCCGGCTGTCGTGTTTTAAGTGTCCCGGCAAAAGAGGGAGAACTGGATTTGCAGGCGATGATGCAGCGGCTGGGCGAGGAGAAAGTGGACAGCGTGATGGTCGAGAGCGGCGGGACGCTGGCATGGTCGTTTTTAAAGGCAGGGCTTGTGAACCGGGTGCAGGCGTACATTGCTCCGAAGATTTTCGGAGGTGCAGGCGCCCCGACCCCGGTGAGGGGAACCGGCGTGGATGCGCCGCCGGAGGCATTTCTTCTTAAAAAGCCGGAGGCAGTGTGGCTGGGAGAGGATCTGCTGCTGGAATATGAAGTGTCCGGTCGAGATGCATGAGGCGGTGTTAGAACGGGAAAAAATCGCTGATTTGAAAAGGAGAAAAGATGTTCACAGGAATCATAGAGGAAGTGGGAAGGATCCGCGCGATTGAGCGTCAGGCGGTATCGGCACGGCTGACGGTTGCGGCGTCCAAGGTGCTCTCGGATGTCCATCTGGGTGACAGCATTGCGGTCAACGGTGTGTGTCTGACGGTCACGTCATTTGGGAGAGATTATTTCTGTGCGGATGTGATGCATGAGACGCTGAACCGTTCGTCCCTGGGGGCGCTGGGCGTCAAAAGCCCGGTCAATCTGGAGCGGGCGATGCTGGCGGGCGGACGGTTTGGCGGACATATCGTCTCCGGTCACATCGACGGAACCGGAACCATCCGGGATGTGCGCCGGGATGGAAATGCCGTCTGGTATACGATTCAGGCCCCAGAACCGATTCTGCGGCTGATTGTGGAAAAAGGATCGATCGCGATCGACGGAATCAGCCTGACGGTCGCACAGGTGGATCACGTATCATTTTCCGTTTCCATCATCCCGCATACGCTGCAGGAGACAGCGCTAGCGTTTAAGCGGGCAGGCGATATCGTCAATCTGGAAAATGACTGCATTGGAAAGTATGTGGCGAAGCTGATAGGAGTGGAAGAAGAGGATAAGGCAGGAAAGGGCATGACAAGAGAATTTCTGCAGCGGTATGGATTTTAATAGAGGAGGAGAACAATGAAGCAGTTTGATACAGTTGAAAAGGCTCTGGACGAGCTGAAACAGGGACATTTAATCCTGGTTACGGATGACGAGGATCGCGAAAACGAAGGCGATCTTATCTGCGCGGCAAGTTTTGCCACGACAGAAAATGTCAATTTCATGGCGACGCATGCGAAGGGCTTAATCTGTATGCCGATGAGCGCAGAAATCTGCCGGAAGCTGCAATTCCCACAGATGGTGATGGATAACACGGATAACCATGAGACGGCGTTTACCGTATCGATCGACCATAAAACGACGACCACCGGCATTTCCGCTGAGGAGCGCGGTATTACGGCGCGTGCGTGTGTCGATCCGGACACAAAGCCGGAGGATTTCCGCCGCCCGGGACATATGTTTCCGCTGATGGCGAAGAAAAACGGCATTCTGGAGCGCAACGGCCACACAGAGGCGACGGTAGATCTGATGCGGCTTGCAGGGCTGCCGGAATGCGGTCTGTGCTGCGAGATTATGCGCGAGGATGGAACGATGATGCGGTCGGAAGAATTATTTGCGATGGCAGAACAATGGGGGCTGGCGATGATTTCCATTAAACAGCTGCAGGAGTACCGCAAGAGACATGAAAAACTGGTCGAGTGTGTGGCAGAGACGCGGATGCCGACGAAATATGGCGAATTCCGCGCGTATGGCTACCTGAATCTCTTAAATGGAGAACACCATGTGGCACTCGTCAAGGGCGATATCGGAGATGGGAAAGATGTACTCTGCCGCGTGCATTCGGAGTGCCTGACCGGCGATGCATTTGGTTCTCTGCGCTGCGACTGCGGACAGCAGCTTGCGTCGGCGATGACACAGATTGAGAAAGAGGGACGAGGCGTTCTCCTCTATATGCGGCAGGAGGGACGAGGCATCGGACTTTTAAATAAGCTGCGCGCTTACAAGCTGCAGGATGGCGGCATGGACACGCTGGATGCGAACCTTGCGTTGGGATTTAAAGGCGATCTGCGGGAATACTACATTGGGGCGCAGATTTTAAAGGATCTGGGAATCAAGACGCTTCGTCTTTTGACCAATAACCCTGATAAGGTATATCAGCTTTCGGATTTTGGCATGGAAATCAAAGAGCGCGTGCCGATTCAGATGGAGGCAACGCCGTATGATGGATTTTACCTGAAAACGAAGCAGGCGCGGATGGGACATATTTTGAATTTTAAATAGAAAAAGTGACAGGCGAAAATAGATCGTCGGAAAGGATGGTACTTATGCGTACATTTGAAGGAAACGTAGTAGCGGAAAATAATATGAGGATCGGAATTGTGGCGGCACGATTCAATGAGTTTATCACCTCGAAACTGGTTGCAGGCGCGCAGGATGCGCTGCGTCGTCACAATGTCTCGGAGGAGGATGTAGATGTTGCGTGGGTTCCAGGTGCTTTTGAGATTCCGCTGATTGCGTCGGAGATGGCGAAGTGCGGAAAGTATGATGCGGTGATCTGCGTGGGTGCAGTTATCCGTGGAAGCACAAGCCATTATGATTATGTGTGCAGCGAGGTTTCGAAAGGAATCGCACAGGTTTCTCTGGCAAGCAGCGTGCCGGTTATGTTCGGTGTGCTGACGACGGATACGATCGAGCAGGCGATCGAGAGAGCGGGAACAAAGAGCGGAAATAAGGGATTTGACTGCGCGATGGGAGCAATCGAGATGGTGAATTTGCTGCGGGAGATCCGGAAGTAAAAATAATCAGGTAATCGGGCATCGAAAAAGCCAGGACTGCGGAATGCTGCAGCCCTGGTTTTTTGTCTTAGGAAAATTCGTCCATGCGCCAGGTTTTGGTGTTACCTGTTTTTGTTTGCTATCATGTTACTCTGTTTTCAACAGCCCCTGTTCCGTATAATATTTCTCAGCTCCCGGATGCAGCGGAATAGGAAGCTGGCTGCATATATATTCCGGATCAGATAAGTTACTTAAGGAGGGGTGGGCGCTGATCAGTTCTTCACGGGATTCGTCGAGAATCTTGGTGATGGTGTAGACCAGCTGTTCGTCCATGGATGCGTCCACGCAGAGAAGGCATTTGATTCCGAAGGTTTTCAGTGTCTCGGTTTGTCCCGGATAGGTACCGGCTGGGACGGTGGCGCGGACGTAGAAGGGGCTGGCTGCAAGAATTTTTTGCAGTTCTTCGTCAGTGTACTCCAGCAGGCGGCAGGGCGTCTGGCTGGCCAGGTCGGTCAGGCTGTGGACCGGGATTCCGGCGAAGCTGTGGACGGCGTCGAGTTTACCGTTTAAGACAGAGTCCACGCTGGCGGAGAAGCTGTAGTTTTCAAGGGCAGTGTTGGCAATATTGAGCCCGGCTGCCTTGAGAGCGGTGCGGGCGGAAAGCTCCGTGGTGGATCCTTCTGGTCCGACGGCAATGTGGTGTCCGGCGAGTTCATGAACGTAGGAGATATGCTCGGATTCCGGCGCCATCCAGGTGGACAGGCTTGAATAGACGGCCCCGATCGCCCGCAGGGATTCGACCGGATGACCGGAAAATTCGTCCGTTCCCTGATAGGCGGAAAATGCCACATCGCCGCTGACCAGTCCCATATCAAATTGTCCGTTTTTGATATTTTCCACGTTCGTGTAGGAACCGTTGGAGGCGCTTAAATTGACCTTGAGCTGTTCATCATGTCCGCTTAAAACAGAGGCGATGGCACTGCCAACCGGGTACATGGTTCCGCCGCTGTCGGCAGTTCCGATGGTCAGAACGTGCAGCTCTTCGTCTGCTTCGTTGGGATGGTCGTTGACCCGCGCATCTGCGGAGGTGCTGCCGGAACAGCCGGAAAGTCCGAGCAGGAAGGTAAGAAGCATCATTGGTGCCAATTTTACCAGTTTTTTTATTTTCATAGATCTCACCTTTTCGTAGTTTATCAGTATATAGAAAAAAACGCAGCGGTTCTGTCGAATGCTGCCTTAGCGATTAAAAGAATATTAAAACTCTATAAAAGTATAACATAAAAAACAGTGATAAGACAAGACCAAGGAAGAGGAAAATATAAATGTAACTGTTCACAGGTAGGCACTTTTGGAACCGAAAGTGCCGTAAGAAAACGTGGTGGCAGCAGGAATTTGCCGTATTTAAATGCGAAGCCACGGCAAATTCCGTTACTGGGCACGTATGCGTGAACAGTAACAAAAAAGAGCGTCCGGTTTATGTGGGGGAACCGGATGCTCTTCTTTCAGGTTACATTTTCAATTGAGCTTTAGGTATGTTGTTATATAAAAGATGTCTTATATGAAGTGTTCCTATCTCGTCTCAGTGATTATTTTGTAATCAGGCTGGAGAAGATGGAAAGGAAAATCGGGTTGTAAATATCGTCGATGATAACTGCGAAGGACGGATACAGAACCCAAGCAACGGTGTGCCATCCATACTGATCCATAACGGCTTTCTCGTTTGCTACTGCGTTCGGACCTGAACCACAGCCCCATCCACAGTTACCAGCTGCCATAACAGCTGCACCGTAATCGCGGCCAAATACGTTGAAGGATACGAAGATTGCAAAGAGTGCCATCAGGATAGCCTGTGCAAGGAGGATGATACCCATCTGACCAGCTACCGGAGCCAGCTTTGTGATATCGATGGTCATCAGAACCAGTGCCAGGTAGAGTTCCAGGAACATATGCTCGATAGCGTCGATCTCCGGAACCGGGAATTCGATACCAGCTGCATCCATGATGTTTCTTGCGATAGCACCTGCGAACAGACAGCCGATGAATTTCGGCATCTCGATCATTGGGATGTTGTCTAACAGGCAGTAGATCGGCATACCAAGTGCTGCTACAAGCAGAGACAGGGCAAATGCTTTGATCATACGGGTGTTGTTAAGAACAGCTGCTGAACCTGCTTTTGCGGATTCCGGTCTGTCGTTCGGGTCAGATTTCAGACCGTGACGGGAAATCAGGAAAGCTGCAACCGGGCCACCGATTAAGGAACCCATGATGTTGCCCATAGTACCGGCTGCTACACCGACTGTGGTTGCATCCGGAGCACCCATGTTCTCGAAGATAGGACCAAATGCAGAAGCAGTACCAACACCGCCGGACATAGCTGAGGAAGAACACTGCAGAGCCAGAAGCGGATGAAGACCGATGGCGCTGCCTACCAGGTAACCAACGACATCCTGTAAGGTAATCAGGACACAGGCTGCAACTGCGATTGCGATACAAAGCTTTCCGCCTGCATGCTTTAACATCTTGTAGCTGAAGCCGAAACCTACGCACAGGAAGAATAAGTTCTGGCATAAGTCTTTCACGATTTTTGCATCAAAGGAAAAACCGATGATTCCGGAACCCTTGATGATAGATACAACAACAGAAAAGATGATACCGGAAATAACCGGAGCCGGTATTGCATATTTTCTGAGCAGGGCGCTGTGAGCGACAATCGCGCGTCCTAAGAAGATAACGATGGCTGCGAAACCAAGTGTGGTCAGATACTCGAACTGGAATGTAGCAATCGCACCGTCCGCTGCCGGTGTGTAAGTTCCAAAGTACCCCATAATGTGTTCTAACATAGAACTTCCCTCCATTCTTTTTTAAGAATTTGTTTATTTCTTTTATAAGCAGTTTATAAGATTGAAAAAGGGAAGTCAATTTATGTAATTTTAAATACAGTTTTGTAAGTATTGTAAATAAAAATGACTATAAGAAAGCGACTGCAGTATAGATACGGTTCTATGATGAATCTGTACAGCTGTAGCCGCGAAAAGGCAGGAAAAACCTGTATATTGCTGGAAAACGAAGTGGCTCTTATTTTCCGGAATATCTATATTTAATAGAAGGGCGTCCACCGGTCTGGTAATCGATCATGCTGACCAGTTCGTTGGTTTCAACCAGGTAATTTAAGTACCGCCGGACTGTAATACGGGACAAATGAACCTGTTCCGAAATCTGTTCGCTGGACCAGACCTCCTCCGGATGTTCGGAGAGAAAGAGACGGATCAGTCCAAGGGTGCGTTCATTTAGGCCCTTTGTCAGCGGAGCGCTCTGGGAGGAGACATCCGGGACGGAGAAGAGGCGGTCGATCTCCGCCTGTCCCAGGTCAGAAGCGGACGCCGATGTTTTCAATTCCTCCTGACGTTTCGCAAATCGTTCCAGGGCAGCTTTGAAACGGTCATATTCAAATGGTTTGACGAGATAATCGGTGACGCCGCGGGAAATAAGCCGGCGGACGGTCTCTGCGTCGTTGGCAGAGGTTACCATGATGATCGCAGGGGTCATGCCAGCCGCGTGGAGCTGGTCGATAAATTCGTCACCGTTCATCTGAGGCGTGTAGTAGTCGAGAATAATCAGGTCAACCGTGCAGTTCTGCAGATACTGCAGGGCAAGGATGCCGTTTTTGAAAGTTGCCTCCACGTGAAAAGAGGAGGTCAGCTCGACATACTGTTTATTGATGGATGCAACCATCGGATCATCTTCTATAATAATGACTTTATACATTAGATTCTGTCTCCTTTCGGGTAAATGTCAGGGTGAAGCAGGTGCCCTCGCCAGGCTCTGTGTCGATATCAATGGTTCCGCCGTACTCCTCCATCAGCTCATGAACCAGGAAAAGCCCGGTTCCGCGGTTCTCGCCCTTGGAGGAAACACCTTTTTCGAAAATATGATCGAGCAGCTGTGGCTGTATGCCGTGCCCGGTGTCCTCGCAGGTGATGATGTTGACGTCTGGGCGGCAGTAGATGCCGATGTGGATCTCGCGCGGGCTTTCAGATGCGTTAATGACATCCGGACTGGCGGTGTGATCGTGGCTTAGCTCTTCAATGGCATTTTCCATCAGATTGCCGAGAATGGTGACAAATCCTTCCACCGGGATCAGCAGATCATGGTCGCGGCAGGTGCTGTCGGCGCTGACCTGCAGGCGGATGCCAAGCTCGGCGGCGTGCATCATTTTCCCGATCACAAGCGCACAGATTTTCGGAACGCGGATGCAGTTGGCTGTCTCACGGACGGACTGGCTGGAGACAAGGCTGCTGTTGGTGATAAAATTCATCGCCTGCTGAATCTCCCCGGTCTGTAGGTAGCCGAGAATGATGTGCAGCTTATTTAAAAATTCATGGTTGAACGCGCGCAGCGTGTCCAACATATTGTGGGCGCCGGAAAGCTCGTCGGAGAGACGCAGGAGGTCGGTGCGGTCAAATAAAACGATCAGGACACCCCGGCGCGCCTGTTTACCGCGTCCATGGATCGGCACCTCCTTGACGATGAGCTGGCGTCCGGCGAAGCTGATGCTCTCGTGCGTTACACTTTCGCCGGTTTTTATGACCTGATCGAAAGCGGTCTGTGGAAACAATTCCTGAATCGTTAAGTGGGTGAGCGGAGGTTCGTTTGCAGGACGACCGAGTATCGTGGAAACTTTCTGGTTGGCAAAGAGAATTCTGCCGTCCAGATCGGTTGCGGCAAGTCCCTCGTCGATCATATTCATGACCTCATCCTGGCGGGTATAAATATTGACGAGTTCTTCCGGGTCATATCCCAACAGGGAGTCGCGCAGCAGGGAGAACATTGTGTGCGTCAGGGAAATGCTGACGATCATCATGATCAGGAATATAATTATATAAAAGAACAGCAGACTGCGGTGCTGGGCTGACAGAGTAGCGGTGAACAGGGAAACCATCACAAAACCGACGATCTCTCCGTCGCTGTTTTTTACTGCGTGAAAGGCGCGCCGCTGCATGCCGTGCGTGCCGTAGCCGGTTGTGATATATGGATCGCTTCCTGCCAGAATAGCGTCCTCGTCACCTGCCACGTAGGAATCGCCGGTTTTCAGACGGTTCGTGTGGTAAAAGCGCAGTCCGTTTTTATCACTGATGAGGATGACATTGATATCTGGTATATTCAAAGAAAGAGAATCCAGGTCGCGGGTCACGGTGGAATCAGGATAGCCGTTTTCCAGCATGGCGGCGACATCCGGAATTGCAGCAATATAAGAAGCAGTGCCGCTGATCAGCTTGTCCATATCCTTTCGCTGTCTGGAAATATCAAAAAACAGAGTAAAACCAAGTGAGATGAGCACCAGAGTAGCGGAAAGGAGCAGAAAGGATCGGTACAGATTCTGTTCCAGCGCTGATTTTCCTTCCTTTATCTTCATATATAAAACCTCCGGAATTTATTTGATGTAGGAAATGAGTTGATCCGGTCTGCAAAATGTGTAAACCAAAACGATGATTAAAGTTATTATAGTAAAAAAAGAAACGATCTGCAAGAAAGTGTGGAGGTTTACAAGACGCCGGATGGCGAGTTGCAAAGTGGCCGGGTTATTGTTCACGGGTAGGCACTTTTGGAACCGAAAGTGCCGTAAGAAAACGTGGTGGCAGCAGGAATTTGCCGTATTCAAATGCGAAGCCACGGAAAAAGGTTGAAAAACAAGAAGAGATCGATTAAAATGAAAATAGTTCGAATTAGAGCATTTGGTTAAAAAAATATGCAAAATTAAGACTGTCAGCACAAAATTCCATTTAATATATGACAATCCGTCGAAGTTGTGCGCAGAAAGAGAGAGAATACTGAATATTTGCTGTAAAATTTACAAAAAACCACTTGCTATTTTAGGAAAAGTTGGGTACAATACAAGCAGGGTTGATTAATATTTAACAATCATGAAGATGAATTTCTAGGAGGAATGAGATCATGGCAGTAAAAGTTGCAATTAATGGTTTTGGTCGTATTGGTCGTCTGGCTTTCAGACAGATGTTTGGCGCTGAGGGTTACGAAGTCGTAGCTATCAACGATCTGACAAATCCGAAAATGTTAGCTCACCTGTTAAAGTATGATTCTGCTCAGGGCAGATACGATGGACATACGGTAGAAGCTGGCGAAGATTATATTGTAGTAGATGGCAAGAAGATTACTATCTACGCAAAGGCAAACGCTGCTGAACTTCCGTGGGGCGAGATTGGTGTAGACGTAGTTCTGGAGTGTACCGGATTCTATACATCCAAGGCAAAAGCACAGGCACATATCGATGCAGGCGCTAAGAAAGTCGTTATCTCCGCACCGGCAGGCAATGACCTTCCGACTATCGTATACAATGTAAACCACAAGACACTGAAACCAGAAGATAAGATTATCTCCGCAGCATCCTGTACAACTAACTGCCTGGCTCCGATGGCTAAGGCATTAAACGATTATGCTCCGATTCAGTCCGGTATCATGTCCACCATCCACGCTTACACAGGCGATCAGATGATTCTGGACGGACCGCACAGAAAAGGCGATTTAAGAAGAGCAAGAGCAGGCGCTGTCAACATCGTTCCGAACTCCACCGGTGCTGCAAAAGCGATTGGTCTGGTTATTCCGGAATTAAACGGCAAGCTCATCGGTTCCGCACAGCGTGTTCCGGTTCCGACTGGTTCCACTACCATTCTGACAGCTGTTGTTAAGAAAGCTGACGTTACCAAGGAAGCTATCAACGAGGCTATGAAGGTAGCTCAGACTGAGTCCTTTGGCTACAACGAGGATGAGATCGTTTCTTCCGATATCGTAGGTATCCGCTATGGTTCCCTGTTTGATTCTACACAGACTATGGTATCTCCGATCGGTGATGACTTATATCAGGTACAGGTTGTTTCCTGGTATGACAACGAGAACTCCTACACAAGCCAGATGGTTCGTACAATCAAATACTTCGCAGAGCTGGCATAATTTTATCGATTCGATAGAAAATCATAAGGATTCAAGATGGGTCCGGTCCTCGGTCGGGACCGGACCTGTTTTTTATTCTTTTATAATGTAAAGGAGACAGGATATGCTGAATAAAAAATCCGTGGATGATATCAATGTAAAGGGCAAACGCGTTCTGGTACGCTGTGATTTCAACGTACCGTTAAAAGAAGGAAAGATCACCGATGAAAACCGTCTGGTGGCAGCGCTTCCGACGATCAAAAAACTGATTGCGGACGGCGGAAAGGTAATTCTCTGCTCCCATCTTGGCAAACCGAAGGGAGAGCCGAAGCCGGAGCTGTCTCTGGCACCGGTAGCCGTTCGTCTGTCTGAACTTCTGGGACAGGAAGTGAAATTTGCAGCCGATCCGGAAGTGGTTGGACCGAACGCAAAGGCAGCCGTTGAGGCGATGAAGGATGGCGAGGTTGTTCTGCTTGAGAACACCCGTTACCGTGCCGAGGAAACCAAGAACGGTGAGGCGTTCAGCAAGGATCTGGCATCCCTGTGTGATGTCTATGTGGACGATGCATTTGGTACTGCACACCGCGCACACTGCTCAAACGTAGGCGTGACCCAGTATGTGGACACCGCAGTAGTTGGTTACCTGATGCAGAAAGAGATCGATTTCCTTGGAAATGCAGTAGATAACCCGGTCCGCCCGTTCGTTGCCATTTTAGGCGGCGCGAAGGTAGCCGATAAATTAAACGTTATCTCAAACCTGCTGGAGAAGTGCGACACGCTGATCATCGGCGGCGGCATGGCATTTACCTTCTTAAAAGCACAGGGCAAGGAGATTGGTAAATCCTTAGTCGATGATACAAAGTTAGATTATTGCCGTGAGATGGTAGAGAAGGCGGCGAAGCTTGGCAAGAAACTGCTTCTTCCGGTTGATGCAGCTGTAGCAGCATCCTTCCCGGATCCGATCGATGCACCGATCGAGGTACAGAATGTATCGGTTGACGCTATCCCGGCTGACACGATGGGACTTGACATAGGACCGGAAACTGCAAAGCTGTATGCAGACACCGTAAAATCTGCTAAGACAGTTGTATGGAACGGACCGATGGGTGTATTTGAGAACCCGACTCTGGCACAGGGTACAATCGCAGTTGCAAAAGCACTGGCAGACACCGAAGCGACCACGATCATCGGTGGCGGCGATTCTGCAGCAGCGGTCAACCAGCTTGGATTTGGCGACAAGATGACCCATATTTCCACCGGCGGCGGCGCTTCCCTGGAATTCTTAGAGGGAAAGGAGCTTCCGGGTGTAGCGGCAGCGAATAATAAATAAATGTTACTGTTTACAGGTAGGCACTTTTGGAACCGAAAGTGCCGTAAGAAAACGTGGTGGCAGCAGGAATTTGCCGTATTTAAATGCGAAGCCACGGCAAATTCCGTTACTGGGCACGTATGCGTGAACAGTAACAAATAAACAAACAGAAAAGAGGAATAGAATAGTCATGGCTAGAAGAAAGATCGTAGCAGGCAACTGGAAAATGAACATGACGCCGTCGGAGGCAGTAGCTCTGGTAGAGCTTCTGAAGCCACTCGTTGTTTCGGAAGATGTAGACGTTGTATTCTGCGTACCGGCGATTGATATTATCCCGGTTGTAAAAGCGTGCGAGGGAACCAACATCGCAGTCGGCGCTGAAAATATGTATTTCGAGGAGAAAGGTGCTTACACCGGCGAGATTTCCCCGAATATGCTGACCGATGCAGGCGTTAAATACGTGATTATCGGACATTCCGAGCGCAGAGAATACTTTGCAGAGACCGATGAGACGGTCAATAAGAAGGTACTGAAAGCATTTGAGCACGGTCTGACCCCGATCATCTGCTGCGGCGAGACTCTGACCCAGAGAGAGCAGGGCATCACGCTTGACTGGATCCGTCAGCAGATCAAGATCGCATTCCAGAATGTGACCGCAGAGCAGGCAAAGACAGCTGTGATCGCATACGAGCCAATCTGGGCGATCGGTACCGGAAAGGTAGCGACCACCGAGCAGGCTGAGGAAGTGTGCGGCGCGATCCGTGCGTGCATCAAGGAAGTGTACGATGAGGCGACCGCAGAGGCGATCCGCATTCAGTACGGCGGTTCCGTATCTGCAGCATCGGCTCCGGAGCTGTTTGCACAGCCGGATATCGATGGCGGTCTGGTAGGCGGCGCATCCTTAAAGGCAGATTTTGGAAAGATTGTAAATTATAAATAAGAGATGAGCAAAAGGGGGCTGTCGCACGTGTGAGGCGTGGCAGTCCCCTTTTTGCCAGTAAAAAAAGAAGGTGAAGGTTTTGAACTGAAACAATCAAAATTGTTGGTTCATCCGGTTGTTTCAGAAAAAACGGTTCATTTCATGGAAGGAAAGGAAGAAGAAAGAGATGAAAAAAAAGCCAACCGTATTAATGATTCTCGATGGATACGGCATGAGAGATACCTGTGAGCACAATGCCGTGTGTGAGGCGAAGACACCGATCATGGATCAGCTGATGAGCCAGTGCCCGTTTGTGCGTGGCAATGCCAGCGGTCTGGCGGTCGGTCTGCCGGACGGACAGATGGGTAACTCGGAGGTTGGACATTTAAATATGGGTGCCGGACGTATCGTATACCAGGAGCTGACCCGTATCACGAAATCAATCGAGGATGGCGATTTCTTTGAAAATCCGGAATTTCTGGCAGCCGCAGACACCTGCAAGAAAAATGATTCCGCTCTGCATCTGTTCGGACTGGTATCAGACGGCGGCGTTCACAGCCATCTGACTCATTTATTCGGACTTCTGGAGTTTGCAAAACGTCAGGGACTAAAAAAAGTGTATGTGCACTGCTTCCTGGACGGACGCGATACACCGCCGACCTCCGGCAAGGAGTTTGTAGCAGAATTAGAGAAGAAGATGCAGCAGCTTGGCGTCGGCGAGGTGGCTTCCGTGATGGGACGCTACTATGCGATGGACCGTGATAAAAACTGGGATCGTGTCCAGAAGGCTTACAATGTGCTGACAAAGGCAGAGGGCGAGAAGGCAGAAAGTGCGTGTGCAGGCATTCAGGCATCCTATGATAAAGAGGTAAACGATGAGTTCGTCGTACCGTTCTATGTAGAGAAGGACGGAAAGCCGGTTGCCACGATTCAGGATGGCGATTCCGTCATTTTCTTCAACTTCCGTCCGGACCGTGCAAGAGAGATCACCCGCGCATTCTGCGATGAGGGATTTACCGGATTTGCGAGAGAGAAGAAGCTTGACCTGACGTTTGTATGCTTTACCGATTACGATGAGACGATCGGGAACAAGATGATTGCGTTCAAGAAGGAAGAGATTAAGAACACGTTTGGAGAGTTCCTGGCGGCGCACCATATGACGCAGGCACGTATCGCCGAGACCGAGAAATATGCACACGTAACATTTTTCTTCAACGGCGGCGTGGAAGAGCCGAACGAGGGCGAGGACCGCATTCTGGTTCCGTCTCCGAAGGAGGTTCCGACCTACGACCTGAAACCGGAGATGAGCGCACCGATCGTGTGCGATAAGCTGGTGGAGGCGATTGAGTCCGGCAAATATGATGTCATCATCATCAATTTTGCAAACCCGGATATGGTAGGCCACACGGGCGTGGAGTCGGCTGCGATCAAGGCGATTGAGACCGTCGATGCCTGCGTAGGACGTGCAGTTGAAGCCATCAAGGCAGCCGGAGGTGTTCTCTTTATCTGCGCCGATCACGGTAATGCAGAGGTGATGGTCGATGAGGCAACCGGCGAGCCGTGGACCGCTCATACGACCAATCAGGTACCGTTTGTCCTGGTCGGCGCTGACCCGGCGTACAAGCTGCGCGAGGGCGGACGCCTCTGCGATATTGTGCCGACGCTGATTGAACTGATGGGACTTGAGAAGCCGAAGGAGATGACGGGAGAGTCGCTGTTGGTGAAATAGGGAGAATTTTCGAATATATTAGGAAAGTATAAATATAACCGTCAATAAGAATCGGGAAAACTGCCATAAAGCAAGAAAAGATCATGAACAGAGAAATGGTCGGGGCTTGTTTTGTGGCAGTTTTTTGTTCACAGGTAGGAATTTTCTGAACTGAAAATCCCGTGAAAATCCCGTTACTTCTCTCTTCCATTTCATAAGAAAATAGGATAAAATAAAATTATCTATGTGAACCGCTCGGAGGCTGTTCCAGGGCAGACATTTTTAGAAAAGAAAGTGTTATGCGGAAAGGAAAATGGGATGGCAGCAGATTCACAGGGAAAACAGGAGGAAACAAGCATGAAGGTAGCGGTTGTTACAGACAGCAACAGCGGAATTACACAGGCACAGGCGAAAGAGATGGGCGTATATGTCCTGCCGATGCCGTTTATGATTGATGGAACCGAGTATCTGGAAGATATAAATTTGACACAGAAGGAATTTTACGAGCATCTGAGCGGGGATCACGATGTGAGCACATCCCAGCCGTCCCCGGAGACGATCTTAAATCTCTGGGAAAAACTTTTGGAGGAATACGATGCAGTTGTGCACATTCCGATGTCCAGCGGGCTTTCGAGCTCCTGCCAGACGGCAAAAATGCTGGCAGATGATTTCGACGGAAAAGTGCAGGTGGCGGATAATCACAGGATTTCCGTGACACAGCGCCGTTCGGTGCAGGATGCGCTTGACATGGCGGCAGCCGGCATGGACGCGGAGGCGATCTGCAAAAAGCTGGAAGAGACAGGTTTGGATTCAACTATTTATGTCACGGTTGACACATTAAAATACCTGAAAAAGGGCGGTAGAATCACACCAGCGGCAGCAGCGCTCGGAACACTTCTCCGTTTAAAACCGGTTCTGACGATACAGGGCGAGAAGCTGGACGCATTTGCGAAGGCGCGGACGATGAAACAGGCGCGTTCCATGATGATCACGGCGATCACCCGCGATCTGGAAAATCGGTTTGATGATATGACGGGAGAAAAAACGTATATTGATGTAGCGCATACAGACAATGATGAGATGGCGCAGGAGCTGGCAGCCGAGCTTCGGGAACTTTTCCCGGAGACGGAAGTCCGTGTAGAGCCGCTGTCCTTAAGTGTAGCCTGCCATATCGGACCGGGAGCGCTGGCGATTGCGGCAACGAAGAAGCTTGAAATCGGATCGTTGTTGTGAAAAACGCAGTTACAGAGCAGCATTTCGGGGTTACAGTTCACAGCCAATGTCAGGAAGTTAAGCAACCCAAGTAAGAGCGCGTGAATTGTAATCGTTCAGGACAGGAACATGAGAAGAATAGCAGAACATAAAAGAAAGATATGGAAAGCGATGGAGCACACGATCGGGATGAGAATCCCTCTGTTCCTCGCCTTTCTGATTCTGACGCTGGTTCCGCTTCTGGTACAGGTTCGTTTTACATCGGGGTATTTTTACCAGAGCCACGTGGAAGAACGGATGGCGGAAGCGCAGAACCGGTGTCTGATTTTAGCAAACAAGATACGCAGCAGTGATTATATCAATGTACTGCTGTCGGGAAATCCAAATCCGGCGCTGGATGCGGAACTTAGTACAACGGCGGATCTGATGAACGGAAGAATCGTGCTGGTGGACGACAGCTTTAAAATTTTGAAAGACACATTTGGTCTTTCCAGAGGGAAAACGCTGGTTGTATCGGATGTGTTAAAGGCATTTGACGGGGAAACTTCCAGCTATCTGAACCAGAAGAAAAAGTATTTCTATGTAGCGCAGCCGATTCAGGCAAAAAGCACGGATGCAGCGCCGATCGATTCGGATGTGGCAGCCGGAAATGGGAAAAATACGGCAGGCGTGCAGGGAGTCCTTCTTCTGATGGCGTCCACGGAAAATTCGGCGCTTTTGCAGGAGAAAATTGTGCAGAAGACGGGATTTTTGCAGCTCGTTATGTTCTGTTTTATTCTGATCGCAGATTTATTGGCGGCGGCTTGCTTGCTGAAACCATTCCGCCGCCTGCAGCAGCAGCTCGATATGGTGGCAGAGGGAAATCTGGATCAGGATATTGATGTAAAAACATATCGGGAGACGCGGGACATTTCGGAGGCAGTCATGCAGACCATCCGGAAACTAAAAAACCTGGATCGGTCGCGTCAGGAGTTTGTTTCCAACGTGTCGCATGAGCTGAAAACACCGCTGACTTCGATAAGAGTGCTGGCGGATTCTCTGATGGGGATGGAGAGCGCTCCGGCGGAGCTATATCAGGAGTTTATGCAGGATATTTCGGCGGAGATTGACCGCGAGGGCAAGATTATCGATGATCTGCTGACGTTAGTCAAAATGGATAAATCATCGCCGGATCTGAATATTGCCCAGACTTCGATCAATGGTCTTCTGGAACAGATTTTAAAACGTCTGACCCCGATCGCGAAGCGGCGGAACATTGAGATCACGTATGAGAGCAAGCGGGAAGTATCGGCGGATGTGGACGAGGTAAAATTGAGCCTGGCACTTTCGAACCTGGTGGAAAATGCCATCAAGTATAACCGCGAAGAGGGAAAAGTCTGGGTGACGCTGGATGCTGACCACAAGTTCTTTTATGTGAAGGTAGAGGATAATGGCGTGGGAATCCCGAAAGAATTCCAGGAGCGCGTATTTGAGCGTTTTTACCGTGTAGATAAGGCGCGCTCACGCGAGACAGGCGGTACCGGGCTGGGGCTTGCGATCACGAAGAATATTATTCTTCTTCATCAGGGCGCGATCCGCCTGAAGAGTGAAGAAGGCAAGGGAGCAACCTTTACGGTGCGGATTCCGTTGAATTATATTCCGTAGACAGCGTGGTTCTGGGCGGTTTAGAGGTTCGAGAGGGTTGCTGGTGCTGCGGTGTTCGAATATTTCGGTGTTTGAATGCTGCAGTGTTCGGATGTTTCAGTGTTTGAATGTTGCAGTATTTGAGGGTTGCAGTGTTCGAATGTGCGGTCAGGGCAATGTCTATTGTGAGATAGATTGCAAAATAACAACAGGAAATAATAAATGGAGAAAATAAGAAAAAAAAGCTCTGGAAAATGGGCAGGAAGCGTAAGTTTGTGGCTGATCCTTTGCCTGGCATGTCTGCTTCTTCTGAGCGGATGCCGAAAAAAAGAAGAGGTGCATCCGACGGCGGGTGAGGACGGCGTCTATCAGATTTATTATCTCAATTCGACGCGCACGGGGCTGGCGAGTGTTTCCTATCAGACGGAGACGGCGGACGCTGAGATCCTGATCGGGGAGCTGGCGGGGCAGATCCTTGCGGCACCGGAAAACCCGGAGTATCAGGCAGTTTTAAGCGATAAGGTTGAATTCCTGGATATTAACCGGGACAATAACGTGCTGACGCTGAATTTTAATCAGGAATATATGAATATGAAAGCGTCGCGGGAGATTCTGTGCCGGGCGGCGCTGGCAAAGACCTTTACACAGGTAGAGGGAGTCGATTATATCAGCATTAATTGCGAGGGACAGCCGCTTCTGGACACGCATGGCAACCCGGTGGGCGCGATCGCAGGAAGTGATTTTGTAGACAGTATTTCGGATGTCAATTCGTATGAAAAAGTAGAGCTGACCCTGTATTTTGCCAATGAAGAAAAAGATGGTCTGGTGGCAGAAAAACGGGAAGTATTTCACAGTATGAACACGTCGCTGGAACGCCTGGTAGTGGAACAGCTGCTGGCAGGTTCCCAGAATGGCGGGCTTTCAGTGATGCCGAAAAATACAAAGGTATTAAACGTATCACTGACAGATAATACCTGCTATGTCAACCTGGATAGCAGTTTTATTTCCGGGGATATCGATGTGGCGGAGTATATTCCGATTTACGCGATCGTTGATTCGCTGACAGAGCTTCAGACGGTAAATAAAGTACAGATCACGGTCAATGGCTCGGCAGATGTGACGTACCGGAATGTGATTTCGCTGGTGCAGCCTCTGGAGAGAGAGGAGAAGTATATTGTGAAGTAACTGTCAGACAGAATGTATATGCCATATTTGGAAGAGAGCAGCAATGGGATTTTGTTGATGTTTTGTAGAATACAGGAAAAGAGGAATTGAATATCAAACGACCGGTAATGTGGATGATGGTGGCTTTCGTACTTGGAGAGGTCGCAGCGTACCAGATGGGCATGACGGTGTGGTTTATAATTGCAGCAGCGTTTTTTTTGCTTGCAGTCATAAAAACAGCAGAAGGACGGGTAGATTCGGACTTTCAGACAGACGCAGAACGCGTCTGGAATTGGAAAGATCCGATGATGTGCCGTGTCTTTCTGCTGTTTTTCTGTTTCCTGGCAGGATGGGGACGGATGACGGTGGAAATGCGCCCGGATGCGCTGGAACGGATGGTAACGCAGAAGGGTGGTTCGGCAGAGGTGGCGATATCTGGAACACTGGATTCTATTTCGGAAAAAAATGGGTGGTGTACGATGATTTTGACGGGGGTGGAGGTAGAGGATGAAAGTGTAAGAAAGGTACTGATATCGTGTAAAAGCGATTTACTGGAGATGTGTGAAGAGAAAATTCTGCCACCCTGCGGAAGTCAGATTCATCTGACGGGAACTGCTGAATTTCTGGAAGAAGCGCGCAATCCGGGGCAGTTTTCGTATCGGATGTATTATCGGGGACTAGGAATCAGAAACCGGGTGACGGCGGATCGGATTTTTATTTCAGAAGGAAAAAGTTCCCCTCTCCGAAGTCAGGCAGAATGCTTCCGGGCGTACGCGACGGCTGTTTTTCAGGAAATCTGTGTTCCAGAAGATGCAGGGATTTTCCAGGCAATTTTGCTGGGGGATAAATCCGGGTTATCGGAAGAGCTGCGCGAACGGTTTCAGGATAATGGGATTGCACATATTTTGGCAGTCAGCGGTGTTAAGACTCTAAAGTTGGATATCCCCCTAGTGCTTGAAACCCGCATAAACTGGGGATTTGTACCACTGCATATCGCTATAATTTACATTCTAAAACTGTGCTTAGGCGAGGAAATTATTCCCCGTTGTCGTTTCCCTTGTTCAAGGGGGTATCTCATAAAATGTATAAATTGGCAAAAGAAGCAATCATTCAGCGTAAGTCAATCTTATCGCAAAAGTTAAAAAATCAGCAAAAGGAGAAGAAGCCTATGGCATATAAAAAATATAGAGAAATGAAAGTTTACGAAGCAAGCGGATACCAGTACAAGCGGACACCGAGTATTGTACTTAAAGGGCAGTGGCTGTCGGAGTTGGGATTTGACATCGGAGAGCAGATTGAAGTGAAGTGTGAGGATGGACGATTGATTATAACTAAAGCAAACGAAATATGGAGTGCCGAAGCCTGATGTAGCGTCTTGACCGACTTGGTTAAAGCTGCTAAAATTAATAATATTATGTATACTAAGGAAGTGATTAAGTGGCAAGGGGAAAAGTGATTAGTGTTTATCTCATTGATGGGGTAGCTAATGGGAAAATTAAAGCAACAATATCTAATTGGAATGGCATT
Source organism: Clostridium sp. AF12-41 (assembly GCF_003461685.1). NCBI lineage: Bacteria > Bacillati > Bacillota > Clostridia > Eubacteriales > Clostridiaceae > Clostridium > Clostridium sp. AF12-41. The sequence goes on along the minus strand of NZ_QTXO01000002.1, from coordinate 118,460 downwards.
GCTTACAAAATTCCAAGAAGGCTCTTGGACGAGTGCAAGGAGTTGGATGCATTTAAACAGAGCGGAGTTTACTTCCTTTTTGGTAACAATATGGTGTATGTAGGTCAAGCAGAAGTTAGAAAAAATGGGAAAGGGATACACCAGAGGATACTTGATCACGAGAATGATAAATACAAAGATTACTGGGATGAGGTTGTGATTTTTACAAGAAAAGATAACTCGCTCGGTCGTACAGACATTTCTTATTTGGAAAATCGTTTTTATAATAAAGCATTAGAAGCAGGACGATTTCATGTACAAAATGGAAATGAACCAACCATAGGAACAGTAACAGAAGAAAAAGAAAGTGAATTAGAAGAGTACATAGATCAGGCTGAACTAGTTTTAGGGGCATTGGGGTATAAGGTTTTTGAGCCTATGACAGCATCCGTATCTGTGCCCAAAGCTGAACAGGAGTATTTGGTTTCCAATAGGTCTGTTCCGGATTTGCCAGAAGGTGTTACTAAGGTAGGTGATTTTATATTACAATCGATGAGAAATTTGGAAGCCTCAGGATATGTTTTTTCTGATGAGCAAATGCAGATTCTATTGAATCCGACAGAATGTAATAAAAAAGAACTTTTTAATTTGCAGAATTCGAATGTGGCTTTCTTCAAATTATATAATCCGGACGAAGAAAGGCCACATTACCTTAATGGTATGCAGAGATATTACACACCCAAAAAGGTAGTACTTACATTTGGAAAATATAAGGTGTTACTGACAAAGGAATGGTATGAAAAATATGGGCATAGAGATTTGTTTATAAAATGGTATACAAGTTTAGTATAGCGTTGGTGGATGCATTAGCGTTATGCTGATAGTATATTTTGATGGCTGAGGTGATATTTATGGATTGTTTGACACCAGAGCAAAGACATAAAAACATGGTCAACATAAAGTCAAAGGATACATCAATAGAAGTTGTCCTGAGAAAAGCATTGTGGAAGAAAGGGATTAGGTATAGAAAGAATTATAAGTTATTACCGGGAACTCCGGATATTGCTATTACAAAATATAAAATTGCCATTTTTTGTGATAGCGAGTTCTTTCACGGCAAGGATTGGGAAGTTTTAAAGCCACGATTAGAAAAAGGAAAAAACGCTGAATTTTGGATAAAGAAAATTGGAAAAAATAGAGAACACGATGATGAGGTTAATAAAAAACTCTTATTTATGGGATGGACCGTTGTAAGATTTTGGGGAAACGATATAAAGAAAAAAACAGATGAATGCATTAAAGTAATTGAAGAAACGATTTTTGATATGTTGATTTGTGATGAAGAAATGCAAGACAGTTAAGCAATAACCGCCTTGCATTTTTTATGTCATATTAATAGCGTGAGAGATCGAGAGTATAGGTTCCAGGAATGCATACATGGGCAATGTCATCATCGAAGTCTTCCAATTTTCGAAGAAGTGGTCGATCATAGATGTTTTTTATGTTTGTGGCCGGATAACCATTTGTAGGTGAGTATTTTCGAATCAACCGAGGGCTTAGTCCTGGTGTTTGAGGAGTCATTGCGTCAAGTGCATCATATAAAGTATTTGGCATGTAGATTGCGATGAAGCCTCTCTGTTTATATTGTTTGACTCTATCAGGTGACCATTCACTTGGATCATCAAACAGGCCATACCCAACTACAGGAGCAGCGTTTTGTCCTGTTCCACTAACAATTAAACGCTCTTTAGCTTTGTAGCTTTTGACCGATACAAATAGGTTAAAAGGAGATCCCATAATAGCGAAATCTCCAATCCAATCCCAAGTTTTAGGAAGTGTATCGTATCTGTTTGGAGCACTTGCGTCAAGGGCTAATTTACAGATTAATTCCGTTACAGCTCCGGTGACTTTGACGTCCTCTTTGAGTCCGGCTGTGACTATATCGGTATGAACAGCATCACGTGCAGCCAAAATATCATATATATGATCATATTGGATTTGTGCAGATGCACCAGTAAAACCGCTTCTTCGTATAGTCTCATCAAAGATAAGCTGCGATTGAGAGATATCTTTACGAGTCTTATTCTGTACATCTCTTAAATCATTTATGAACGGCATATCAAAGCCTCCTTTGTTTTTGATATTACTATTGTAACAGTTTTGATGATGAATGTATAGAGCAGTCGATATTCTGGCTTGAAATTTGTGATTTTACCAGTTCCAATTTTGAATAAAATGTGATAAAATGAGGACAGATTGACCTATAAAAGAGACAAAGGAGATATTGAAATGAATACGTCCGAAGCAATAAAGGCGAAAAGAAAGAATTTGGGGCTTACGCAGAAAGATTTTGCCGATGCACTTGGAATGGGAAGAAACGGAGATAGAACATTACGCAGATGGGAAAATGGAGAATCCGCTCCGTCTGCATTAGAATATAAAACAATTTTGCAATTTGCAGAGAAAACACCGTTTGAAGTAAAGGATGAAATGCCGGAATTTAAATTTATTGATTTGTTCGCTGGAATAGGAGGAATAAGGATTCCTTTTCAGGAATTGGGTGGAAAATGTGTATTTACGTCAGAGTGGGATAAATTCGCACAAAAGACCTATAGGGTAAACTTTGGTGAAGAACCGGCAGGAGATATAACGCAAATAGATGCAAAAGATATTCCTGATTTTGATATTTTACTGGGTGGTTTCCCGTGTCAGCCTTTTTCACAAGCTGGATTGAAAAAAGGATTTTCTGATACTAGGGGAACTTTATTTTTTGAAATTGAAAGAATCTTAAAGGAAAAAAGACCGAAAGCCTTTTTGCTGGAGAATGTCAAGCAGCTCAAAGGGCATGATAAAGGGCGTACATTAAAAGTGATACTGGAACATTTGGATGCACTCAATTATTACGTCAACTACGAAGTACTCCGTGCTGGAGATTTTGGTGTTCCTCAGAATAGAGAAAGAATTTATATTGTTGGATTAAATAAAGAATACTATAATATTTCTGATGATTATGAGTTTAAGTTTCCAACACCTACTTATGAAAAAACAAGACTTGGCGATATATTGGAACATGATGTGGATGAAAAATACACGATAAGTGATGCATTATGGGAAGGACATCAACGAAGGAAAAAAGAACATAAGAAAAAAGGAAATGGATTTGGTTATTCATTATTTAACGAAGAATCAGAATATACAAATACTATTAGTGCACGATATTATAAGGATGGAAGCGAAATTTTAATTGATCAGGGATCAGATAAAAATCCAAGGAAACTCACTCCGAGAGAATGTGCCAGATTACAAGGCTTTCCTGAACAATTTATTATAACGGTTTCTGATACCCAGGCATATAAGCAATTTGGAAATTCCGTTGCGGTTCCGGTTATTCGTGCAGTAGCGAAAAGGATCAGAGAGGAAATGGGGTCTCTACCAGTAAAGGAGTGATTTAACGAATGGATGATAACAATACAATTTTGAAAGATTTAGGAGAACTTGTAGAAAATACAAAAAGCGCAGTTAAAGCTAAATTTAGTTATGAGGATGTTAGTCTGAGTGGGGGATTTAAGAAGGCTTTCGCAAAAAATATTGCTTCTGGTGGAAATACAATAGAGTATTTAAAAAGCACTGCTATTATTACTACCTCGGCTGGGTTGAAAATATACTTGCCTAATCAATGGTTTGTTCTTGCAACCTATCCGGTAGAATTGATAAAGGAAATCATAAAGTACCGAAATTACACTGAAAAGGTAATTGATAGTAATGTTAGTGTTTTCGTGGGAAGTAATGGAAAAGCTCTGGAAAAGAAAGAAATATACAAAAATTTGAAAAGCACAGATGGCATAGATTTTTCTGAAAAGTTCAAGCAAATTATGAAAGATTATCTGTTGGATTTGGGACAACAGGAGGATATTGCTAATCAAAATTGTGAATTGTTATATAAATTCGTATCAAACGATAAATGGTGGTTAGGTGGAAAAGGGATAGAGAGAACAAATGATTTCTATGTTTCGCCTATTTTAAGTGTATTAAATCTTGTTAATGCAAGTCAGTCGTATGTGGCAACCATTACCTATGCATATGTAAATGATGCAAATTTGTATGCAGAGTTGGAAACAATTACAGATGCTGATGAAGAAGGCAGTGACAGTTTCGAAGATGAATACCGTAGGGCTGCTAAGATAATCACAGATTATGTGTCAGAAACTGGATTTGAAATACCATGCAGCAGAAGTAATATTGAAACTGCTATAAGAGAGTTTCAGGAAAGATTCTCACCAGAAAAACTGGCAGCCATTGAAGATGAGAATCTCTTAACATCTTTATTTTATACAGTTGGGGATAATACAGAAGCACTATGCTGTTGGTTAGAGCATAATGCAGACTGCAGAGAATATTTCGGAAGCATTGCGGGTGGATCTGCATACAAATTTGGTTTGTTTCAGAAAAAGGATACAGGCGAGTGGATGACGGGAAGCCCGCAGAAACCAGAAGTGTTATCAGAAGAACAGGCTCTTGAAATCGGAAAGACAATAAGAGATGCCCTTGTTAAAGGTGTAGATATTATAAATAATGCCATCTTGGATAACCTGCCTGATTTTGAAAAGCTCGATGAAGATTTGAAACAGGGTGTAGGTGAACAATACTATAACCTGGCATGGTTTCATAAATATTTTTCACTTATCTGTCCAGAAAAATTAAGCGGTTTCCATTCAAACGACTGGCAGACACATGTACTCAGATGTTTAAGAATCAATCCAAGTGAAAAATATTATGCCCGAAGCGCACAGCTTGCGAAGATTGAAAACTATGCCGGAATGTATTATAGAGAATTCTTTGCTGTTGTTTTCGAAGAATTTGGTGGCATAAAACATTTTGTGAGAATTGGCACAAAAGATGATGAAAAAAATTATGTTGCGGAATGGCAGCAGAAATCTGTAGTTGGAATCGGATGGAGAGCTATCGGGTCACTTCAGGATTATGTTGCGGGTGATGGAATAGATAAGGATGCCATTACAGAAAAGATGATGGAAGAGTATTTCCACGATGATAAAAAGACAGCATCCAGAAAGGCCGGAGAACTGGCAAGATTCTATAAAACAAATGCAGATACTGTTTTTGTCGCTATGAATGGAGAAAAGCTGATAGCTTTTGTTGATGAAATTGGAGAATACTTCTATGACGCATCAACGGCTATGGCACATATGAAAGCTGGAAAGTGGCATAATAAATTTGCAGATGGAGATACCCTTCCGGATAAATCAGAAGGAAAACTTACATCCTGTTATCAGCTTACAAATAATGAAAATCTGATGTTTTTATATGAAAAATATTATTATGGGGAAGAAGCTGAATCAGAAGAATTAGATAATTCGGAAGCGGAGGAAACCTATATGCCGTTAATATTTAACACAGAAATAGAAACAAAATATGAAAGAAACCGTATTGTTTTTGGTGCTCCGGGTACTGGAAAGAGTTATGAACTTAAAGAGGATTGTGAGGACTTGTTGAAGGACACAAATGGTTCTTATGAGCGTGTTACATTCCATCCTGATTATTCATACTCGCAGTTTGTTGGTACATATAAGCCTGTCATGGGTGCAGATGAAAAAATTAGATACGATTTTGTGCCGGGACCGTTTATGCGTGTTTATGTAGAAGCACTTAAGAGCGGAAGAACTGAAAATCCTCAGCCACATCTTCTGCTTATTGAAGAGATAAACAGAGCAAAAGTGGCAGCAGTATTTGGCGATGTATTTCAGCTATTGGACAGGGATGATGACGGAGTCAGTGAATATGAAATCCAGGCATCAGAGGATATAAGAAAATATCTTGCAAAACAACTGGGTGGAACTCCTGACAATTATCAGAAGATCAGGATTCCTAATAATATGTTTATCTGGTCTACAATGAACAGTGCTGATCAGGGTGTATTTCCGATGGACACTGCGTTTAAGAGAAGATGGAACTTTGAGTATCTTGGAATTAATGAAAACGAAGAAAAGATTTCTGGAATGGGAAAAATTGAACTTGCTGGAAGCGATGAGCCAGTGGAATGGAATATCCTCCGCAGAGCAATTAATGCAAAAATGTCATCAGATCAGTTTAAGATTAATGAGGACAAGCTGATGGGACCATTCTTCCTTTCAAAGAAGGCAATTGCATCTGATGAGAATGGCATGATTGTAGATACAGACAAATTTGTGGCTGCATTTAAGAGCAAGGTAATTATGTATCTGTATGAAGATGCCGTTAAACAGGGCAAGCACAGATTCTTTGATGGATGTGACAACAGCAAATATTCATCGGTGTGTGATGCTTTTGATGAAATAGGAATGGGAATCTTCGGATCAAATTTCAAGGAAAACTTTTATGATAAACAAAAGGATGAGGTATAATGAAAGTTGTTTCACGGTATGTCAGGGAACAGAAGCGTTATACGAAAAATGACCTTAAAAGCAAGTTTTCCTTTGACGAAGACGGAGTAGAAAAATTTATAAAAAATCTCAAAGCCTATGGTGTCTTGAAGAGTGTAAAAAATACTGATGACCAGCTCGAAATGTCAGACCTTGTAGATGACGATGTGGAAATTACGGATGAAACGGCAGAGAGTGGTGACTGCCTGTATGTATTTACATATGTCGGAGTCATCACCTGTGGAAGCCGTGTCATAAAGGTTTATCCCAAATATCTGCTGTCAAAGAAAGACGATAATGTTCTGGATGAGATGAAACAGGTTGTTAAAGTACTTGAGCGTTACAGCCGTTCCGAAGAGCAGATTATCAATGTTTTCAATGGTGATGGAGAGAACAGAAGTTTTAATATACTTGCGGTTATCCTGTTCCTGATTAATGATTATTACGAATATGGCATCTATACGAACAGTGAGGATATCATAGAAGTAAATGGAGAGGGCGAAATCCTCTGGGGAAAAACCATTGATGAGAGCTTTGCCATGATCGAGGATAACCGTCCGTATTATATGGAACTCTATACGGAGAAATCTGTAGAAGATGACATGGATTATTTCAAACGTCTGCATGAGTGTGTGCTTACGGAATGTTCCAGACAGCTTCGTGATGCACAATTAGATGCTCTCTTTGATATGGATGTCATAGAGCTTTCCGAGGAAACACTGGCCGATTTTGGTGACAAGGAATATGTGTTAGAACGGATTATAAAGGAACTGAATCTTCAGTTTAATACGCACAGGCAGATTCTTCTCAAAACACTATATGCATATGTGTCCCAGGACAGAAAAATGCTTGATGAAAATGATGGTATCAGTATGTTTGGAACAACAGCATACCATGCTGTCTGGGAGAAAGCCTGTGCGGAAGTGTTTGACAATAAACTGAATACTACCCTTGCCCAGCTTAAGATGACTGTTCCGCTTGCAGAGAAATATAACAGCAAAACGATAAAGAGACAGAAGCTGATAGATATTATAGAAAAGCCTATATGGCAGGGAGAAGATACGGAAGCAAAGGCAGCAGATACACTTATTCCAGATTTGATCAGTATTCCATGCATAGACGGAAAGGACTGGTTCATAATATTTGATGCCAAGTATTATAATCTTCAGTTGGAAAAAGGAAAGTCCCTCAGGGGCAATCCGGGTGTCGGAGATGTAACAAAACAATATCTGTATCAGCTTGCCTATAAGGATTTTATTAATGCGCATGGCATTGCAGAAGTCAGGAACTGTTTCCTGATGCCAACGGAGAAAAAAGATATTGTAAAAAAAGGCTGTGCCAGAATGGCTATGCTTGAAGCACTCAATCTGAAAAACATACAAATCCGTCTGATTCCGGCGGCAGAGCTATATGATAATTATCTGACCGGAAATCATATGGATATTACACGATTGGAGTTGTAATAAAGGAGGGACGGAATTATGGTCGTTTGTCCAAAATGCAGATCAGACAGGACTGTACCAATATTATATGGTTATCCGTCCCATGAAGCTTTTGAAGCAGAAGAACGGGGAGAACTTATCCTGGGCGGATGTGAGATGATAGATGGAATGCCACACGAGGATTGTGGCTGCCTTGATTGCGGATACCGATGGTCAAAGGAACTGCTCCCAGCTACCCAGATTACAAAAATACGATATAAGGTTGTGGAGAATGGCCCGTGCACGATAGATTCCCAACAGTCGTGGGTATATGAAATATATCCTGATGGAAGGTGTAAAGAATATACATATCAAGGGCAGAATCGGAAATATCAGTTTAAGACGGAAGAAAAGGTATCTGAAAAGAAGGCATACAGACTTGCATGCTCCCTACAGAAAATCATAGGTGCTCCATTGTGGGAAAAGAACATTGTAGAAGGTCAAGTGTGCGATGGATGCAGTTATGAACTTCAGATAACTTATGTTGATAAACGGAAAGAAATAATAAATGGCGATGTTGCCGGAGGTACGTTTGATTCCATACTGGAGAAATTCGTCCGTAGTGTGTTTCAGGAATAATCCAATGGGCACGTAAATGAACTATTGACAACAGAACAGATGTTCGATATAATAACCTCAGGTTCGCTACCTGAGGTTATTAATGTTAAACAGAGACAAATTTGACACCAAGGTTAGGTCAGCCTGACTTTCCCTTAGCTGGCCTTCAATTATTATATGGAGGCGATAACGTGGTTACCAAACTGGAAGTGGGCGATAAAGCTTTTATTATAGAAAGCAATCGCATTGTCAGAGAAGTGATTGTTCTGAAAAGGAGCAGAGATTTTTTTACTGTCCGTTTTGTAGAAAATACATCAGGCGGTATACAACTTAGGGCAAGCAGACTTTTTTCTTCGAAGGAAGAAGCACAAAGTTGCTTACCTAAGAAACAAGTACAGAAGAGAACAGGATTTCGTTCTCCGTATGATTATCTATAGAGAAATGGGGGATAGCATATGGGAGAGCAGATTCTGAAAGTATCATGTCCATGCTGCAAAAACGGTAGATTGTTTGATGTGCTGCCTGATACAGAAGGCACTATACAAATCAAGTGTCCGTGCTGCAGAAAAATAATACAGATATCATTACATAATAAAAAGATTCGTACTGAGCGAATAGGTGCATGAAAATCATAGCAACCAATGCCTGACGAAGCAATGAGTTATATACTTTTGCTTTTGTCAGGCATTTTGCGTTTTATTCACACACAAATGCAAAGAAAAAAATAATTTGCATATATTGACAACAGATGCAAAAGGTACTATAATTTGCTCATAAATGTGAAAAAGGAGATGATTATCATGAATAATGAAGAATTTGAACTCTTATTACAAAAAGCATCTCTGGGATGCTGCTCAAAAGAAGATTTGTTGGATGCCAAGGAGAGACTTGAATCTGCAGTTGAGGATAAGAATGCGGAATGCGCCGATTTTGAACAAGTTTTACAGATGATGAGTTTTGAGGGAAAGGATAATACTAATCCTGACGAAGTAAAAAAAGCAATGGAGTCACATGGAGTTGCTGCTATATCAAGAGATGAAATAAAGGTATTGCAGGAACAGAGAAATCGTTTAGCATATTATCTTACAAATATAACGGGTGCATTAGATGAATTTAAAAATTTTAACAAGTACACATGCTTTAACAATATCCGTGCTTTATTAAAAGTAAATCCAGATGTAAAAATCGGAATGATAGAAAAGGAAGCAGGTGTCCGCTTGGGATATATGTCAAGACTGGAAAAACCGGATAATTCATCCGAACCAACATTGGAATTTGTGGCAACAGCAGCTAAGATGCTTGGAGTCAGCATTGACTTTTTGATATCAGCTAATATAGATGAGGTAACACCGACAGAAAAATATGTCCTGGAATTTATAAAGAAAATAGCTGATGATTCCAAATGTGGGAATTTGTACTGGCACAGAGAACCAAATCAGAAGCTGAATAATCCGACTGATTTATACTCTGAATTTGGTCCAGCACCACACCCATTGCAGAGTCCTGATGATGACAGCATGGATTGTAACGGAAATTATAGAGTAGCCAGTTTCTTTTCAAGGTTCTATCCTGAAAAAGCAATACAGGTAACTGGAAATGTATATCGGTCACGATTGGAAGATGCAGAAAGTGATATGTACATTCTTCCGTGTACAATTAATATGGATGCCGATTGCGTAGAAGGAGAGGCATGCTATGAAATTTATCTTGTAGCTCCTGATGAATCCGTAGTTCCGTTATGCAATACGATTATGGCGTGTGATCTGATTAAATCTGCCGTGAAAGATTTATACATGCAGATTGAGGTATTGGCATCTCACGTAAATATTGATAACAAGGCAAGGAGCGTTATTGATGCATATTTAAATAAAGATAAAAAGGTTCTCTCGAAGATATTTAAAGTACCAGAACCTTCAAGCGATGATGTTATACCTGATATAGATCTGCCATTTAAATAGGAGGTGGTGCGGATGCAGAGAATCGAAATCAGAAATATTAACAGCAGCAAACCTACAAAGCCAAGAATGTTTGATGCATTGATTGACGATGAAGGGAAGATATATTTTGAATCAAAAGTACATAAAAATCCGGAAAGGATAGCACTGACGGATGTTATGAAACAAATTAAAGAAGCACAGACAAGCTACTGAGCCCTGATCCATAATTTATGAGATACTACATGCCAGAGTTGTTACTGCAATCGAAAGATTGCGTAGCAGCTCTATTTTTTTGTCCTTTTTTGAGATTGTTTTTGAAACCGTGAGTTGTTTCTACATTACACAGATGGATGAAAATGCACGTCAGATTATGAAACATGAATGGCTATTTTAAATTTTGTATCAAGATAAATCGGTCAGAAATTATTAGGTTGGTTAAGCAGATTATTTTTTATGCTGCTGATAACAAATCGTTAATGATGAAAAAGTCCCCCTTATATATTCTCCATTCGCCTGATTATATTTTGCGAAATAAATGAAACGGCAAGGAGAATAAGTAAGTGAGGATAAAAAAATGAAGTTTCGGTGCTTCTGAAAAAATATTTGAAATTTATTTTTAATCGTGCAAAAAGTCTGCACCTTTAAAAATTATTCTTTAGTCACAAAGCAAGAGAACAGGAAGGAGGTGAGCGAGAGATGGCAAAGAAAAGCATGACGCCAAGCGAACGCAGGGAAGCGATTCTTAAGGTCCTCTGTCAGAGAAGACAGGACAAGATCGACAACCTGGCATTTGAATTTGGCGTTTCAGTCCGGACAATCAAAAACGATATCGAAGAGCTGTCTCTCGCTTACCCGATCGAAACAGTTCGTGGCAGATATGGTGGAGGTGTAAAAGTGGCAGACGGATATTATGTCGGTCGCAATTACCTGAAACCAAAACAGCAGGAACTGTTAAAGAAACTGCAGTCAACACTTCAGGGTGACGACCTTGAGGTAATGAACAGCATCCTCCGTGATTTTGCTTTGTAGAACATTATTGACGAGTACCCACGGCCATGAGAGCCGAATGTGAAAGGATGATTTTATTATGAAAAAGAAAATTTTTATCTGCAGCCCTTATCGGGGCAGAGTCGAGGAAAACAAAAAGAATGCAGTGAGCTACGCAAGGATCACTGCCATGTCAGGTGACGTTCCAATCGTACCACATCTCTATTTCCCATCATTCCTCGATGACAATATCCCAAACGAGAGAATGACAGGCATCGCAATGGGTCTTGAACTCATGGATATGTGCGATGAGGTGTATGTGTTCGGTTTCGACATCACGGAAGGCATGAAGTTTGAACTCGACCATGCAAAAGAAACAAGGAAGCCTGTAAGGCTTTATGATACAGATTTCAATCCCGTGAATGTCAGAACCATTCCTGTGGATGAACGTGCGGATGCCAGATACAAGGGCATCATCAGAAATCTGAAGGTGTTGAAGTAGGAGGTCCGCCATGTCAGCAGTCAATGTCCGTTACGGACTGTATCCGGGTGACCGCCTTATGGTCACTGCCGGAAAGAAAAAGAAGAGAGCAACTGTAGTAAAGGAGTACCCGTTCCATATTCTGATGGACTGGGGAAAGTACAAGTCCAGCGTAAACAAAATCGATGTGTATACAGGTGATGTGAAGCTGGCACGCATTTGAAAGGAGAGAACGCAATGAGTGAGGCGTTGTTATTGGTAGCCGAGGGCTACGAGCAGATTGCGGCAGGAATCAGAAAGATGATCGCAACAGAAACAGACACACCTAAAAAGGAAGAGAAGCCCGTGAAGAAGGCAGAAAAGAAGGAAGCACCCGTGGCAGATACACCGAAGGAAGAGCCGTCAGTTGACCGAAAGACGGTCCGTGCATTCCTTGCAGAAAAATCCAGATCCGGAAAGACATCAGAGGTAAAGAACCTGATTGAGCAGTTCGGATTCCAGAAGCTGTCAGATGTTCCTGATGATAAACTGCAGGAACTGTATGAGAAAGCGCAGGTGCTTTAATGGGCGGACACGCAAGGTTCTCTCCATCGTCCGGCAAAAGACGTCTGGAATGCCCTCCATCGTTACTGTTGGAGGAGCAGTTCCCGGATGAAGAATCATCCTTCACAGCAGAAGGGACTGCCGGACATGCGATGGCAGAGTATCTCATCAATAAGTATCTGAAGAAAAGGACAAAGAGACCCGTGTCCGATTATTACTCGGACGAGCTTCTGGAAGCAGTGGATGACTATGTGGAATATGACATCAGCCAGATTGAACAGGCAAGACAGGAGTGTCCGGATCCGTTCATAGGTGTGGAGCTTAAGGTCAGTCTTGCTGACAGGATCCCGGACTGTTTCGGAACGGCAGACATGGTAGTTGTTGATTCGCACAAGATCCATATTATTGACCTGAAACTCGGCAAGGGCGTGATGGTCGATGCGGAAAGAAATGTCCAGCTTATGATTTACGGACTGGGAGTTCTTGACATGCTCGGTTTCTTATATGAGATCGACACGGTGGAACTTACGATTGTCCAGCCAAGGCTCGACCATTTTTCCACATGGGAGATATCTGCAGAAGAACTTCTTACATGGGGAAAGGACGTGCTTGAGCCGGGAGCTGCAAAGGCACTTGCCGGAGAGGGCGAGTTCAAAGCCGGAGACCACTGCAGATTCTGCAAGGCAAGATTTACATGCCGTGCAAGGGCAGAGGAGTATCTGAAACTTGCCCAGATGGAATTTAAGCAGCCGGACCTTATGTCTGATGAAGAGATTGCAGAGGTGCTATCCAAGGCGGATGCACTGAAAAAATGGGCGGAGGAAGTTTACGCCTACGCACAGAATGAGGCAGTGGTCAACCATAAGGCATGGCCGGGATATAAGCTCGTTCTCGGAAAAAGCAACAGAAGATACACGGATGAAGATGATGTGGCTGAGGCAGCAGCGAAAGCCGGATACACGGATATCTTCAAAAAGAGCCTGATCGGCATTACCGAGATGGAAAGACTGATGGGCAAAAAGAAATTTAATGAAATCCTTGGCAAGTTTGTGTACAAGCCTGACGGCAAAGTAACACTGGTGCCGGATTCAGATAAAAGAGAAGCAGTTAAAACAGCAACCGCAGAAGCGGATTTTAAGGAGGACTAAGACTATGACAACAGCAAACTTAACTAAAGTAATCGTACCTTGCAGACTGAGCTACGCACACCTGTGGGAGCCGGATTCCATCAATGGAAGCGAACCGAAGTATTCCGTATCCTGCATCATCGATAAGGATGATAAGGAGACCATTGCCAAGATCAAAAAGGCAATCGAGGTGGCAAAGGATGAAGGAAAGGGCAAGTGGGGCGGCAAGATCCCGGCAAACCTGAAACTTCCGCTCAGAGACGGTGACATCGACAGACCTGAAGACGAAGCGTACCAGAACAGTATGTTCCTGAATGCCAATTCAAAACAGGCCCCTCAGATCGTGGACAGACAGGTGCAGCCGATCCTTGACCAGAGCGAGGTATATTCAGGCTGTTACGGAAGGGTATCCATTACATTTTATGCCTACAATTCCAACGGCAACAAAGGCGTGGCAGCAGGACTCGGCAATGTTCAGAAGTTAAAGGACGGAGAGCCTCTCGGTTCCAGAGCCAATGCCAAGGATGAGTTCGAGGCAGTGGATGCAGAGGACGATTTCCTTTCATAGGAGTGAACCAGTAAACCATAGGAAGGGCGGTGGCATACACCGCCCGGATACATAAAGGAGATGCCATGAAGGAACTGATGAAAGAGCTAAACAGCATAAAAAAATATATTCCATATAATACGTTCCGCACCATCAAGGGACAGATAAAGTCCGGCAACGTGGATGCTGCGAGAACGGGGATCAACAGAATAAAGAAGAAAGCGGAGGGACAGGCTTATGGACACACTTGCAATTGACATTGAAACCTACTCGGATGTATCACTCCCGGACTGCGGGGTACATAGATATGCTGCATCGGAGCAGTTTGAGATCCTTTTATTTGCATACAGTCTGAACGATGAGCCGACCAAGATCATTGACCTTGCATCCGGGGAGAAAATGCCGGATGAGATTATGAAGCTGCTTACGGATGATTCCGTGATAAAGACTGCCTATAATGCAGCATTCGAGCGTAACTGTATCAACCGTTACTTTGGTCTTTCCTTAAAGCCGGAAGGGTGGAGATGTACACTCGTTCAGGCATCCATGCTGTCGCTTCCGCTGTCACTGGAAGGCGTGGGAGAAGCACTGAACCTTGATAAGAAAAAGATGTCGGAAGGAAAGGAACTGATCCGGTTCTTCTGTATGCCGTGCAAGCCGTCCAAGTCAAACGGCGGCAGGACAAGAAACCTTCCATCTGATGAGCCGGAGAAGTGGGAGCTGTTCAAGACCTACTGTATCCGTGACGTGGATGTGGAAAAGCAGATCAGGAATAAGCTCTCGAAGTTTCCCATACCGGACAGGGAGCAGGAACTGTACTGCATGGACCAGAGGATAAATGACAGGGGCATCATGGTGGATCCGGAACTTATCACACATGCAGTGGCCTGTGACCTTCTGTATAAGGAAACGGCAACAAAGAAGGCATATGAAATATCAGGACTTGAGAATCCGAACAGCGTGGCACAGCTTAAGGGATGGCTTGCACGAAAAGGCATCGAGATCGATTCCCTTGCAAAGGCAGCCGTGGAGGAACTGGTGGAAAACACGGACGGTGATGTAGCGGAAATGATGAAGCTGCGTCTTGCCCTGTCAAAAACGTCAGTCAAAAAGTATGAAGCTATGGAACGTTCCGTCTGTCCGGACGGAAGGGTGCATGGATTACTGCAGTTTTACGGGGCCAACCGTACAGGAAGGTGGGCCGGCAGACTGGTGCAGATCCATAACCTTCCCCAGAACCATATGGAAGACCTCGAACTTGCACGCTCCATCGTAAAGGAAGGCAGATATGACCTTGCGGAGCTTTTGTATGATTCCATACCGGATGTGCTTTCGGAACTGATCCGTACCGCATTTGTGGCAAAGCCGGGATGCAGATTCATCGTCAGCGATTTTTCCGCAATCGAGGCAAGGGTCATGGGCTATCTTGCCGGAGAGGGATGGGTCATGGAAGAGTTCCGTGGTGCCGGAAAGATCTATGAGCAGACGGCATCGAAGATGTTCCATATCCCGATAGAGGAGATCACGAAAGGAAGCCCGTACCGTGCAAGGGGAAAGGTGGCATCGCTTGCCTGTCAGTATGGCGGTGCGGAAGGTGCGCTTATCAGCATGGGAGCACTGAACTTTGTGGAAGAGGATGAACTGAAAGGCCTGGTGCAGTCATGGCGGACAGCAAACCCGCACATCGTAAATTACTGGTATGAGATTGACGGTGCGGTAAAGGCTGCCGTGAAGGAACGGAAGATGACCACGGTCGGAAGGGTGACGGTATATTACCAGTCCGGGATGTTAAAGATCGCACTGCCGTCAGGAAGGGTGCTGTCATATGTAAGGCCGAGGATGACCGTGAACCGTTTCGGCTCGGAAAGCGTCAGCTATGAAGGTGTCGGTACGAACCGCAAATGGACAAGGATAGAATCCTACGGTGCAAAATTCTGTGAGAACATCGTTCAGGCAACCGCAAGGGATGTGCTGGCAGAAGCAATGCTCAGGCTGGAAAAGAAAGGCTTTGACATCGTGTGCCATATCCATGATGAAGTGGTGCTTGAAGTGCCGGAAGGAACATCCTCGGTGGAAGAAGTAAATGAGATCATGGCGGTATGCCCTGACTGGTGTGAGGGACTTCCGCTTAAGGCAGCCGGATTTGAAAGTCCGTTTTACAAGAAAGATTAGGAGGTGCTGCATGGGAGGACGCAATACGGAAGGTTATCCTGACCCGACTGCAAATACTGCGGTCGGAAGGGTGGCAAAGGAAGAAAAGAAAAAAAAGAAGGAGGCAGGAAAAGATGTTCGTATCAATCGGAAACTCAAGAATGGACAAAAAGTTTAACTGCACGGATATGACCTATGAAGATTTTGTCAGCCGTCTGTCCAAGACAAAATATACTGCAGAAACAATGGAGCAGTACAGGAAGATGCCGAAGGGACAGCAGGACAGTATCAAGGATGTCGGAGGCTTTGTTCTTGGAAAGCTGAAGGGCGGACGGAGAAAGAAAGAATGCGTGATAACCAGATCCGCCATCACGCTTGACATGGATTACGGGACACAGGGCATCATTGATGAACTGGAAATGTTCTTTGACATGAAGATGGTGGTGTATTCCACCCATAAGCATACACCGGAAAAGCCGAGACTGCGTATCATCATATTCCTGACAAGGGATGTGACTCCTGATGAATATGGTGCGGTAAGCCGTATGCTTGCATCGGATATCGGCATTGAACTTTTCGATGATTCCACCTATGAGCCTTCCAGACTCATGTACTGGCCGAGCACTTCAAGTGACGGGGAGTATGTGTTTCAGGAGATCGATGGGGCAGAAGTGGATCCGGATGAAGTGCTGGCACGTTATAAGGACTGGCATGATGTATCGGCATGGCCGGTAAGCAACCGTCAGGCATCCGTGGTACAGAGGGATATAAAGAAACAGGCAGATCCGCTTTCCAAGGACGGACTGATCGGGGCATTCAACCGGACATATACGGTGACACAGGCCATCGATAAGTTCATCCCGGATGTGTACAGGCATTCGAGGGCAATCCTCGGAAGATATGATTATATCCCGGCAGACTCGGCAGCCGGAGTCGTTGTCTATGATGACCTGTTTGTATACAGCCATCATGCTACAGACCCGTGCTGCGGAAAGCTGATGAATGCGTTTGATGTGGTAAGGCTTCATAAATTCGGTGACAAGGATGCAAGGGCAGCCGAAGGGACAGAACCCGGAAAACTCCCGTCCTTTAAAGCCATGCAGGATTTTGTATCTGCAGATGAAGAAGTAAAGAACACGCTTGCCAAAGAAAGACAGGAGCTGGCAGTACAGGAATTTTCCGCGGAGCCGGATGAGGACTGGCAGAACAAGCTGGCACTCGACCGCAGGGGAAACATCAAGGATACACTGCAGAACATCGCACTGATCATCCGCAATGATGAGAACTTCAAAAATATCGTATACAACGAGTTCAAGGATACCATTGATGTCATCGGTCCGCTTCCTTGGAAACAGGTAAAGCCGGGATGGAATGACTCAGACCTTGCCAATGCAAAGGTGTATTTCGAGAGGGTGTACGGGATCTGGTCACCGACCAAGTTCAAGGATGCACTGCTTGCAGTAGTGTCTTCCGACAGGCTTTATCATCCGATCAAGGATTATTTTGCCACACTTAACTGGGACGGACAGGAGCGTATCGACACACTGCTCATCGACTACTTTGGTGCAGAAGATACACCTTACACGAGGGCGGTCATCCGTAAGACACTGGTGGCTGCGGTAGCACGTATTTATAAGCCGGGAGTGAAGTTTGACTCCATCCTCGTGCTGAACGGTCCGCAGGGAATGGGAAAATCAACCTTCTTTTCCATACTCGGAAAGCAGTGGTTTTCGGATTCCTTATCCATTTCGGATATGAGGGATAAGACTGCTGCCGAGAAGCTGCTCGGCAACTGGATCCTCGAAATCAGTGAGATGAACGGTATCCGCAAGACCGAGGTCGAGGTAGTGAAGTCCTTTGTCACCCGTCAGGATGATAAGTTCCGTCAGGCATACGGTGTAAATGTGGAGTCCCACCCAAGAAAATGCATCATTGTGGGAAGCACCAACTCTGAGGGCGGATTCTTACGTGACGTGACCGGAAACAGAAGATTCTGGCCGGTGCATGTGCCGGGAACGGGAAAACACCATCCGTGGCAGCTTGACTGTGTCGACCAGATCTGGGCGGAGGCAATCCATCTGTATAAGGAAGGTGAGGAGCTGTTCTTAAAAGGTGCGGAGGCAGAAGAAGCCTATAAGATGCAGCAGGAGGCAATGGAGTCGGATGACCGTGAAGGCATCGTGCAGGATTATCTTGACAGGCTTCTGCCGGATAACTGGGCATCAATGGACATCTACCAGAGAAGGGCATTCCTCGGAGGCAGTGAGTTTGAAACCGTAGGTGTAAAGGGAACGGTCGTGCGTGAGCGTGTCTGCATCATGGAGATATGGGTGGAGTGCTTCGGCAAGGAACGCCAGAACTTAAAGAAGGCGGATTCTTATGAGATCGAAGGCATCTTAAACAAGATCGGGGGATGGAAGAAGTATGATTCCAACACCACCGGAAAGACCAAAGTCCCCCTTTACGGAGTGCAGAAGACTTTTGTGAGAATGGATGAGAAACCACAGGAAACCCGTTAGGCGGTTTCCGAGGTTTCCCAAATGCAGATGGGCAACGGTAGTTGGAAACCGTGCTGACACCTTGGAAAATAAGGGTCTGCGGTCTGTAGTTTCCCAGTTTCCCATTAAATCCAGTTGAGAATTAAAAATAGAGATAGAAAGAGCAATTCATGTGTATATGCGCGTATAGGAGTAAACGGCATAAGGCAACCGCAATCGGCAAAGGAGGTATCCGGTTTTGCTAGAAAGTACAGTAGAAAGACATTTAAGGGAAGAAGCAAAAAAGCGTAACGGTCTGGCATTAAAATTTGTATCACCCGGTATGAATGGAGTGCCTGACCGCATCGTCCTGATGCCGGACGGAAAAATGGCATTTGTGGAACTGAAAGCACCGGGAAAGAAACCAAGACCGCTTCAACTGAAAAGAAAGAGGATACTTGAGAGGCTTGGCTTTCCTGTTTATGTAGTTGATAACATCAATCAGATTGGAGGTATTCTGAATGAAATACAAGGCACATGATTACCAACAGTATGCTACGGATTTTATAATCACACATCCCGTGAGCTGCCTGATCCTCGACATGGGGCTTGGCAAGACGGTAATAACACTTACGGCATTGTGGCTGCTGCTGTTTGATTATTTTGAAATAAGGCGGGTGCTGGTGATTGCACCAAAGCGTGTGGCTGAGACCACATGGCCGGCAGAGATAAAAAAGTGGGAGCATCTTTACGGCATGACATTTGCAGTGGCAATGGGAACTGCAGTGCAGAGAAAAGAAGCAATTATGTCAAGAGCAGATGTGACAATCATCGGAAGGGACAATGTTTCGTGGATGACAAAAAATGTGTTTTTTGATTTTGACATGGTCATCATTGATGAGCTGTCGAGCTTCAAGTCCCCAAAGGCACAGAGGTTCAAAGACCTGAAAAAAGTAAGGCCGATGGCAAAGCGGGTGGTCGGACTTACCGGAACACCGGGAAATCTTATGGACCTGTGGGCGGAGATAGGGATCCTTGATATGGGGCAGAGACTTGGGAGATTCATCGGTGGATACCGTGACAGGTTCTTTGTTCCGGATAAGCGTAACCGAGAGATCATCTTTTCCTACAAGCCGAGGGAGGGTGCGGAAGAAAAAATATATGAGCTTATCTCCGATATCAGCATTTCCATGAAGGCTGTTGATTATCTTGATATGCCGGAGTGTGTGTGCAACCGGGTATCTGTTTCCATGTCGGAATCCGAACAGGCTCTTTATGACAGGATGGCAGATGAGATGATCCTTGAATACGGAGAAGGACAGGACATCGATGCAGTAAACGCAGCAGCACTTTCCAACAAGCTCCAGCAGATGGCGAACGGTGCTGTCTATGATGAATCCGGCAATGTCAGAAATATCCATGACAGAAAACTGGATGCTTTGGAAGACCTTATCGAATCGGCAAACGGGAAACCGCTTCTGGTTGCGTACTGGTTCAAACATGACAGGGAGAGGATATTAAAGAGATTTCCCGCAAGGGATATCAATACAAAGAAAGACATTGATGACTGGAATGCCGGAAAAATCCCCGTTGCACTGATCCATCCGGCATCGGCAGGACACGGACTGAATCTTCAGGAGGGCGGTTCAACCATTGTATGGTTTTCGCTTACATGGTCCCTTGAGTTATATCAGCAGCTTAATGCCAGACTTTACAGACAGGGACAGAAACACACGGTTGTCATAGAGCATCTGGTAACGGACGGGACGGTCGATGAGGATATCCTTCGTGCAATCGAGAGGAAGGACAATACACAGAATGCAATGATAGAAGCAGTAAAGGCAAGGATTGGAGGTATGGCGGATGACGGCAGAAGTAATGATGAAGGAATATAAGAACATGAAAAAGGAACTGACCGTGACTGAGTTCCAGCTCCGTCAGTTTCAGGGAGTGAGCGAACAGGACATGATCGATTCCATGCTCTATTCCCATCCGGAAGGGGAAAGGGTGCAGACCAGCACTCTTTCCGATAAGACGGCAAACATAGCAATCAAGTACAGGACAGCAATCGAAAGGGAAAATGACGAGTGGTATGAATTCCTTTTCCACAGATATATGTTCCTGAAGGAAGAACTGGAATTTTTTGAGCATGCAGTAAGCAGACTGGAAGAAAAACATAGAAGCATCATCACGGATCTTCTGGATGAGGATATGACATGGGACATCATGATGGACAGATACCATGTGAGCCACACGATGATAGCGAAGTACAGAAAAGCAGCATTAAAGGAACTTGATAAACAGTATGAACTTAGGGACAGACAGGTGGAAGCATTTGTTCTCGGATAGGAGGTTTTATGTGTAAGCGTGGAGATATTTACTATGTGGATTTTGGTGAGAAGGCAGGAAGCAAACAGGGCGGTATCCGTCCGGCACTGGTGGTAAGCAACAATAAGGCAAATAAGCATTCCCCCGTGGTTACGGTCGTTCCGCTTTCTGCAAGGGTGTGGAAGAAAAAGTATCTTCCGACCCATGTGCAGATTCCAAAAGGCAGCGGTCTGAACAAGCCGAGCATGGCTCTGGCGGAACAGGTGGAGACCCTTGATAAAACAAGGCTTGGTGACAGAATCGGGGAAGTGCTGGATGACATGGTCATGGAGCAGATCACCGTGGCACTTCAGATACAGATAGGTGCATATGCAGAGTATAATTAAGGCAGTCAGACGGCTGTCTTTTTTGTTTGCGTTATGATAAAATACTGTTATGAACCAAACAGAGACGGAGGCGGTAAAATGGTAAATTACGATGATCTTGCTAACAGCCTGAGCAGCAATCCGAGGGATATTGTTACTGTACCTATGAATAACAGAAAAGGAAAATGGTTTTATGCTTTTGCGGAGAATGGCACTGTTTTTGTGACTGTATCGAAAGAGCATGAACCAAAATGCTCCATAAAAATGCCAAGACCTTTAAAGAAGGAAGAATGCGGAGAGCTATATGAACTGTACCTGAGAAGGAAAAAGGGAGAACATATATCCGGAGAAGCAACGGCAGCTACCCGCAATCAGGTATACTGGTATGGCATTTTTTCCGATATGGGGCTGTAGGTATAGGGAAGGAGAACATAAATGGCAGAGAAGAGAGCAGCCAGCACAAATATGACAAGATCCGATAAAGCTCATAAAAAATTCATGGATAAACTGAATGTTTTACGGGACAACGTGAATCATGGATATGATTCATTGAAAGCAGTACATAAACAGACTACGGATTCGGCTGTCAGTTTTAAGGAAGCCGTGGATAAAGGTCAGGAAGCTGAACGTAAGGAACTTTATGATATTATAAAAACTTCAGAAGATGAAGGAAAAATCCAGTGGGCGAAAGACCGGATCCAGGAACTTGACCGTATTAAGGAAAAAGAAGTAGACGGGCATAATGAATTTTTGAAAGAAGAACGTGAAAAGACTGACAGAAATATTACAGGCGGTATGCTGCTGCTTGCAGTTTCGGCAGGACTTATTTCTAATAAACAGGTAAGGCAGATGGGCGGGAAAGCTATCAGTTCTGTTGGTAAGGGTCTGCTGCGGTTAAAGAAATAAAAAGGTGGTGTACTAAGGGTGCACTAAAGGTGTACTAAGGGTGTACTGACTTTTTAATTTACATCTGCTATGATTAAGATGGCAAAAAAGAAAGGGAGCGGAAACGCTCCTTTTTATGTTGACGTAAGGGGCGGTGTCTTTCCAATCCTTTCACACCGCCCGTGTACATAGAAGGGAGGAATGGCAGATGCCGATGAAACCAAAGAAACCGTGCAGACATCCCGGATGTCCGAAGCTGACAGACGGTCTGTACTGTGAGGAGCATGAAGCACTGCACCGTGGTGACAGGGCGAGCAGCAGCAAGCGTGGTTACAACAGGCGGTGGCAGAAGGCAAGGGCGAGGTACTTAAAAGCACATCCTTTGTGCGTGCAGTGCATGAAGGAAGGCAGGGCAGTGACCGCAACCGTTGTCGACCATGTGAAACCGCACCGTGGTGATCCCGTTCTGTTCTGGGACGAGAAGAACTGGCAGAGCTTATGCAAATCTTGTCATGATAAAAAGACATGGAACGAGGATAACAATCCTGAGTATCGGTTCTGACGGCAGACCGTGGGGGTATCAAAATCTCTACGGAGTGAACCGCTGAAGACCGATGGCCCCCTTTGCGTGAATTTTCGCAGAATTAAACAGGGGGGATATAAAACAGACAGGATAATTTTCGCAGAATGTACTTAAAACACGGCAAAAAGGGGTATTTTCTTTTGCCGGAAAATTATGAAAAACGCAATATTTAAGGCTGGAAAACAGTGTAAAAACATTGTTTTTCCGGCCTTTTTTCGTGTGCCGGAAGGAGAGTGAGAAAGGATGACGGACACACAGGCAAAGCAGATCAATGAGATGCGTATGCGGGGCATGGGATATAAAGCCATAGGAATGGCAATCGGACTGTCCCGTGACATCGTCAGGAATTATTGCAAGCGGCATAACCTTGCCGGATATGCCACAGTGGTTTCAAAAAATATGAAACTCATGGTGGACGGTAAAGAGGTATGCCATTTCTGCGGTAATCCAATCGAACAGCCAAAGACTGGCAGACCGAGACGGTTCTGCTGTGAAAAATGCAGAAGGGAATGGTGGAAAGCACATCCCGAAGCAGTGAAGAAAAGCGAGAAGGCTTCCTACACGCTTGTATGTGAGCAGTGCGGGAAGCCATTTATTTCCTATGGAAACAAGAACAGAAAATACTGTGGCCGTGAATGTTACTTCCGGCACAGATTTTTAGCAGAGGAGGATCAGGAAGATGCAGTTTCAGAGTTATAAAATAGCAGACCTTATCCCCGCTTCCTATAATCCAAGAAAGAAGCTGAAGCCGGGTGATAAGGAATATGAAAAAATCAAGAACTCCATTAAAGAGTTCGGATATGTCGAGCCGATCATCATCAACTCAGACATGACCATTATCGGAGGACACCAGAGAGCCACGGTTCTTTCAGACCTCGGATATACGGAAGTGGAGTGTATCATGGTCGATATCGACAAGACCAAGGAAAAGGCACTCAATGTTGCCCTTAATAAGATCACGGGTGAATGGAATAAGGAACTTCTGGCGGACCTTATCAAGGATCTTGAGGATTCCGATTTTGATGTCGGCGTCACGGGTTTTGAACCGCCGGAGATAGAGCAGCTTTTCAATTCCGTGCATGACAAGAAGATCAAGGAAGATGATTTTGATGTGGAAGCGGAGCTTGCAAAACCGACCGTTGCAAAGGCGGGTGATGTGTGGCTGCTCGGAAAGCACCGTGTCATCTGCGGTGATTCCATTCTGCCGGAAACTTACGATGCACTGATGGATGGACGGAAAGCCAACCTTGTGCTGACGGATCCTCCATACAATGTAAATGTTGAGGAGACAGCCGGAAAGATAAAAAATGACAACATGCCGGATGAGGATTTCTATAAATTCTTATTCGCAGCATTTGTCAACATGGAGCAGTCGATGGAACAGGATGCTTCCATTTATGTTTTCCATGCGGATACGGAAGGGTTGAATTTCAGAAAGGCATTTAAGGATGCCGGGTTCTACCTTTCCGGCTGCTGCATCTGGAAAAAGAATGCACTGGTGCTTGGAAGGAGTCCGTACCAGTGGCAGCACGAGCCGTGCCTGTTCGGATGGAAGAAAGGCGGTAAGCACCAGTGGTATTCCGACAGGAAGCAGACAACCATCTGGGAATATGACCGTCCGAAGGCGAGCAAGGATCATCCGACCATGAAACCCGTGGCACTTATGGCATATCCGATACAGAACTCATGCATGAGCAACTGCATCGTGCTTGACCCGTTCCTCGGTTCAGGTTCCACGCTGATCGCCTGTGAGCAGACGAACCGTATCTGCTACGGCATTGAACTGGATGAGAAGTTCGTGGATGTCATCGTGAACCGCTACATTGAACAGCGTGGTTCGGATGCTGATGTATATGTGCTCCGTGATAATATGAAAATTTCATATCAGGATTTATGCAGGGGAGGGATGTATAATGAAGCAGATGACATTTCTTGACCTGTGTTCCGGCATAGGCGGTTTCAGGCTTGGCCTGGAAACTGCCGGCCATAAGTGCATCGGATACTGTGAATATGATAAATTTGCAAGAGCCTCCTATGAGGCTATGTATGATACGGAAGGAGAGTGGAAAGCTCATGATGTCACAAAACTTAAATCCGAAGATGTCCCCTATGCAGACATCTGGTGCTTCGGATTCCCATGTCAGGACATCTCCGTTGCTGGAAAACAGCGGGGACTGGTCGGAAAAAGAAGTGGAATATATTACAACATTATTGACCTCCTCAAAGGTAAAGAAGAAAGTGCTAAACCCACATACTTACTTGTTGAGAACGTTAAGAACCTGTTATCGATCAATGCAGGATTCGATTTTGCCTCAGTTCTGTCTGAAATGGACGAAGCAGGGTATGACTGTCGGTGGCAGGTGCTTAACTCCAAAAATTTCGGAGTGCCACAGAACCGTGAGCGTGTGTTCATTATCGCAAATCTTAGAAGCAGAGGTAGACGAGAAATATTACCTCTCACCGGAGAAAACGCAGCAGCTCTTAACCAGCTTATAGGAGGTATGCAGGGTTACCGTGTTTACGGGACGGACGGCATCTCCGCAACGCTTGTCGGCAATGCCGGAGGCGTCGGCGCAAAGACAGGGCTTTATTTCATCGACCAGAGCAACCATGATCCGAAGATCACGGACACGGCAAGATGCCTGACTGCACGGTACACTGCCGGGATGACAAACCACACGGCAATGAACTCAGCGGTGCTTGAAGTTCATCCGGTCCTGACACCGGAACGTATGGAGAAAAGACAGAACGGCAGACGCATGAAGGATGACGGAGAGCCGATGTTCACGCTGACATCTCAGGACAGACACGGTGTGTATGTCTGTAAGAAGGAAGATTCCGTGAAAGTCAGGAATGCCACAAAGACAGGATACGATGTTGCCCGTGAAGGTGACGGCATCAATCTTGCGTATCCGGACAGTACGACCAGACGGGGCCGTGTAGGCAAGGGCTGTTCCCAGACGCTGGACTGTTCTGGTCAGATGGGTACGCTCATGAGGGGCGGACGCATCAGAAGGCTGACACCGAGGGAGTGCTTCCGGTTACAAGGATTTTCTGATGAGCTGTTTGACCGTGCATCGGCTGTCAACTCCGATGCACAGCTATATAAACAGGCGGGGAATGCAGTGACGGCAACCGTGGCATATGCGGTTGCGATGTCCCTGCCGGAGTCCAGAAACTGACCTTACATTTTCTTTTGGAAAGTACCATTATCTGCTTGACTATATGGGCGTTCAGAGTGATATATGGTACTACCAAAAGGAAAGGAGATCAGCAGAATGGAAATTATAACAAACGCTGAAAACAGAAAAGAACTGGTAAAAGCCTTAGCCGAGCATTTCGGACAGAGGTCAGAGTACCTTGGACCACCAAGTTTTGCATACCGCATCGGCAGCATCACGGTGGACAGGGACGCAAAGGTCATTCTTGAAGATGACAGTATGGAAGATGAGGTGAGAAGGGTGCTTTTTCAGAACGATGTTGCAGAAGAAACACAGGAACCACAGACGGAAGAAACAGAAGCAGAGATAAAGATACCAATCGGAGACATGACACCGCAGGGAATCATCAACCTGATAAACATGATGCATTCCAAGCAGTACCTTATCAACAGGGCAACCGGAAGGGAGTGCATTTCCATTACGGATACGCTGACAGATGCACTTGCCGAAAGAACCTTTGAAAATACGGAAGAAGCGGTAAGGTTCATCACGGAACAGGGCGGATGTAAGGGAGTTGCATTTAAGGATGGAAACATTGACTTTACGGGATTCCCGCATACGGACAGCATGATGGAATACTGCAGACTGGCATCGGCCATTGTAAAGAAGGCATCAGAACAGAAGCGGGTGAATCCGAAGCAGACCATCGAGGAAAATGAGAAATATTACATGAGGGCATGGCTTGTTTCCATCGGATTTGGCGGGAGCGAAGGAAAGGAAGTAAGAAATTTCTTCCTTAAGGGACTGAAAGGACACACGGCATTTAGAACCCCGGAAGATGCGGAAAAATGGAAAGCCAACCGCAGGGCAGAAAGGGGGACAACGGTATGTTCGGAGTAAGCAGACAGACACTTGAAAGACTCAGAAAAGAATATCCTGCGGGAACCAAGGTGGAACTTATCCGCCTTGATGACCCATACAGAAAGATACCGTCAGGAACCATAGGAAAGGTCGAGTTCGTGGATGATGCGGGACAGCTCCACACGGTGTGGGAAGGACACGGCTCTCTTGCAATGATCTACGGAGTGGATGAATGGAGAAAAATACAGTCATAATATACACAATTCCAACCGCAGATGTTTGTGCAGTTTATGGCTCATATATAACTGGATATATGTGTGTTTTAGAGCGAATATGTACCTACCGAAAGGGTAGAAAACAAACGGAGGTACAAGCCATGAACGAAAGGATTGCAAGACAGATTGAGGAAATGAAGAAACAGACCATCGGAGTTGAGGTCGAGATGAATAACATCAGGAGGGATAAGGCAGCAGAGCTTGCAGCCACATTCTTTGGAACGGGAAGATTTGAAAACACGGCTTCCAGAAACGGATATTATACATGGTCAGCATGGGATGCGGACGGAAGGGAATGGAAATTCCAGAAGGACGTCAGCATTGCGGGACCAGATGATAAGAAATGCGAACTGGTGACACCGATCCTTACCTACAACGATATTGAAACACTGCAGGAACTTATCAGAAAGCTCAGACATGCGGGAGCAAAGAGCGATGCAACAAGGGGATGCGGAGTACACATCCACATCGGTGCAAAAGGGCACACACCGCAGACACTCAGAAATCTTGCAAACATCATGGCGGGGCATGAGAACCTTCTGGCGGATGCCTTAGACCTTGACAGGGGAAGGATGAACCGCTACTGCAGAACGGTAGACCCAAGATTCCTCAAAGAACTCAACAAGAAGAAGCCAAAGACGATGGCTGCTCTTGCAGACATCTGGTACACCTCAAACGGTGCAAGCTACGGACGGAATCAGCATTACAATGACAGCAGATACCATATGCTGAACTACCATGCAACCTTTACAAAGGGGACGGTTGAATTCAGACTTTTTCAATTTGATGCCCCGGCAGATGGAAAGCTGAACGGACTGCATGCAGGACAGCTTAAAAGTTACATCCAGCTCTGTCTTGCACTCAGCCAGATGGCAAAGGAAGTAAGGACGGCAAGTCCGAAACCACAGCAGACAGAAAATCCAAAATACGCAATGAGGACATGGCTTTTAAGACTCGGATTCATCGGGGATGAATTCAAGACGGCAAGGGACATCCTCACAAAGAGACTTGCAGGAGACACCGCATTCAGAAGCGGAAGGGCTGCTTGAAGAGAACAGCCTCCTGCCACCTTGGAGCATTGACCGCCATGTGCGGTCTTAAGGTGGTAGAAGGGTGTTCCCTTCGGAAAGGATGGAAACATTATGCAGAAAAGATATTACATTGCTTACGGCAGCAACCTGAACATCAGACAGATGCGGATGAGATGTCCGCATGCGAGGGTAATCGGAACTGCAGTTATTAAAGATTATGAACTGCTTTTCAAGGGAAGCCTTACGGGTGCCTATCTTACCATAGAACCCAAGAAGGGCGGAGAGGTTCCCGTTGCAGCATGGGAGGTCACGGAATCGGATGAGGCGGCACTTGACCGCTACGAAGGATTCCCAACATTTTATTACAAAAAGGAAATGGAGCTGGACATCAAAGGAATACGCACGGGAAAGATACGGAGAAGGAAGTGCTTTGTGTATATCATGCATGAAGAACGGAAGATAGGAGTACCTTCCCTTTCCTATGTAAGCACATGCCTTCAGGGGTATGCCAGCTTCGGATTTGATGAGCACTACCTTTCCGAAGCACAGATAAAAGCGGTGGAGGTGTCAGGACATGAAGAGTGAAATACTGCGGATACGGATATGCCCACGGTGCGGGGAAAGATACGCAGCACCGCCCGCCTTATCAAGGACTGACGGAACAACGCTTATCTGCCCCGACTGTGGCACACGTGAGGCTCTTGAGAGCATCGGTGTCGGGACATCGGAACAGGAACAGATCCTTGAAACCATCCACAGGTCACAGCGGTAATATGTACAATTCCTCCGGCGGATCTTTGTGTACATTATGAAGCAGATATAACTGGATAATATCTGCATTCAGAGTGAATATGTACTTACCGAAAGGGAAAAAAGAAAACGGAGGAACATATGATGGAAACAAAAATCACAACAGCAGAGAATTTAGGAATGGAACTTTACGGATGCATGAATTCAGCAGTTCTTGATTACGGGGATTACACGGTTGCGGTATGGGACCATTGCTTTAAGGGAAGCGTTGCAGAGGTTTACGAGCTGGTCGAGACTCCGGAAGAAACCGGACTAGGAAGATGCGAGTGCAGAATTTCAAGAATCGAAAGAAAAGAAGGATTTGAGGATGCCGGACATGCGATGGCATGGGCACTCACCAAGGTAAAATAACAGGAAGGGCAGGGCATGATCCCCTGCCTTTTATCATGTACATTGTCACAATGTACTGCCGTTATCTTTGTGTACATTATGGTGCTGAAATAACTGGATATAATCAGCGTTTAGAGCGAATATGTACCTACCGAAAGGGAAAACAAAGAAAACGGAGGAACAAAACCATGAAGAAGATTGAAATTTTTGAAAGAGCCATCAAAGAGGGAGGAAGCCTTAAGGATTACGGAATCAATGCAACGGTGTTTGCAGCATACAGAAACCTTGAATACACAGGAAACGAAGACCTCGATTTTGCGGATACCATCTGGGATCATGACATTGCAGAGATCGCAGAGACCTTAAGAGAAAACGGAATCAAGGAATTTACGATAAGCAGCACCTTTTCAGGACTCATCGAAACACTTGCAGCTTTTGAAAAAGAAGGAATAAAGATGGCGGGACTTACCGAGGTGAACGCAGGATACACAGATTTTATGACCGGGGAAAAAGCAAGGATCCCGGCAATCAGAATGACACTTTAAAATCACACGGATAACAAAGCAAAGGACCTCTCCGGAGGTCTTTTATTATGCCCATTTTTACGAGGAGGTGAGGACAGTGGCACAGAGAGGAAGAAAACCAAAGCCTACGGCAGTAAAGGTGCTTGAGGGAAATCCGGGCAAGAGAAGCCTTAACACGAGCGAACCGAAGCCAGAGAAAAAGGCCCCGCGCTGTCCGGCATGGCTTGAGGACGAGGCAAAGAAAGAATGGAAAAGGATGGCGAAACAACTGGAGCATCTCGGCATCCTGACGGAAATAGACATGGCAGCATTCGCAGGATACTGTCAGGCATATGCCAGATGGAAAGAAGCAGAGGAATTCATCACACAGCATGGTGCAATCGTGAAGACTCCGAGCGGTTACTGGCAGCAGGTACCACAGGTATCCATTGCCCAGACCTATCTGAAGATCATGAATAAGTTCTGTGAGCAGTTCGGCCTTACACCGTCCGCAAGAAGCCGTATTTCAACGGATAACGGGGAAGACAAGCAGAACGATGAAATGGAGCTTCTGCTTGTGAAAGGCGGTGCAAAGTAATGTTTGATAAAGCAAAAGCGGATCATGCGGTGAATTTTATCAACTGCCTGAAACACACCAAAGGACGGTGGAGGGGAGTACCTTTTGAACTTCTGCCTTGGCAGGATGAGATCATCCGCACAATCTATGGGACAGTAAAGGAAAACGGATACAGGCAGTACAACACCTGTTATTGTGAGATACCAAAGAAAAACGGAAAGTCCGAACTGGCAGCAGCCATTGCACTGTATATGACATGCGGTGACGGTGAGTGGGGAGCAGAGGTATATGGATGCGCTTCCGACAGACAGCAGGCTTCCATCGTATTTGATGTTGCGGTGGACATGGTGGATCAGTGTCCGGCACTGAAAAAGAGGATAAAGCCTGTCATGTCCGTAAAGAGACTTGTTTATAAACCGACCAACAGTTTCTATCAGGTACTGTCGGCAGAGGCATATACCAAGCACGGTCTGAATGTCCATGCGGTGATCTTTGATGAACTGCATGCACAGCCGAACCGAGAACTGTTTGATGTTATGACCAAGGGTTCCGGTGATGCAAGAACACAGCCGTTGTTCTTCCTGATCACAACAGCCGGAACAGACAGAAATTCTGTGTGTTTTGAACAGCATCAGAAGGCTCTGGATATCATTGAGGGAAGAAAAATCGATCCGACATTTTATCCCGTGATATATGGTGCTTCCGATGACGATGACTGGTCGAGTGAGGATGTGTGGTATAAAGCCAACCCTTCACTCGGCTATACGATAGATATTGAAAAAGTGCAGAATGCCTATATCAGTGCAAAGGAAAATGCAGCAGAGGAGAATGTATTCCGTCAGCTCCGTCTTAACCAGTGGGTAAAGCAGAGCACACGATGGATGCAGATGGATAAATGGGATGCCTGTGCATTTGCCGTAAATGAGGAAGAACTTCTCGGACGGGAATGCTATGGCGGACTTGACCTTTCAAGTTCTACGGATATCACGGCATTCGTGCTGGTGTTCCCGCCAAGAAATGATATGGAAAAATATATGATACTTCCGTATTTCTGGATACCGGAAGATAACATGAGGCTGCGTGTCAGAAGGGATCATGTCCCATATGATGTATGGGCAGCCGAGGGATGTCTTCAGACCACCGAGGGCAATGTCATCCATTATGGATTTATCGAGCAGTTCATTGATGAGCTGGGAACAAAATTTCATATCAAAGAGATTGCATTTGACAGGTGGGGAGCTGTGCAGATGGTACAGAACCTTGAGGGTATGGGATTTACCGTTGTTCCGTTCGGACAGGGGTATAAGGATATGAGTCCTCCGACCAAGGAGCTGATGAAGCTGACACTTGAAGAGAGGATAGCACATGGCGGACATAAGGTACTGCGGTGGATGATGGATAACGTGTTTGTCCGTCAGGATCCTGCAGGGAATATCAAAATGGATAAGGAAAAATCCACGGAGAAGATTGATGGGGCCGTTGCAACCGTCATGGCACTTGATCGTGCAATCAGGAATGAGGGCAGTGACGGAAGTGTGTATGATGACCGTGGCATTCTCGTATTCTGATGCAGCCGTGTATGATTCTTTAAAATCATAATCCGGCTGCACGTTTCTGTGCTAATATAAAGAAAAAGCACAGGGGGCATACGCATGCAGGAAGAATTTTTTATGAACAGTATGGAACATGATCCAAAACTCAGTGGTGAGCATGGTGCACAGACAAGGAAATCCCTTGCACTGAAAGCAGAGGAGATACTTGGAATGGATCTGGAAGTGATAGTGGCAGATGATGACCTAATGTATGATTCACTGGTAAAACTGAAACCGCTTGAGAATGCAAAGAAAAATCCAATGCAGAATGCACTGAGAAAATATTATTACTACAGGAATGGAAAAGAATTTCCAAGACTGAACAGTTATCAGAGATAATACAGAAACGGCACTTCTTCGGAGGTGCTTTTTTTGTACCTGTTTTTAGGAGGTGTCACATGGGAATTAAGAGTTTATTTGGTTTCGGACAGGCGAGGGATAAGCCTGTGGATAAGGCGGCTGATGCCGGATATTCGTTCCTGTTCGGACGGACAACAAGCGGAAAGCCAGTGAATGAAAGAACTGCAATGCAGACAACGGCAGTATATGCCTGTGTCAGGATCCTTGCGGAAGCAATCGCATCCTTACCGCTTCATGTATATGAGTATCAGGATGACGGAGGCAAGAAGCTGGTGCATGACCATCCTTTATATTATCTGCTCCATGATGAGCCGAACCCGGAGATGACTTCATTTGTGTTCAGGGAAACACTGATGAGTCATCTTTTAATATGGGGAAATGCCTATGCACAGATCATAAGGGATGGTGCCGGAAGGGTGCTTGGCCTGTATCCGCTTCTTCCTGACAAGATGGAAGTGCAGAGGGATGACAGGGGAAATATCTATTATGTGTATTCCAGAAACAGTGATGAAAATCCCATGTTCAAGGAATACGGCAATATCAAGCTGAAAGCCGAGGATGTACTTCACATTCCGGGACTTGGATTTGACGGACTGATCGGTTATTCACCGATTGCGATGGCAAAGAATGCTGTCGGCATGACGCTTGCCTGTGAGGAATACGGTGCGAGTTTCTTTGCAAACGGTGCGAATCCGGGCGGTGTTCTGGAACATCCGGGAGTGCTGAAGGATCCGTCCAAGGTCAGGGAATCTTGGAACTCCGTGTATCGTGGTGTGAATAACGCACACAAGATCGCAGTGCTTGAGGAAGGCATGAAGTACCAGCAGATAGGAATACCGCCGGAAGAAGCACAGTTCCTTGAGACAAGGAAATTCCAGATAAATGAAATAGCAAGACTTTACAGGATACCGCCACACATGGTCGGTGACCTTGATAAGTCGAGCTTTTCGAATATAGAGCAGCAGTCCTTGGAGTTTGTGAAATACACACTGGACCCTTGGGTGATCCGGTGGGAGCAGTCGCTCCAGAGATCGCTCCTTCTGCCGGGAGAAAAGGGAAAGTATTTCATTAAGCTGAATGTGGACGGACTTCTCCGTGGGGATTATCAGTCGAGGATGAACGGCTATGCAGTCGGAAGACAGAACGGCTGGTTTTCTGCCAATGACATCCGTGAAATGGAGAACATGAACCCTATCCCTGATGAGGAAGGAGGCAACCTGTATCTTGTGAACGGTGCAATGACCAAACTTGCGGATGCAGGGGCATTTGCGGGAGCGGACAACGGACAGCAGAAGGAAGAAGAAAAACTCCCGGCACAGGAAAACAGCAGAAAGAGAGGTAAACGATGAAGCGGAAGTTTTGGAACTGGATAAAGAATGAAGATGAGAGCGTGCCTGATATGGAAAGGACGCTCTTTTTAAATGGCATGATCTCGGATGAAACATGGTACGGGGATGAAGTTACCCCGCAGCTTTTCAAGGATGAGCTGAATGCCGGAAGCGGAAATATCACGGTATGGATCAATTCTCCGGGCGGTGATGTGTTCGCAGCAGCACAGATCTACAACATGCTCCGTGACTACAAGGGAAGCGTGACCGTCAAGATCGACGGCATTGCAGCTTCGGCAGCATCCGTTATTGCGATGGCGGGAAATACAGTATGTGTATCTCCTGTGGCAATGATGATGATCCACAATCCTGCGACTATGGCAATGGGTGAGGCAAAGGATATGCAGAAGGCAATCGTAATGCTGAATGAAGTCAAGGAGTCCATCTTAAATGCTTATGAGTCCAAGACCGGGCTTACCCGTGCAAGGCTCTCGCACATGATGGATGACGAGACTTGGTTTAATGCCAAGAAAGCCGTGGAGCTTGGATTTGCAGATAAGATCCTTTTTGATTCCGATGAGGATGAGAAAAAGAAAGAGCCGGAAGAGCCGGAGAAAAAGCCGGACGAAGGCAGTGAAGGAGAGGAAGAGGAGAAAAAGGATGACGGGGAAAAGGAGAAGAAAAAGAAGCTCCCGTTCCAGCAGGATTCCATGATGTTTTCCACAAAGGCGATGAATGAATCGTTCCTTTCCAAGGTATCCCATACGGATGCCATGATACCAGTTAACCAGTTGGAAAAAAGACTGAGTCTTTTAACACATTAAGGAGGATTTCAAGATGAGTAAGATTTTAGAGTTAAGAGAAAAGAGAGCAAAGGCCTGGGATGCTGCAAAGGCATTCCTTGATGCCAAGAGAACGCAGGAAGGATTTGTATCCGCAGAGGATGCAGCCACTTATGACAAGATGGAAGCAGATGTCGTAAATCTCGGAAAAGAGATCGAGAGACTGGAAAGACAGGCTGCCATCGATGCAGAGCTTGCAAAGGCAACAAGCACACCGATCACCAATCAGCCGAATTCAAAGACTGACGGTGATACAAAGACAGGAAGGGCAACGGATGAGTATAAAAAGGCATTCTGGAACAGTATGAGAAACAAGATGTCATACGAAGTACAGAATGCCCTTTCCATTGGTACGGATTCCGAGGGCGGATATCTCGTACCGGATGAGTATGAGAAGAAACTCGTGGAAGCACTGGAAGAGGAAGTATTTTTCCGTAACCTTGCAACCGTCATCAAGACTTCAAGCGGTGACCGCAAGATCCCTATCGTCACATCAAAGGGCGAGGCAGCATGGATCGATGAGGGCGGACAGTTCCCTGAATCTGATGACAGCTTCGGTCAGACATCCATCAGTGCTTATAAGCTGGCAACCATGATCAAGGTGTCCGATGAACTCTTAAATGACAGTGTGTTCAATATTGAGCAGTATATTTCAAGGGAGTTCGGAAGAAGAATCGGTACAAAGGAAGAGGAAGCATTCTTTATCGGTGACGGCAAGGGAAAACCTACCGGAATCTTCAATGCCACAGGCGGTGCAGAGACAGGGGTTACTGCCAATAATACTTCCATTACATTTGATGATGTCATGGATCTTTATTACTCCCTGCGTGCTCCATACCGTAACAAGGCAGTGTGGCTTCTTAATGATTCGACCGTAAAGGCAATCAGAAAGCTGAAGGATGGAAACGGAAATTATATCTGGCAGCCGTCCGTAAGGGAAGGAGAGCCGGACAGGATCCTCAACCGTCCGTACCGCACATCCATTTATGTGCCGGAGCTTGCAGCAGGAAGCCGTGTCATGGCATTTGGTGATTACAGTTATTACTGGATTGCTGATCGTCAGGGCAGAAGTTTCAAGAGACTGAATGAGCTTTATGCTACAACGGGTCAGGTCGGATTCCTTGCTTCCGAGCGTGTGGACGGCAAGCTGATCCTTTCCGAGGCAGTTAAGACACTTGATATCAAGGCTGCCGGAAAGTAGGTGGACGGATGTTCGTAACGCTTGAGGAAGCCAAAGGTTATCTCAGGGTCGATTCGTCAGACGAGGATGATCTCATCCTCCGTCTGATGGAGACATCCGACAGCCTGATCTTAAATGTGACAAGACGTACACGGGCAGGACTAAAACGGCATGAGGCACTTATCCGTACTGCGGAACTGTATGCCATTGCTTATCTGTATGAGCACAGGGAAGAAGCCGATCATAAGACAATGACGGAAACACTGAAATATCTGCTCTTTGGGATCAGGAAGGAGAGATTCTGATGATTGAACTCATGCGTGAGAGGATCACGATACAGAAAAGCAGTACCAAAACAGATAAGACGGGAAACCACATGCTTGTGTGGGAAGATCACTATAAGTGTTTTTCCTATGCAAACAATCTGTCCGGTAAGGAATACTGGGAAGCAAAACAGGTCAATGCAGAAACAGAACTGGATTTTATTATCCGGTACTGCAGTGAGGTGTCAGGACTTGATACGGAGCATTACCGCATAGTTTTCCGTGGAAGACTTTATAATATTACATTCGTTGATAACGTGCAGTACAAAAACAAATCAGTAAGGATAAGGGCTGCCCTGATAAAGAGGTGATGGAATGGCAGAGAGAAGAACGACCGTTGACGGTCTTGCGGATGCAATCATGGACGGACTCAAAGAGTATGCAGACCTTGCAACGGATACGGTCAAGGATGCGGTAAAAGATGTATCCAAGACGGTAAAGAAAGACATTCAGGCAAATGCCCCAAAGCGTACCGGCCGGTACAAAAAGAGCTGGACCGTGAAAAAGACAGCGGAAAGCAGTAATTCCCTCACGATGACTGTCCATTCCAAGGACAGATACCAGATCGCCCACCTGTTGGAGCATGGTCATGCAAAGCGGGGCGGCGGCAGGGTAGCCGGAAGGGAGCATATTGCCCCGGCAGAGGCAAAAGGAAACAGGGAGCTTCTGCTGAAGATTGAAAGGGGGCTGCGTTCATGACACATGAAGAAGTTGTGGCAATGATGGAAGAAATGAATCTTCCGTTTGCTTATGACCATTTTGTGGAAGGCGAATCCCCGGAACCGCCTTTTGCAGTATTTCTTTATCCGGGAAGCAGCAATTTCCCGGCAGACGGTAGGGTATATTATAAATCCAGCCGTCTGAATATAGAAATTTATACGGATTTGAAAAATCCGGAACTGGAATTTACAGTAGAAGCCGTGCTTGATCTGCACGGTATTTTTTATGAAAAAAGCGAAGTATGGATAGAAACTGAAAATCTGTATGAGGTGCTTTATCAGATGGAGGTATAGAAGATGGCTAATAAAAAGAACAAAGTCAAATTTAATATCTGCAATGTGCATTACGCACCGATTACGGTTGCAGAGGAAGGCACGGTCAGTTTTGGAACACCTGTACCAATGCCCGGTGCAGTATCCATCAGCATGGATCCGACAGGAGAGCCGGAATCATTTTATGCAGATGGTATTGAGTATTATGTAATCAACAACAATCAGGGATATGATGGTGACCTTGAACTTGCCATGATCCCGGAATCGTTCAGAACGGATATCTTAAAAGAGGAACAGGATGCCAATAAGGTGCTTGTGGAGAATGCAAATTCAGAAACAGGAAGCTTTGCACTTCTTTTTGAATTTGATGGTGATATCCGTAAGATCCGTCATGTGCTTTATAACTGTTCCGCATCCCGTCCGACCATTGAGTCAAAGACTAATGAAGAAGATAAGGAAGTGCAGACAGAAACACTGACAGTAAAGGCAAGACCAATGGCAGACGGATATGTCAAGGCAAAGACAGGAGATTCCACGACAGATACAGTTTATAACAACTGGTATAAGAGTGTGTATCTTCCGGCTGCAACTCCGGCACTGGAGCAGCAGTCAGCAAAATCAACCAAGAGTGTATCATAGGGAGGACTAAGACATGGGTATCAGAAAGGATATAGAAATTGACGGACAGATGGTTGCATTCAAGGCAAGTGCAGCCATTCCAAGAATCTACAGATTAAAGTTCCAGAGGGATATTTATAAGGATCTGGCAGTGCTTGAAAAGAGTATTGGAGATGGAAAAGAGGAATCATCAAACCTTGATATGTTTTCTCTTGAGATGTTCGAGAATATAGCATTTATTATGGCCAAGCATGCGGATCCAAGCATTCCGGACACACCGGAAGAGTGGCTCGATAATTTCAATACATTTTCAATTTATCAGGTTCTTCCGCAGCTTATTGAACTGTGGGGACTGAATGTAAAAACAGATGTAGAAGCTAAAAAAAACTTCGTCCGACAGAGCGTGAAATGACGACCCCGCTGTTTCTGCTACGATGTGTGCAGTTAGGTTTATCGATGGCAGATCTTGATATGCTGTCGATAGGCCTTATCAATGATATGTACAGTGAGAGCCGGAACGATGATTATAAGTATGCTGAGCTTGCCACACAGGAAGACTTCGACCGATTCTGATTGAGAACACAGCCTTTTTCTGTTATACTATCAGCAGAAAAAGGCTGAAATCAAGAAAAGGACGGTGGTTACAATGATGAAGATTTCTGGCGATTTTTATGTAAAGTGTAATAACTGCGGACACATCACATTTGTAGAAGCGGACAGTTTGGATTATGATACAACTTCAACTGAAAGATCTATGGGTGCTGAAGTAGAATATAATTTTTTTGGTGAATTCTGCTGTGAGGGCTGTGGAAGATATATAGACTATAATATTCGTGGATATGAATATCCTGTCGGTGCATTCAATTATTCGGATTCTGAATGCCACGGTGGAGAGTTCGTGGACGAGCCAAGTGCGGATATAGAATATGAATTTGATGAGTACTACAGTGATTATGCATACGAAGAATACATTGAAGCCGATGATATTCTGGAACAGAACCGTGAGCGGATAAGAAATATGACTCCGAGGGAATTTGAGTTATTTGTTGGGGAGATATTTGAAAGTCTTGGATTTACCGTAAAGGTTACCAAGGCAACAAGAGATGGAGGCAGCGATATTATTGCAACAAAAGCTGATCCGATTCCATTTACCCTGATTGTAGAATGTAAGCATTGGGGAGAAAAGCATAAGGTGGATGTCAGCGTTGTAAGGAGTCTGTATGGAGTCCAGACAGCAATGCAGGCCAATCAGTCCGTTGTTGTGACATCAACTAAATTTACAAGGGATGCAAGAAAATTTGCAGAGAGCAGAAAAACCATGATGCAGTTATGGGATATAGATGATCTTTTGAAATATATGAAGTAAAAAATATAATATTACATAGGACATCCGTCAGAAATGGCGGGTGTTTTTATTTTGTTACGGAGCAGAAATGCTCCTTTTTTTGTACCCATTTTTAGGAGGAGGTGAGAGGAATGGCAAGCCGTATTCAGGGGATCACGGTAGAAATTGGTGGTGATACAACCAAACTGCAGAATGCACTTAAAGGAGTGAACGGACAGATTAAGTCTACCCAGTCACAGCTTAAAGATGTAAATAAACTTCTGAAACTGAATCCGGGAAATACGGAGCTTCTGGCACAGAAGCATAAGCTGCTTGCGGAAGCGGTCAGTGAAACAAAAGAGAAACTGGCAACGCTGAAGACGGCAGCAGAACAGGCGAATACTGCACTTGCCAATGGCGAGATCTCACAGGAGCAGTACGATGCCCTTCAGAGGGAAATCGTGGAAACGGAACAGGACTTAAAAAATCTTGAAACACAGGCAAACCAGTCTGCGACAGCCGTACAAAAGATAGCATCATCCGGTGAAAAACTGAAGACAGTTGGGGATAACATTTCCTCTGCCGGACAAAAGCTTCTCCCGGTAACAGCCGGAGTGACTGCACTGGGTACGGCATCCGTAACGACCGCAGCTAATTTTGAATCTTCCATGTCACAGGTACAGGCAACAATGGGAATCACCAAAGATTCTATGTCCAAGGTCAACGGGCAGTCGGTAAATACGATGGATACCCTTTCAAAGCTGGCAAAGAAGATGGGTGCAGAGACGGCTTTTTCCGCATCTGAGTGTGCGGAAGCATTGAATTACCTCGCCCTTGCCGGATACGATACACAGCAGATGTGTGATACACTGCCGACCGTTCTTAACTTGGCAGCAGCCGGAGATATTGCCCTTGCTGATGCATCGGATATGGTAACGGATGCGATGTCTGCCCTTGGAATGGGAGTGGATGAAGCGGAAACAATGGTAGACCAGATGGCAAAGACGGCATCTACCACGAACACATCGGTTGCACAGCTTGGCGAAGGAATCCTTACCATTGGTGCGACTGCCAAATCCATCAAGGGTGGTACGGCAGAACTGAATACCGCACTTGGCATTCTTGCAAATAACGGTATCAAGGGAGCAGAAGGTGGTACACACCTCCGTAATATTATCCTGTCATTGCAGAACCCTACGGATAAGGCAGCAGCCCAGATGGAAGCCCTCGGACTTTCCGTATATGATTCTGAAGGAAACATGCGGTCAATGAATGACATTCTTGGAGACCTCAATAAGAGCATGGATGGAATGACATCTGCTGAGAAGTCAAATATCATCAGCACCATTTTCAATAAGACAGACCTTTCTTCCGTAAATGCCCTGCTTGCAAATACGGGGGACACATGGGACAGCTTGCAGAAGTCCATCACGGACAGCGGTGGTGCTGCACAGCAGATGGCAGATACACAGCTTGATAACTTACAGGGACAGATCACCATCTTAAAGTCAGCACTGGAAGGCCTGGCTATTTCATTTGGAGAACTCCTGATGCCGGCCATTAAACAGATAGTCGGATGGGTACAGAAGTTTGTTGACTGGCTGAATGGACTGAGCGAGGGAACAAAAAAGACGGTCGTTACGATTGCACTTCTGGCAGCAGCACTCGGCCCCGTTCTTATCGTGATCGGCAAGGTAATATCCGCAGTCGGCACGATCATGACAATCGTTCCGAAGATTGCCGGAGTCATCAATACGGTAAAAGGAGCATTTGCAGCACTTAATACTACAATGCTTGCAAATCCAATCGTTCTTATCATTGCAGCAATAGCAGCTCTTGTGGCTGCTTTTATTTATTTGTGGAATAACTGCGATGGATTCCGTCAGTTCTGGATAGACCTTTGGGAGAATGTAAAACAGGTAGCCATCACGGTATGGAATGCCATAAAAGCGTTCTTTTCACAGGTATGGGAAGCAATCAAGATGATATTCTCGACCGTGTTTGAAGTGATAAAAACGCTGGTAACCACTTATTTCAATCTGTATAAAACCATCATTGAAACGGTATTCAATGTAATAAAGACCGTCATTACTACGATCTGGAATGCAATCAAGGGCGTGTTTACTACAGTTTTCAATGTGATAAAAACACTGGTCACAACGTATTTCAATATTTATAAGACCATTATCCAGACGGTGCTTACTGTTATCCAGACGGTTATCACGACCGTGTGGAATACGATAAAAACGGTCATTACCACAGTACTAAATGCGATAAAGACCATTTTTTCCACGGTATGGAATGCAATAAAGACGATCATCAGTGCAGTGGTAAGCGGAATCAAGGGACTGATCACGGGAGATTTCACTGCAGTTAAAAATTCCATTACCACGATAATGAATACGATAAAGAGTACCATTTCCACTATCTGGAATACCATCAAGTCCACCATTTCCACGGTGCTTGGTGCAATCAAGGGTGCGGTCACATCCGTATTTAACGGAATCGTAAATGCAGTGAAGGGTGCAATGGGAAATGTCCTAAATGCCGTAAAATCAGGATTTTCCAATGTAAAGAGCCACATCACGGGTCTGGCTTCACAGGCATTTACATGGGGCAAGGATCTTATCATGGGAATCGTAAACGGCATCAAGAGCTGCATCGGTGCAGTCGGGGATGCAGTAAAGAGTGTGGCTGACAAGATCAAGTCATTCCTTCACTTCTCCGTGCCGGATGAAGGTCCTCTTACTGATTATGAGTCATGGATGCCTGACTTTATGGGCGGACTTGCCAAGGGAATCGAAAAGAGCCGTGGAATGATTCAGAAAGCAGTCAGCGGGGTTTCTTCCGACATGGTCATCAATCCAAAGGTCAGCGGGGTGGAAAACATGACAGGAAACCCAACGGCACAGCAGACGGAAAGCATCTCAGGAATGCTTTCTGCAATTACTTCTGCAATCCGGGATGTTAAGGGAGACAGCGGAGACATTGTCATTCCTGTATATCTGGGCGGTACGATGCTTGATGAGGTTATTGTATCGGCACAGCAGAGGGCAAATTTAAGAAGCGGAGGAAGATAGCATGGCATATATACAGTATCTTGTTTTTAACGGCCGTTCCCTTCCGAAGCCGGATTCTTATGACGTGGGGCTTTCCGATGTAGAGGCAGATTCCGGTGGGGAAACGGAAGCCGGAACAACACAGAGGGATGTGGTAAGGACGGGAGTGGCAGACATTTCCGTCTCTTTTTCCGTATCACCGAAGTGGGTAAAACTTCTGACGGCATATTCCAAACTGCCGAAGATCACAGTGGAATATTTTGATACGGAAACCTTGGACTTAAAAGAAGCAGAAATGTATATTACGGGATTTAAGGCAAAGCTGGAAAAAGATACGTCATATAAAGGTCTGTGGACGGTATCTTTTTCCCTGAAAGAAATGTAGGAGGCGGATACGGTGTTTGAGGTATCAGAAAAATTCAAGAATGCCGTAAGGCAGAATATAAGAAAATATGAATGGTACGGGACCATCACGACAAAAGCCGGAAAGGAATATCAGTTTACTGCTAAGGATATCGTGAAAGGTTCCGGCTACATAAAATGGCAGTGCTGCAGTAATACGGAGATAGAACTCGGAACGGTTTATGCTGCGGAAATGGGAATCAGCCTGTTTTCGGAAATCGACCGCTATACCCTTGAGGATGCAGAAGTAAGGCTTTATTACCGTCTGACACTTCTGGATGGAACAAAAGAGACCATACCGATGGGAATTTATGAGATCTCAGAAGCAAACAGGAAGGTACGGACACTGGAACTGAAAGGCTATGATCATATGCTCCGGTTTGAAAAAACGCTGAAGCTGGATTCTTCAAGCGGAACGCCATATCAGTTTCTAAAGGCTGCGTGTGATGCCTGTAAGGTTGAGATGGCACAGACGGTTGCAGAAATCAACGCCCTCCCAAATGGAAAAACCACACTCGGTGTTTATTCAGATAATGACATGGAAACATTCCGTGACCTGATCTTTTATGTGGCACAGGTGGTAGGCTGTTTCTGCCAGATAGACCGGTATGGAAAACTAATTCTCAAAAGATATGGAAATGAGTCTGTATGGAATGTGGAGCAGAAGGAAAGGTTCGACAGCAGTTATTCGGATTTTGTTACAAGATATACTGCCGTGTCATCCACGAACCAGATCAGCCAGACGGCAGAGTATATTGCGATGGAAAAGGATGATGCCCTTACAATGAACCTCGGCATCAATCCTCTTCTTCAGTTCGGACTGAAATCCGTAAGGGAGAAAATCCTGCGGGAAATTCTGACGGCACTGCAGAAGATAAATTATGTCCCGTTTGACAGTAACACCATAGGAAATCCGGCAATGGAAGTCGGTGATATCCTTAAGTTCTCCGGTGGCCATGCAGACGAAACAAAAATAAGCTGCATAACAAGCATCGAGTGTAAGATCTACGGAAAGATGACACTGAAATGCGTGGGTAAAAATCCGAGACTTGCATCTGCCAAGAGCAAGAACGATAAGAACATTACAGGTCTTATCAATTCCGTGGAAAGCGGAAGGACCATTATTTATAACTTTGTAAATGTTGCCCCGTTTGAAATAGGACAGTCACTGACGAATGTTATGGATATTGATTTTACTGCAACGGAGGACACAACGGCAGCGTTCCAGTGCGAGATGCTTCTCGAAGTAATAAAGCCGGAGGATGCTACTGCAGATGGAGAGACGGAAGAAGAAAACCCAGAGCCGGAACTTCCGGAGCTTTCCATCATATACAAAATAAATAATGAAACCATTGATACCTTTATGCCGACAAAGACTTGTCTGTATGGAAAGCATATTGTGACATTGTTCTTTCCGATATCAAAAGTCATTGAGAACAGTTCAAATACATTTTCGATGTATCTGAAAATTTCAACCGGAAGCCTAAAGATAGGAGAGGCACAGATAAGGGCAACAATTAGTGGTCAGGGACTTGCAGCCGGACTGGGAGACTGGAACGGTCGTATCAATATCAATGAGAATATCGGATATATCAGTATTGCAGATGTGCCGTTTGTGGCAGACACATTCCGTGATAAGGTTT
This sequence comes from Clostridium sp. AF12-41, assembly GCF_003461685.1. Classification (NCBI taxonomy): domain Bacteria; kingdom Bacillati; phylum Bacillota; class Clostridia; order Eubacteriales; family Clostridiaceae; genus Clostridium; species Clostridium sp. AF12-41. Next base: position 74,404 of record NZ_QTXO01000002.1, on the reverse strand, counting down.
CGGTTACATTTCCGTCATCAAGGAGGCCGGGAATTACCCAGACGATTGGAAATATCAGCATTACAGGCCAGAACTTTGTTGCAGACACATTTACCGACCGTGCATGGATCACGGAAATCCTCCGTACATTTGTACTCACAAGCGTGCGTGGAAATCCGAAGTATAACGGATATATTACAGTCAATACCGAGGAGAACTTCACGTTGAGGAAACGGTATGCACAGAAGTCGGAACCTGAATCAATGGATCGTGGATATGCCGAACAGCTTCTGATAGATGTCTCTTATTTCGCGAGGGTGGATGCGGTGGAAATCAACGGCTATACGTCTGGAATCAGACCACAGTTTGTAATCACCGTGGCAGATACATCCGTCAAGGTTCCAGATACCGTGGAAACAGAAAATGGATTTTATGAGCTTAAAGCCGTTACGGAAGAAACACAGGAAGCCGTATCACAGGAGATAGATGAAGGATTCCTTGAGTGTACGGGCATAGATATCTCCGGATTTGACGGAGTGAAAGGAGTCGAATTTACACTATGAATTATGACAATATAAATGATATTTTTTCCGCAGGAGTCACCAACATGACCTGTCTTTTACAGGACAGCAACAACTATGATGGCGGTACGCTTGCGGTCAGCGGGGCAGACTTCTTTACATTTCTTGGGAAGGCTGTCCCTTCCATTTATGCACATGGTGATTCCTACTGGGGAATCGGAAGTGATGTGACACATCTTAAGATAAATAACCGTGATACAAGAATGAGATCCTTATACCGGGAGGAAGGAACTCTTTACAGTTATTACAGATTTTTGAAGATCAGGTGGGAGGGGTGGTCACATTACAATGCATCGGGAGCAGACTATCAGCTTAAGTATGATCTGGTTTTCTGGGATACTGGCGATATTTCACTTCATATGATTTCCGTTCCGGTCCAGTGTTATGACGGTGCGTTTGGATTTACTGCAGATAAGAATTACACATTTACCAAGCCGGATACGGATTCACCGGACATTACATTCCAGTACTATGCAGAGAGTAAGACCTTTGAAGTGAAATACACACCGCTTGACCTGTTAGTCCCTTTTAAACTTCTGGTCAAAGATGGTGACGGAAACCTGTATACGGTGGAAAACCAAGTGATAAATGAAGAATTACAGGAAACAGCAGATGTTCTCGTGAAACTGGAAGAAACGGAGATAACGGCACTTTTATTTAAAAAGAATGGATTTGCCAAAATGCCGGAATGGGATCTGATAAAGGCTCTGCCTTTCCCGTCAGTGTTAAGCTGGAGTGACAGCAGGGCATTTCCACTGAATGCGGTTATTACGGGAACACCGCCCAAGCAGTACATCGAATGCATGGCAGACCTCTCGGATGGAACGGTTCTTGGCATCAAGGCTCTGAATGCGGAATATACGGGAGACATTACCGTACAGTACAGTTATGATGGTGAAACTTTTACGGATGAGTCTACAATGACGGATTTTCTCACGATGGATCTGGATGAACTGCATGCAGGACTTCTTGAAGCCAAAACGATCACATTCCGCTTTTGGCTTGCGGGTGATGCAACACTGACATCCTTTGTTATGAATTATAGAAATGGAGATGATGACGATGCTCAGGGGAACAACAAGAATAGAGCTTACTGATGTAAATACGGGAGAGGTGGAAACCTATGAAAATCATAATATGGTAACCAATGCACTCCGGGATGTCCTTAAACCACTGGGACTTTCCAAAAGGCCAAGCAGATTTTTTAGTGACTTTGTACCGTATTATGAAAAACTCCTCGGAGGAATATTGTGTTTTGATAAGGAAATACCGGAAAATGCAGACAACTATTATCCTCCGGCAGATGCAGCATTGATAGGCTGTGCAGCATACGGGGTACAGAATAATACAAAGAATACATTCAGGGGCGGATTCAACCAGACGGAATCCGAGATCAATCTGAAGGACAGATATGTGAAGTATGTATATGACTTTGCAACGAGTCAGGCAAACGGTACGATTGCCAGTGTCTGCCTGACAAATAAGCATGGCGGTTTTACTTCATACGGAAGCAAGAATGCCAGCTATACAAGGGATTATCCGCTGATGCAGAGTATCTGTGAGGATAATCTGCAGTATGTTTATCCTGACAAGACGGGGGCAAACACGAGCAGCAAATATTCTGGAATGACGATGGGAAAGACCGAGCTGATATTCCTGATCGACAGGGCAAAGGATTGTGCATATTATTTTAAATTCGTGGATAATACACATATCCATATCACAAGGAGAAGGACATTCCTGAAAACGGTATCTATTCTTGATAACGTGAATACGACAAAACCCCTGATAGAGGAAATCGAGGTGCCGGAGCTTGGAACAGCCCTGCGTATCGGATACTGGGGATACAATTACGACCCGGCTTCGGAGTGCCTGTATATCTGTACGCATTCAGATTACAGGGTGGCACCGGATACGTCTTATCTGGTTACGGAGATCAGGATGGATACATGGAAGGTAAAGCAGTATGAGGTTAAAAATACAACAGACAAATATCTCCGTTCTGACAGCAACTGGCAGATGTTCGTTACGGACGGATACTTATATGTTAAAAGCTATGACTCACCATATGAGTTATACAAGATACAGATAAACAATCCGGCCAATGTGGTCAAATTCAAAAGAACGAATACCTCTAGCGTGAACGGAGTCCCAAAGTTTGTAATCAACGGAAGAATCTATTATGAAAATGCTTATGATCAACTGCTGATAGCGGATACGGCAACGAATGAGATCATGCCGCCGGAGGCACAGTCCTTGTTCAACAGCAGTTATCAGGTGAATGTTACACCTGTCCGCAATGAACCTTTATTGTATTTTGGTGACTACGGGACTTGGTCGACAACCGGGTGGCATATGATGTCCAATTATCTGGCAACCATCAATAATCTGGACACGCCCGTTACCAAAACAGCGGACAAGACAATGAAGATCACTTATATCTTACAGGAACAATAAAATAATTTTCGGAAATCGGCAGTTATCCATTACGGGTAGCTGCTTTTTTCATACAAAAAATCAAAGGAGGACAAGACGATGAAGGAATTCTGGAATGCGGTACAGTTTGTATTTACGGCAGTCGGGGGATGGCTCGGCTATTTCCTTGGTGGATGTGACGGTCTGCTTTATGCACTGCTTGCATTTGTGGTGATTGATTACATTACGGGAGTGATGTGTGCAATCAGTGACCAGAAGCTGTCCAGTGCAGTCGGATTTAAGGGAATCTGTCGTAAGGTGCTGATTTTTCTTATGGTCGGCATTGCAAACATTATGGATGTACATGTCATCGGCACTGGAAGCGTGCTTCGGACGGCAGCCATTTTCTTCTACATCTCAAACGAAGGGATATCCCTTCTGGAGAATGCATCCCATCTGGGACTGCCTGTTCCGGCAAAGATAAAAGCCGTTCTGGAACAGCTCCATGACAGGGCAGAAGATGACAAAGACAACGGGGAAGGGTGACGCCTTCCCTATTTTATTACAAAGAAATGGAGGATCATATTATGAGTCAGAGATTTGGAATTGATGTAAGCAGATGGCAGGGCAGTTTTGACTTTGCAAGGGCTAAGAGTAAGGAAGGCGTGGAGTTTGCCATTATCAAAGCCGGAGGTGCTGATTCCGGGTTTTATAAGGACAGCCAGTTTGAGGCAAACTATAAGAAATGCGTGGAATGCAGACTTCCGAAAGGGGCATATTTTTATGGAAATGCCAGAAGTACTGCAGAAGCAAAGAAAGAGGCAGGGTATTTCCTTTCACTCCTTAAGGGGAAGAAATTTGAGTACCCGGTCTTTTATGATGTGGAAGGCAGCATGATCACAAAGAACGACAGGAACACACTGACACAGATCATCAAGGCATTCTGTTCAGAGATGGAAGTAGCCGGATACTGGGTCGGTATTTATTCATCCGAGTCATTTTTTAATATTGAGATGAACGATGGGGAGCTTACCCGTTACACCCACTGGGTTGCCAGATGGGGAAAGAACAAGCCGGCCCCGGCAAGCGGTGCGGAAACACAGATCTGGCAGTTTGGTGGTGAGACGAACCTTATCCGCAGCAATAAGATCAACGGACAGACCTGTGATCAGGATTACTGCTATGTGGATTTCCCGGCAAAGATCAAGGCAGCAGGACTGAATGGTTATGCGAAGGGAAACAGCAGTGCTCCGGCAAAGAAATCAAACGAGGAGATCGCAGCAGAGGTCATTGCCGGAAAGTGGGGTAATGGCACGGAAAGACAGAACCGTCTGTCTCAGGCGGGATATGATTATTCTGCCATTCAGAGCATCGTGAATAAAAAGCTCTCTCCATCCAAGAAATCCGTGGATGAGATCGCAAGGGAAGTCATTCATGGTGACTGGGGAAACGGGACGGAGCGTAAGAACAGGATCAGTGCTGCCGGATACGATTATTCCGCAGTGCAGAAAAGGGTAAACGAGCTTTTAAGATAAGGATATGGCTGATGGTCAGGGATGGCTGTCAGCCGTATTTTTTTCAGTTTATGCCAAGGATAAAAAGGTGAAAGGTATCCGAGAAAACACTTGCTATTATTGGCTTTCAGAGTGATATATAGACTACCAAAACGAAAGGAGGCATGGCTTGTGGAAATTCAGATCAGGGAAGGAAACAGGGAACAGAAGAGAAAATTAAGGGTATGTGCATACTGCCGTGTATCAACGGATGCAGATGAACAGGAAAATTCACTGGAAAACCAGATAAGGCATTATGAAACAGTCATAAAAGCGAACCCGGCTTATGAATATGCCGGAGTCTACAGTGATTTTGCCATATCAGGGTTCAAGGAAAAAAGACCCGGTCTGCAGAAGATGCTTGCTGATGCACAAAAAGGAAAGATAGACCTTATATTAACAAAATCGGTATCACGTTTTGCAAGAAACACCTCAATCGTTCTGGAGGCTACACGAAAGCTGAAAGAACTAAATGTAGGTGTTTTTTTTGAACTTCAGAATATCAATACGCTGTCAGGGGAAGGGGAGCTGATGCTCACGATACTGGCGGCATTTGCACAGGCAGAAAGCGAAAGCGGAAGCGCCGGAGCAAAGATGGTGTACCAGAGAAAATATGAAGCGGGTATTCCGGTACAGTACCTTGAGCGTTCTTTCGGATATACGAAAGACGAAAGGGGAGTCTATATCGCAGATGAATCCGAAGCGGTGTGGGTCAGAAAAATATATGAAATGGCAGCAGACGGATATACCCCGGCAGCCATTAAAAGATATCTGAATGAAAACGGGGTAAAGACCGTGGGCGGTACAAAGTGGATCGACAGCACGGTGTTCCGTCTGATTGAAAATGAGATCTATAAGGGCGATTACATCATGCATAAGCATTTTGTGAATGAAGAAAGAAAACTGGTAAGGAACAGGGGAGAAGTTGATGCATGGTATATCGAAGATGACCATGAAGCAATCGTATCCCCTGAACTCTGGCAGAAGGCGCAGGATGCCATTGAAGCAAAGCGGGATTATCTTGCCGAAGGTTCGGTAATTGAAGAATTTACGGAAGATAACTACCCATACATGAACAGGATATTCTGTGCAAAATGCGGACATCCGCTTTACAAACGTATCTACAGTAACGGCAACAGACTGAACTGGGGGTGCAGCGGTACGAAGCGGTATGGGAAATCCTTCTGTGAAGGGATAAACATTCCGGACGGGGTACTTCGAAAAGCATGGCATTTTGACGGGAATATGTATATTGATGAGAAACCTTCCGTAAAGGGAACAAAAGAATTCACCTATCTGAAGGAGAGCTCATGGAAAAGAAGGCATAAGAAGAAAGTGCCGGAAGCAATACCGGAAAATACGGAAGAAGCATATCCGTACAGAAAGAAGATATTCTGCGGACTCTGCGGAAGCAGACTGGTCCGCCATGTAAATCCGAAAAGCCATAAGGTCATATGGATATGCAACGGGACCAAACGAAAAGGAGTGGCATTCTGCGGGGGGACAAGGATTCCTGATTCCGTTATCAGGGGATGGGGAGAAATCAAAAAAGATATTTATATTCAGAGAAAGGATGATAAGAATGGCAAGAAGCGTTACAGTTATACCAGCAAGAAACCGACAGCGTGAAACAGGACGCAGGGCGGTACAGGAAAAGAAGATAAGGGTGGCAGCCTACTGCCGTGTTTCCACGGATCAGGAAGACCAGCTCCACAGCTTTGAAGCACAGGTTGATTATTACACCAAATATATCAATGACCATGAAAATTATGAAATGGCGGGCATCTATGCGGATGAGGGTATTTCAGGAACTAACACCAAGAAAAGGGAACAGTTCAAAAGAATGATCGCAGACTGCGAAGGCGGCAAGATAGACCTTGTCATTACAAAGTCCATCAGCCGTTTTGCCAGAAACACGCAGGACTGTCTGGCATATTCCAGAAAGCTGAAGAACCTCGGAATCGGTATCATATTTGAAAAGGAAAACATCAACACCCTCGATTCTACCGGGGAGCTGCTTTTCACGATATTAAGCTCGCTTGCTCAGGATGAGTCAAGAAACATTTCGGAGAACTGCAAATGGGGCATCCGCACCAAATTCAAGAATGGTGAGATGCACCTGAATACATTCAAGTTCTTGGGCTACGATAAGGATAAGAACGGGAAGCTGGTCATCAATAAGGAACAGGCAAAAACGGTAAGACGCATCTACAGGGATTTCCTTATCGGCATCAATCCGGCACAGATTGCGAAGGAACTGACGGAAGAAAAGGTTCCGGGATGCAACGGACAGACGAAATGGTATCCAAGCACAATCGTGGGTATCCTGAAACAGGAAAAGCATATGGGCGATGCGCTTCTGCAGAAGACTTATACGGCTGATTTCCTTACCAAGCGTCAGGTAAAAAATAACGGGGAAATCGCACAGGTCTATGTTAAGGACAGCCATAAGGGAATCATAGATAAGGAAACATGGAATGCTGTGCAGGAAGAATTTGAACGCAGGGAACGGTTCATGAAAGACCACGGAACGGACAGGTACAGTTACGGTGCGGACTGCATGCCGTTCTGCGAGAAGGTATTCTGCGGTGAGTGTAAAAGCCTGTTTACAAGACATTCATGGAAATCAAGGGGAATCGTACAGTGGCAGTGCAAGAACCACCGGACGGATGGAAGGGTAACGTGCAGTAATGCCTATGTTGACAATTCCAACCTTGAAAAGGGATTTGTGAAGGCATTCAATAAACTGGTTGCGGACAGGGAAAAGTTCATGGAAAGATGGAATCAGATGAAGACAGACGGCAGTCCGCTTGAAAAGATACGGGCAGAGCAGATGATGGAAGCCACGGAGAATGAACCGCTTGGCAGATTTGTTCCTGAGATCGCACAACTTGTCCTTGCGGAAGTGACGGTGCTTGGTGCAAAGAAATATGAGTTCTTCTTTCTGGAAGGAAGCAGGATAAAGGTTTCCGTATAAACTATTCGGAAACCTCATCATCCTGAAATCCGAACAGGTCAAGCTGGCTGCTTTGACCGTCCATATCTATCTGGTCAGTATCATCCTGTTCCGGGATATCGGACGGTTCTTCTTCCACGGCTTTTTTCTGCGGGAGCTTGTGGGTGTAGAGTTTATCCCAAGGGAGCGGATTCCGGCATTTCTTGTTGTAGCCGATAAGGATCGCTTCCGCAAATCCAAGGGAGCCGGAACGCCTGTCCTTGGCGGTGCGTGAAAGTTCCTTTATGGATATCCTTCCGAGCTTTTCCTTGAAAACATCATCTTTGACGGCATCACCGTATGCATTCAGGAAACGTGCCAGACCGTTCATCATATTTGCACTGAATGACTGGGATGCACCTTCCCATGTGGCAGCAATCAGGCGGATCACATGGTCGAGCATATGGTAGCCGTATTTATCGTGGATGTTTTCCAGTGTTGCAACGGCACAGATACCTCCCGGAGCAGTTGTTGAAGTGATGGTAAGGTCATAGGACTCTACCAGATCACGGATGATGAGCTGCTTGTCATTACCGGCCTCTATGTTTGCCATGAATATCTCATAGGGCAGAAGGGGCTTTACATATTTCATCTGGTTTGCAAAGATATCCGCTTCGTGTTCGTATTCCAGATCATCGTAGACCATGCACCATACGGGCGTTTCACGGGAGCCGGAAACAAGTGCAACAATCTCAATGGTGTGCTGTCCGTTAAATACATAATTTATCCCGTCCCTGCGGCTGACCTTTACCGGATTTATCTGATACAGGTCAAAGTGGGAAGCAGCGTTTTTTACATGATGCTGTGAAAGGTTGCGCTGGTATTCCTGATTGGATACAAGGTTTCTGATAGGTATCTGCTCAAAGTGTACCTTTGGTACGAACTGCATTAGGTCGGTTTCTGTCCTTTGTTCATCGTTTATCTGTTCTTCTGTCATTTCGAATCATCCTCCTCAAGCTGCGAAAGCAGTTTTGTTATTTTTCTTGTAAGGTTTAATAGCTGCATTTTCACTTCGCGCCTTGCTTTGGTGGAGGTAGAAGTAAAATCAGTAAGTTCCATTGTCCTTGATATGGTCTTTGACCATGAAGGAATCGTGAATTTAAGGCTTTCGAGTTCCGAATCCGGATCCGTAGCCGGCATCTGTTTGATTCCGGCTTCGGCACTGGCTTTTTCCCTCTTTATTCTCCGTGAATCCGGTTTTCCAGTCGGAAGCCTCTGCCATCTTAATTCGTGCCGGAGCTGTGAGTAGCCGATGCGGTCGATAGAACCGCTGTCCAGCAGACGTTTCAGTCCGTTTATATCCTCGATTGGAAGCCGTGAAAGCTCTATGATGTTCTCGTGGGAGACACGGAGTTTTCCCGTCAGTATCTTCTGTGCAATCTCAGGACTTTTCTGTTTCAGGTCATCGACCGCACGGGCATAGATATCATATTTTGTCACGGTGGAAAAACCAAAATTGTATTCATTCCCTATGACGGTTGCAACATCTGTCTTGCGTACATATTTCTGTGACACCTGTCCGTCAGGGTTTGCAGTCTTATCAGGATTTTCTTTTAGGAATTTTCCAACGGCTGTATTCATTTCGGCACGGAACATTCTGCCTATCAGATATTTCTTATATTCCCCCGTAAGGTCAGTGCGTTTTAACTGAGCACGGCAGATAAAGGATACTGCCTCATCCCGGCTTTCAAACAGGATGCGTCTTAAGGTGAAGTGTATATCCCACCTTTTACAGAGATCATAGCGGAGATGACCGTCTATGATGATATTGTTCCATACACATACAGGGTCAGTACATCCGTGGTCAAAAATATCCTCTTCAAGTTCTTCCATGTATTGTGTGTCCCTCGGCTGGATAAGGTCTGTAAATTCCGGGTCTTTTACAAGTTCCGGCATTGGCATGTCATTCATAGTGCTTCCTCCGTTCTTGCCGTATCATCCACAAGCACACAGTCATTCATGGAGAAGCTGGCGAGACATTCCTTTGAATTTAATGCACCGTAGATACGGTAGCTCTGGTTCTCTGCCAGATTCACGTTGGTGACACGAAGGGCCTGCAGAAGCTCCGTACTGTATAATTCGCAGCAGTAGTGGCTGTCAGATCCACAGGTGCGTACACGGTGTGCCAGATAATCCCTGCGGACGCTTTTCCTTACGGCAATCATGCTGCTTTTGGGATTTACAAGGAGCTGGATATACTCAGGGTCACCGAGCATATGGAGCGTAAGTTTATGTATGCGGATTCTGTTTTTCTTTAAGTCAATGCAAAGGACCGGCTTCAAAGAGGTTTGTCTGTTCATAGTGTTGTTCCTCCTTTTCTGGATGTTCTGGATTTTCTTCCGGGGTGGAAGTGCTGCTGTTTTCGGAAATGCCGAATACCGCATATCCGTCAAACATATTGATCTGAAGACTGCTCTGGTGTTCTTCCACAGGCACACCGAACTGGTTCTGCCATTCTTCCGGATAGCTTGGGGTGCGGGAAGTTTTTATTTTTCCGTCTTCCTTTTCAGAGCGTACAAAGATCTCCGGTGTGGTAAGGTCAAAAACAAACAGCAGCTCGTTGTCTGACTTTATAAGTTTGCCGAGCAGCTTATAACGGTATGCCGAATTCCATCCCATAAGGGATACGACTTTTGCAAAAAAGATACGGCATGTGATCTGCCTTGGTGACCGTTTTGATGTTGCGGAACACCACCGGAAGGAATCTTTCTCGTCTTCCTGACATGGACGTACTGCCAGTTTTTTCTCGTCCGGGTTAACAAGTATCTGAACAAAGTCCGTATCCGGCAGTTTCTTGATACAGGCGGTATTTACGGATACTTTGTTGGAATTAAAGGTAAATGACGGTTCGTAGGTATGTGCGAAAAATTCTCCACGGACTACCTGATAGCCGTCATAACTGAATGCATCATCTTCCATAACGGGAATGTTGTTTCTTTCATTGTTCGTCTGTGTGTTCATCTGTATTCTCCTTCATATCGGACATGATCTGTTCGATATTTCTTTCTATGTCATCTTTGCTGGTGACCTGTATGTCATTGTCTTTGTATATGACGGATGCATGGGATATGTCAGGCTCCATGCCTTTTCCAAATCCGGCAAGCTCCTGTGCCTGTGCGTGGCTGTAATAGTTGCTGCCGAATGTATCTGCCCAGTCCGGAGGATAAGCACGGACATTCCTGCGGTTGCTGTCGGTAAAGGGCTTTACGGATGTATCTGATTCCGGAAGTGAGCTTACTGTGTCATTGGGTATGAATATTTCCGGTTCTGTAAGATTGAAGAGCAGAATGGCATCATTTCCTTTGCCCCGTTTTATTCCGGTGATGCGGTAACGGCAGTCATCCTTCCAGCCGAGAAGGGAGTACAGGGTAGGGAGAAATGCAGTTCCGCTGATTCCCCTTGGAAAACTGACCCCGCTTTTCTTTTTAGACCACTGCATGGCATTACGGCATTCTTTTCCGGCAGTCCTTACTGCAAGGATCCGTTTCTGTGGATGCATAAGCAGTTCTACAAGCGTGCTTTCAAGTCTCCGGACGGCAGGACAGGAAAAACGGATATCTCCCTGACTGAAAGTGACCGTGATACGGTCCGTACTGTCAAAAAACTGGGAGCGTGCAATTTCATATCCACGGAGGTCGAAGTCACCGGACTGTACCTCTACCGGAGCAGAAGAAGCGGAAGTCTGCTCCGTGCCGTTATATACACTTGCAGAAGCATTGATATAGTCATCTTCCTTAAATCCGGCCCATCTGGGATTGATGGAAACAAAACCTTTGAGGACTCCCTCCGGGATGACTTTAAGCTCCGGCAGCAGTCCTTTATTTCCGTATTTCGCATTACTGATAAGCCTCTGTACTGCAATGAAGTCATCCCTTGATATGATGGCTTCATGGTGGTTACGCTTACGGTACTGCGGACGGTTCTGCATATTTTTCTTTGACTTGTGATTCAGATAGTTTGGGGTATAGGTCTTATGTGCGAGTACATCACCGCAGTGGCGTTCGTTCTGCAGTATCTGAAGGATAGAGCCGGGGGACCATACGGTGTTTCCCTTTTTGGTCATGCATCCAAGTTCCGTCAGGGTGTCGGCAATTTCCTGACAGGTGCATCCGTTTAGGTACATCATGAATATGAGCTTTACGATTTTTGCTTCTTCTTCGTTGATGACAAGATTGCCGTCTTCATCGTGGTCATATCCGAGAAGTATCGGTGTCAGGAATATTCCCCTACGGAAACGCATCTCAATGGAAGCGTTCATGATCTCGCTTTTTGTATGGCTTTCTTCCTGTGCAAGTGTGGCCATGAAGGAAAGCACCATCTCGCTTTTGGGGTCAAAGGTATTGAGCCTTTCCGTTTCAAAGAACACACCGACAGGGTGGGGAAGGGCAAGCAGCTCACGGACATACCCGATGCAGTCCACGACATTTCTTGCAAAACGGGATACGCTTTTTGTAACGATAAGATCTATCTTGCCCTGTTTACAATCCTCGATCATCAGCTTGAACTGGTCACGGTGCTGCAGGGAAGTACCGGAAATACCTTCATCCGCATAAATCTGTACGAGTTTCCAGTTCGGACTTTTGCTGATAACATCATGATAGTGGTTTTTCTGCAGTTCGTAAGAGGATGTCTGTCTCGGATCATCAGTGGATACCCTTGCATATACGGCAACACGCTGTTCATTTTCAACAGCAAAGATATCTTCCTGCGGAAGTGCCGGAATCACGTCAAGTTCATCGAGACTGACACCTTTATAACGTTCCCTGATCTTATTTTTCTGGTCGGCAACAGAACCGGCCTTATGCTCATTTTCGTTCATGACTAACCACCTTCATTTTTATGATGAGTTTATTATAAAATTTTCATATCAAAATAAAATAGACCATACGGACACGCATATCCCTATAGTCTATTCCAAATAAAAATAATTTGTGTGAAAATGATGTGCCGTTACCTCTGCCCATCTTTGGATGTAAGCTCCCAGCCGTTTTTATGCATGGCATCAACACTTGCTTTTATCAGCTCAAAGATGAAGCGCTTCTCATTCTCCGAGCATTCTTCCATGAGAATATCGATATCCGTCTGGTATGCAGTGGGATTGTGCATCTGCACTCCGGCAAGCAGTTCATCTATGGTAATGCCGAGGGCATTGACGATGCGGATGATGGATTCCAGACTTGCTTTCCTTTTTGCATTCTCAATGTGGCTTATGTAGGAAACGGAGAGTTCCGTTTTTTCCGCAAGTTCTGCCTGTGAGAAATTATTCTGCTCCCTTACTTCCTTGATACGATATCCTATCTGTCGGTGGTCGACAGATGACTGCTGCGTCTGATTCATAATAGTACCTCCTGTTTTCTTTTTCTTACGCACAGTAAATTATCTATCAATAAGTGAAGAAAGGTTTGGTAATTTGATAAAGTAGAGTGGAGCAAAGTGCGAAATGTGTCGAACGATTTGTGTTGATGAATCTGCATACGGATGGTATGCTTATGAATGAAACCAGACGATAAAAGGGTGATAGAAACAAGGAAAAATAAGGCTTCAAGAAGATAGAGAATTGAACTGCATATGTCTGCTGTTCATATTTTTTTATCTGAATACTCCACTTCACTAGAGTAAAATACACAAGAGATATGGTTCTAATATTTCTTCTGTTTTACGGTTACAATATGTATATCGTACAGATAGAAGAGAGGTGTAACTTACTTGCGTACAGAGGAGTACATACCAAAGAGGGTAAAAGAATTATGCAGCAAACACAAGATTTCCAAATACAGGCTTGCACAGCTCACTGATATGTCACAGACGGCTTTGGGAAATATAATCAACAAGAAGAGTATACCGACAGTACCAACCTTGGAAAGAATCTGCGATGCATTCGGAATATCAATCGCACAGTTTTTTGCCGGAGAAGGTATGCGGCCTGATCTGACAGATGAGCAAGAAGAATTATTGGAAATATGGGATGACCTGAATGCGGATGAACGGAGAATCTTGATGAACTTCGTAAGGACGCTGAAAAAGTAAGGGGAAGCAGTTCAATTGTATCTGAAATGGCTGCTTTCCCTTTTTCTATGCATTCTTTACGGCAAAGAAAGTGATGAGGATGTATATGAGTGTACGGGATGAGGAATTCAAAACAGTGATCTACGATCTGATGAATGGCGCTTACAATCTGGATGAGTGCGAGATCGAGGAAAGTAAAGTGGTGGAGGATGAATTTGCAGAAGGAAAATACTGTGAACAGCTATACGCCCAGATGCTTGCTGCTTATGAAAGGTTGTGCAACAGACTGCATGAGCCATCCGGGGAAGATAAGGACGTGGAGATAATTATATCTTCCCTGCTGGATATCGGCAGATATCAGAGCATGAAGATGTTTGATTACGGTGCATTCTTTGCAAAGAAAGAAAATAACCAATAAAGGAATGCAAAAACGGTGTGGCTGTGATTGGATAGTCACACCATTTTTGGTACAATATATAAAAAGAAACTGCTGATTTAAAAATGGAATGGAGGTATGCAGATATGAATGGAAGTCATGCACCAGAACTAACGGATTTGTTAAAAGAGATTACGGAAGATATTGCTAAATATGTAATTAAAGAAGGACAGCCTATCATTTTGATTGATGAGTATTCTTGGTATAGAGAAGTGCTTTCTTTGATGGCTAAACAGGTGAATTTGTGTGATAGCTGCATTTTGCTTTTGGAAAACGGAATGGAACAGGAAGCTTACCTTTTGGCAAGAAGCCAGTTTAATAATACTTTATGGATAAAGTATTTATGCGAAGCTGAAGAAGGCGATAATACAAGACTCAAAGAATTTTTCTATCAACCAGATATTAACCAACTCAGGTCAAATCAAAATCTGAAAAAAATGATACGGGATTTTGGTGATACATTAGATGAGAGATTCAAAGGCGAAGAAACAATTACCAAACTAAATAGAGGTAGCAAGGAAATCCGAAAAATATTGAAAAAGGAGAATCTGGGAGAAAGTCCAAAGAGCATTGCAGAACTGGCTCAACAGGATCCGATTTTATTTGGGATGTATATTACCTTATATAATGAAGGCAGTAAATTTGAGCATTCGGATATTAGTACAACAAAATTATATAGAAAACAAGCTGCCGAGGGATATCCAACAGATCAGGTATTTGTATTTGATTTAGGAAAATCGAATAAGGAAGGCTGGCTTAAAGTTTTTCAATATTCGCAAATGAGCTTGTTTTTTGCTTTTGATAGCATTTGTAAACGTGTGAAAGAACGAGAAAGTCAATTGTTTGAAGCAACCCCTTATGGAAAGGGAGCGTATTCAGAGGAAGATTTTAATAGAATTCTCTTGAAATTCAATGCTTGTATAAGCTTGTATGAAAGACGTGAAAATGAAGAGTAAGTAGATTATCGAAAATAGTATGGCATATGATTTGACAGCCATGCAATTTTTTGTTACAAATAATTCATAGATAGTCCAAAATGTTCTGATAGCATTGTAACGATAAATTCACATCGACCAACATGTCCGGGTATCTTTTTAGCATATTATGCGTGATGATACCACTTCCAAAAAGTTAGAAAATATAGTGATTTCGAGGGTTAGACGGGGGATACTTGTATCCCCCCCTACGATTGCTAGGTTTTGGGGTAAGGAAAAATCCCTTTATATAGGAAGTAATGCCATCTATTTTATACAGGGTAAAACCCCAGACGGGGCTTCATGTCTCTTTGATTGGCATGAGCGTTTACAGCGTACTGCGTTTTTGGGGCATATCGTATGGATGGGCGGGACTGGGGGCTTCAGCGCTTCTTACCTTTTATGGTTTTGTAACCGGATTTGGAGCATCGGTATTCCGGGCGGTATTTATGGTAGAGGTGTCCTGTCTGGCGGCATATCTGGGGCGGAGTTACGATCTGCTGAGTGCGCTGTCGCTGTCTTTGATTTTACAGGCGTGGCAATCGCCGTATCTGCTCTTTTCGGCGGGATTGCAGCTTTCCTATGGCGCGGTTGCCGCGATTGGGCTGGAGACGGAGGAGCTGCGGAAAGTGGAAAAAAAGAGAAAAGAGGAGGAACAAGAGAAAGAAAAAAAGAAAGGATATGAAACACTCATGCTCAGCTTGGCAATTCAGCTTTATACGATGCCGATTCAGCTGTATCACTATTTTACATTTCCGATGTTGGGAATTTTTCTGAACCTGATCGTGATTCCGCTTCTCACGTATGCAGCCGGAAGCGGTCTGCTGGCGCTTGGAATTTACAGTATAGCGTTTGTGGGAGGAAAAATGGGGGGAATGGGCGGATGCAGCAGCATTGCGGGAGTGCTTTCGGCTTTTGGGGGTGCAGCATCAGGAATATCAGAAATACCAGAAATATTCAGAATAGCGGCAAGTGCATGTACGGGTCCGGGGCATTATATTTTTCAGTTGTATGAATGGCTTTGCATCCAGGTGGAACGCGTGCCGTTTCATTCCATCGTGGCAGGACGCCCGGAAATGTGGAAAATAGGGATGTTTTATGTGGCGCTGGGGATTCGAAATGTGTGGAGTGTGGGAGAAGCAAGAGATAATTTAGAGAGAAAAGGGATTTTTCTGTTCCCAAAAGAATGGAATGCACCGGGAAAAAATAGTGTATTTATTGCTGTGGCGGTAGTCTTTTTAGTGGTTCAGCCTGTTCATGGCTTTCAGATCTGGTTTCTCGATGTGGGACAGGGCGACGGCGTCTTTCTGCGGACGCGGGATGAGGCAATTCTTTCGGACTGTGGCAGCAGCCAGGATAAAAAAATCGGGAAAAATGTGCTGGGACCATTTTTGAAAAGTCAGGGAATCCGCACGCTGGACTGGATTCTGGTCAGCCATGCGGATGCGGATCACACGAACGGGATCGAGTGGCTTTTGAAGGAGGAGGCAGATATCCGGGTGCGGAATCTGGCACTTCCGGCGGCAGGAAAAGGGCAGGAGGCATATAAAAAACTGGAAACTCTTGCCAGAAAACGGGGGGCGGAAGTCTATTATCTGCATCGGGGAGAAACGGTGCGGGCGAAAAGCCTGGCGCTTCGGTGCCTGTACCCGGAGGCGGGGGAAAAGCCAGCCGAGGAGCGAAATAGTCATTCACTGGTGTTTGATGTCACGTATGGAAAGTTTCGTATGCTTCTGACAGGAGATATTGGAGTGGAGGACGAAAGGAAGATTCTGGCGGTGGAAGAGGACAAAAAGAGGGAAAAAGTGACACTGTTAAAAGCCGCACACCATGGTTCGAACGGTTCCTCCTCAGAGGAGTTTTTGGAGTGCTTTTCCCCAGCTTTCACGGTGCTCTCTTATGGAGAGGGAAATACTTACGGGCATCCGGCACCGGAGGCGGTGGAACGTCTGGAACAGACGGGAACGGAGATCTGGAGAACGGCGGATTCAGGGGCAGTGAATGTGTGGACGGACGGGAAACGTATGTATATCAAGGGATATAAGAAACAAGATTATGGGAAGGAAAGAGATAAAAAACAGATAAAAAACTAATTGTTAACCATATAAAAATAATGGGTTGACAATAGAAAAAGGCTATGTTATGCTTGCAATCAGTTCTGCATCTGTTTCGACTACCCGGGATCTGGGACGGCCGCTGCTGTTTTAGATGGTTGGAACAGGGTTTGCGGAGAGAAATTTATGTACATGTGCGAGAATAGAATGGCTTCGGATGCCTGAAATCATTCAGATACCCAAGGAGGAAAAAGGTTTGAAACACATGAAGACAAAGGATTTAGTTTTGTGCGCGATGTTTGTCGCATTGATTGCAGTGGGAGCATTTATCAAGATACCGGTTCCGGTGGTTCCGTTTACATTGCAGTTTTTATTTACGATGCTGGCGGGTCTGCTTTTAGGTCCGGTCAACGGGGCGCTGGCGGTTGTGGTTTATATCGTATTAGGTTTAATTGGACTTCCGATTTTCACTCAGGGCGGCGGACCGGGATATATTTTCCAGCCGAGTTTTGGATATATCATCGGATTTGCGGTTGCGGCGTATGTGAATGGTAAGATTGCCAATGCCAAGACGCATCCGAGTTACCGGCGCCTGCTGGGAGCTAATTTTCTGGGACTTTTTATTGTCTATGCATTTGGAATGATTTATTACTACGTGATCAGCAATTTCTATCTGAATTCGCCGATCGGCGTAGGAGCGCTGTTTTTATATTGCTTTGTTCTGGCAGTTCCGGGCGATATCGTGCTCTGTATTGTGGCTGCCATCATAGGAAAACGGATGATTCCGCTGATTCAGGGAGGGAGACTTGGATAAAAGATGAGCAAGGGGATTTTTATAACAGGTACGGGAACGGATATTGGAAAAACGTATGTGACAGGCTTGATTGTGAAAAAACTGCGGGAGAGCGGCGCGGATGCGGCGTATTATAAAGCGGCAATGAGCGGCAATGAGCGGCGTGCGGATGGAAGCCTGATTCCAGGAGATGCCCTGCAGGTAAAAACAATGTCGGGAATCGGGCAGCCGCTTGAGGAAATGTGTCCGTATGTGTATGAGACGGCAGTATCGCCGCATCTGGCATCCCGCCTCGAGGGCACCCCGGTTCGGATGGATCGGGTGCTGGAAGATTTTCGCAAAGTCTGTGAAAAATATGACTATGTGACGATGGAAGGAAGCGGCGGAATTCTCTGTCCACTCTGCATAGACGAGGCGGATATCCGTCTTCCAGAAGTAGTAAAAGCGTGCGGGCTTGGCTGCCTGCTGATTGCAGATGCGGGGCTTGGGACGATCAATGGCGTGGGGCTTACTGCCTATTATCTGAAACAACAGGGAATTGCCCTAAAAGGAATTATTTTCAACCATTATGAGACGGGGAATCTGCTTCATGAGGATAACCGGAAAATGTGTGAATATTACACTGGCATTCCGGTTGTTGCCTGTGTGGCGGATGGGGATACGGAGCTTTCCATGGATGCGGAGACGCTGAAAGGGCTGTATGCGTAAGACAGAAGATAAAGGAGAAGAAAAATGATCTGGTATCCATATGAACAGTTAAAAACAATGAAAGCACCTTATGAGATCGTGGATGCGAACGGGGTATATCTTTACACGAAGGATCAGAAGCTGATTGATTCGGTTTCATCCTGGTGGAGTGTGATTCATGGATATAAACATCCGGTGATCAATCAGGCAATTATTTCACAGGTGGAAAAATTTTCTCATGTGATGCTGGGCGGTCTGACGCATGAGCCGGCGCGCAGACTTTCAGAAAAACTGGCGTCCTGGCTGCCGGGCGATCTGGACTACTGCTTTTTTTCAGATTCCGGCAGCGTGGCGGTTGAGGTAGCGCTGAAAATGGCGCTGCAGTATTATATGAACCGCGGCGATGAGAAGCGGACGATGATTCTGGCGCTGGAACACGCGTACCACGGCGATACCTTTAAGACGATGGAGGCAGGCGATGATGAGGACTACCATTTTGTGCTGAAAGCCTATGGTGCAAGCCCGTATGTGGTTCACATTCCGACTGAGATCCCGGCGCTGGAGAAAGCATTTGAACAGTATCATGACAAGTTGAACTGCGTGCTGGTGGAACCGCTTTTACAGGGTGCTGGCGGAATGCGGATGTACGACATTTCATTTTTGGAGAAGGCAAGGGAACTCTGTGATAAGTACGGCGTGCTGCTGGTTTTTGATGAGGTGGCAACCGGATTTGGCAGAACCGGAAACCGCTTTGTGGCAGATCGGGTTCTTCCGGATATTCTGGTCCTCGGAAAGGCATTGACCGGCGGTTACATTGGTCATGCGGCGACTGTGGCAAATAAAAAGGTATTTGATGGATTTTTCGATGATAACCCGGAACATGCGCTGATGCACGGACCGACCTTTATGGGAAATGCCCTCGCGTGCAGCGCGGCGCTTGCCTCGATTGAGCTGTTTGAGACGCAGAACTATATGGAAAAGATTCAGAAGATCGAAGCTATCACCCGTCGGGAGATGGAAGGATTTGCCGATCCAAGAATCAGGGAGGTCCGCATGATGGGCGGATGTGTCTGTGTCGAGGTATATGATCCGGCAGTCCTGAAAGGGTATCAGGAATATGCGTACAAACGCGGCGTGTTCAGCCGTCCGTTCTTAAATTATCTGTACGCGATGGTTCCGTATATTATCAAGGAAGAAGAGCTGGTGCAGGTGCTTCAGTGCATGAAAGACTGGTTTGCGCGGGGATAGGTAACGAAGAAACGTAACCGTTCACAGGCAGGAATTTTCTGAACTGAAAATCCCGTTACTGGGAACACATGTGTGAACAGTGAAACATCTACCTTAGAATAAAAATCTTAGAATAAAAAAAATTTAAGTATTTCTTTCTGAATGAATTTCATTTATGATAAAAGGAATGGAGTATTGTTTTAAGAAACGATACATGGATTGTGTTGCCTGCGATTGTGAATGAATAGGACAGAAGCAATCAAAATTCTAGTATAAAACTAACATTCGGGGAGAAACCAATATGAAAGAACAAATGAAGAAAATAGCGCTGCTATCGCTGTCATTGATACTGACATCGGCGTATTCTGTTTCGATCGTGCTGCCATCGCTGCTGCAGCATTTCAGTGAATATACAACCGCACAGGTGGAGATGTTGATCTCAGCACCGTCGTTTGCGATCACTGTCATGATCGTGCTGAATGCATGGCTGTCGCGTTATATGAAAGACCGTCCAATGATTGTGGGCGGTCTGCTTCTTTTATCGGTCAGCGGCATGGTACCGGTGTTTGTACAGGAATATCCGGTGGTGTTCACGTCCAGGATTTTCCTGGGGATCGGGATTGGACTCATTAATGCGAAAGCAATCAGCATTTTCAGTGAATATTATGAAGGCAGGGAAAAAGCGGCGCTGCTCGGATACCGCGGATCGGCGGAGGTGCTGGGAAGCGCGGTTATGACGCTGGTTGCTGGAAAATTGGTGTTGATCCGGTGGAATCTGGCATTTTGGGTGTACGCGCTCGGATTTGTGATTGTACTTCTGTATCTTGTATGGGTTCCGGGGAATATGGAGATGGGACAGAGTGCGGGCTCACAGAGTGCAGGGGGAGAGAAAGAAAGTCTGGAAGCGGAGGAAGATGGAAAGAGAAAATGCTGGAAAAAAGAAGTCCTGCCCATTGCTTATGCACTGTTTGCGGGATTTGTCATCTGCATCTACTGTTCCAATTCCCTGCGTGTCCCGATGTTGATTTTAGAGAAGAAACTTGGAACGGAGTCGGAAGCCAGCATCATTCTCACGCTCATGATGCTGATGGGAATAGCTGCCGGTGTTTATTTTGGAAAACTGACGATGTGGTGGAAGGAAAAATTACCGGGGGTTGGATGCCTGATGCTTGGAGCGGGGATGCTTCTGACCGCATATGCGGGCAATCTGCCGCTGATTGGAATTGGCATCAGTATCGTTGGATTTTTCTATACCGTTCTGGTTACCTATTCCTTCCACCAGATTTCCGAGCAGATTCCGCAGTCTTCTATCAATACAGCCACATCAATCGTGCTGGTCGGCTGCAATCTGGGAGCGGCGTGTTCGCCGTTTGTGCTGAAATGGATGGGAAGATTCAGTGAGGGCGTGAGTGTGCCGTTTGTGGGGTATGCGGGGATGATGGGAGTATTAGGAATCGTTCTGATAGTAGTCACGGGAAGAAAGAAATAATACAGTAAACCAATAATAGGAATGACGG
This sequence comes from Clostridium sp. AF12-41, assembly GCF_003461685.1. Classification (NCBI taxonomy): domain Bacteria; kingdom Bacillati; phylum Bacillota; class Clostridia; order Eubacteriales; family Clostridiaceae; genus Clostridium; species Clostridium sp. AF12-41. The sequence goes on along the minus strand of NZ_QTXO01000002.1, from coordinate 53,187 downwards.
CAAAATCTGCAACCAGAACTGTATCGTACGGAATCTTCAGTTTAGAAAATTCAGAAAATTCCTACCTGTGAACAGTTATCTGAAATCGAACGTTTGTACTGATTTGTTTTGCTTTTATGTATACATTCATGGGTGGATTTGGTATAATAGAAATACTTAATGGGATTTTTTGTGTACTAGGAAATTCCTTGGAATCCCCTATTACACAAAAAGGCACATTCTTTATTTGTGAATTATATCAAATCAGGAGAAAGCAATGGATCATTTTGAGTTGGTATCAGAATACAGCCCGACCGGCGACCAGCCGCAGGCGATTGAAAAGCTGGTGGAGGGCTTCAAGGAAGGAAATCAGTTCCAGACATTACTGGGTGTAACGGGCTCTGGCAAGACGTTTACGATGGCAAATGTGATTCAGAAGCTGAATAAGCCGACGTTAATTATTGCACATAATAAGACGCTGGCAGCCCAGCTTTATTCAGAAATGAAGGAATTTTTTCCCAATAATGCGGTGGAATACTTTGTCAGCTACTATGACTACTACCAGCCGGAGGCTTACGTCCCGTCCACGGACACATATATCGAGAAGGATTCCTCCATCAACGACGAGATCGATAAGCTGCGGCATTCAGCGACGGCGGCGCTGTCGGAGCGGCAGGATGTGATTATTGTGGCATCGGTTTCCTGTATCTATGGTCTGGGAAGCCCGATCGATTATAAAAACATGGTTATTTCCCTGCGCCCGGGCATGGAGAAGGACCGCGACGAGGTCATTCACAAGCTGATCGACATTCAGTACAGCCGGAATGACATGGATTTCAAGCGAGGTTCGTTCCGGGTGCGCGGCGATGTGCTGGAGGTATACCCGGCGTATTCGGGCGGCGATGCGTACCGGATTGAGTTTTTCGGGGATGAGGTAGACCGGATCACAGAGATTGACACGCTGACGGGCGAGATCAAGGCGCAGCTGGGACATATCGCGATTTTCCCGGCATCGCATTATGTCATCCCGAAAGAGCGGATGGAGATTGCGGCAAACAATATTTTAGAGGAAATGAAGGAGCAGGTCGCTTACTTTAAGAGTGAGGATAAGCTTCTGGAGGCACAGAGAATCGCGGAGCGGACGAATTTTGATGTGGAAATGATGCGGGAAACAGGCTTCTGTTCCGGTATCGAGAATTATTCGCGCCATCTGATTGGGTCGAAACCGGGAGAACCGCCGTGTACGCTGATGGATTATTTCCCGGATGAATTTCTGGTGATTGTGGACGAGTCGCACATCACGCTGCCGCAGGTGCGCGGTATGTACGCGGGCGACCAGTCGCGCAAGAAAACGCTGGTGGAATATGGCTTCCGCCTGCCGTCGGCGCTGGATAACCGACCGTTAAATTTTGAAGAATTTGAGAGCAAACTGGATCAGATTCTCTGCGTTTCAGCAACACCGGGCGAGTATGAGGCGGATCATGAGCTTCTGCGGGCAGAGCAGGTGATCCGTCCGACGGGACTTCTTGATCCGCCGATTGAGGTGAAACCGGTCGAGGGACAGATCGACGATCTGATTTCGGAGGTCAACCGGGAGGTGGATCGAGGGTTTAAGGTGCTTGTTACCACGCTGACAAAGCGGATGGCAGAAGACCTGACCGACTATATGCGCGATGCGGGAATCCGCGTCAAATATCTGCATTCGGATATTGACACGTTGGAACGCGCCCAGATTATCCGGGATATGCGTCTGAATGTCTTCGATGTGCTGGTCGGCATCAACCTGCTTCGTGAGGGCCTGGATATCCCGGAGATTGCGCTGGTGGCGATTCTGGATGCGGATAAAGAGGGATTCCTGCGTTCGGAAACGTCCCTGATTCAGACGATCGGCCGAGCAGCGCGAAATTCCGAAGGGCATGTTATCATGTATGCAGATTCGATCACGGATTCGATGCGGGCGGCGATCGAGGAGACGGAGCGAAGACGCGCGATTCAGCAGGCGTACAATGAGGAACATCACATTACGCCGACGACGATCAAGAAAGCTGTCCGGGATCTGATCACGATCTCGCAGGCAGCCGAACCGGTTACGAATAAGGTAACGAAGGATCTGGAATCGATGGATCGCCAGGAATTAGAAAAACTTGTAAAGGAACTGACGAAGAAGATGAATCAGGCGGCAGCCGAGCTGAATTTCGAGGAAGCGGTCGTGTTGCGTGACCGTATGGTAGAGGTCAAGAAAATGTTGCTGGATTTGGAAAATTCGTAAATCAGAGGGTGGTTGGTATGGAATATGGCGCGCTGATGGAGATGGCGGTCCGGGCGGGGGAGATCATGCTGGCGAGCGGAGCGGAGGTCTACCGTGTGGAGGACACGATTCACCGTATTTTAAAGCATTCAGGGATTGCACGGGCAGATGTGTTTGTCGTGACGACGGGGATCGTGGCGACGATTGCGGATGCATCGCTTCCGCCGCTTACCTTGGTAAAACGGGTGGAAAACCGGGCAACGAATTTGAACCGCATCTATCAGGTAAACAATGTTTCAAGGGAATTTTGCAGCGGAAAATTGTCCGTCGGGGAGGCGCAGGAACGACTGGATCGGATTGCTAATACGACATTATACGGATTCTGGAAGAAATGCATTGGCTATGCGGCAACGACGGGATTTTTTGCGGTGATGTTTGGAGGCGGTCCGGGCGAATGCCTGGTGGCGGCTGTCGTGGGAGTCGTTCTTGCGTTTGTCCTGCGGGCGGCGTCCAACCTTATGCTGAATGATTTCTGTCAAAATGCACTTGGCTCGTTTGCACTGGCGGTTGCGGCGTATCTGCTGCGCCGTGGGGCATTTCTGGGAATGAGCCTGGATGTAGTGATTATCAGCGCAATCATGCCGCTGGTGCCTGGGGTCACATTTACGGCGGCAATCCGCGATACGCTGAATGGAGATTACAGTTCGGGAGTCGCGCGGATGGCGGAGGCAGTCGTGGTGGCGCTGGCGGTTGCGTCGGGCGTCGGTCTGGCGATCGTGGCAGTCCGGCTGGCGGGAGGATCGGTATGACAGAGATGATAAGAGAATTGATGATCCAGAGCGTGGGGGCATTTCTGGCGGTTTTTGGTTTTTCCCTGCTGGTCGATATGCCGCGGAAATATCTGGTTTATGCGGGCATTACCGGAGGTGCCGGATGGCTGGCGTACCTGGTATCGATGCAGGTGGGAACCTCGCAGGTGGCGGCGGCATTTTTTTCCAGTCTGGCAGCGGCTCTGCTGAGCCAGGTATTTGCACGCGTGTTAAAAGCGCCCGTCACGATCTTTCTGGTGGCAGGAATCCTGCCGACGGTGCCGGGCGCATCGATCTACCGGAGCGTCTATTTTCTGATACAGGGACAGACAAAATGGTACAATTTTTATCTGATCCAGACGATCCAGATAGCGGGGGCGATGGCGGTTGCCATCTTTATTGTGGATTCACTGTTCCGTCTGCTCCGGAATAAAGCGTCGTAGTGGAACTGGGCGGCAGGTAGAGACAGCCCTGAATCCTGCTAAAATAATAAATATGATCGGACAGGCGGTCTTCAGCGGGCACATCCGACTGATTGATCGCCTGAACCATTTCATTGAGTTCTTCCGGCGGAAGAGAGACGTTGCTGGGAGTGAGAAGCACTTCATGGATGCTGGACGGAAGGATAATCAGATCTTCGCCCAGGCTTTCGGCAAACTCTTTTAAGACGCGGGGATAGAGCATGCAGGCAGCGCCGTTGATGCCGCGCGAATTTGTCAGAACGTAGAGAGCGACCGATGGAAGAGCTTCCGTTTCAACGATGTCCTCCATTTCGAGCTGATTGAGGGTGGATTCGATGGAGCTGATGTGGTACGGCAGTATGCGAGGTGTATTTTCTTCCGCCAGTATGCCGATCTCTTCCAGAGAAATATCCCACAGGGCAAGATGGTCGCTGTGTACCAGGGTCGTCATCTGTCCCTCCTCATTGTCAGTGAGGATCAGATAGAAAACGATCGCCAGATCGAGATACGGAATATGTGGGATGTGGGAGAGAAGCACCTTATTTTTAGCGGCGTGGATCAATTTGTAGGCAATCCGGCCGCGTACGGCATCAAAATCACGCAGTTCCTCGCAGATATCCTCCGAAAATCCTGGATTTGTCTCATACACCATCAGGATCTGATCGGTAATAATGGAGAGCGGCATCCCTTCCTCCGCTTCATTATAGTAGGCGTTCAGATAGACAGTCGGTGATAACCGTGAGCCGGGTTTCGTAAAGCTCAGCCCGTCGAGCATCAGTCCATTATTTTTCAGAACCCGCCGCAGGGAGACGTTGGCTTTTTTATTGAGGCGCGTCTGCACCATCGACTGGATTGTTTTCAAAAAAGTTTCATAGACCATAGAGTACCTCCTGAAATAAAATTGCAGATAGGGGATGCCCGCTTGCTCATGTAGGTTATGAATTTCAGCAAAATGAGAAACAGTTTCCCCGTGTGAATAAGTTTTAAGGAATCAAATCAAGAAGCAGTCATGAAGTTTGAGATGTGAAGAAAGATTGCTTAGTGATTAAAAAATAAATAAAAAGTTCAGAGTTTTAGCGTTTACCTTTTGAGTGCGTAAGTATGAAAATGGTCATGGAAATCATCGAAAAAACTGAACATGAGAATCGCAGGAACCAGTAAGATGTGAAAAAATTGCCTGCATATAAAGAAGCAGGTGCCAAAATGCACCGATATCATAATTATACTGGAAAATGGGAAGATTGGCAAGAAAAATAACAGGGAAAAAAGTGAAGTTCTGGTTGCGGATTGTTACTGTACACGGGTAGGCACTTTTGGAACCGAAAGTGCCGTAAGAAAACGTGGTGGCAGCAGGAATTTGCCGTATTTAAATGCGAAGCCACGGCAAATTCCGTTACTGGACACGTATGCGTGTACAGTAACTGCGGATTTGTTGCTGTTCACGCATACGTTCCCAGTAACAGTTTGCATGACGCTCATAATGTGTGAACGATGGTAAATAAAGAGATAAGATGGCGCGACTGCGAGATGAAAACTAATAGCTGGCATTCATGGTGGAAATAAAACTGAAAAATAACAAGAAAATACAAAATTAGTATTGACAAAATGCGACATATGTATTAGAATAAAACCATCAAAAGAAACAAGAAATAAAACAAAAAAAGAAGGGAGCTGATTCCACCGAAAACATAAAACTGGTTCAATTTTTTAATAAAAAAATTGAACAAAGGAAAACCAAAATCAACAAGTAAAAATCAGTCAATCATCTATCATACATATTTAGAAACAGGATTCGGTTTAGTGATATGACGAGAAAGTATCATTAAAAAGAAGCGTTTTTTAAAAGAGAGATAGATAAGTGAAAAAAGAAAAAAATAAGATTGAACGATTCAGAAATTGTTGAAAAAGGAATCAAAATTGAATAAAGGAAAAGTTCAAAGAAAGAGGTATCATCCAATGGACGAGATAGTTTAAAGGGTATCGATAAAATGTCAATTTATCGATACCCTTTTTCTGGTTCATGGAAAGGCATCAAGAAGGATCTTTTCTTATATAAATATCAAATCCCCTGCAATTCAAACGGCGGCGTGTATTCTTCTTTTGCGCTGCTTTTTTCCTGCATAAAGCCCTGTGTGAGTCCCAGCTCAATCGCGGCATCGACGACTTTCTGGTATTCGTAGCTTGTGATGCGACGGTTGATTTCCGGATATTTGCTGCTCTGGTAGAAGGGGGTGTACTGGCTCATAAGGCTTACCAGAAAATGCCCCTCCGGGAGGTTGTCGTGAATCCAGTGGAGCAGGCGGATGGAATCGTCTTTGTGTTTTGGAAGAACCATATGCCGCAGGATCACGCCGCGCTTCATGAGCTGGCAGGCCTGGCCATTTTCGGAGAAATCTTCCAATACCAGCGGACCGGTGTGCTTGATCATCCGTTTGACTGCTGCGGAGGCGACCGGAAAATAGTCCGGGGCGGCGGAATAGCGGGCGGACAGTTCGGAAGAGTAATATTTTAAATCCGGCAGCCAGATATCGATATAGGGAGCCAGCGCATCAACCGCCTCCAGCGTCTCATAACCGCCGCAGTTGTAGACGATCGGGATGAAAAGCTGCGGTTTGACCCGTTTTAAGACGGGCAGTAGCGACGGAAGGTACTGCGTCGGCGTCACCAGATTGATATTGTGCGCGCCCTGTGCCTGCAGTTCCAGAAAAATTTCCTCCAGGCGCGTTCCGGAAATATCTTTTCCAAAGCCTTCGCTGCTGATCTGGTAGTTCTGGCAGAAACAGCAGCGCAGCGTGCAGCCGGAAAAAAAGATGGTACCGCTTCCGTGCAGACCGCTGATACACGGTTCCTCCCACGGATGAAGCGCCGCGCGTGCCGCCCGGATACCGGCAGGGCTGTGACACCAGCCCTGTTTTTTGGTGCGGTTGATTTGACAATTTCGCGGACAGCAATGGCAGCTTTCGTAGGAATAGGCGGCTGGTTCAGAGAACTGGACAGGCGAGCCGGCACTTGAATTAGGGAGGGGAATATATGTGTTCATAGGTTTTGCTTCCTTTTTTTATAAGATTTTTTGTAAAGGTAATTCCTTCAAAGCTTTTTTACATAGTTCAAATCTGTGTTGAATCCGAAAAATCGATCGTTATAATGTATTTATTCTACTAAGAAAGATGAGCAGTGTCAAATGTGATTACATTTAATACGAAAGGGCTGGACTTTGCACTGACGGCACTGTTTGTAATGATTTTTACGGAACAGTGGATCGGACAGAAGCGCCATTGGTCGGCAGGGACAGTATTTTATATGATTCTGGTGCAGATGGTGTTTGTTTAGATGATGCGTGTTTTTGCCTCGCGTGCGTTGCCATCGGAAACAGTGTTTTTTGTTTCAGATCCGGGTTCCCCTAGGATCTGGTTGATACATTTCCAGGCATCTGTCAGCCGGTCGAGGTTCCAGGCGGCATTGGCAGGGCTGGTGGATGGCAGTTTGATTGCCTCAATGCCAGTCTGTTTACGGCAGAAGCGGTCGTACATTTTTCCAGACAGCCCGCCGTTTGTGTAAATCGCCTGGATGGAAGCGTGATCCAGGATAGAGGCGAGGTCGTTTGGAACAACATCGCGGATGGAACTGTCGCTGGATCCTTCGATGGAACAGCTATGGATGGTGTCCCAGACGGCGATGTGGTTCCGCAGCAGAAATTCCTTCTTTTCCTCGATGGAGGATGGAACGTCTTCCTTTCGCAGGCGTGCTAAGAGCTTCCAGAAACGATTCTGCGGGTGCCCGTAGAAAAAACAGCTTTCTCGGGATTTGACCGACGGAAAGGAACCGAGGATCAGGATGCGGGAGTCGGCGTCAAAAACAGGTGGGATTGGGTGGATGATGTGGGATGGCATGGTGGAATCTCCTTTTTGCGGATTATTGTTGTCAATTATAATAAATACGAAATCAATTTTCGACTTTGATCTGGCTTCATTTGGTACATGGACATGATACTCACGAACCCGCGCTATCGCGCTCTACCGCCCTGCTTCGCAGGGCGGTTCGTTCGTTAGTGGCGCAAGAAAAGAATATGTCTGCTTTACAGCCGCATTCTTTTCTTCTGCGCTTATTATACCATGACCACTAAATTCGTGAAACACCTCATTAAGTGGTCAGGTATATGTTCTCACTAGACTCGAAAATACCTCGTCAAGTGTTCACATTATATCATAGATCAAAAATGATAGAATGTTTTTTTGAAACTCCCTTTTTACAAAAGTGTGTCTGATGCATACTAACTCATAATTATACGAAACACCACACTTTTATTCGTTTTCTATTCATTTCCGGCTAATGGGTATTCATTTTTACTCTAAGTTATCATGCAATTTATTAGAATGGAATTTTTGAAAGAGCCAGCACCTTGAATGGGCTGACTCTTTCAATGTCACCTGTAATTGACAAACTGGAATTGTTCTACTTCTTTATCTTTTTAATATCCTGATACAGCCCATATCCCAGAAACAGGATTCCAATAATAAACGCAATACCAGCCGCTATTGCTAAAAAAGGACCTACATATTCAAGACCTGCTGCAAATAAAGTGGCATTCCACGAAGCTACTCCACTCATAAATATCGCAGCAGAAATATATCGTGCAGAAATTAAAACTGCTGACATGAAACAGAAAATAGCACCTACAATTTTGTTTTCCATTTAAATCACCTCCAAATTCCGATTGAGATTTCACCTGTTTTAAGAAATTTAATAACTGTTATATTTTATTATTAAATTCTTCGCACCCCCTTGAAAACACTGGATTTGTCGCAGGTGAGCTTTCCCTTATTATTTCCCTTGTGTTATATCGTCCCATCAGTGTTTATGCACTCTGATAAGGGCAAATACAAGGGCAAGAAAAATCTATAAGACAGTATAACACAAAATAAAAGTGACATGGTGAACTGATTGAAATGCTTCTTAATTTTTGCTACTACTGATTGATTAAATGATAAGGAGATGGGATACGATGAGAACAATATTTGCAGAATACAATCCACAGTGCAACAGCATTGATGTATATACTAATACGGGCTATATACTCCGTATTGATTGTTGGGAAGCAGAAAAAAATTTAAGAACCACACCTGGATCTGATTGTGCTTTGACATCGCTTGCAATCGATGAGCCATTAGAATATGCAAGGTTATATCTTGATGGGAATTTACAGATGTGGGTAGATGCTGAAGATTCATTAGAGTTATGATTATTCCAATCAAAATCTACTAGAATTTATTAAAAATTAGCTTCATAATTTTAAAAGGACAGCCCTATTGCTATGAGGCTGTCCTTAAAAATACAATAGATAAACCTAGATTATTCTTGCTACTATCTGATTGTTAAATTTTCTGTATTCCATATTGCAAATCTCCCTTTTCGCAATATTTTATTAGTATGAATGCCAGAATCGCTGAAAAAACACGTGCCAATACCGTACTCCACCATATCATAATCTGTCCACCAAATAAAGGTGGTAAAACAAGCATAAATATCAGCATCAATACTGGTTCAATGAATGTAAGAATGTATGACAATCCACTTTTTTCAGTAGCATAAAATCCAGCTGTCGCTATTCTGGTAATCGCAACAAATGGTAATGACACTAAAAATATAGGTACAATTTTAGAAATCTCAATACTTACTTCATAAGAAGCTCCGAAAACCCCTCCAATATTTGCTCTGTTTACATACATGATAATTCCACCACAAACAGCAAGAATTATTGCAAAAATGTATGCCATTCTCTGAACTCCTCTCAGGCTTTCTTGATCCTTCTCACCATAAAAACGGCTCATTAAAGGTTGACTTCCATCACCTACGCCCTGCAATATGAGATATATGATACAGATAATATAGGATACACATGCATAAGTTGCAATAGCTTTTTCTCCCCCATAAGAAGCGGAGAATCGGTTTATAAACACCAATGAAATATTAGGAGTCAATGCTAGCCCAAATGGTGCAAGACCTACTCTGAATATAGCGCCACACATTTCTTTTACATTTTTTAAGGATACATACACATAAAACTTTTTATTATATAATGCGTATATGATTGCAATTGCTGCAGTCACACCCTGTCCGGCTATTGTAGCTGTGGCTGCACCTTTCATGCCCATTTCATATATCCATACAAAGATAAAATCCAGAACAATATTGGTTATGAATCCACCAACCATCGCAAACATTGACCAGAAAGAGTTTCCATAATTTCTAATGAATGGCATCATTCCAGTTCCAAGAATCTGCAATATTGCTCCAAGTGCTATAATTTTGATATAATCTGTCGCATTTGTTAATATAATTCCATCTGCTCCAAGCAATCCTAAAATTTTAGACGAAAAGGAGTAAATAATTATGGTACTGATAACACTTACTATTACAAGAAGCCACCAGCTTGTAGCAATAAATTCTTCTGCCCGTTTTCCTTTCTTTTCTGCTGCATTAATTGAGTAATAAACAGCTCCTCCCATACCAATTCCTGTTCCAAGAGCCTGAATCAAAGCCTCAATCGGATATGCAATATTAATAGCCGAAAGTCCAGCATCTCCTATGGTATTGCCTACAAAATATCCATCCACTATCGCATATATTCCTGATAATGCAAATGCTATAATAGATGGAATAACATATTTAAAAAATAATGATTTATGATTCATTTTTCTTACAATCTCCTTCCTTGAAAAGTCTGATAAACAGCTCTGTATTATCATTAAGACTTTCTATATTCTCTAATCCCATTTTTTCGATTACATATATTTCTTTTGAGTGCAGTTTTTCTATGATATCTTTCGTATATTCCATTCCTGATTCTGTGAGGCATATCAGCTTATTTCTCTTGTCTGAATCATCAGATACCATATTGATGTATCCTTTTTTCTGAAAATCTTTTAGTATCGTATTTACCGTTTGCTTAGGTATATTCCATTTTTCACTTATCATTTTCTGCGTGCATCTTCCATTACTTTCATAAAATGAATACAAAGCAAAAACTCCATTTGAAGACAGTCCCTGATCCTTTGCCCATTCCTCATACATTGCTGTACATTCTTTCCATAAATCATAATATCGTTGCAACTGTATTATCATATTATTATCTTTTCTCATCTTTTTTCTCCTTAAATTAGTACGAATCCGGACTTTTATAGTATAGTCCGAGTTCGTACTAATTGTCAAGATTTATTTATATACTTTTTCTTTATATAAACAATCAATAGTCCCTTACTAAGGACAGGAAGATTATGAAATTTCCCTATCCTCTTTTAATAATATCCCCGCTCTTCTCGCCAGTCTTTTACATAACATCGAATTCCAATATAGACCACATATACAAGTAGTAACAGTACAATGAGGTTTATCGGAATGACAGATTTTATCCATTCGCCAAAGTAGATTACGATAGCTGTACTCATTATTGCCACCATAATGCTGATGATATCCCAACAATATTTCCGGTAGATTTTTCCTACCTGATAACCAATCCCGATTATCAGCCACCCGGTTATTACGAATAAAATTGCCATGACAGTACCGGCAATCAGCCAGTACACAATCCCGGAAAGAATACTGTTAGGTATTCCACTGCTTAACTGTCCGAAAGAGTCTGCACCTGTCACAAACTCCCGAAATAAACTTCCCATTCCTTTTCCTAACGCACCGAAAAAGACGATACAGTCGTTAAGGAAAACCGGCGAAAGAATCGCAGTAAACAGTGTTGTTGTTATGCTGTACCATGCCAGTAGAAACAAGATACTTTCATAACCAATCGTCATATTTTTATATTTCTTTTCTAACTGGCTTTTACGGCTATCGCATTTTTCTTTTGCTTTCCGGTAAGCAGTACGGTCACATTTTTCACATTTCTCATAAGGCACTTTTTTCTCAACAGCTACCTCTACCGTCTTTTGGTGTGTCTGTGCATAAAGTTTTTCCTGCTCTGCTTTTTCATACTTAAATTTCCATGCCACGGCTTCTGCGTCGGCTCTTTTCCTGCTGTCTGTCTCGCTGGTCAATCGTTCCTCTGTTTGCCTTAATCTTGTCCGCAATGCTTCGATATTCTCGGCTCTGTTTTCGCTGTTCAATTTCTCGTTCAAGGTCAGCGATTCGCTTAGCTGCCTGTTTAGTTCCTGGATTGTCTGGTCTTTCTGATCCAGTTCGTCCTGCATCTGTTCGGTCATCAGCAGAAGTTCTTCCACCTGCCCGACGTTCTCTAAGTTTCTGCATTCGCTCATCGATCTCCCTCGCTTTCTCTATCTGCTGTTTAAGGTCAGCAATTCGCTGTTCTGTTTCTGCAATAAGCTGTTCTCGTTGTTCAGCTTCTGCGTTAATTCCTGCCATTGCTGATTCTCGTTTTCCAACTGTTCGATTCTGGTTTTCTGTTGCTCGATCTGTGAGAGCAGTTCTTCTGTATCTGGCAAAAGATTTAGCAGCCTGGATAATTCGCTGTTTAAGCTTTTTAAACTCTGGTTCTGCTCCTGAAAAGACAGGAGCTGCCTGTCCCGTTCCTGCAATTCCTGTACCATCTCTGCCATAAGATTCTGCTGTTCCTCGATCTGGTTTATCATTGTCTCCATCATGGGAATGACTTCCCGGCTTTCTTCTAATGTCACGCAATCGCTCCTTCCATTGTGTTAATGCACTGGATACTTTTCCAAAAGAAATCTGTATTTTATCCAGCAGTGCATTTTGTCTTTTTATGATCTGGTTTTCCTCTACTTTCCATGAAGTAGAGGATGTCTGTCCGTTTTGAAATTTCTCGTCAATTTTTCTGGCATCTGCGCCCTCATGGATCGTCGGTATCTCTAATTTTCCCTGCCTTGCATAAGAACGGTGGTCAATGTGATTTTCCGTTTTCAAATGTGCATTACAGACGTTTGCCCATTCGCTCCGCCATAGCTCACAATTTTTCGGATTGTTCCACCCGGTAGCATCGGTTAATACACGTTTCCACTGTTTGCGGTTCCTTGTCCCGACTTTCTGGACTCCATTTTCATCAAGTACGGGGATTCGGATTCCATGACGGTCAGGGTTCTTTTTATCCTGCCACCAGTCCGGATGGGATTCATCCACCACAATATTTCCATTTTCATCTCTGACAAACTCCCAATCCTTGATTTCTTTGTTCCCCCATGAGTGGTCTGGATTGAATGGTCGCATCGTCACAAGTAAATGCACATGGGGATTTCCATCTCCTTTATCGTGGATACTCCAGTCCGCACACATTCCCTTATCTACAAAGGTCTTTTGAATATATTCAGTTGTATAATCAATCTGTTCCTGTCGGCTCCATTCTTTCGGAAGCGAAAATTCAAATGACCTGCCGAGTTGTGCATCCGAGGTCTTCTCAATCTTCAAAACTTCATTCCATAAACGCTGTTTCTGAAAAGTAAGTTTAAATTTTCCCAGTGCAGCATCTTTGTTATCTGCTCTTTTATATCGGGCAGATTTCTGAAACCGTCTGATATTTTCAGCAGGTACGTTCAGCCATTCCTGTGGTGCATTTTCACACATCAACAGGCTGGTATAAACGACTTCTTTTTTGGCAGTGTAGTAGCTGATCCTGCCTGTTTCTTCATTTTTCATCACATCACCATTGAGATACGCAGATGCTGATATGATGGATTTCCCTTTGCTGCGTCCAACAATCTTTACTGTATAATGAAAAATCGCCATGCTCCGTTTCCCCCTTTCTGCCGTATCCGGCTTTGATTTCCGGCAGGTAACGTTTTCCCAAAAAGAAAATGGTATCTGCCGGAACGCCCTCTGCGTAAGAGTGCCCTGTGCATAACAGCCTGCATGGAATGCGCCCCTCTGGCGAAGAGTGCCTCCTGCGGCATGAGCAGGTCTGGCTGAAAGCCCCGCCGACGGAACGAGCCCGGCAAGCATAAGCGCAGACCGGTTGCCACCTGTGGCAAACTTATACGGACGACCTCTGGTTGTCCATAAGTGCGCCCTTCATGAAAAAGCAATGAAGGGAATGGAAAATCCACTCCCTCCGGCATTACACTTCCTCCGTATTCGCAACTGGCTCTTTCTGCATTGCCTTTGAGAAGAATTTCCCATTTGCTTCCTGCCTTTTTAAGAAGCCGATCAGCTTTGGGATATCATCTTCCTCAATCGCAGAACCCAGCACCGATTCCACCGCACCACCAATCTGGCAGAGCCTGTGTGTCCGCTTTTTAGTTTCCACATCTTTCTGACGTTTCTTCAGTTCCCGTTTCTGTGCTGCATACTGTTTTGCTTTCTCAAGGCTTTCCTGTTCTTTCTTTTCCAACTGGAGCATACGCTCCTCATAACTCTTTGTTGATCTTGCCATAAATATCATCGTCCTTTCTTTTTCTTCCAAACATAAGTTTCCTGTTGTCTGTCAGACGAAGTACATGGTATAATCTGTTTGCGTGTAGGTATATCATGACTCCGGTCTGATAGAACCTTTGGCGGTTTCTTCGGGAACCGCTTTTTTAAGTTGAACCGTTTCTTGTGACTGCTTTCACATTTCCCTTATCCCTCAAGTCTCTGCCCTCGTTGGCTTCCATAAAAAGTTCCAGCATATCCGTTTTGATCAGGACTTTTCTCCCAACCTTTAATACCGGAAGTTTCTTCCATTCCACCAGTTTTCTCAGGGTGTTCCTGCCGATTCCCGTATAATCAGCAGCTTCTTCAATAGATAAGGCAATCTTTCTTTGTGTCATATGACCACCTCCTTTTAAATTGCATTATGCAATTTCATTTGTGCTGTCAGTATAGCGTGTTTATATTGCTTTGTCAAGCATTATGAAATTTCATTCGTTTTCTATAAATTGCATATTGCAATATATTTTGTTGCGTGGTATAGTAATGACATACCGAAAAAGGAGGCACATCAGCATGAAAGATAAAGAACTACGCAAGCTGATCGGCAGCAGGGCAAAACAGCGCCGTCTCGAATTAAATCTGACACAGCCTTATGTCGCAGAGAAGATGGGAGTTACCGCTTCCACAATCCTGCGTTATGAGAATGGTTCGATTGACAATACCAAAAAGATGGTACTGGAAGGCCTTTCGGAAGCACTTCATGTATCGATTGAATGGCTCAAAGGGGAAACCGATGAATATGAAACTGATATTACGGATAAGAAGGAATTGCAGATTCGTGATGTGATGGGCGATATTCTCAAACAGTTACCTCTTGATCTTAATAAAACAGAAGACGCTTTTTCTAAAGACTTACTGCTGTTAATGTTAAAGCAATATGAACTGTTTCTGGATTCGTTTCAGTTCGCCTGTAAAAATTACAAAGGCAGTACCAAAGATGCGGACATTGCCAAAGTAATGGGATTCGAATCGAAAGATGAATATAATGAGATTATGTTTCTCAGAGAGATCACACATACTGTCAACGCATTTAACGATATGGCAGATGTGATAAGGCTCTATTCAAAGAAACCGGAAGCAGCCGAACAAAGACTTGCCAATCTTTTATCCGAAGTTATGTATGAGGATTCTGAATCGGTATAGTAAGACAACCGGAGTTGTGATATACTTACACGCAAGAAGCATTTCAACAGTTCCGATTGTCTGATATCGAAAGGAGAAATACAATTATGGCAAAAGGATCTGTTAGAAAAAAAGGAAAAAAATGGTACTATCGCTTCTATGTAGAAGATGCAAGCGGTAAAATGGTTCAGAAAGAATATGCTGGAACCGAAAGTAAAAGTGAGACGGAAAAACTTCTCCGCAAAGCACTGGAAGATTACGAAAATAAGAAGTTTGTCGCAAAGGCAGACAGCCTTACGGTAGGAGAGCTTCTGGATATGTGGGCGGAAGAAGAACTGAAAACCGGGACACTCAGCAACGGCACAGTGGAAAATTATCTTGGTGCAATCCGCTGTATCAAAAAACACCCGATTGCAGACCGCAAACTGAAAACAGTTACTGCCGAACATTTACAGGCATTTCTTGATCTGCTTACATTCGGTGGTGAGTTTCCAGACGGGAAAGTAAGAAAGGGATACAGCAAAGATTATATCCATTCTTTTTCCGCAGTGTTACAGCAGTCATTCCGTTTTGCAGTATTTCCAAAACAACTAATCAGTTTCAATCCGATGCAATATATCAAACTGAAACGACAGGCAGAGGAAGTTGACCTCTTTTCCGATGATGAAGTGGAAGAAGGCACACAACCGATTTCGCATGATGATTACGAGCAACTTATCAAGTATCTGGAAAAGAAAAACCCACCTGCCATTCTACCGATTCAGATTGCGTATTATGCCGGGCTCCGTATCGGAGAAACCTGTGGTCTTACATGGCAGGACATTAACCTTGAGGAACAATGCCTGACCATAAAACGCAGTATCCGCTACGACGGCATGAAACACAAAAACATTATTGGACCAACGAAGCGGAAAAAAGTTAGGATTGTTGATTTTGGCGATACCCTGACTGAAATACTGAAAGCTGCCAGAAAGGAACAACTCAAAAACCGGATGCAGTATGGCGAATTATATCACCGCAATTACTACAAAGAAGTTCATGTGAAAAACAGAGTCTATTATGAATACTATCACCTTGACGGAACGCAGGAAGTCCCGGCAGATTACAAAGAAATCTCCTTTGTCTGCTTAAGACCGGATGGCTCTTTGGAACTGCCGAGTACACTCAGCATTGTATGCAGATCAGTGTCAAAGAAACTGGAAGGATTTGAAGATTTCCATTTCCACCAGTTACGTCACACCTACACCAGCAATCTGCTTTCCAATGGGGCTGCACCGAAAGATGTACAGGAACTGTTAGGACACTCTGATGTCAGTACCACAATGAATATTTACGCTCACTCAACAAGAAAAGCAAAACGGGATTCCGCAAGACTTCTTGATAAAGTAGTGAGCAATGCTTAACTAAAAATTTCCCTTATTTCCCTTGCGGATTCCGCATAAGGGCAAAGATAAGGGAAAATACATATCATTTCACTATCTAAGAGGCTGTAAGCCTTGAAAAATAAGGAAAGTTCAGGAAATCTCTCCACAAATTCCGATTTTTCGTTCTCTGTGACTTCCCAATAAACGGGAATTTATCGTTTTATTCTGGTATAAAACTCTTTTTCATCTTGGTGATGAATATAGGCCCCATTTTTAATCTGCACACGCAAAGATGCCATATTATCCCTATGAACAGACATATATATTTCGTCTTCTTTAATAATGTGCCAGGCTTTTTCGATTGTCAATCTCAACCCTTCCGAGGCGTATCCCTTGCCTCTGAATTCTTTCTTTATTCCATATCCTATATGGCCTCCTCCGTTTGCAAGTGCAGGAGTAAGGTAATGACGCACGCGAAATAATCCTACTATTTTCTCATCATCCCATAAGAAAAAATCCGTTTCTGGAACCCATCCATCAGCCAGATCAATTCCCTTTTCAGCATTAATATAACCAGGTAATATTTTTATTTCAAATTCCTTTCTTGAACATCCAGACGCAAAATTCGTAAATCCATTTTCATTGGAAGGGGTATTAGTAATAAATTCGTATTCCTTTTCAATATCTTCCAAATTAGCTGATTTTAAGTACAACATAAAAAGCTGCTTCCTCCTATTTTTCTCAAAGAGTTCGGTCAATTCCGATTTGTATAACAGTAGTCTAACACACGTTGTTTAAAAATACTACAGCCAAGCCAATGTCTGTAATTTGCCCTAAAATTTCATTTTATGGAATTTGGACTACTTGATTTTCTAATTGCATACGCAATTCGTGAAATGTATCATTATACTGTTGATACATCAGACACACAAATGTAAATAGGGACTTTTTAAAAAGCAATTTTTCGAATAACTGTGACGAGGTAACTGTATCGGGAAGAGATACACAGCGGATAGTTTTGATGGCATTTCATATATGCAGAGAAAACACCTATATTTTATAAGGAGTTCACAAGTTTTTAATATTTTCACTTCTTGATTTATAGGCAATCTGCCACTATAATGAATAAGAGTACGCAGAAATTTGCACGCTGACGGGGAAGAAAAGCGGGCATGAAGCCGGATGAGAAGCAGATGCGGCAGATTTAGAGGGCTTTTGAGTAACCTGATGTGACAGATTCCTGATGTACAGTGACACAGAATGGAGAAAGTGTATGGATAATAAGGGAAACCAGAATAAAAATGGAAAAAATCCCCGCGGTCAGAATTATGCAGTGCTGATCATGACGATGCTGTTTACGCTTCTCTGCGTGGCGATGATGCACAACCTCTGGCAGGGCAGCCGCACGCACAAGATGCCGTACAGCGAGTTTAATCAGATGCTTAAGGATCACGAGGTAGAATCGGTTGTGATTGGCAATGGAAAGATTCAGATCACGCCGAAGGAAGATTCGAAGAAATATGGCGGCAGCCAGGGCAAATACGGAAATCTGGTAGGAATGGAGTACTACACGATTCCGATCAACGATCCGGATTTGGAGAAGAAGCTGGATGAAGCTGGTGTTACGACCTATGAACAGGCAGAAGTGGACGCGACAGGCAGTATTATCATGCTTCTGCTTGAGTGGGTGCT
Source organism: Clostridium sp. AF12-41 (assembly GCF_003461685.1). NCBI lineage: Bacteria > Bacillati > Bacillota > Clostridia > Eubacteriales > Clostridiaceae > Clostridium > Clostridium sp. AF12-41. The sequence continues at coordinate 35,126 of NZ_QTXO01000002.1, read as the reverse complement.
TCCGATTGCAGCGATGTTCGTCATTTTCAATATGATGATGAAGCGCATGGGCGGCGGAGGCGGCATAATGGGTGTCGGCAAGAGCAATGCCAAAGTATATGTACAGAAAGAGACCGGTGTTACGTTCAAGGATGTGGCAGGCGAGGATGAGGCGAAGGAGTCTCTGACGGAGATTGTTGATTTCCTGCATAACCCGGGAAAATATACGAAGATTGGTGCGAAACTGCCGAAGGGTGCGTTGTTAGTCGGACCGCCAGGAACCGGTAAAACACTTCTTGCCAAGGCAGTAGCTGGAGAGGCGAAGGTTCCGTTTTTCTCTCTGTCCGGTTCAGATTTTGTGGAAATGTTTGTCGGCGTCGGCGCATCCCGTGTGCGTGACCTGTTCAAGCAGGCGCAGCAGTCGGCTCCGTGTATCATTTTCATCGATGAGGTGGATGCGATCGGTAAAAGCCGTGATTCCCGTCTGGGCGGCAACGATGAACGTGAGCAGACGTTAAACCAGCTCCTTTCGGAGATGGATGGATTTGATTCCTCCAAGGGTCTTTTAGTCATGGCGGCGACGAACCGCCCGGAGATTCTGGATCCGGCGCTGCTTCGTCCGGGACGTTTTGACCGCCGAATTATCGTGGATAAGCCGGATTTAAAGGGGCGTGTGCAGATTTTAAAGGTACATTCCAAGGATGTAAAACTGGATGAGACGGTTGATTTCGAGGAGATCGCGCTGGCGACATCCGGCGCTGTAGGTGCGGATCTTGCCAATATGATGAACGAGGCGGCGATCACAGCCGTTAAGAATGGCAGGAAAGCCGTTTCCCAGAAGGATTTATTTGAGGCAGTTGAGCTGGTTCTGGTTGGCAAAGAGAAGAAAGACCGCATCCTGAGCCAGGAAGAGCGCCAGATTGTTTCGTATCATGAGGTGGGTCATGCGCTGGTCAGCGCCCTGCAGAAGGACTCGGAGCCGGTACAGAAGATCACGATTGTGCCGCGTACCATGGGTGCGCTTGGCTATGTCATGCAGGTGCCTGAGGAAGAGAAGTACTTAAATACCGAGAAGGAAATCCGCGCGATGCTGGTCGGCTTTTTAGGCGGACGTGCGGCTGAGGAGATCGTTTTTGATACGGTAACGACAGGTGCGTCAAATGATATTGAAAAAGCAACCCGGATCGCGCGTGCGATGGTAACCCAGTACGGTATGTCCAAGAAGTTTGGTCTGATGGGACTGGAAAGCCAGGAAAATCAGTACCTGAACGGGAGAACCGTCCTGAATTGCAGTGATATGACGGCGGCAGAGATTGACCAGGAAGTCATGCATATTCTGAAGGTTTCTTATGAGGAGGCGAAACGCCTGCTGAGTGAAAACCGCGAGGCGCTTGATAAGATTGCGGCGTTCCTGATTGAGAAAGAGACGATCACCGGTAAAGAGTTCATGAAGATTTTCCATGAGGTAAAGGGAATCCCGGAGCTGGAGGAAAAGAAACAGGAAGGCGAGGACCGGATTGAGATGCCGGAGGCTGCGAAGACAGGCGATGAGGTTCAGCCGGTAAAGACTGCGGAGGAAACGAACGCGGAAAACTCACAGAACCAGCAGAAGCTGGAAGGAAAACCGGCGGATGAAGCACCGGCGGACGAAACACCGGAATCGGCAGAAGCTGTAGCAGCAGAGAGTCCAAATGAGGATGAGATGCGCGGTGGAAGCTCGTTCGACCGGAAATAAAAGTGATGTATAGCATAAAAGAAATATTTATACAGTAAATAGAACGGCTGTATTTCAGCAATGTGAATCCATATATTGAAAAATCTATGAGTTCTGTTTTGCTGAGATACAGCCGTTATTTATATAGGATTATATCAATTACTGGTACAGGCGGTTGTGCTCATATACCGGCTCGGAGGTCAGTTCGATGCCGAGACGTTTGAAGGTCTTGATATCAACCTCCGACAGCATGACGGAGGTGTGAACCTGGCAGCCGCGCAGTTTTTCGAGCTGTTCCAGGGCGATCTGTGCGTGTTTGTTGGTAGCGGCGCACATGGACAGCGCGATCAGAACTTCATCGGTGTGGAGACGCGGGTTGCGGCTTCCGAGGTACTCGACTTTCAGCTTCTGGATCGGCTCGATCGCGATCGGGGAGATCAGGTGCTCATCGTGCGGAATATTGCCAAGTACCTTGACAGCATTCAGAAGCAGGGCAGCGGAAGCGCCGAGCAGGTTGGTTGTCTTTCCGGTGGCGATGGTTCCGTCCGGAAGTTCGATGGCAGCAGCCGGAGCACCGGTTTCTTCGGCGCGTTTCAGGGCAGCCGGAACAACCTTGCGCATATCGGTGGTCAGTTTTGCCTGCTTCATCAGAAGTTCGATCTTATAAACTTCCTCTTTGCCGACATCCTCTTTGACAACGCGGTTTAATGCCTGATAGTAGCGGCGCAGGATTTCCTGACGGGATGCCTCGCAGCAGGCTTCGTCGTCAATGATGCAGTTTCCTGCCATGTTGACGCCCATATCAGTCGGGGATTTGTACGGGTTCTCGCCGTAGATTCCCTCGAAAATAGCGCTCAGAACCGGGAAAATCTCGATGTCACGGTTGTAGTTGACCGTTGTTACACCATAAGCCTCCAGATGGAACGGATCGATCATGTTGACATCGTTTAAGTCAGCGGTCGCTGCCTCGTATGCCAGGTTGACCGGGTGCTTTAACGGGATATTCCAGATCGGGAAGGTCTCAAATTTGGCATATCCAGCCTTGACGCCGCGTTTGTTCTCGTGGTAGAGCTGGGAAAGGCAGGTTGCCATTTTTCCGCTTCCCGGTCCCGGCGCGGTGACAACAACGAGTGGACGTTTGGTTTCAATGTAATCATTTTTACCATAACCTTCATCGCTGACGATCAGCGGAACATTGCCCGGATAACCGTCGATGGTGTAGTGGCGGTAAACCTTGATGCCCATGGATTCGAGCTTGTGTTTGAAGACATCCGCAGTGTTCTGCCCGGAATAGTGGGTGATTACAACGCTTCCAACATAGAGTCCCTTGTCGGTAAAGGATTGAATCAGACGGAGTACGTCTACGTCGTAAGTAATGCCAAGGTCGGAACGTACTTTGTTTTTCTCGATATCCGCAGCACTGATGACGATGACGATCTCTGCCTGATCCGCTAACTGCAGAAGCATCCGCAGCTTGCTGTCAGGTGCAAAGCCCGGAAGAACCCGGGATGCGTGGTAGTCATCGAACAGTTTTCCGCCAAATTCGAGGTAGAGCTTATCACCGAACTGGTTGATACGCTCACGGATATGTTCCGACTGCATTTTCAGGTATTTGTTGTTGTCAAAACCGATTTTCATCTAATCCTCCGTTCTTAGTTTCGTCCCGCACAGAATACCGGTATCGCGGTGGGGGCAGATGCCGGTTTCCATCTGGTGGGATGAAAATCATATGTTTGTATGGATGATTGCGCCGCCAGGTCACAGTCCATGTCCGGCACAGACTGCCATTCGCAGTTGTTTATGTCGATGCTCTTTGTGTGAAATGAACGCAGCACAGCAGACCGCAAAGAATCACAATTAGTTCTATTATCCTACAAAAAAGTCTATTTGAGTAGAGGGAAAATAAAAAAAATTTAAAATCGGAAAAATGACGGATTTGGTTTTCGGAAATGTAATATTTTCTGGCGAAAATTTTTGTGTACAGGCGATGGGGATGGAGGAAAGAAAATCTGGATGTAAATTGATAAAAAACAGAAAAGGGCATACAAAATGTGATATAATGAGCGCAGAAGAAAAGAATGCGGCTGCGAAGCAGACATATTCTTTTCTTGCGCCATTAACGAACGAACAGCCATGCGAAGCAGGGCGGTGGAGCGCGATAGCGCGGATTCGTGAGTGGACGGGTGAGAATACGTTCTTATGATATAATGAGCGCAAGTGAGCCAGAAAGCTGCTTGCAGATTTAAGGCGAACGGCGAATCGTGATATAATGTGAACACTTAGCGAGATGTTTTAAGGAGGTATCAGCATTCATGCGGGAAATTCCAAAGCCGGGCGAGCGGTACCGGCATTTTAAAAATAAAGAATATCAGATTCTGGCGGTGGCGACCCACTCGGAAACGGGGGAAAAGATGGTTGTCTATCAGGCGCTCTATGGAGAATATGGCGTCTGGGTTAGACCGCTTTCTATGTTTATGGAAGAGGTAGATCGGGTAAAATATCCGGAGGCGGCGCAGAGATACCGGTTTGAGCGGATTGCGGCGGGTCCGTGGGAAAATTCGAAACAGCAGGAAATAAGGACAACCAGAACGACTCATGTCGTAAATGAAGGTGTACGCCGTTCGAAAATGGCTGACGCAGCCACTCATTCCTGGGACACACCGCAGGAGGAACCGGAACTGCATCCGCTTGTGGCAGAATTTCTAGATCAGGAAACGACCGAGGGCAGGCTGGAAGTGCTCCAGAGAATGAGCGGCAAGGTAGCTAAGCGGGATCTCGACAGTCTCTGCTTCTGTCTGGATATGAATCCGGTCGGTGGAAGCGTGGAGGAAGAGCTGGACGCGATCCGTCAGTGCATCCGGATGCAGCAGAGGTACGATGCACCGCGTCTGCGGTATGGAAAGTGAGCGGCTGTCTGGCAGAAGAGTCTGGGTAACTGTTCACGGGTAGGCACTTTTGGAACCGAAAGTGCCGTAAGAAAACGTGGTGGCAGCAGATTAGAAAACAGGATGGTTTGAGATGTTTCAAATAGAAGAAGAACTGAAAAAACTGCCGGGGCAGCCGGGTGTTTATATTATGCACGATGCGAAGGACGCGATTATCTATGTCGGCAAGGCGATCAGCCTGAAAAACCGAGTCCGTCAATATTTCCAGAGCAGCCGGGATAAGACGGCGAAGATCAAGCAGATGGTCTCGAAGATAGCACGTTTTGAGTATATCGTGACGGATTCGGAGCTGGAAGCGCTGGTGCTGGAGTGCAACCTGATCAAAGAGCACCGCCCACGCTACAATACGATGCTCAAGGATGACAAGACGTACCCGTACATCAAGGTGACGGCTTCGGAGGAGTACCCGCGGATCTTGTTTTCACGCCAGATGAAAAAGGATAAAAATAAGTATTTTGGTCCTTTTACGAGCGCGGGAGCAGTCAAAGACACAATCGAGCTGATTCGGAAGATATACCGGATCCGGGCGTGCAGCCGGAAGTTGCCGCAGGATATGGGAAAGGACCGTCCGTGCCTTTATTACCATATTCACCAGTGCGACGCGCCATGTCAGGGGTATATTTCACAGGCAGATTATCAGAAATCGGTGAAGCAGGCGGTCGGGTTTTTAAATGGACAGTATGAGCCGGTCATGAAATATCTGGAAGAAAAGATGAGGACGGCGTCCGAGACGATGGAGTTTGAGAAGGCGATTGAGTACCGGGATCTGCTTGACAGTGTCAGAAAGGTGGCGCAGAAGCAGAAGATTACGAGCCAGAGCATGGAAGATCGGGATATTATCGCGATGGCGAAGGATGAGCGCGATGCGGTTGTGCAGGTGTTCTTCGTGCGCGATGGCAAGCTTATTGGGCGGGAACATTTCCATATGAATCTGACCGGCTCGGAGAGCAAGGCAGAAATCTTAAACAGCTTCGTCAAACAGTTTTACGCGGGAACGCCGTTTGTGCCGCATGAGATCTGGGTGCAGGAGGAGTTAGAGGACGCGGAGGTTATCGCCAGCTTTCTGACGGCGCGCCGGGGACAGAAGGTGCGCTTTGTCGTGCCAAAGATGGGCGAGAAAGAGCGGCTGGTCGAGCTGGCGGAGAAGAATGCGAAGATGGTGCTCTCCCAGGATAAGGAGAAGATCAAGCGCGAGGAGCTCCGGACGATCGGGGCGATGAATCAGATTGGATCGTGGATCGGGCTTTCGGGAATCAAGCGGGTAGAAGCCTACGATATTTCCAATATCAGCGGTTTTGAGTCGGTCGGTTCGATGATTGTCTACGAAAATGGACGTCCGAAACGCAATGATTACCGCAAATTCCGTATCCGGACGGTTCAGGGACCGAACGACTACGCTTCGATGCGCGAGGTGCTGCTGCGGCGGTTTTCCCATGGTCTGGAGGAGACGAAGAAACTGCAAGCCGAGGGCGGCGATCTGGCGATGGGAAGTTTTACGCGTTTTCCAGATCTGCTGATGATGGATGGCGGACGCGGACAGGTTAATATCGCGCTGGAGGTATTAAGAGAGCTTCAGCTGGAAATCCCGGTCTGTGGCATGGTAAAGGATGATAACCACCGGACGAGGGGATTGTATTATCAGAATGTGGAAATTCCAATCGATCGCCATTCGGAAGGATTTCAGCTGATCACCCGGATTCAGGACGAGGCGCACCGGTTTGCGATCGAGTACCACCGGAGTCTTAGGGGCAAGGAGCAGGTGCGCTCCGTGCTGGATGATATCAAGGGCATCGGACCAGCGCGCCGTAAGTCTCTGATGCGGACGTTCAAGACAATCGAAGCAGTCCGGGAGGCGAGCGTGGAGGAGCTGGAAGCTGCGCCACAGATGAACCGGGCAGCCGCCGAGGCAGTCTATATATTTTTCCGTGATGACAAGCAGGGGAAGATGTGATAGGATGTAGACAATAGTAAAAATAAAAGGAGACAAAAGTATGGGTGGAGTGACGATAACAGAATTGATCGATAAGATGGGGCTTCGCAATATGACGCCGGAGCTGGAGACGGACAATGTTATGCTGGTGCATGCGGATGTGAACCGTCCGGCATTGCAGCTGACTGGATTTTTCGACCATTTTGACAAGGACCGTGTGCAGATCATCGGTTATGTGGAAAATGCGTACATCTCGACCCTGACTCCGCAGCGCCGCCGGGAAATGTTTGACAAACTGCTGTCTTCGGGTATACCATGTCTGGTATATAGCCGCGGCATGGCACCGGAGGAGGAAGTACTGGAGCTGTGTAACCATTATGGGGTTCCGTGCATGGTATCGGAGAAGACGACTTCGGATCTGATGGCGGAGATCATCCGCTGGCTGAACGTCAAGATGGCGCCGATGATCAGCATTCACGGCGTACTGGTCGATGTATTTGGCGAGGGTGTCCTGATTATGGGCGAGAGCGGTATCGGCAAGAGTGAGGCAGCGCTGGAACTGATTAAGCGCGGTCACCGTCTCGTCAGCGATGATGTGGTCGAGATCCGCCGCGTCAGCGATGAAACCCTGATCGGTTCGGCACCGGATATTACCCGTCATTTCATCGAGCTTCGCGGTATCGGCATTATCGATGTCAAGACGCTGTTCGGTGTAGAGAGCGTAAAGGATACACAGTCGATTGACATGGTAATCAAGCTGGAAGAGTGGGATAAGGACAAGGAGTATGACCGCCTTGGCATGGAAGATCAGTATACCGAGTTTCTTGGCAACAAGATTGTATGCCATTCAATTCCGATCCGTCCGGGACGTAACCTGGCAATCATCGTAGAGTCGGCGGCGGTCAACTATCGTACCAAGAAGATGGGATATAATGCGGCGAAAGAACTGTACAAGCGGGTACAGGCGAACCTAGCAAGAAGAGATTAATGGAACGCTTCACGCAGTCTGATTCGTGTGATTTAGTGCGTAAAGCCTGACTTGCAAGGGATGGAGCCGTTATGAAATGAATAAAGGAAAATAGATATGTCTAATTTTTATCAGAAACTTTGTGATGCCATCGGCGCTGCTTCCGTGCGGGAGCAGGAGCCGATGAGCGCACATACGACCTTTCGGGCTGGTGGACCAGCCCGCTATTTTGTGATCCCGGAGGGCGAAAAAGAGCTGGCGGCAGTGCTGGCGGCGTGCCGGGAGGCAGAGAAAGCGTATTACATATTAGGAAATGGAAGCAATCTGCTTGTCAGTGATGCGGGCTATCCGGGCGTGATGATCCTTCTGGGAAGCCAGTTTACAGAGGTGGTCTGTCCGGAGGGAGAACCGGGCGTCTATGAGCTGGGCGCCGGTGTGCTGCTTTCGCGTGCCGCCAGGGAGGCGCAGAAAGATGGAATGACCGGATTTGAGTTTGCAGCCGGGATTCCTGGAACCGTGGGCGGCGCGGCGGTCATGAATGCGGGCGCTTACGGCGGAGAATTAAAGGATGTGCTGGAATCTGTGCGCGTGATGACGCCGGACGGCGAGGTAAAAGAGCTTAAAACGGAAGAACTGGATCTGGGTTACCGCCACAGCTGCATCCCGGAGCGCGGATATATCGTTTTATCGGCGCGGATCCGTCTGGAGAAAGGTGATCCGGAAGCGATCCGGGTGCGGATGGATGAACTGGCAGCCAAACGGCGGGAAAAACAGCCGCTGGAATATCCGAGTGCCGGAAGCACCTTTAAGCGCCCTGAGGGCTATTTCGCCGGAAAATTGATCGAAGATGCCGGACTTCGCGGCTATCAGGAGGGCGGCGCACAGGTGTCGGAGAAACACTGTGGTTTCGTTATCAACCGCGACCATGCGACGGCTTCGGACATCGCGGGGCTGTGTGGGACGGTGCAGAAGCGCGTGTATGAGCAGTTTGGGGTGAAACTGGAGACGGAAGTAAAGATGCTGGGCTTTTAAGATATAGATATATAGAGTATGGAAAAGGGAGGAACAATATGCGGCTTGTGATCGTAACCGGTATGTCGGGAGCCGGAAAGACGGCGGCACTGAAAATGCTGGAGGACATGGGATTTTACTGTGTTGACAATCTCCCGATCCCGCTGGTGGGAAAATTTGCGGAGCTGGTGCAGAGCAGCAGCGGGGAGGTAAGCTGTGCAGCGTTGGGAATCGATGTCCGCAGCGGCGACGAGCTGGCACAGCTGGAGGGAACGCTGAATGATTGGAATAACATCCAGTTTCCGTATGAGATCCTGTTTCTGGATGCCAGCGATGAGGTGCTGATCAAGCGATATAAGGAAACGCGCCGTTCCCATCCGCTGGCAGGAAAAGAGCGGCTGGACCGCGGTATTGCGAAAGAGCGCCTGAAACTCGATTTCCTGAAAAAGCGGGCGGACTATATTCTGGACACCAGCACGCTTCTGACGCGGGAGCTCAAGGCGGAACTGGAACGGATTTTCATGGGGCGCGAGCGCTTTTCCAGCCTCTTTGTGACGATCTTAAGTTTTGGCTTTAAATATGGGATTCCGTCGGACGCGGATCTCGTGTTTGACGTCCGTTTTCTGCCGAATCCTTATTATGATGAGAATTTAAGAAGCCATACCGGCAATGAGAAGGCGGTGCAGGACTTTGTGCGCCGCGGCGGGACGGCAGACGTATTTTTGGATAAACTCTATGACATGATTGACTTCCTGTTTCCGTACTATGTAAAAGAAGGAAAGAATCAGCTTGTCATAGCCGTCGGATGTACCGGTGGAAAGCACCGTTCGGTTACGGTGGCGAACCGGCTCTATGAGCGCCTCAAGGAGCACTCGGAAATAGGGCTTAAACTGGAACATCGGGACATAGAGATGGATAACCGGACAAAAGGGTAAACGGAGGTAGAGGACTTTGTCATTTTCAGCCCGGGTAAAGGAAGAGCTGTCGCATCAGCTGAGCAAGGCGAGGCACTGCCAGATTGCAGAGCTGGCGGCGATTTTGAGCCTTTGCGGCAAGATTCATATCGATGAAGAGGATCATTTCAGCATACGGATCCACACGGAAAACGTAGCGGTTGCACGAAAATACTTTACATTATTGAAAAATACATTTAATATTAAGGCGGACATTTCGATCCGGCGCAATGCATTTTTAAAAAAGAGCCGTTCTTATACGCTTCTGGTGCGCGATCACGAAAATGCACTCCGGGTGCTGGAGGCGGTCAAGATGGTGGATGCGCAGGGAAATGTCGGGGAAAACCTTTCGGTGGTGCGGAATCTGGTGATTCAGAATGCGTGCTGCAAGAAGGCATTTATCCGGGGCGCTTTTCTGGCAGCCGGATCCTTAAGCGATCCGGAGAAATTTTATCATTTTGAGATCGTATGCGCGTCGCTTGAAAAAGCGGTGCAGCTTCAGAATGTGATTCTGACATTCGACATCGATGCGAAAATAGTTGTCAGAAAGAAGTATTATGTGGTATATATAAAAGAAGGCAGTCAGATTGTGGAACTTCTGGGGCTGATGGAAGCGCATGTGGCATTGATGGAGTTGGAAAATATCCGGATCCTGAAAGAAATGCGAAACAGCGTCAACCGTCAGGTCAACTGCGAGACTGCCAATATCAATAAGACTGTTTCGGCGGCAGTCAAGCAGCTTGCGGATATCACATACATCCGTGATACGGTCGGGCTGGATTACTTGCCGGAGCTTCTTTCAGAGGTAGCACAGGTTCGTCTGGAGATGCCAGATGCAACCTTGAAGGAATTGGGGGAGAATCTGAGCCATCCGGTTGGAAAATCGGGAGTCAATCACAGGCTCAGAAAGATAAGTGCAGTAGCTGAAAGCCTCCGCGAAGAGCGGGGCGAGTAAAGTTAGGTTATTGTTCACAGGCAGGAATTTCCCGGATGGAAAATTCCGTGCGATACAGTAGTGGCAGCGGATTTTGCCGTTTTTTTCGAGCGGGGCTCGATGAGGAGGATATTATGACAAGTAAGGAAATCAGAATTGGTTTGAGTTCAGGTCTGGAGGCACGTCCTGCGGCGATGCTGGTGCAGGTGGCAAGCCAGTATGAGAGCAGCATCTATGTGGAAAGTGAAGAAAAACGCGTCAATGCAAAGAGCATCATGGGCATGATGACGCTGGGACTGGCAGAGGGCGCGCACGTAAAGGTAACGGCTGATGGCAGCGACGAGGAGAGTGCGATCGAGGGAATTGAGAAATATCTGAGCAATCAGTAGAAATCCAGATTTCTGACCGTTTTTCGGAAAGAGACAGGGGACGTAACAGTTACACAAAACAAGAGCTTTGATAGATGAGGGGGTGTCGTTTCGCGGGAAACGGCAGTCCCTTAAAAGATCTGAATGGGAGGAAAAAGGTGGCATTTACACATCTGCATGTGCATACAGAGTACAGTCTGCTTGACGCATCGAGTAAAATAAAAGAACTGACCGCCCGGGCGAAGGAACTGGGGATGGACAGTCTGGCGATTACCGACCACGGCGTCATGTACGGCGTGATCGATTTTTACCGGGCAGCCAGAGAAAATGGGATCAAGCCGATCATCGGCTGTGAGATCTATGTGGCGCCCGGATCGCGTTTTGACCGGGAGGCGGGAAGCGGCGAGGATCGCTATTATCATATGATTCTGCTGGCGGAAAATAATACCGGCTATCAGAATCTGATGAAGATCGTCTCCAAGGGCTTTGTCGAGGGATTTTATTATAAACCGCGTGTGGATGACGAGGTGCTGAGAACCTACCATGAAGGCATTATTGCACTCAGCGCGTGTCTGGCGGGCGAGATCCCGAGGTATTTGTCGAGAGGCATGTATGAGGAAGCGTGCAAGTCGGCGCAGAAATACCGCGATATCTTTGGACCGGACAATTTCTTTCTGGAATTGCAGGATCATGGCATCCCGGCGCAGCGGACGGTCAACCAGGGCTTGATGCGGATGAGCCAGGAACTGCAGATTCCGCTGGTGGCGACGAACGACTGCCACTATATTTATAAAGAAGATGTGGAATCGCACGATATTTTGCTCTGTATCCAGACGGGCAAAAAAGTCACGGACGAGAACCGGATGCGCTATGAGGGCGGGCAGTTCTATGTCAAATCCGAGGAGGAGATGCGTGCGCTGTTTCCGTATGCACAGGAAGCACTTGACAACACGCACAAGATCGCCGAGAGATGCAATGTCGAGATCGAGTTTGGCGTGACGAAGCTGCCGCAGTATGATGTCCCGGACGGATATACGTCCTGGGAATATCTGCAGAAGCTCTGCGGGGAGGGCTTTCACAAGCGCTACCCGAACGACGATGGGACGCTACGGGAGCGCCTGAGGTATGAGCTGGACGTTATCCATTCGATGGGATATGTCGATTATTTCCTGATTGTGTGGGATTTTATCCATTTTGCAAAATCAAACGGTATCATGGTCGGTCCGGGACGTGGTTCGGCAGCGGGCAGTATCGTCGCGTACAGTCTGGAGATCACGGACATCGACCCGATTCGCTATCAGCTGATTTTCGAGCGTTTCCTGAATCCGGAACGAGTTTCCATGCCTGATATCGACGTCGATTTCTGTTTCGAACGGCGTCAGGAGGTTATCGACTATGTCGTGCGGAAATACGGAAAAGACCGCGTCGTGCAGATTGTTACCTTCGGTACGCTGGCGGCAAAGGGTGTCGTCCGCGACGTGGGGCGCGCGCTCGATATGCCGTATGCACAGTGTGATGCGATCGCAAAAATGATTCCGGGTGATCTCGGCATGACGCTAGACAAGGCGCTCAAAGCCAGTCCGGATCTGCGTGAGGCGTATGAGTCGGATGATTCGGTCAAATATCTGATCGACATGAGTAAACGTCTGGAGGGGCTGCCGAGACATACCTCCATGCATGCGGCGGGGGTTGTCATCAGCCGTGCGGCGGTCGATGAGTATGTGCCGTTGTCCAGGGCATCTGACGGTTCGATCACGACCCAGTTTACGATGACGACGCTGGAAGAGCTGGGACTTCTGAAAATGGATTTCCTGGGTCTTAGAACCCTGACGGTTATCCAGAATGCGGTTCGCCTGGTGGAGAAAACGACCGGAAAACCGCTTGATATAGATAAGATCGATTACAACGATAAAAAGGTGCTGGATTCGATTGGAACCGGCAAAAATGACGGTGTGTTCCAGCTGGAGAGTTCCGGCATGAAAGGATTCATGAAAGAGTTAAAGCCGGAAAACCTGGAGGATCTGATCGCCGGTATTTCCCTGTATCGTCCGGGTCCGATGGATTTCATTCCACGTTATCTGAAAGGCAAAAATGACAAGGCTTCGATTGCCTATGAGTGCCCGCAGTTAGAACCGATTCTGGCGCCGACCTATGGCTGTATCGTCTATCAGGAGCAGGTTATGCAGATCGTGCGCGATCTGGCTGGTTATACCTGGGGACGAAGCGACCTGGTGCGCCGTGCGATGGCAAAGAAAAAAGCGGCAGTCATGGAGAAAGAACGCCAGAATTTCGTCTACGGCAATGCACAAGAGGGCGTAAAGGGCTGTATTGCGAATGGGATCGACGAGAAGACGGCGAACCATATTTACGATGAGATGATCGATTTTGCGAAATACGCCTTCAACAAGTCGCACGCGGCGGCGTATGCGGTTGTCTCCTACCAGACGGCATATCTGAAATATTACCATCCGGTCGAATTCATGGCGGCGCTGATGACCTCGGTCAAGGATAATGTTACGAAGGTATCGGAATATATCATGAGCTGCCGTCAGATGGGTATGAAGATCATGCCGCCGGATATCAATGAGGGCGAGGGCGGCTTCTCTGTTTCGGACGGCGCGATCCGCTATGGTTTATCGGCGATCAAGAGTATCGGTCAGTCGGTGGTGGATGAGATTGTGCGGGAGCGGACCGAACATGGAAAATTCCGCTCGCTGGAAGATTTCATTGACCGGATGTCGGGCAGGGAGGTCAACAAACGCACATTGGAAAGTTTTATCAAATCCGGTGCGATGGACGGGCTGCCGGGAACCCGCAAGCAGAAATGTATGGTCTGCGGTTCGATGGTCGATCAGAAGAATAAAGAGAAGAAAAATACGATGGAAGGGCAGATGTCACTCTTTGATTTTGCAGCGGAAGAGGACAAGAAGAGTTTTCAGATCACATTTCCGAATGTCGGAGAGTATTCGAGGGAAGAATATCTGGCATACGAGAAAGAAATGCTGGGCGTCTACGTCAGCGGGCATCCGCTGGAGGAATATATCGGCACCTGGGAGAAAAATGTGACGGCGAAGAGCTCCGATTTTGTTGTGGATGAGGAGACCGGTTCGGCGGTGGTTCACGACGGCGCGTATGTGACGATCGGCGGAATGATCACCGAGAAAACGGTTAAGACGACCCGGAATAACAAAATGATGGCGTTCCTGACGGTGGAAGATCTGGCGGGAAGTGTGGAAGTGCTGGTATTCCCGAAGGATTATGAAAAACGGCGCGATATGCTGATAAAGGATGAAAAAGTCTTTATCCGCGGGCGCGCATCGGTCGGCGATGAGCCGGTCGGAAAACTGATCTGCGAGCAGATTATCCCATTTTCGCAGGTGCCGCGCGAGCTGTGGATTCAGTATGCGGACAAGGATGCGTATCTGGCGGGAGAGAAAGAACTTCTCGACCTCCTGAAAACAAGTGATGGAAATGACACCGTGATCATTTACCTGGGACGTGAGCGCGCGAAAAAGGTTCTGCCGCGCAACTGGAATGTGCGGGCAGGCGAGGCGCTGGTGACGACGCTCAGCGAGATGCTGGGCGAGAAGAACGTCAAGGTGGTGGAGAAACCGCTGGGGAAGATTTCTTCATAAGTGTTAAAATTTGCATTGGACATTGAAAGCTTTGGTAACTGGGCATGTATGTGTGAACAGTAACACGCTTTGGCGACATGTTAAAAAAATATCATAAAAAATCTTGAAATGACCTATAAAATGAATTACAATAAAATTGTTTGAAAATTGTGGTAGCACGCAGTGCAGAACAATTTGGTATCAGAAGGGTCAAAAGATTCGAAAATAAAACGGCTGGTTCACGGTTGGGGATGTGAAGCGGAAAGCCTTAGGACGGAGGAATAAGCGATGGCAAAAGAGGTTAAAACGATTGGTGTACTGACAAGCGGCGGCGATGCGCCGGGTATGAATGCAGCGATCCGTGCGGTGGTCCGGACTGCGATCAACAAGGGCATGAAGGTAAAAGGTATCATGCGTGGTTACGCTGGACTTTTGCAGGAAGAGATTGTGGACATGGACGGAACCAGCGTGGCAGATACGATTGGCCGTGGCGGTACGATCTTATACACAGCCCGCTGTCCGGAATTTATGACCGAGGAAGGTCAGAAGCGCGGCGCAGAAATCTGCCGCAAGCACAACATTGACGGTCTGGTCGTCATCGGCGGCGATGGTTCCTACCGCGGCGCCGGAAAGTTATCCGCGCTGGGAATCAATACGGTAGGTCTTCCGGGCACGATCGATCTGGATATTGCCTGCACCGATTATACGATCGGGTTTGATACCGCGATCAACACGGCGATGGAGGCGATCGATAAGGTAAGAGATACTTCCACCTCCCATGAGCGCTGCAGTATCATCGAGGTTATGGGACGCCACGCGGGATATATCGCCCTGTGGTGCGGTATCGCTAACGGCGCCGAGGATATTCTGCTTCCGGAGCGGTACGATGGCAATGAGCAGATGCTGATCAACCGCATCATCGATAACCGGAAACGCGGCAAGAGACATCATATTATCATTAATGCCGAGGGCATCGGACATTCCGCGTCGATGGCGAAGCGAATCGAGGCGGCAACCGGCATCGAGACACGTGCGACGATCCTTGGTTATATGCAGCGAGGCGGCGCGCCGACCTGTAAAGACCGCGTCTATGCGTCCATCATGGGCGCCAAGGCGGTGGAGCTGCTGGAAGAAGGAAAGACCAACCGCGTGGTAGCGTATAAGCACGGCGAGTTCCTGGATTTTGATATTCAGGAGGCGCTGAATATGAAGAAGGATATTCCGGAAGATCAGTATGAGATTAGTAAGCTGCTGATTCGTTAAGGAATTTGATGGCTGCTTGTGAGATGGGCTGGCATATGAACGGAGAACAGGCTTCTCAGGGATAAAGGGAGAGCCTGCTCTCCGTTCGTGCGTCAGCCCTGTTTGTGGGCAATGGAAAATGAAACAGATGGAGGTGCAAGAAAATGGCAGAAATGCAGAATCCCAATACAGATGGGGACTCCACCGTACTCTGCGGTGCGAATTCGTATGTGGAAAAATATTATCTGAATGAGCAGTTTTCGGGGCTGCCGGAGTCAATTAAGCAGGAATTGCAGATCATGTGTGTTATGTACACAGAGGACATCGGCGGTATTATTTTGCTGGAGTTTATGCCGGATGGCAGACTGCAGTTTAAGGTTGAGGCGGAGGAGAATGATTACCTCTTTGACGAGATCGGAAGCGCGCTTAAAATCAAGCAGTATCAGGCGGAGAAGCGTGAGCTGCTGGAATCGCTGGAGCTGTATTATAAGGTGAAGGTGCTGGGAATCCCGGCGGACGAACTGTTAGACGACGAGCAGATGGAACGGTATCAGGAAGATTAGAAATAAAATGAAGATTGGAAACGTAGAATTAAAAAATGCAATCGCCCTTGCGCCGATGGCAGGTGTGACGGATCTACCGTTCCGTCTGCTCTGTAAGGAGCAGGGATGTGGTTTGATGTACACGGAGATGGTCAGCGCGAAGGCGCTTCTTTATAAGAACCGCAATACAAAGCCGTTATTAGAGACGCGGCCGGAAGAAGAGCCGGTTGCGGTGCAGCTGTTTGGCTCAGATCCGGAGATTATGAGCGAGATGGCGCTGCAGCTGGAGGAAGGACCGTATGCCATCATCGACGTCAACATGGGTTGTCCGGTGCCAAAGATTGTCAATAACGGCGAAGGTTCGGCACTGATGAAAGATCCGAAGCTGGCAGAGCAGATTTTGACGGCGATGGTAAAGAAACTTCATAAACCGGTTACGGTCAAATTCCGCAAGGGATTTAATGATTCGAATATCAATGCGGTTGAGTTTGCGAAGATGGCAGAGAGCTGCGGCGTGGCGGCGGTAGCCGTGCATGGACGGACGAGAGAGCAGTATTATTCCGGAAAGGCGGACTGGGACATTATCCGTCAGGTCAAAGAGGCGGTTTCAATCCCGGTCTGGGGAAACGGTGATGTATTTACACCGGAAGATGCCAAGAGAATGAAGGAAGAAACCGGCTGCGACGGCATCATGGTGGCGCGCGGCGCGAAAGGAAATCCATGGCTGTTTAAACGGATTCTCCACTATCTGGAAACAGGAGAACTTCTGCCGCCGCCGACTGCGGAGGAAGTAAAGAGGATGATTGTCCGCCATGGGACGCTTCAGACGGAATTTCGCGGCGAGGAGATCGCAATGCGGGAGATGCGTAAGCACGTGGCATGGTATACGGCAGGATTTCCACATTCGTCGGCGCTTCGCAATGATATAAACCAGGTGGAGACGCTGGAGGAGCTGGAACGGCTGGTGGATGAGAGAATTTAAGAGAAGGATGAATGTGTGGAATCAAAACGATGGTTGTGTTACATGGGTGGACGAAATCGGAAGGCACAGAAAAAGCACGAAAATGTAGGATTTTCCCTTGTTTTTAAAGCCATTATGGCACTTTGTGATTCTTGACATTACACCAAGAATCATGTATAATAGTGCGATGCAATTATTAGGGGATTCAATGATGAATCGATAGAAGGAAGGATAGCTGTCATGGCAGAAAAGAAGAACATTTTAACTTACACAGGATTGAAAAAGTATGAAGATGAACTTCATGATCTGAAAGTAAATAAACGCCAGGAGATCGCACAGAAGATCAAAGAGGCGAGAGAACAGGGCGACCTGTCTGAGAACGCTGAGTATGATGCAGCAAAAGATGAACAGAGAGACATCGAGGCAAGAATCGTAGACCTTGAGAAACTGTTGAAAAACGCAGAGGTTGTTGTTGAGGATGAGATCGATCTGGATAAGATCAGCATCGGATGCCAGGTAAAGGTACTGGACGTCGAAGAGGATGAAGAGATGGAATTTAAGATCGTAGGTTCCACCGAGGCAAACAGCTTAGATGGTAAGATCTCCAACGAGTCTCCGGTTGGTCGTGCCCTGCTTGGCAAGAAAGCTGGCGAGACCGTAGACGTAGAGACACAGGCGGGCGTTATCCAGTACAAGATCCTGGACATCCAGCGAGTATCATAAAGAGACGAAGGAGTGAAAGAGAAAGTGGCAGAGCAGAATCAGCAGAATAAGAACGAGGAGAAGGACTTAAATCAGTTATTAAAGGTGCGCCGCGAGAAACTGAAAGACCTTCAGGACAACGGAAAGGATCCGTTCCAGATTACAAAATTTGATGTAACTGCACACAGCAGCGAGATCAAGGATAACTTTGAGCAGATGGATGGCAAAGAGGTTACGATCGCAGGACGTATGATGTCCAAACGTGTGATGGGTAAGGCATCTTTCTGCAATGTGCAGGATTTAAAGGGCAATATCCAGTCTTATGTTGCCAGAGACAGCGTAGGCGAAGAGGCTTATAAAGATTTCAAGAAGATGGATATCGGTGATATTGTCGGAATCAAAGGTACCGTATTCCGCACCAAGATGGGAGAGATCTCCGTTCACGCAGAGTCCATCGTACTGCTGTCCAAGAGTCTGCAGATTCTGCCGGAGAAATTTCACGGACTGACCAACACGGATATCCGTTATCGTCAGAGATATGTGGATCTCATCATGAATCCGGAAGTAAAAGACACCTTTGTAAAACGTTCTCAGATCCTCAAGGAGATCCGCAATTTCCTGGATGGACGCGGATTTATGGAAGTGGAGACCCCGATGTTGGTAGCTAATGCCGGCGGTGCGGCTGCACGTCCGTTTGAGACCCATTATAATGCTCTGGATGAAGATGTAAAACTGCGTATTTCTCTGGAACTCTACTTAAAGAGACTGATCGTAGGCGGCTTAGAGCGTGTTTACGAGATCGGCCGTGTATTCCGTAATGAGGGTGTAGATACCCGTCACAACCCGGAATTTACCCTGATGGAGCTGTATCAGGCATATACCGATTATGAGGGCATGATGGAGCTGACCGAGAGCATGTTCCGCTATCTGGCTGAGAAAGTCTGCGGAAGTTCTGTCATCAGCTATAACGGCACTGTGATTGATATGTCCAAGCCGTTCGAGCGCATCACCATGATCGATGCAGTTAAGAAATACTCCGGCGTTGACTTCAACACTGTTAAAACTGACGAGGAAGCAAAGGCAATCGCAAGAGAGCACAATGTTGTATTTGAGGAGCGCCATAAGAAGGGTGATATCATCAATCTGTTCTTCGAGGAGTTCTGCGAGGAGAAGATGATTCAGCCGACCTTCGTTATGGATCACCCGGTTGAGGTATCTCCGCTGACCAAAAGAAAACCGTCCAATCCGGAGCTGGTTGAGCGCTTCGAGATGTATATCTACGGCCGCGAGATGTGTAACGCATACTCTGAGTTAAATGATCCGATCGATCAGAGAGAACGTTTCAAAGCACAGGAAGAGGCTTTTGCTGCTGGCGATGAGGAAGCAAATCATACGGATGAAGACTTCCTGAATGCACTGGAGATCGGTATGCCGCCGACAGGTGGTATCGGATACGGTATCGACCGTCTGGTTATGCTGCTGACCGATTCCCAGGCAATCCGTGACGTACTGCTGTTCCCAACAATGAAGTCCCTGGATGCTGACAAGAAGGCTTCCAAGACTTCCGAAGCAGCTCCTGCAGCTGCAGAAAAAGTTGCTGAGAAGGTTGATTTCTCCAACGTAAAAATCGAACCATTGTTTGAAGAAATGATTGATTTCGATACCTTTGCAAAGGCTGATTACCGTGCAGTAAAGATTCTGGAATGTGAAGCAGTACCGAAGTCAAAGAAGCTTTTAAAGTTCACTCTGGATGACGGAACAGACCGGAAACGCACGATTTTAAGCGGTATTCACGAGTATTACGAGCCAGAAGATCTGATTGGCAAGACAGCGATTGCAATCGTAAATTTGCCTCCGAGAAAGATGATGGGCATTGATTCCGAGGGTATGCTGATTTCAGCAGTACACGAGGAAGATGGACATGAGGGATTAAATCTTCTCATGGTGAATGACCGGATTCCGGCAGGTGCGAAGCTGTACTAAGAATCAGAAAATCCATAGACTTTTATGAGTTTATCGAGTGTTTGACATCAAATTGACATCAAATTTGTGTCATTCGGTGGACTAATATGGACTGAAAAGGGATGTTTTAGAAATCAGAACCTTTCAAAACTTAATAGTTGAATGCTATTAAAAGGACATTTTCCAATAAAACGGAGAGTGTCCTTTTTCTGTTGTTATGGTCAAAACAAAATCAAAATAACACAAGGAGGGTTCTATTATGACAAGTACAGCGTTAGGAGCAGAAACCAAAAAGGAAGAAAAGATTATTTTTATCAGCGATGCACATGAGAAATTCTACTACGAGAAGTTAAAGGAAGTCCGGTATCAGGATGTTTACCACAAGGCACTCTGCTATTGTCTTGGGATCAGCGATGATACCAGAAGAAATGTTTACAGAATTTATGATTTCAAAACAGGATGCGTAATAACAGAGTGTTTACACGAAGGCTGGCAGACCAGTGGAAGTGTGAGAGTGGTCAGAATGGCATTCAATCTGTATTGCAATGGAACACCAAGTATTTCCGATTATGAAGATGCAGAAGAACAGGTGGACGAGTGTAGGCAGTACACGGTGGAGGAAATATTCTGCTGTGCTTATGCACCATATTTCTGGCAGGCAATTCAGATTCGGTATCCGGAATATGCCACATACAACCATAAGCTGTATGCCTTATTGGGAGGAACAGACTAATGTTAAAAGTCAGATTGATGGGAACAAAGAATGATATTAAGTGGTTCGGAAAGATTTTGCAGAGGAATCCGAAAGTGGAAGTAACGGAGTTTTCCGAGATGTATCCGAATAAGGGAACGAAGAAATTTTACAGGGCGTATGTAGAAGTAAAGAAAAGAAACGTAGCAGAAAAATAGCAGAAAACAAAGGAGAATCTATCATGTGTAAAATAATCGCAATCGCAAACCAAAAAGGTGGTGTGGGCAAGACCACCACAACCAGTAATTTAGGTATAGGACTGGCAAAACATGGCAAGAAAGTCCTGCTGATTGATGCCGATGCACAGGGCAGTCTGACGGACAGTCTTGGCTTTACAGAGCCGGATAAGCTGGAGGAAACGCTTGCAACAGCACTCGGCAATATCATCAATGATGAAGATATGGAAACGGATTATGGTATCCTGAAACACAAAGAGGGAATTGACCTGATGCCGGGGAACATCGAGATTTCCGGTCTGGAAGTATCACTTGTCAATGTGATGAGTAGAGAGCTTGTGATGCGTTCCTACATAGAGCTGGTAAAGGATAATTATGATTATATTTTGATTGACTGTATGCCCTCCCTCGGCATGATTACCATAAACGCCTTTGCCTGTGCGGACAGTATCCTGATTCCGGTACAGGCGGCATATCTTCCGGCAAAAGGGTTACAGCAGCTTATTAAGACGATTGGAAAGGTCAGGAGGCAGATTAACCCAAAGCTGACGATTGAGGGGATTCTGCTGACAATGGTGGATGCCAGAACCAATTATGCAAAGGACATTACTGCATTACTGGTGGAGAATTACGGTAGCAAGGTGCGGATATTTGAAAACAGTATTCCCATTTCCGTCCGTGCGGCAGAGATTTCCGCAGAGGGTGTCAGTATCTACGAACATGATCCGAAAGGCAAAGTAGCCGCTGCTTATCAGTCTTTGACGGAGGAGGTGCTTGGGAATGAGTAAAGCAGGAAGTGCCGCAAAGGTAAAATTAAGCAGTTATGATGATTTATTTGGAAATGCAGAAGAAAAGACAGGGAGCGAAGAGCAGATTATCAGAGCCAAGCTCACGGATTTGCATGAGTTTAGAAATCATCCGTTCCGTGTACTGGACGATGAAAAAATGGAAGAAACAACGGAAAGCATCAGTAAGTATGGGGTGCTTGTACCGGGAATTGCAAGACCGAGGGCAGAGGGTGGCTATGAAATCATAGCCGGACACCGCAGAAAACGAGGTTCAGAACGGGCAGGAAAAGAGGATATGCCTGTGATAGTCCGCAATTATACAGACGATGAAGCTACGATTATCATGGTGGATTCCAACATTCAGCGTGAGGACATTCTGCCAAGTGAGAAGGCGAAAGCTTATGCCATGAAATACGAGGCTATGAAGCATCAGGGCAGAAAAGGAAACGGAAATACGCTTGACGAGGTAGGAGAAGCTGCCGGAGAAAGCGGAAAGACGGTGCAACGGTATATCTGGCTTGCAAGGCTGTCCGATGAGCTGCTAGAGTTGGTTGACAGAAAGAAAATCGGTCTGGTACAGGGTGTTGACATTTCCTTTCTGTCGGAAGATGCACAACAGTGGGTGCTGGTAATCCTTGAGGAAAGCGGAGCAAATATTTCCACAGTACAGTCTGCCAAGTTGAAGGAATATGGGAAAAGCGGCGAACTGACGCTGCCGATGGTGCGTCTGATACTGACCGAGGAAAAGCCGAAAGAGAGGAAAGTTACAATCAAGTCTGAAAAAATCAGCCAGTTTTTTTCAGAGGAATACTCCAGCGAAGAGATTGAGGGGATTATCCTGCAATTATTGGAGGAATGGCAGAAGAAACAGTAAAGGGGGTGCGGTAAAATGGGTAAACAGATGCAGTTTGATTATTACTATGGGATTGAAGCAGAACAGTTTTCCTTTTATCGTGTTCCTCGGTTGCTGATTAAAGACGAGCGTTTCAAGGGGCTTAGCAGCGATGCCAAGCTCCTGTACGGTCTGATGCTTGATCGTATGTCACTGTCTATGAAAAATGGCTGGTTGGATGAAGAAAACAGAGCCTATATCATTTATACTCTTGATAATGTCATGGAGGATTTGGGATGTGCAAAAGCAACCTGTGTTAAGATTATGAAAGAGTTGGACAGCGATAATGGGATAGGATTGATCGAAAAGAAACGCAGGGGACTTGGAAAACCGGATATTATTTATGTAAAGAATTTTGCCACAATAGGAGAAGCAGAGGAAGAAACGCCTGCAAATGCTGATGTTTCCACAGAAGTTCAGGATTTGAACCTCAAGAGTTCTAAAAGTTATACTTCCAGAAGTTCAGAAACTGAACTTCAAGAGGTTCAAAAAGCAGACTTCCAGAAGTCTAAAAATTTTACTTCAAGAAGTACAATATCTGAACTTGCGGAAGTTCAAAAAGCAGACCCTAATTATACTAACTATAATCATACTAACCAGAGTAATATTGATAGGAATTATATCAATCCTATCAATCAATCCGGCAGTGAGTTGGAAGGGGAGATTGATGTGATGGAAGATGTCAATGCTTACATGGAAATCATCAAAGAGAATATTGAGTACGAACATCACATGAAATATGGCAGATGGCAGGACAAAGGGCTGTATGAGGAATTGTATGAGGTAATCTGCGAGATTGTATGTGTGAAGCATAAGACTGTTAAAATCGGTGGAAATGATTATCCATATGAGCTTGTAAAATCAAAGTTCCTCAAACTGAATAGCTCCCATTTGGAATATGTGATAGGATGTATGCAGGAAACAACTACGAAAATTGCAAATATCAAGGCATATATGGTAACAGCTCTTTATAATGCACCCTCAACGATGAATCATTATTATCAGCAGGAGGTGCAGCACGATATGTATGGAGGTGGCTGGAGTGAAAAGGGTATTGTTTAAGATTATACTTCCGGCAGGACTGCTTGCGGCATGGATGCTGACCTGTTATCCTGTATGTAACAAAGCAGACGGGTTCGATGTATTCCTTTACTGGATTTTGGTCGGCTGTCCCTATGGATTGCGGAAAATGTGCATGATTCTTGTGCCAAAGAATTTCGGGATTGCAGGAAGTATGGGAATACTGGCATTAAACTGTGTTGTTGGAGGTCTGATCGGCGGGGTAGTAGCAATCTGGAGAATGGTTACGGTACTTGCGGAGATAATAAAGGTAATCAGGGATTACTTCTGGACACGATGTCCAAAAGTACATGAGATGACGGATAATAAAAAAGGCGTTGTTCATCGAGTCTAACAACACCTTTAATCCGTATCCGGAACGTATTCCATTATATCCTCAATCCGGCAGTCGAGTATCTGGCAAAGCCTGTTTAAGATAAGCGTTTTTACAACAAGGTTCTGCCGAAGCCGCTGAAGCTGTGCTTTATCAATGCCATAATCTTTGATAAGCTGGTACTGGCTGATTCCTTTTTCCTTTAGCGTACGCCAAAGCGGGTCGTATTTAATCATACTGAAAGCTCCTTTCCACACTTGTATTCTAAGTGCATGAAACATATAATAATATGGTGCGTGTACGCACCATAAAACATACAAGGAGAGTAAAAAAGTTATGGAACATAATGAGTTTAAGGATCAGCTATACGAAGTATTAGATGAAAATGATGTGGCTTTAGGGATTGAGGATATAGATACCTCTGATGCCGCAAATATTTTTACAATAAAAACAAGGGACGGAAGTGTTTTTGAAATAGAAACACGGAAGATTGAATAAGAGGCAGCACGATGCCTCGAAACAGGAGGTTTGCAACTGTGGAGAAAAGTTACATTACAGACATAGAACGGGAACGGTGCAAAAAGGTTGCCGCAGCCTATGCAGAACTGTATGAGCTGGAAAACATTTTGGTATTGGATGTAGGACGGTACGGTTTTGTGAAGCTGCAATATTACACACCGGAGTATGGATTTAATGATGTTATAACCTATACAGACAGTGAGAGTATGTTTGAGGACTTATGGCAGGAATGGCTTGATACCCGGCTCTATCTCTTCGCAAAGGGAACGCCGATGCTGGAAATGGGATATGAGGAAATCTTCAAATGTCTGCCGGAGGAAAAACAGAAAGAGCTTTTAGAGCAAAAAGCAGTATTTGCAAAAATGGCAGAAATAGAACTGAAATAAAACAGCGTCAGGGCAGTTATGAATTGAAAGATTTGTAGCTGCCCTTTTTTTATTGCTTTTGGACACGATGTCCAGAAGCGGAAAGGAGCAAAATGGAATCATTACGAGATGTAAAAAGAGTTATGGAACGAGAGATAGAGAAAGGGAGCTGCCCATTACAGTTTGAATATTTGGAATTTGGAGAAAAACCGTTTCAGTTCATAGAATCAGAGAAAAAGCTGAATGAGGTGCTTTCGTATTTGTTGCGGTTGGGGGAATATAGAGGATATACGGAGCATCTTGTAGGAAATAACGTGTATATGGATTTGGATATGTTGTGCCGGAAAATCCAGTTTAAGCGTACCCATTCCCCGGTGGAGCGTAGTGAAATCCATTGGAAAATACAACGCTATAAAAATAAGCTGAAGCCAGACTATGCAGGTAAGGTTTGTTTAGAAATGGTGCAGTGCATTTTCAGTCTGCCGGAAAATGCAGCGGAGAAGTGCAGAATAGTGTATGATGGACAGGAAACCTATGCTTTTGCCATGTCAAATAAGTATATCCTGGGACTTTTTACCCATTGTGAAGCTGCGAGGAAATCTGCTGTGGAGGACGGTGTGGAGTTTGTGCATCTGCCGGAGGAAGAACAGAAGATCGTCAGGCTTGAAAATGTGCGGAATGTGCTGTTTCAGACATTGTTGCTTGATAATGTTGCAGTGGAGAATGGCCTGTTCCATGCACAGATGTGTACGGTCATGCTGTTAAAGTAGAAAAAGTTGTAAATAAGATGTATAATGGGGAGGTAAAAATAAGAATTAGGAGTTGATAAGATAAATGAAATGTGCATATTGTGGTAAGGAAGCAAGAGGTACAAGAGAACATATCATTTCATCTGCAATATTAGACTTGTTTCCAGAATGTTATATAACTTTTGATGATGCGAGAAATGCAATACATGAAGCAGACCCGATGGTAAAGGATGTTTGTGCTGAGTGCAATAATAATAGAATATCCTATATTGACAGTTATGCAAAAGAATTTATAAGTAAGTACTTTGTCAAAAAGTATAAGGAAGATGATGTTGTTGAAATTGAGTATGATTATACATTGATTCAAAAAATGTTGTTGAAATACGCATACAATGACATGAGATCAAGAAAAGAGGATTGTTCTTTTTTTGATGAAGAAATACTAGAGTACCTTATGGACATAAACAATAATGTACCGAAGCATCGTATATCTTGTAGGTGGAGTTTGGAGCAACCCGTAAGGTGGCATGCTCCATGTCATGTATACTCCATGCATCGTTTTCCAAATCGTATAAAACAAAGCTGCCTTCGTATTCTCCGAAGTATGTGGAGAGGTCTACATAGGAAATATTCTCAGAAGAGGAATCCCATTGGTAGTGGCTTCCATCTGCTGCGTATGTAGAAATAAAAGGTGCGAATCCAAGGAGAAGGACAGCAGTCAACATGAATGCAGTCATACCTTTTACTCTTTTTATAAATGTCGGCTTCTCATAAGATGCAATGTTGATAATTCTCCGTTTCATCTGCTTCATGTTTCCACCAAGACCGGCGGCAAACGGAAATGGAGTAAGTGAAATCTTTTCCGCAAAATTGATCAGTGTATTACCATAATCTGCATAATCATCCTCCTCAAGCATCTTTAAAACAGAGGTGTCACAGGCAACCTCTCTGTCATTGCGCATTTCTTTTAGAGCATACCAGACAAGAGGATTGAACCAATATATTACTCCGGCAAAGTTCATTAGATAGTTGGCAATAGCATCTTTGTGCTTATAGTGCTGTAGCTCGTGTAACAGCATGTATCGCATGTCCGATTCGTTATAATCTGAGATGAGATGAATCGGCAGATAAATACAAGGTTTCAAAAGCCCCACAATAATCGGAGATTTCAAAAATGCAGTACTGTAAACATGGATATTTCTGTTAATTCCCATTTCTTTCATACATCGATGATATAGTTTTCGGACTTCCGGGTTTTGAAGGGGAAGTGCAGATTTTTTCAAGTTCTGTAAGCGGATAGAGGATTTGATTATCAATATAATCATTGCAAGGATGCCTACAAGCCATATTCCAAATAGTATGTATCCGATGCTGGATGGAGTCTCACTATTTACCGAAAGGGCAAAGTCATTCATCCAGTCTGCATTTCCGGCTGGATTGATCCCAACAGCTTCTCCTATGGCGGTTCTGGTGCCAGAAGTAGGAGAACTTTTCAGGCTACTGAGCCACGAGAGGATTTGCGGAAACCCAATGAAACGGAACGGTATAAAAGGAACTACCAACAATCCAAGTAGCAGGAACCACAGATTATACTGCATCCGGCTGGATAGGTTGCCTTTGAATATCCGCTTGGCTATCAAAAGAATTCCGATGATACCGCTGATAAATACATTGCATATTAAAAAGCGTATCATAAAATCAGCCATGTTAATTACCTCCTTTTTTTGACCTCTTGGAAAGAAGAGAGCGGAGAGTGTCTATTTCCGTTTCGGACAGTCTGTCATTTTCTATATATGCAGACAGCATGGCAGTGATGTCCCCATCGTAGTATCGTTCTAGAAAAGAGTTACTTTCCTGACCGATGTATTCACTTTCTTTCACAACTGGAGTGTAAACAAACACCCGACTTTGTTTTTCATAAGTCAGAACGCCCTTGTTCACTAGACGTTTAATTAGAGTTTGTATTGTTTTTGGACTCCAGCTCGTAGTCTGTAATAATTTATCAGTTATTTCATTGGTGCTGATCGGCGCATGTTTCCATACGATTTTCATAACTTCAAATTCAGCTTCAGAAATCTGTGGTAAATCGCTCATTTCAAATCCCTCCTTAAATCTTACGGCTGTAATAAAAATATTATAGATGTTATTTGTGTAGTTGTCAATTTAAGAGAAAATAGATTGACTTGAAATCTTACTTATGTAATAATTAAAATATTACATAAGTAAGAATTAAAAAAGGAGTGGAATCAGGATGATTGAAATTGTAAATAAAGTGCTTTGAAAATAAGAAAACCAATAGATTCACAAGGAGTCTATTGGTTTTCTTACAGAGTTGGATGGTCTTGCTTACGCAGCAAATCAAGCAGGTAACGAACCATAGGTAATAAATCAGCAGCTTCCTGTTCCGTGCAGTCATTCAGTAGGGTTAGGAGCTTCTGGAGATTTGGTTGTTGGTTTGTGCTGGCTGGATAGAAAATCTTATTGGCTGGTATCTTCAAATATGTAATTAAAGGATGCAACTTTTCAAATTTTGGATTACCACGTCCGGCTTCAATATTAAGTATAGTGCGTGTATCCAGATTGAGAGTTTCAGCCAATTTTTCCTGTGAAAGTCCGAGTTCTGTGCGGGCTTCACGCACTGCGATGGCAAGAGCCTGTTTCATATTATCCTGCATTATAATTCACCTCGATAGTAGTTTACATTACATATTATCCTGCGTGAATTACAACAAAATACACTATAAATATGGAGCACAATACATGAATGGGAAATGTAGAAAAATACACAAGAAAAGAATATTGAGTAGAATTGTGGCAGAGGCTTACTACACATATCAAGGTGTATCGCAAAGAAGTAAAAAACTTCAATGCGGTACACCTTTTTTAATGGGGAAATCAGAGCATGGTGGAGTCCTTTTCCAGCTTGCGGTTTAAGGTCTGTTCCTGTCCCGGAGTCCGGTCAAGATACTGGTTCAGATTATCCAGTTTTCGGTTGAGAGCCTGTATGTCTTTTTCAGCAGATTTATAGGTTTTCTGCAAGGCTTCTTTCTTGGCATACAGAGCATTGTAATCATTACGAAACTTATCAATATCAAAATGTTTTAAGCTGATTCCAAAGCGTTTCAGCATATTTTCTGCACCGTCATGGAGCAGGAGTTCTGTTTCATGGTGGCGGAGATAAGCGTCAGGGTCTTTCGATTTCTGGTAACGGATGTGATAGATATGATTGCTCTGATATTGTTCAGCGTATTTCAATATCTGTCCTAAATCCTTTAGCTGACGTTCTGTTTCCACAAGACTGTTCCGTGCGGTTTTTGCAAGAACAGACTTACTTTCAATCTGTTTTTCAAGCTCGATGATAGAACCTGCTTTACTGTAACTGCTGGCAGCGATTTTGAGATTTTCAATCGCTGCCCAATGCTGCAGACCGGGGCTTTGCGTGAACTTTTCTTCCGAGGTGTCAATGAGCGTTCGGGAAGAATAATCCTTGATAAGAGGTTTCTTTCGGGCAGGGAATGGGACACGTTTTTGTGTCTGTGCTAAAGCCTTTGTTTCTACCCGTTCCTTAATCCGTTCTTTGGTGTATTCTGCCCCCAAAGACTTTAAGCTGCCACGGACAAAATGCTCCCGGTCAAGGGGGCGGAAGGAAATGTACTTTAAGGCGTTTTCTCCAATGGTTTCGCCTTTGATTTCATAACCTTTTGCCCGTATCAGCTCCATGCACTGTTCATATGTATCAGCGTTTTGAATTGCTTCATCAATGTCTAGCTTGAGCTTGATTTTCCACGAGGTGCCATTTCTGCCGGATGTCCATTCTTTATAACTTTTACCACGCTGGTTTGTGGGAGAAATGACGGATAACTGATGCTTGGAACACAGCTCATCATTCAGGCGGCGAATGTGGTAGTAGGTCTGTTTACAGTCATGATATTTTTCGTGATTCACATTATCTGCGGCACAGAAAATGATGTGGTTGTGAACGTGACCTTTATCAATATGAGTGGAAACGATATAAGAAAATTTCCCCTCTAACAGCTTGTCGGCAAGCTCCACACCGATCTGATGTGCTTCCTTATAAGATACCTCTCCCGGAGCGAAAGCCTGTATCAGATGAAAGGCTTTGTTGGGGTCTGCCTGATTTGTTTTTGACAGAGCAAATTTGAAGTCAAAGGCAGCGGTTTCAGGACTGCATCCGAAGGAAGAAATGAGAATACTTTCATCTGTTTTTTGGGAATTACAGATATAGTTTACTGCCTTATGGACGGTTGCCTGGATAGCATGGATTTTTGTGATTGCCATACCTGTTTCATCAGCTCCTTTACTTCGTTTACATCGGCTTTATAGACATTGCCAGTAGCATTCATCCGCTTGGCAATCTGGTTCAGATTATTGCCGATACGGGCGAGCGTGGTGTTGTATTCCCGCAGGTGTTCGTAGTTTACATCGTAGACATAGCCATACAAAATCAGATGCCGAATAAATGCGGATTTGCTCTTCATGCCGGAGGCTTTCCATTTCTGATCTAAGATGTATTGCTCGTCATCGCTGAGATAGATTTTAAGTTCATTTTGTCTTTCTCGGTTTGCCATTGCAGTATCAGTCCTTTCCTTATTTATATAAAAGATTTTCAAATATGCCGTAGCCGGCGGTTGTTTTTTGCTTTTAGGGGGACAGGGGGATATGCCCCATGCAAGCCAATTTCTGCAAGTTTTCGCTTGGTAGAAACTTGCGGAAATGGTGCCTGTGAGGGAACACAGGCAGTGCTTGCTATTCTTCTGCAAATTACCCGTAGGGAATTTGCGTGTTGCGTGAGTATAGGCGAGCGGTTTGCAACACAGTAGGGTGTTACCGCCCTTGTTATGGATAGCGTTGATAATTCGACTTTGCAGTTGGGCAGAAGCAATAAAAAAACTGCCACGGTTCATAAGGGCATTGATTGCCCGTAAAAACTCCATAGCAGTTTGTGTGACTTTTTATGATTTTTGATTCTATCCATAATGATTTTATCAATGGGAAAAGGGAAAGTCAATGGCTGGAGAGAGATAAAAGATTTACAGAGAAATTTAGGGGAATAAGCAAAGATACTGCATATTCTGCATTTAAAATTAGAATTGGAAAACCAGAAGAGAGGGGGTGAAGCATGAATACCGTACATCGTAGAACGGAAATAATCAATATTCTTATTATCAGACGACATACAACAGCGAATGAATTGGCACAGGAATTTGGCGTTTCCATTCGCACGATACAGTATGATATTCAGGCTTTAACTCCGGTTTATCCGATTTATACAAAACAGGGAGAGAACGGAGGAATTTTTATAAGAGAGGATTACAAGCCTTATGCCAATTCGCTGACACCTATGGAAGTAGTTGCCTTGCATGAATTATATGATTGGACGGAGGGCATACATAAAAAAGTTTTATTTCAAGTCCTAAGAAAATATGGACCGGATAAATTACAACTTTGATCTTGTCATTCTGATAAAGCACATAATTTTTACAGAACCGTTCATAGCAGACGGAAGTGTGCTTATGTGCTTTTTAGGCTGACAATTTCAGCTTTGATTTTATCCAAAATGCAGACGATGTCTGCGATTGTACCTTGACAATTTCATAAACCAATGCGTACAGGACGTGTGGAATATGTGGAGCCGCTTTGAGGATACGCCATAAGACACCTGCTTTTGCCTTTGGCAGAGGTGGATACGAAGGAATATTGAAAGCAGATATTGAAGTTAAGGTGTGGAGCGAGAAATATCCGGCATAAATGTGTAGCAGTTACACGGAGGCGTTGATACATATTTTTGATAATGATACTTCCGGCTTAGTCCGGTCAGATAAGATGACGGTGCGATACCGATGTGGGTAGTGTAATGAGCTGCCACCTGTACGGATTTTTTAATATCTTCCAATAAAAGCATATTTGTTTGTTAAGTATGTTTTTATTGGCAGATATGCCATAACCATAGCAAGAGAAAAAGAACACACTTTGAAAAGGTAGGTGGAAGAATGCAGGCAAAAGTGAACACAAAAAATTTTATAAGGTATGACGAGGGTGCGGAGAGGTATTCTATGAGTAAACACAGCTTTATGAAATTGGCACAGGATGCTCGTGCTGTTTATAAAATTAACCGTATCACATTGGTAAACGTGAAGATTTTTGAGGAGTATTTGGAATCTTTTCGGGCGTAGACATGATAAGAAAGAGGAAAACGAATTATTGTATATCAAAAAGTATTTGACTTTTTGATATACAAGTAGTAAAATGAAGTCAGGTTATGAAAGGCAGGTGTTGACGGATGGCAAGAATGGGTAGACCTAAGTTAGAAAATCCGAGAAGTGAAGGTGTATTCATCCGTCTTACAAAAGATGAGCATACAGATATAACAGAGTATGCCAGCTCTCATGATCTGACCATAACACAGACGCTTGTTCAAGGATTTAGAAAGCTGCAAGAGCAGGATAATACCGAGAATGAGTAATGGCATTTGTGACCTCTTTCTTATATTGAGAGGAAGGTGGTACATAATGTCAATGTCGAGAAAAGATTCAAAAGGCAGAGTATTAAGGAAAGGCGAAAGTCAGAGGAAAAACGACGGAAGGTATATCTACCAGTACACCGATTCGACAGGTAAAAGGCGGGTCGTTTATTCAAATGATCTGTTGGAGTTAAGGGAAAAGGAAAAAGAACTTGTTCGCAATCAGTTGGACGGTCTTGAAAGCTATTGCAGTGGAAAGACAACTTTGAACTATGCATTTGACAGGTATATTTCAACGAAGTATGATTTGAAAGAACACACACGGGTAAATTATAAGTATATGTATAACCGTTTTGTCAGAGATACTTTTGGAAAAAGAATCATCAATGATATAAAGTATTCTGATGTGAAATTCTTTTATTGTTCGTTGATGAACATATTGGGGTTACAGGCGAATACATTGGATAATATTCATACGATTCTGCACCCAACCTTTCAGATGGCAGTTAGGGACAATGTGATACGCAATAATCCGGCAAGCGGTGTAATGGCAGAAATCAAAAAGGCGAATGGAAAGAATAAGGGCATAAGACACGCACTTACATTGGAACAGCAGAGAGCATTTTTGAATTATGTATCGAACAGTCCTGTGTATTGCCATTGGTTGCCACTGTTTACAGCACTTTTTGGAACGGGATGTCGCATAGGAGAAATGATAGGGCTGCGTTGGGAAGATTTGGATTATGAGAATAAAACCATTAGTATAAACCATGCGGCTATCTATCGAGTAATGGAGAATGGAAAGAGTGAATTTCATATTTCTTCGCCAAAGACAGAAGCCGGGATTCGTACTATTCCGATGATGCAGGCTGTAGAACAGGCATTTAAGGATGAATACGAAGCACAGAAAGAAACCGGTTTTAATGTGCAAGTGGTTGATGGTATGAGTGGGTTTATCTTTTGCAATAAAGACGGAATTATCCATAAACCCAGCGTAATCAACAGTGCAATCAAAAGAATTTACGAAGCCTACAATGCCGAAGAAATTATTAAGGCAAAACGGGAGAGCAGACGCCCGGTATTGATTCCTCATTTTTCGTGTCATCATATCCGACACACATTTTGCACCAGATTTTGTGAAAATGAAAGAAATCTGAAAGTGATTCAAAGTATTATGGGTCATGCAAATATTGAAACAACGATGGATATTTATGCGGAAGCAACAGATGTGAAGAAAAAGGAAGCAATTAAAGCTCTGGAAAATAATAGTGATATATTTTAGGAAGAAGTCCTTGCAAGGGGACGATTTCCAAGACAAACCTGACATCAAAAAAGTCAGAATACATCAAAATGACATTAGTTTGTTGGATTTTGGTGGACAAATATGGACTGGCGATATATAATGAAAATCGTGTAAAAAAGCGTTTATCAACTTATTTGGACTGTGGTGGATTAGCTTCGGTTATATTCCCAACGATGAAGTCACTGGACGCTGATAAGAAAGCTTCCAAGACTTCCGAAGCAGCTCCGGCGGAGTCTGAAAAACCGGTTGAAAAGATTGATTTTTCTAAGGTAAAAGTCGAGCCATTGTTTGAAGAAATGGTTGATTTTGATACATTCAGCAAGTCAGATTTCCGTGCAGTAAAGGTTAAAGAGTGCGTTGCAGTACCGAAGTCAAAGAAACTGTTACAGTTTACTCTTGATGACGGAACAGGCACAGACAGAACCATTTTAAGCGGTATTCATAGCTTTTATGAGCCGGAAGAACTGGTTGGAAAGACTCTTATTGCTATCACAAATCTTCCACCGAGAGCCATGATGGGCATTGACTCTTGCGGTATGCTCCTCAGTGCTATCCACGAAGAAGAAGGCGAAGAAAAGCTCCATCTTCTGATGGTTGATGACCATATTCCGGCAGGTGCAAAGCTGTACTAAAATTAAATATAAAATCTCTAAAACTATGATGTCAGACCACAGTTGACAACAATTTGACAACAAGAGCACTTCTTAGAGTTAATCTGAGAGGTGCTTTTTTTCGTACTAAAAAATATATCCCGGCAGTCAACTTCTGTAAAACAGTAAATCTAATTTTGGAGGAAAACATCATGGATAAAAATTATAAACCAATCACAAGGAAGAAGCATTGACTTTGTCTGATGATCGAATTGAAAAGGCAGTCAGGCAGAATCATGTGAGGCTTGTAATTATTGATCCGGTACAGGCCTTTATTGGAGCAGATGTGGATATGAATCGG
Source organism: Clostridium sp. AF12-41 (assembly GCF_003461685.1). Taxonomy (NCBI): domain Bacteria; kingdom Bacillati; phylum Bacillota; class Clostridia; order Eubacteriales; family Clostridiaceae; genus Clostridium; species Clostridium sp. AF12-41. The sequence continues at coordinate 934 of NZ_QTXO01000002.1, read as the reverse complement.
GCAAATGAAGTGCGTCCGGTGTTTCGAAAACTGGGAGACGAAGAAGGTTTCCGATGGGTGGCAGAGTCATCGAAGCAAATACAGATTTTTATAGATACCCTATCTGCCACCTGCCGTCTGCCGGTGCATGAATACTTTCAAGTATCAGGAGTAAGTAAAAGTAGATTGACAGATAATATAGAAAAGCGTATTATAATAATAAGAGGTGGGATTTCCCACACAAATGCTTGCGTAGGAGGTGTTGGTAATGGAAGCGATGAAAGATTATGTTGCCCATCTGGATAACAAAAAAAGAATTACGCTCAGAGGAGCTGCTTATCAGTATTACAATGTAAAAGAATACGGAAATGGCTGCATTATTCTGGAACCTCGGGAACTGGCAGTGCCAGAGAGCATTTCAGCCAGAACTCTGGCAGATATGGATCGTGCAGTAAGTAACTTTAAGAGAGGCGATGTTTCCCCGGCTATTGACCTGTCAGATTTTTAAAAGGAATAAGAGATGAATTTTAATATACGAATGGGAATTCCTGAAATGCAGGAACTTTGGTTAGATCTGCAGGAGAAATATCGTTCCGGTAATATAAAAAAGAAGGAAGAACAGTTGTATAAAAAATGGGGAAAGGCTTTAAAGCTGTTGTCGGCTGATCCGGGTTATCCGAGTCTTCAAACCCATGAAATAGAGCCATTGTCCAGACGTTATGGAATGAAAGTGTGGCAGTCTTATCTGGAAAATAAAACCAGTGGCGCAATGAGAATGTACTGGGTTTATGGACCAGATCAGAAAGATATTACAATTATCGGACTGGAACCACATCCGGAAGATAAGAAAAATGGCGCATACGACCGAATTTCACTGTCGGATTTGTAGAATAAAACTGAATATGGAAGTGAACTACTCGGTAACTAAGTTACCAGAGCATCTGAAATCTGGCGG